>JBEHWZ010000026.1:0-5159 GCA_048498955.1 Verrucomicrobiota bacterium | reverse complement strand
GGTCTGCGACCGCCGATTCCAAGACACGGCGCTCATCGAGCGCCGCTACAGCACACTTCGGCGTTCAGCGTTCGATGTTCAACGTTGGACGTTCAGTGGTGCGCCATAGGCGCATCACTGCAGCTTGAGCGGCAGCCGGCTCCAGCGGTTTTGCACGTCCGTGAGAATCCCCGTCGTCTTGGGCGTGGGATTGTTGCCCGTCGTCAATGTGTAGCTCGGCGCGAAATTGCCGAGCACGGCGCAAAAGTCGCTGTTGACCATGATGCCGATCAAGTCACCGGTCTGGCTGAAAACAAGATCACCGCGCTTCGGTGCGATGTCGCCGAAGAGGCGCGTCACGATCCGGTTGTCGAGCTTCACGTAACTCGGGTTGCTCTGGTCGATGCGAAACGGCGTGTCGCCGTACTTGCCGTCGTCGGCGCGCACGAGCACGGCGTTCGGAAACTTGAAGGGCTCTTTCGCCAGCCGGTAGATCTTGGTGCCGAGGGCGGTTGCCGTCGCTTCGTCGACCGGCACCACGAGCAGGCGCGGGTCGAGCTGCAGGAATTGCAGCTGCGCCACCGGCACGCTGGCGGAACCGTGGGTCAGGCGAACGTTGACCTGGTCGTAGTCGGTCGGGACTTCCGTGAGGGTGAACGGCGTGTCGCTCAGGTGCAGCAGCGCGTAGACCTGGTTGCCGTCGCTCACGAGCACGGTCTGGGTCTGCTTGTCCTTCACGTTCGGGCTGAAGAGGCCGGGCTTGCGGGTCGCGACCGTCGTCTGGACGCGATTAGTGAGAAACTCGCTGAAGATCTGGTTCGGGTTCACCGGGCGGTTGTCGCGGATCTCCTGCGTGAGCTGGCCGGATTTCTCGGCGAGCTGGCCGACGCCCTGCGCGAGCTGGGTCGTCTGCTCCTGCACCTTGGCACGCTCGAGGCGCTCGACCTCGACCTGCTGTTTGGCTTCGGTGAGGTTCTGGCTGAGGAGATTCTTCTCCTGCTCGGCGACGCGCACCGCGACATTGAGATTCTCGATACGCTGCCGCGCTTCGGTGTTCTGACGCTCGGCGCGAGCGAGTTCGGCTGCCTGGCGCTCGGCTTCGGCACGCTTCTCCTCGAGCTCACGCTGGAGCTTGGCGAGCTGCTCCTTCGACATGAAGGCGTCGGAGGTCGCGGCGGTGTAGCGCTTCTCCAGTTCCTTCGCGCTGTTCTGGGTGGCGGCGAGGGAGTTCTCGAGCTGACCCTTCTGTTGCTGGAGCGCGGCGAGGTTCTTTTCGCGATCGGAAAGGTTGCCTTGGGTGGAGGCGAGCTGGGACGCGAGCTGTTCGCGCGCGGCCTTCTCGTCCTCGAGCGAGACGCGCATCAGCTCGACCATGTCGGCGTTGACCGCCGGGGCGTTGGCCGCGGAGCGCGGGGCCGCCGTCTCCAGCTGGGTGTGCGTCGGCTCCGCCTTCTCCCAGCGCGTGAGCGCCAGGAGATTGAGCAACATGAAGTCGCACATTATCAGGAGCAGTGTCTTGTTCATGGCGGCGGAAGCCTCAGGCGACGATGGCGGTGACCTGGTTGATCTCGACGATCAGCTGGCGCTTGTAGGGACGAACGTGGCGGATCTTCACGAGGGCCACGCACACGATGCCGAAGAGATTGGAGGAATAAGCCGCGAGCAGGTTGGCGTCGATCAGGCCGAGCACCTGTAGCACGAGCGCGGTGGCGGTGCCGGCGATGCCGATGTAGAGGCCGCCGTCGAAGAGGTTCTCCTCGTTTTCCATCAGCTTCAGCTTCGTCGCGGCCGGCAGCGACTGGCGCGACACGTCGGAGATTTTCGCCAGGCAGATGAAGTACATGGCCAGCTGCAGGACCGCGAAGGTCGTGATCGAGAGGATGGTGGAGATGTTCATATCGGGTGTGGTTGAAGGAGTGGCCGGGACCGCGGCCTCGACGGCGCTGATCACCGGCACGGCGAGCTTGATGCGGTATTCCGAGATTGGAGCCGCCTTGAGCAGGAAAGGTTCGGAGAAAACGAAGAAAATAAACGTGAGGATCGCCGCGATGACCCCGCTGCCCATGCGCGGAAACGCGCTGCGCAGCGTGTGCTCAACGGTGGAAAACAGCCGCAGGTCGAGGCCGCGCAGCACGAGGAAGATGCCGCCGAGAAAAGCGGCGTACTTGAGCATCAGCGCCACCTCCGGATGCCGCAGCGCAAAGCCCGCACCGAATTCGAAGTCGAGGTTGGAGGATTTCGACACCGGCGCCTGGCGTTGCACCAGCTGCTTCACCGCACCTTCGCCGTACGAGAGCGCGGTCTGCAGGTTTTCCGCGCCCGGCTGGCCGAACGCGATCAGGTAGTTGGCCACGCCGTCGGCCGACTTGGTAAGCAACGCCGACGTGTAGATGACCGGCAGGTGCTCGGGTGCGACACGCGAGAGGTGCGCAAACTGGCCGACCGTGGCAAGATTGCCGGTGGTACGGAGCAATTCGGAAAGCTGGATCCAGTTGAGCCGTTTGCCAAGGGTGAGGATATCGAGATAGAAATCCTCGAGCTCGCCCATGTTGCCGCTGGACACGGCGGCCTCGGCGAGCGCACGCACGTCGCGCTGCAGGCCGGCGGAGAGATGCTCGGTTTGCCAAAGATAAGCGGAGAGCAGGATCACCGCGTCGAGCGGCTGGCCACCCGGGCGGGTCGCCGGCACGAAGCGCTGCGTCGTGGTCAACTCGCCGGTCTTGAGCAGCGTCTGCACGCCGGGCAGACGGGAAACCGAGAGGTAGTGCCGCAGGTTGTCGCGCGCCTGCTGCGTCACCATGAAATTGAGCACGGGCTGCGACTCAGCGGAGGACGCGGCATTGCGCGTGTTGAGCACCGGCTCGAGCGCGACATCCCACCCACCCCACGGCATCACATCGCGGTGGTTGTGCGCGTAGTTTTCATAAGCGGCGGCCAACTCGGCCGCCTTGGGATCGCCGACCTTGCGCGCCGCGGCCAGTGCAAGCGCGGCCGGGCCGGGTTTGTCGAGGTCGAGCAATTCCCGGCCGAAAGTCGCCACGGTCGGTGTGTCGCGTCCGGCCTCGCGCAGGAGCGCGGTGTTCAGCGACTTCACGTTGACCGGCATCAGCCAGGCTACGATCAGCAGCCCGATACCCAGGCCCAGCCAGAGCTGCCAGAAGGTGGAACGGACGCCCGAATTCGAGGCCGTCGTTGACATGGAGGAAGGCATAACGGAGGGGCGCCCGGGAACAAATGTATTTGCCGCACGCTCGCGTGCACAAATACCCTGCGCAGGTATCCAGACCTATGCTCTTGCAGATTGTTCACTTCAATAATCCGATTCTCCGCAAAAAAGGCGCGCGCGTAGACACCTTTGATCCGGCGCTGGCGCAGCTTGCCAAGGACATGGTGGAGACCATGCACGCGGCCCACGGCATCGGCCTGGCGGCACAACAGATCGGCCAGGCCCTCCAACTTTGCGTCGTGGACCTGCGGCAGACCGAAAGCGAATTTGCCTGGGAATACGACGGCATCCGCCCGCCGCTCGATCTCTTCATGCCGCTGACGATCGTAAATCCGGAAATCACCGTGGTGCCGGAGCCCACGGACTCGTACGAGGAAGGCTGTCTTTCGTTCCCGGAAATTCGCGGCGACGTGATTCGTCCCGACGAGATCACGGTAAAATTCCAGGACGCCGCCGGCGTGAAACACACGCTGCGCTGCAACGGCCTCCTCGCCCGCTGCGTGCAGCACGAGGCCGATCATCTCAACGGCATCCTCTTCATCGACCGCATGGAAAAATCCGTGCTGGCCGCGATCGATCCGGAACTGAAGGCGCTGAAAAAACAGACGCGCGAGGCCGGGAAGAAAATCTAACCATGGCCGGCAGCCGTCATTCCATCGCGACCCGCACCGGCGATGACGGCACAACCAGCCTGCTCTACGGCCAGCGCGTGCCGAAGGATCATCCTCAGGTGGAGGCAGTCGGCGCCCTCGATGAATTGAACGCCGCGCTCGGCGTGGCCAAGGCCAGCCGTCCGCCCGGGCTCGATCATCCGGGCCTGGAGCAAATCCAGCGCGACCTCGTGGCCCTGATGGGCGAAGTCTCGTGCGCGCAGACGGATATCGTGCGCTACGCCGGTTCCAATTTCGCCAAGATTGGTGACGACGAGCTGACACGTCTCGACAACGCGCTGGCCGCCTTGGAAGCGTGCGGCCTGAAACTCGACGGCTGGGCGACGCCCGGCGCAAATCCCCACGCCGCCGCGCTCGACGTTGCCCGCACCGCCGCCCGCCGCGCGGAACGCCGGCTCGTCGGCCTCGCCGCGCACGGCCGCGTGCTGCGCCCGGTGCTGCTGCGGTACGTCAACCGTTTATCGGATCTCCTCTGGCTAATGGCCCGCGAAGCGGAAAGCTGAGCCGCACCTCTGTAGCGGCGCTCTATGAGCGCCGCCGGCGGACGCAGACCGTCGCTACAGGCCGCGCTTGCATCCCCGGGATCACAATTTTTAGCTCACCCCATGCGCCTCGCCGCCATCGTCCTCATCGTCCTGGCCCTCGTTTTCCGGGTGCTTCCCACGATGGACATGAACTGGGCGAACTTCTCGCCGATGATGGCGGTGGCATTTTGCGGGGCGGTTTATTTCCGCGACCGCCGCTACTGGTGGCTGCCTTTCGCCGGCCTGTGCCTGACCGATCTCTATGTGAATTGGTTCTACGCCCGCGAATATCACTACCCGATGGAAATCGGCGCCTATGTCGCGCGCGCGTTTTGTTTTGCGGCGGCACTGGGACTGGGCGCCTTGGTGAAACGGAAAAAATCCTGGCTCTGGCTGCTGAACGGTTCGCTGATCGGCGCGCTGATCTTCTATTTCGTGACCAACACCCAGGCGTGGTGGTACGACGCCTTCTACGCCAAGACGCTCGCCGGCTGGTGGCAGGCGCTGACCGTGGGCCACCCCGAGTATCCGCCCACGATTCTCTTTTTCCGCAACACGCTGTTCGGCGACCTGATGTTCACCGGACTGTTTTCCGGCGTGATGGAGTGGCTGGCCAAGCGCAGCGACGAGCCGAGCCTGCTCGATGACGACGAGGAAGAAACCGCCGGCGACGGCGAGGAGCAGCCGGTCGAGGTGGAAGTGAAGGAATAAGGTAGGGCGCGGACTCCGTCCGCGCCGCGGCGGTGAGCGGAGTATTTC
>JBEHWZ010000025.1:0-7138 GCA_048498955.1 Verrucomicrobiota bacterium | reverse complement strand
GCTGCGAGGGCCTCGGCTTTCTGGCCGCTGCCCGCCGCGGCGCGGACGGAGTCCGCGCCCTACCTTTCCAGAATCCCCGTCTTCCGCACCATTCGCAGCAGCGATTCCTCGGAATTGAGCTCGGCCACTTTGGCCAGCTCGACCCACGCGAGATCCTTGGACTCGCTCGTGATCACGAGCGGCTCCGCGGGATCCGCCTCGATCAGGAAGCGCACGTCGTAGTGCCAGTGCTCGGGCTCGCTGCCGCGGGCCGGAATCAGGTGCCGATCCAGATCGAAGATTTCCCCGGAAATCAGTTTTAGTCGCGTGAGCCCCGACTCTTCCTGTCCCTCGCGCAGCGCGGACGCCGCCAAATCGGGATCGCCGTCAACGTGTCCGCCCAACTGGAGCCAGCGGTCGAGTTTGCGGTGATGCGTCAGCAGCGTGCGCATCCTGCCGGCATCCACGATCCAGGCTGACGCCGTCAAATGCCCGGGCACGCACGTTCGCCAGAGACAGTCGGCGTGAGCTGAAACAAAGGAGGCAAATGCCGCGGCCATCGCCTGCTCCGCCGGCACCGGGGTCACGCGGGCCTGCGTTTGGAAACGCGCCACCAGCTTTTCACGCCACGCTTCCACTGCTCAGCGGGTTTGAAACCACTTCGACTCGGCCGTCACGTGCCGGGCGGCTTCGATCTGGGTGAAGATGTCGGGCACGGTGTTGGCCACGCGGAACAGATCCATGTTCGACGGCTTGAAGAATTTCTCCGCGAGCATCTTTTCGAAGAGCCGGATCAGGTCGTCGTAGAAGCCGTCCTGATTGAAGAACACGCAGGGCTTCTTCACGACGTCGAGCTGGCGCAGCGTGAGGATCTCCATGATTTCCTCGAGCGTGCCGAAACCGCCGGGCAGCGTGACGAAGGCATCGGCGCGCGTTTCCATGAGCAGCTTGCGCTCGCGCATGGTGACCACGGTGACGAGCTCGTCCGCCGCATCGAACGCGAGCTCGCGCGCCTTCATGAACTCGGGGATCACGCCGACCACGTGCCCGCCGGCACCCTTGGCCGCACGCGCCACAGCGCCCATCAACCCGGTTTTGCCGCCGCCGTACACGAGGCCATAACCCTGGGCCACGAGCTGGCGGCCCAACTCCTCGGCGGCCGCGGCATACTTCGGATCAAGCCGGTCGCTGGAGGCGCAATAGACACAGAGAAGCTTCATTTCGAAACCACGAATGAACACGAATAGACACGAATTCAATGCCTGCTTGGGAAACAATTTCCTGTGTTTTCCATCCCGTTCGTGTCTATTCGTGTTCATTCGTGGTTAACCCTTCCACTGTCTATCGCGGCCGCCTGGCTCCCTCGCCGACCGGACGCCTTCATCTCGGTCACGCCCGGACGTTCTGGGTGGCCCAGGAACGCGCGAAGGCCCATTCGACGAGCTCAGGGCAGGCTGGCGTATTGCTGTTGCGCAACGATGACCTCGACCGCGCCCGCTGCCGCCCGGAATACGTGACGGCGATGCAGGAGGACATGCGCTGGTTCGGCCTCGAGTGGCAGGAGCCCATGATTTCCCAGAGCGAGCGCATCCCGCTCTACCGCGCCGCCCTCGCCCGGTTGCATGCGGCCGGGCACATCTACCCCGATTTTCATTCGCGCAAGGATGTCCTCGCCGCCGCGAGCGCGCCGCACGACGGCGATGAAAACGACGAGCCGATCTACCCGGTCGAGTTTCGTCCGGACGCCGGCACGCCCCTTCCGCCGCTTTCCGACCCGATCACGATCAACTGGCGCTTCCGCGTGCCCGATGGCGAAGAACTCGCGTTCGACGATGGTCACTTCGGCCCGCGCCAGGGGGTCGCCGGACGCGATTTCGGCGACTTCCTCGTCTGGCGAAAGGATGACATGCCGAGCTATCAGCTGGCGTGCGTGGTGGACGATGCCGACCTGAAGATCACGGAAGTGGTCCGCGGCGCCGACCTGCTCAAATCCACTTTCCGCCAGTTGCTCCTGTATCGCGCGCTCGGCCTGGCGGCTCCGGCCTTTTATCACTGCCCGCTCGTGCTCGACGCGCAGGGCGTCCGCCTGGCCAAGCGGCACGACGCCCTGTCGCTGCAAACGCTGCGCACCAGCGGGCGCACGCCGGAGGAAGTGCGCCGGGAGTGGAAATAGTTTGCCGCACCGCCGCGTTGCTGGTGACTCGTCGGCGCACGGGCCATTTTCCGCATGTCAGATCCGTCTGCTTCGCCGGAGCAGCCAGCTCCTGAATTTCCTGCCGCCACCCCACCGCCGTCTCCGCCCCCGAGCGCCCAGGCGGAGCCCGGGGCGCTTCCGTTGCCTGCGGACGCGGCCATGCCTGCCGATTTGCCCGCGCCCGTGGAGCAGCCGCTGCAAGAGAACGCAGCCCCGCCACCTGAGACCGAGCCGCCACTGTTGCCACCGCCGCCGGTGGGAATGGAACAGCCGCGCGTATCACACCCCTTTGTTTTCCACGGCGAAGCGCGGGAGTATTTCCGCGTCTGGATCGTCAACACCCTGCTCACGCTGCTGACGGTCGGCCTCTACTCGGCGTGGGCGAAGGTCCGCAAGCGGCGCTACCTGCGCGGCAACACGGAGCTGATGGGCCATCGTTTCGACTACCTCGCCAATCCGCCGCGCATCCTGGCGGGCAACATCCTCGTGGCCCTGATGTTTCTCGCCTACATGATTGTCGGCGAAGTTTATCCCGCGGTGCGCATCGGCGCGATCGTGGCCGGCGCGGTGTTGCTGCCGTGGGTGGTGGTGCGGTCGCTCTCTTTCAATGCCCATAACACCACGTACCGCGGCATGCGGTTCTACTCGCGCCAGACCTATGGCTGGGCGGCCATGACCTTCATCGGCCAGTGGGTGATCATCATCATCACGCTCGGCATTTATTATCCGGCCTGGGTGCGCAACCGGAAGAAATTCGTGATCAACAGCCACCGGTTGGGCGACGCCTTCTTCTCCTTCGATTCCGCCAGCGGGCCCTTCTACGCCACCTACATCATCAGCGGGTGCATGATCTTCGGCGCGGTGATGCTGGGCGGAATGATCACCAGCCTGTTTGTATTCACTCATCCCGGCCGCGTGCCCACGCCGCTCGAGCTCGCGCCCTTTTTCCTGCTCTACGGTTTCGCGCTGTTTTGCTCGAAGCATTTCGTCTACGCCCGGCTCTTCAACCAGGTCTGGAACCAGACGCGGCTCGATGAACACCGCTTCTCCGCCACGCTGTCGACGGGCAAGTGGTTTCGCCTGCAGATGGGCAATCTCTTCGCGCTGATCTTCTCGTGCGGCCTGCTTTATCCGTGGACGACGATCCGCTCGGCCCGGTACGCGATTTCCTGCCTTCACTTCATTCCCGCCGGTCCGATCGAGAAGATCACCCGGCTGGGCAAAAGCGACGGCAGCGCCGTCGGTGAAACCGCCGCCGAGTTTGTCGGCCTCGACATCGGCCTATGAACGTCACCTTTCAAGGCACCTGGTTCGATGGCGAGACGCTCACCGCCCGCCCGGTCACGGTCTCTGCCAATGCCGGACGCCTGCAGGGCAGCGCGGAGACGCCCGTGTTCGATGTCTCGCTCGCGGACGTCACCGCCAGCGACCGCCTCGCAAACATTCCCCGCCATCTTTATCTGCCCGAGGGTTGCAGTATCGAGACCACGGACAACGCCGCGGTGGACACACTGCTCGCCAACCAGCGCCAGGGGCGGCTGGTCGCGCTCGTGCACGCACTGGAGATCCGCTCGCGCGTGGCCGCCGTGGCCACGGTCCTGCTGGTCGCCGCCGTGGCCGCGGTGATCTGGTGGGGATTGCCCGTGCTCGCGCAACGCGCCGCCATGGCGGTGCCAGCCAGCATCGAGCAGCAGGCGGGCAAGGCCGGCCTGGCCACGCTCGCGAAGATCCTCGGGCCCAGCGCGCTGAAAGCGGACGCCCGCAAACGCGTGCAGGACCAGCTCGATCGCTTGGTCAAAGCAGGTGGACTCAAGGAATCGCCGAAGCTGGTTTACCACTCCATGGGTGGACGCGCCGCCAACGCCTTCGCCCTGCCCGGCGGCATCATCGTCGTATCGGATGAATTGGTGGAAAT
Source organism: Verrucomicrobiota bacterium (assembly GCA_048498955.1). Taxonomy (GTDB): domain Bacteria; phylum Verrucomicrobiota; class Verrucomicrobiia; order Opitutales; family Opitutaceae; genus Lacunisphaera. The sequence goes on along the minus strand of JBEHWZ010000025.1, from coordinate 3,050 downwards.
GGCCGATCCCGACGAGGAAATCGCCGCCGTGCTCGCCCACGAAATCGGCCACTGGCAGCGGCGGCACGCGTTGCAAAGCCTGTTGCGCAGCTCCACGTCGCTGTTGGTCGTGAGCACCGTGACCGGCGACTTGTCGACGCTCACCACTTTTGCCGGCACGATTCCTTTCGTCCTGCTGCAACGCGGCTACTCCCGCGAATTCGAAGCCGAAGCCGACCGGTATGGAATCGATTTGCTGCACCAGGCCGGAATCAAACCCCAATACTTCGCCTCCATCCTCGACAAGCTGGAGGATTCCCGCCCGACCAGCGGCGTCGATTACAGCTATCTCAGCACGCATCCCAGCACCGACGACCGGATCAAGCAGGTCGACCCGACTTACGTGCGCGGCCAGGCCGCGAAGGCTGCCAAGCCGGCCAAGATCGCGAAGACCACCACCGCGGAAAAAAAGGATGACCCGCTCACGATGAAACCCACGGACGTTCGTCCCAAGGCAGTGCAGCGGGCCGCGCCCCGTTATCCCGCCGGGATGAGGAAGAAGTCGATCTCGGGAACGGTCGTGGTGGAGTTCATCATCGACGAGCACGGCAACGTGCATTCACCGCGCATCGTTCGCTCCACGAACAAAGGGTTCGAAGCCGAGGCGCTGGTTGCGATCATGGACTGGCGCTTCACGCCCGGACAGCGCGACGGCCGGGATATTTCCGTCCGGGCCAATCAGCTCTTGGAATTTAATACCAACGAACCGACGGACGCCGCGAACGCCAAACCGGCGGTGACCGAATGGCCGGCGGCGCCCAAGACCGCTCCCGAAAAATAGCCGGCGGCTACGACACGTGCAGGCCGTTGTGCCACATCCCCGGCAGGATGTGCTCCGTGCCCATCAGGTAATTCCGGTAGTAGAGCCAGAAGATCACCACTCCCAGGCCGCCGAGAAAAAGCATCTCCCCCACCTGCCCCGCATTGGAGCGGCTGGTCCGACGGAGCGATTGCACCACCCAGACGATGCCGGGCGCCACGACAAAGGCCACGAGCGAGGAGCCGAACAGCACCATGCCCATGATGAACAGCGTGCGCAGCAGGCCATCATAGATCAGCTTCGCCTTGTAGGCGATGATCTCGTTGCAAAGGTTCAGGAGCAGCAAGCAGCAGGGCAGAACGTAGTAACGTTCGAGAGTGGCGGAGGCCTTCATGGCGCGGATTTCACACGAAGCCGCCAAGGAGCAAAGCTCCAATTCCGGACCGTCTCATTCCCCGGGCTTAGTTGCTTGGTTGCTTGATGTTTAATTTCCCCTCCGCCACGGCACTTGATTTCCGGTCTGTTTCAACTTCCCTCTCACTCTCACTTCTCATGGCCACCTACGTGTACGAAACGATCCCCCGGCAGGACGGCGCCAGCCCGCGCCGCTTCGAGGTCGTGCAGAGCATGAAGGACGCGCCGCTCACCAAGCACCCCGACACCGGCGAACCCGTGCGCCGCGTGATCAGCGGCGGTTTCGGCCTGATGGCCAAAGCCGGGCCCAAGTCCGCGCCCGTCGCTACGACTCCCGCCTGCGCCCCCGGCTGCGCCTGCCACAGCGGCCCCCGAATCCCCGCCGGTTGATTGCGCTCTTAGCTCTCAGCGCTTCGCTCTTGGCTCCTTTATGTCCGACCTCAAATCCAACTACCTGAATCCGTCCGCCACCTCCGGCGGCGTCAATCTGTTCGCGCCCGACCTCACCCGTCATCCGCCGCGCAGCCCGCGCACGCGTCTCGGTGGCTACGTCCACCTGCCGCGCCTCATCGACAAGGCCCGCGCCGTCGTCACCGGCAAGAACGGTGACTTTCACTACAACTGCCCGATCGACCAGCGCTTCCTCACCTACACCGGTCTCAATCCGGACGCCCTGTTCGCCGAAATCAAGGCCGGCAAGACCGACAGCGAAATCCTCGCCTACGTGAACGCCAACGCCACCCCGAAGCGCCACCCGGCCGAGATCGCCGCCTGGTCCACGTGGTTCGAGCAGCTCACGCCCACGCCGCCGGACACCCGTGCGTTCTTCAACGACGTCCACCGCAAGAACGCCGCGAACCGCGACGACATCGCCACGTGGTTCGACTGGCTCGAACTGGACGACTACGTCACCTACGGCGGCAAGCCGTAACCGGTACGTTCGCTCTTCCCTTTGCCTCGCGGCGCATCACCCGATGCGCCGCTTTTTTTGTCCGTATCTTTCCAAACAATCTGAAATCTCAAATTTCAAATCTGAGATCCACCGAACCTCATAGCTCGGTGTACTTGTCCGACCGTCCCTTCGCTTTCTCGACCGGATACTTCGCCGCGTTCTGCGCGAGCTTGGCCTCGATTGCCTTGGCGAGGTCGATGCCGCCGATGTTGGCAAACTCGAGCGCGTAGATCACGACGTCGGCGAGTTCGTCCTCGATCTTCCTCCGTTTCGCCGGATCCGCCAGCGTCGCGCCCGAAGCCTTCGACTCGGTCCACAGGAAGTGCTCCATCAACTCACCGGCCTCGGCAGCCAGCGCCATACTGAGGTTTTTCGGCGAGTGAAACTGCTCCCAATCCCGCTCGCGCGCGAACGCCAGCACGCGTTCCCGGATCTCGCCTATGGTGGTCGCCGCATCGGTCATTTGTTTCATGACGGCGAACGTGCGGCCGAAACTGTTACGGTGCAAGATTCAGCGTGATGACACGGTTGGCACGCTTCCCGCTTTAGATGTCACTTGTCGGGCCGATGCACTTGTGCAAAGTCCCATCCAGACAAACCAATGGTCAACGCCACTCCAGTCAAAGCTCCCGCCGCCGGCACTTCGCTTACGAAGGCCGCGATGGGCTTTGGCCTGCGCCAAGCGCAGCAGTGCCGCTGCATGGCCATTTGGTCCAAACACTCCGTCGCGGGCTGCCTGGCCTGAGGCGATACCCAACCAAGGTAATCGACCCAAACTCCCAGGAGCCCGCCGGTGAAAACCGACGAGCCCGCACCACTGCGCTCATCCCTTTCCCTCCTCCCTCCCTTTTTCCGTCCATGCATACGATCATCCACCGCCCGCAA
>JBEHWZ010000024.1:0-12310 GCA_048498955.1 Verrucomicrobiota bacterium | reverse complement strand
TTAGCTGGTAGCAGGAGTTGGATTGGAAAAGGGGCAGAATGGACGGGACAACTTTGCCCTTGTCAAGCCCCCAGTGCCACCGCTCCATCCGACCCTTAAAGCACCCAATTTTATGCTCAAAGCCGGTATCGTCGGACTGCCCAACGTGGGCAAATCAACTCTCTTCAACGCCCTCACCCGCTCTCGCAAGGCGGAGGCCGCCAACTACCCGTTTTGCACCATCGACCCGAACGTCGGCGTGGTGACGGTACCGGATGACCGCCTCGCGGTGCTCCAGAAAATCGCCAAGACCAACGTGGTCATTCCCGCCGCGATCGAATTCGTCGACATCGCCGGCCTCGTCGCCGGCGCCAGCAAGGGTGAAGGCCTCGGCAACCAGTTCCTCGCCAACATCCGTGAGGTCGATGCGATCGTCCAGGTCGTCCGCTGCTTCGAAGATGGCGACGTTGTCCACACCATGGGCGGCGTCGATCCGGTGCGTGACATCGAAGTGATCACGACCGAGCTCGTGCTCGCCGATCTCGATGCCGTCGCCAAGCGCCATCCCAAGACACAGAAGGCCGCGAAGTCCGGCGACAAGGAAGCCGCGATCGAACTCGCGCTCCTCGACAAACTCACCCCGCATCTCAACTCGGGTAAGACGGCCAACACGCTCGCGGCCACCGACGACGAGAAGGCGATGATGAAATTGCTCCAGCTCCTCACCGCGAAGCCCGTGCTCTTCGCGTGCAACGTCGCCGAGTCCGATCTCGCGACCGCCGAGCAAAACAAATTCGTCCAGAAGGTCGCCGAGTTCGTGCGCACGCACCACGACGCCGCCTACGTGCCGATCAGCGCGAAGATCGAAGCCGAGCTGATCGACCTGCCGCCCGAGGACGCGAAGGCGTTCCTCAAGGATCTCGGCGTCGACGACTCCGGCGTCTCCTCGCTCATCCGCGGCGCCTACTCGCTGCTCGGCCTGCAGACCTACTTCACCGCCGGCGAAAAGGAAGTCCGCGCCTGGACCATCAAGAAAGGCTGGAAAGCCCCCCAGGCCGCCGGCGTCATCCACACCGATTTCGAGAGTGGTTTCATCAAGGCCGAAATCGTCGGTTATGAGGATCTGAGCCGCCTCGGCAGTGTCGCCGCCGCGCGCGAAGCCGGGAAATACCGCTTGGAAGGTAAAGAGTACGTCTTCCGCGATGGAGATGTGGCTCTTTTCCGCTTCAATAACTAAGCAAACAGCTGTTCGGCTTAAGTTTAGATCGATCAGTCCGATCCTAAGGATTGGGTCTGATCAAGGCTAGGTATTTCTCCCCATTTTAAATTGGGAAAGCGGGAAACTATCCTGTATAGTACCCGTCTTTTACTAACCGTGAGCCGCGCCTCTCCCATTCTTCAACAAGTCCGTCCCGCAGCCTGGTGGCTGCTGGCCTGCTTGCTGGCGACGGTGCTACCGGCGCGGGCGCAGCTTTATTGGGATCTCAATGGCAACGGAACCGCTGGTACGGGAACGACTCCGTCCGGCACCTGGGTCACCGGTTCGGGCGGCAACTGGAATACCAACAGCGCGGGTAGCGGTGGCTCGATCGTGAACTGGACGGATTGGTCCGACGCCGTCTTTAGCGCCGGCACCAACGGCACCGGCACCTACACCGTAAACGTTTCCGGCACCGTCGGGATCTCGAGCCTCACGATTGAGGAAGGCACGCCGACGTTCTCGGGTGGCACAATCCAGTTCGATGGCAGTCCGAATTTCTCCGTCGCGACCGGCCTGACCGCCACCATCAACAGCGTGGTCGATGACCGCTATTACGGTGGCTTCACCAAGATAGGCAGCGGCGAACTTGTGCTCGGCGGCGCCAACACTTTCGGCGGCGTCGTCACGGTCGGCGCCGGCACCCTGACGCTGACCAACGCGCTCGCCTTGGGCGCCACGGGCACCTACGGCAACACCGTCAATTCCGGCGCCACACTCGCCTTTAAAACCACCGGCGCCAACACCTTTGCCGAGGCCAACGTCGACCTCAGCGGCGCGGGCGTCGGCAGCGGCGGCGCGCTGCGCAACGTCAGCGGCAACAATACCTTTTCCGGCTCCGTTACTTTTTCCAACGATGCGACCATCGCCTCGGACAGCGGCACGCTCACGCTCAGCGGCGATTTCTCGGCGGGCAAAAACGTCACCTTCGCCGGCGCGGGCAACATCACCCTCACCGGCGGCGGCTATGGCGCGGGCAATCTGACGCAAACCGGCACCGGCACCGTCACTTTCTCCGGCAGCACCTCGACCTCGCTCAGCGGCATCCTCAGCATCAACAGCGGCACGGTCGAACTCGCGAAGACCGGTGGCGCCACCGCGGTCGCCAGCTCCACCATCAACGTCGGCGACGGCTCGGGTGCCGCCGGCTCCGCCGTGCTGCGTCTCGGCGCCAGCGATCAGATCGCCGACAACACCGACGTCACGGTCAAATCCGACGGCAATTTCAACCTGAACGGCTACAACGAAGGCCTGCGCTCCTTCACCACCCTGGCCGGCAGCCAGGTCACCGGCGCGGCCGGCGCCACGTTCACCATCGGCACCAACGGCGGCGCCACTTCCTCCCTCGCCGGCGCGCTCAACATGAACGGCGGCAGCCTGGTTTTCATGGGCGGCACCAACACCCTCACCAGCGCGGGCTCGATCAATCTCGGCGGCGGCAGTCTTTCGGTCACGAACGGCACGAACACTTTTGCCGGCGCCGTCAGTCTCGGCGGCGGCTCGGCTTCGATCTCCGGCGGCACCAATTCGTTTACCGGCACCAAAACCTTCGCCGGTGGCAACATGACCTTCTCCGCCGGCACCAACACCGTCAACGGCGCCACCAATTTCGGCACCGGCGGCTCGCTGCTCTTCAGCGGCGGCACCAATTCGCTCGGCGGCACCTTCAGCGGCACCGGCACCGTGACGTTGTCGGGCGGCTCGCTCGCCCTGCTCAGTTCGATCGTGCTGGCCGGCACTCTCGAACTCGGCGGCGGCACCCTGAGCCTGAACGGCTACAGCCTCACCGCCACCACCCTTCACGTCACCGGCAACAGCACCATCGATTTCGGCACCGTGGCCACCTCGGTCAACTTCACCAATTTTGTCATCGATGCGGGCGTCACGCTCACCATCCAGAACTGGTCCAACGCCGCCGACTATTTCTACACACATGGCTGGACCGGCGCCGCCTTCAACACGAGCGGCGCCACTCCGATGAACCAGGTCGTCTTCAGCGGCTACAGCGCGAGCAACACGCACTGGCAATCGGGCGACTATCAGGTCACGCCGGTCCCCGAACCGTCCACGTACGGCGCACTGCTCGTGGGCGCCATGGGCCTGTTTGCCGGCTTCCGGCGCTACCGCCGGTCGCGTCGCTGAACCCGTCGCTCAGCTAACCGCGCCGCCCACGGACTTCACGTCGCGCTTCACGCGCACCGTGGTTTCGATCGCACAAGCCACGGCCTCGATCATCCGGGCCAGCGGCAACGAGGGTTCGCCCGGCTTGGCTTGCTCGGGCAGGAATGGCACGTGAATGAATCCGCCGCGCACCTGCTTTTGCGTCCGGAGCTCGTGCATGAGTCCGTAGAAGACATGATTGCAGACGAACGTGCCCGCGGTCTGCGACACCGCCGCGGGAATGCCCCGCCGCTCCAGCTCGCGCACGATCGCCTTCACCGGCAGCGTGCTCCAATACGCAGCCGGTCCATTTTTCACGATCGCGCGATCCACCGGCTGCTGGCCGGCGTTGTCCGGAATGCGCGCATCATCGACATTGATCGCAACCCGCTCCGGCGTGACCGCCGGCCGGCCGCCGGCCTGCCCCAAGCAAATCACCAGCGCGGGCCGGTGCCGTTCCAGCTGCGTCGTCAACTCGCGGTTCGCCGCGCCAAAGACGCAGGGCAACAGCGCCGCCGCCACTTCATGGCGCGCGATTACGCTGCCATGCAGCTGGCGCACGATTTCTTCCGACGGATTGATCGTGGCCCCGTCAAAGGGCTCAAAGCCGGTGAGCAAAATCTTTTTCATGCGCGGAGTCAGAAGCGGTAAACGAGGAAGTACAGCAGCAGGATATTAACCGTGAGCACCGTCAGCGCAATGGGCGCCTGTGCCTTGATCACGGCATTCTTGTCCCGCAACTCGAGCAGCATGGCGGGCACGATGTTGAAGTTCGCCGCCATCGGCGTGAGCAGCGTGCCGCAATAGCCCGAAAGCATCCCGATCGCCGCCATGATCGCGACGTTGCCGTGATGCTGCTGCACGATCAGCGGCAGACCCACGCCCAGCGTCATGACCGGAAACGCCGCGAACGCGTTGCCCATGCAGATCGTGAACAGGGCCATGCCGATCGCATACGCCGCTACCGCGACAAACGGCAGCTGCACCGGCAGCGTCTGCGTCACGAGCTGCGCCACCACATCCCCGACTTTCGCCGCGCCGAAAATGCCGCCCAGCGCCGCCAGCAGCTGCGGCAACACCAGCGCCCAGCCGATCGCCTGCAGCAGGCGGCTGCTTTCCTGTACCGGAGCTAGCACGGGAGCGCGCGTCACCCGCATCGCCACCGCCAGCGCGACCAAGGCGCCGAGACCGAGCGCGATCACCGTCACCTGCTTCGTTTCAACGAAAGGCATCGCCCCAAAGTGAATCTTCCCGAGCACCAGCGATCCCGCCACCGCCAGCACCGGCACGAGCAGCGCTGGCCAGAACAATTTATTACCCAGCCGTTCCGCCGCCGCCAGCCGCTCGGCGCGCGGCGTTCCCGTCTCGCGCGAGCGCTCCACCTGACGCAGGGCCGCGAGCACGACCATGGCGAACACGAGATACCCCACCACGAGCGGCGGCAGATTTTTGCCGAAAACATAAGTAACCGCCAGCAGCGCCCAGAACAGCATCGAACCCCAGCGCCGGGGATGCTGGCGATCACGGGCGATGCGCCCGGCCACGAGCGCGAAAATCACACCAATCACGACGTAGAAGACCTCGTTGGTCAGCAGCGGCTTCACGGCTTCTTCTCCTCTTCCGCGGCTTCGCGCAGGATGCGCCGGTCCAGGACGCGCGTCCGCCACGCCATCACGCAAAAGGCCACCACCGCCGTCGGGATGCCCCACAGCGCCATGGCCCACACGCTCACGTTCATTCCCTGCGTATCGAAGAATCCCTTCATAAGCAAAATCGCCCCGACCGCGATGAAGACGTCCTCGCCAAAAAAATTGCCCGTATTGTCGGCCGCCGCGGCATGCGCCCGAATCGTTTCGATCGTCTTCGCCGGCAGCTCCCGGCCGGAGGGTATCTGCTGTTTCGCCGCCGCCTCGGCCATCGGCGCGACCAGCGGCCGCACGGTCGACGCATGGCCACCAATCTGCACGCCCAGCGCCGCGGCAACCTGGCGGATCACAGTATAAAGCAGCAACACCCGGCCGGCGGTGGCCGCCTTCAACTGGCGTATTATGGTCTCAGCCCGCTCCTGCAAGCCGTGGCGTTCGAGCACACCGATCAGCGGGAGCAACAACACCACCGGGAGCGTCATGTAGCGGTTCTCGGTGAAGTATTTTCCGAAGAGCGTGATGATCTCGTTGAACGACATCCCGGACACCAGTCCCGTGACAATTCCGGCCACCATCACCACCAGCAGCGTGTTGAACCGGAGGGCAAAGCCCACCGCCACCACGAGGATGCCGATGAGTTTGATCATGCGGCGAAATTCCTGACCTCGATCCCCGCCGACTCAAGTTCCGCCCGCAAACGCCGGGCAAAAGCCACGGCATGGTCGCCATCGCCATGCAGGCAGATCGTCTCGGCGCTGATCGACACCTCGCTGCCATCGGCGGCCGTGACCTTTCCTTCGCGCACCATGCGCAAGGCCTGTGCGGCCACGACGCTTTCGTCGCCAATCAGCGCCCCGGGCTGGCTGCGCGGGGTCAGCGAGCCATCCGCCTGGTAAGTCCGGTCGGCAAATACTTCATTGATCGTGTTGAGGCCGCAATTCCGACCCGCCTCGATCAACTGGCTGCCCGCGAGTCCCATCAACAGCAGGCGCGGATCCGCCTCGTAAACGGCATCCGCGACGGCCTGCGCGACGGCGCGATCCCGCGCCGCCATGTTATAGAGCGCACCGTGTGGCTTCACGTGCCGGACGCGTGCGTTGCATTGCAGCGCGATGGCCAGCAGGTGCTGCACCTGATTCAGGACCAAGCCGCGGATCTCCACAGCCGAGAGCGGCAGTTCGACCCGGCCAAAATTTTCCCGGTCTGCGAAACCCGGATGCGCGCCGATGGCGACGTCGTGCTTCTTCGCGAGCAGGATGGTGTCGCGCATGGTCGCCTCGTCGCCGGCGTGTCCGCCACAGGCCACGTTCGCCGACGAGACCAGCGGCATCAGCTCCTCGTCGTGGCCCGCCCCCTCGCCCAGGTCGCAATTCAGGTCCACGCTCTTCATGGCATCAGCCCAAGGCGCGGGTGAGGCCGAGCTTGGCCCGGCCGAAATCCCGTTCGCGGGCGAGCCACAGGTCCTGCGCTGCCGCCACGCTGATTTTCTCAAAACGAACTTTCGCTCCCGGACGCAATTGCGTGAAACGCCCGAGATCGACCGCAGCGACCGACGCCAGCCGCGGATAACCGCCGACAGACTGCCGGCTCGGCAGCAGCACGATCGGCTGGCCGGCCGCCGGCACCTGTACGACGCCGGCATTCACGGCGGAGGAAATCATCTCGCGCGGTTTCACCAGCGTGAGCGCCGGTCCCTGCAGGCGCACGCCCATGCGATCGGCTTCGCGCGTCGCCTCCCAGTTGGCCGCAAAGAAGTCGCGCTGCGCGTGATCCGTGAACCAATCCCATTCCGGGCCCGGCATCGCACGCACCACTCCGGCTGCCGCGGGACGGCCCATCGTCTCCGGCCGCACCGTCCACGCGGTCGCGCGCTTGCCGCTGGCCGCCAGTGACGCGAGCACCGCTACCGCGCGTTCTGACGCCGGGAAAGTTTTCAATTCATCCTCCGCCGCGAGCGGACGTCCCTTGTAGCCGCCGAGATTCGCCCGACGATAGGTCGTCCGACTGCCCATCACCAGCGGCACGTCGATGCCGCCGGCGATCGCGAGCCACGCGCGCAGGCCGTTGCGAGCCACGCCAAAGCTGATCGTCTCGCCTGCAGCAACGCGCACCGCGCGATCGCGTGGCAGCGGCTGGCCGGCGACCGTCGCCTCGAAGTCGCCGCCGGTCCACGCCACCAAGGCGTCGCGCGCGAACTGCAGATCCGGACCCGTCTGCGCCATCTCGAGCACGGCGTCGTTGTCCTCGTTGCCCACCGCGAGATTCACCACGCGCGCGGCAAAGCCATCGAGCGCGCCGCCGACCACGATGCCGTACTGTTGGTAGCTCGGACGTCCGAGGTCCTGGACAGTCGTGAGCAGGCCTGGCTTCAAGACGCGGATCATGTACGCGCCTCCTTAAACTTCGCGAACTCCTCCGGCGTGACCGGCTTGAACTTCACCTCGTCGCCCGCCTGCAGCAACACGGGCGGGTTTGCTTCCGGTTGAAACAACTTCAGCGGCGTGCAACCGATCAGGTTCCAACCACCGGGCGTGGACTGCGGGTAAATTCCGGTCTGCTCGCCCGCGATGCCCACCGATCCCGGCGGCACGGACATGCGCGGCTTGGCGTGACGCGGCGTCGCGAGCTGCTTCGGCAAACCGCCGAGATACGGGAACCCCGGCGCGAAACCGATCAGGTACACCAGATACTTTGCGGCGCTGTGGCGCTTCACCACTTCCTCCGGAAAAATCTTCGCCTGCGCCGCGACGCGTCCCAGATCCGGGCCGAAATCGCCGCCATAGCACACGGGGATTTCCACCGTGCGGGTTTTGGTCTTCGCAGCCTTCGGGGGATTCTTCAGCCGCTCCTTCACGCGGGCTGTCAGCCACGGGATCACCTCGTGTTCGGGCGCTCCCGCCTGGACCACTCGCCACGGATCATAAAACAGCGTGACGCTCGTGTACGCAGGCACCGCCTCGCTCACGCCGGGCAGCGGCTCGGCCGCCAGCGCCCGCCAGGCGGCCTGCACGCGCTGGTGGGTGGACTCGTTGATCGTGTCCCCCAATTCCACCATCAATGCACTGTCGCCGAGCGGCGTGAATTGCATGCCAGTGGCTTAAGGGTTGTCGCCTTGTTCGCTACCAAAATCTCCCGCCCTTCCTTTTTTCCGTCATCCTGAGCCGTGCGAAGGATCCAATCGACATCGTTGCCATGTCCGCGTTCGGTTGGATCCTTCGCACGGCTCAGGATGACACTCTCGCCAGACGTAGACCGAGCAGCGTCCCCCTAATTGGGACCTGCCGCCCCGCTCATAGGTTTCGTGACATTCTTGTTAGGATTGCGGTTGTCCGGGGATTGCTACTGTGGAGGGCAGTCATGCTTTCCCGCGCCCCTCTCAGCGTTGTCCTGTTCGCCACTGTGCTGCTGGCTGGTTGCAAGGACCGCGAAATCGTCTCCTACCGCGCGCCGAAAGATCCGCCGCCGGTCATGCCGGGTGCCGCACCGGGAACCCAGGCTCCCGCCGCCGGCGACAGCATGGCCAACACTGCCGTGCCGACGGGCAGCGACAGCCTCACCTGGACCGCTCCAGCCAGCTGGAGCGCCAAGGATCCGGGTCAGATGCGCAAGGGCAGCTTCGCCGTGAAAGGCGCCGACGGCACCGAGGCCGACCTCTCCATCACCGCTTTCCCGGGCGACACCGGCGGCTTGCTCGCCAACCTCAACCGCTGGCGCGGCCAGATCGCGCTGCCGCCGCTGGCGGAAGCGGACCTGAATGGCGCAATCGCCCACGCCGATGGCCAGGGCGGCCTGCACTTCGACGTCGTCGATTTCGCCGGCACCGCCAAGGGCGTCCCGACGCGCATCGTCGGCGCCGTGCTCTCCCGTCCGGGTGAAACCTGGTTCTTCAAGTTGATGGGGCCCGACGCCCTCGTGGCCGGCCAGAAGCCCGCGTTCATTGATTTCCTGCGCAGCGTGAAGGAGCAGGCCAAATGACTCCCGTCCTCCGCCAGTTCCGCGACTTTTTCGTTTCGCTCAAGCTGACCGTCGTCCTGCTCGCGCTGTCGATCGTCCTGATCTTCTGGGCCACGCTCGCGCAGGTGCAGCTCGGCATCTGGGGCGTGCAGGCGCAGTTCTTCCGTACGTTCTTTGTGCTCTGGAAAATCCCCGGCACTGAGGTGCCGATCCCCGTTTTCCCGGGCGGCTACTTCATCGGCGGCCTGCTGCTCATCAACCTCGTCGCCGCGCACATCTACCGCTTCCGCTTCGAATGGAAGAAACTCGGCATCCAGCTCACGCACGCCGGCCTCATCCTCCTGCTCGTGGGCGAACTGCTGAGCGGCCTGATGCAGGTCGAAAGCCAGATGCGCATCGAGGAAGGCCACACCAGCCATTACTCGGAGGCCTCGCGCACCACCGAGCTGGTGATCATGGACACCACCAATCCCGACTATAACGAGGTGGTCGCGATTCCGGAAGCCGTGCTCGCCGACGGTGGCATCATCCAGCACCCGAAGCTCCCGTTCCAGCTGCGCATCCGCGATTATTATCCGAACGCCGTCGTGCAGATGCGCGACCAGACGCCGAACGCCACGCCCGCCGTCGCCACCGCCGGCATCGGCCCGCGCGTCGCGGTGATCCCGGTGCGCGTCACCTACAAAGAGGACGACCGCAACGCGCCCGCCTCGAACATCGAGCTCGTCGGATCCGAAGGCCCGCTCGGCATTTGGCTCGTCTCGGCGATGTTCGGCGCCATGCCGCAGAAGTTCGAATACGCCGGCCGCACTTGGGAAATCGCCCTGCGCTTTAAGCGCTACTACCATCCGTTCGCGATCACGCTGATCGATTTCACGCACGACGTCTACCCGGGCACTGACATCCCGAAAAATTTCTCCAGCCGCATCCGCCTCAAGACCGATGACGGCCGCGATGACCGCGAGGTCCTGATCTACATGAACAACCCGCTGCGCCACGCCGGCCTGACGTTCTATCAAGCCAGCTTCGAACAGGGCGACAAGGTCAGCATCCTGCAGGTCGTGCGCAATCCCAGCTGGGCCCTGCCCTACATCGCCTGCGTCATGATGGCCGTGGGCTTGGTCGTCCAATTCGGCCTGCACCTCTTCAAGTTCATCGAAAAGCGCTCCGCCAAGGAGGCCAAGTCATGAAGCGCTATCTTCCGATTCTCGTCCTGGTCCTCACCATCGGCTGGCTCGCCGCCGCGCTGCGCCGTCCGGCAAACACGAGCGAATTCGATCTCGAGGCCTTTGGCCGCTTGCCGGTCCTGGTGAACGGCCGCATCAAGCCGCTCGACACCGTCGCCCGCACTTCCCTGCTCATGCTGCAGGGCCGCCAGCTGGTCACCGACCTGCCGAAGACCACGCCGCTGGTCGACACGCCCACCGAATGGCTCGCCGACGTGCTCTTCAACCCGGCGAAAGCCGACACCTACCCGACCTTCCGTCTCAGCGCCACCGACTCGCCCGAGTTGCTCACGCTCATGGGCATCACCGAGGAGCAGACGAAGATCAAGTACGACAACCCCGCGATGCGCATCCTGGTGCTCGCCGATTTTGTCCCCGGCACCCGCACGCGTTTCTCCTTCAACCAGCTCGCGCCCAAACTGGAGGAGCTCGACCGCCAGGTGCAACTCGCCCAGCCGATCGATCCGCAGGTGCGCACGCAGTTCCAGAAAGCCGTCATCCAGCTCCGCGATCGCGTGATGCTCTACCAGCGGCTCAAGCACAGCCTGCAGCTGCCGGACTCGCCGGACTTCCTCGGCGAACTCATTCAATTCCAGAACGACATCCCCGAGGGCGTCGCCGCGTTCCGCGCCCGCCAGCGCAAGGAGGCGTACGACGAGAAAGCCTTCAACAGCATCCTCGCGGCCGCCCAGCGCTTCGACACGATGGGCCAGATGGGCTACTTGCTCGCGATTCCGCCGGCAGCGACCGAGACCAATCCCACCGCTTGGCGCACCTCCGGTCACGCCATTCTTGAGAGCCTGACCACCGCGCAGCTGGATACAAACGTCGTGGCCTACGCCGCGCTCGGCCACGCGTGGCGCGCACACGAAGCCAAACAGTTCAACGAGATAGCCTCCGTCTACCGCGACCAGCTCGCCAAGCGCTTTGAGCCGCAACTCAAGAAGAGCGACGTCGAATCCCGCTTCAACGCCGCCGAGCCGTTCTACAAGAGCATGGATTTGTACGCCTTCGCGTTCTTCCTCGCGGTCGTCTCGTGGCTGGTCTGGCCGCAGCTGCTGCAACGCACGGCCTATTACCTGATCTTCGTCGCTTTCCTCGCCACCACGGCCGGCATCATCACCCGCATGTGGCTGGAGGGCCGTCCGCCGGTCACCAACCTTTATTCGTCCGCGTTGTTCGTTGGCTGGGGCGCGGTGGCCTTGTGCCTCCTGCTGGAACGCATTTACCGCAACGGCATCGGCTCGGCCGCGGCGGGCGCCATTGGCTTCGTCACGCTGCTGATCGCCCACCACCTGTCGCTCAGCGGCGACACGCTCGAGATGATGCGCGCGGTGCTCGACACCAACCTTTGGCTCGCCACGCACGTTGTGATCGTGACGACCGGTTACGCCGCGACGTTCCTCGCCGGCTTCCTCGCCCTCATCTACATCCTGCGCGGCACGCTCACCAAGTCCCTCGACAAGGATACCGCCGACTCGCTCGGCCGCATGGTCTACGGCATCGTCTGCTTCGCCACGCTCTTCAGCCTCGTGGGCACCATCCTCGGCGGCATCTGGGCCGACCAGTCGTGGGGCCGCTTCTGGGGCTGGGACCCGAAGGAAAACGGCGCGCTCATCATCGTGCTCTGGAACGCCCTCATCCTGCACGCCCGCTGGGGCGGCTTGGTGAAACAGCGCGGACTCATGTGCCTCGCGGTCTTTGGCAACATCGTCACGAGCTGGAGCTGGTTCGGCACGAACATGCTGGGCGTCGGCCTGCACAGCTACGGTTTCATGGATGCCGCGTTCTGGTGGCTGATTTTCTTCATGATCAGCCAGGTCGCGTTGATCGTGCTCGCTCAGCTGCCGCTGGACAAGTGGCGGAGCTCGGCCGGGCTGGGCGTGAAGGCGGGCTAACACCTGTCAGGGCCGAGCTTGCTCGTTACGCCAATTGGTTGGAGGGCCGGTCTCCTGACCGGCCAAAGCGCGTTCCCGGCCGGTCAGGATCCGAGCTGTTCCACGAGGAGTGGTCGAACGGCACCTGGTTGAGCGCGGCCGCGGCCTTCACCCCGGGAATCGCGCGCAACGCGGCGATGTCCTGCTTCG
>JBEHWZ010000023.1:0-14859 GCA_048498955.1 Verrucomicrobiota bacterium | reverse complement strand
TGGGAGCTCATGCGGCGATGCTTCCCGGGGGGAGATGGTTTTGGAGGAGGCGCGGGAGGAGTTCCCAGCGCACCGGCTTGGCCATGTAGTCGTCCATGCCGGCGGCGATGCACGCGGCGTGGTCGAGGTCGGCGATGCCGGCGGTGAGAGCGATGATGGGCAGGCGGCGCGCCTTGGTGGCGGCTTCGCGTTCGCGGATCAGGCGGGTCGTGGCCAGGCCGTCGAGCTCGGGCATCTGGCAGTCCATCAGGATGAGGTCGAAGTTTTCACGCGCGAGGATGTCGATCACTTCGCGGCCGTTGGGCACGATCACGTGCGGCAGGCCGAGGCGCTTGAGGTGCGAGCCGATGACCTTCTGGTTGACGAGATTGTCCTCGGCCACGAGCACCCGCACGTTGGCCGTGCGGCGCGTGGCGGGCGGCAGGGTCACGGGCGGTGCGGCCGGCGCGGGCGAGAGGGCCTGCAGGATGCGCTGCAGGAGCAGGTTTTTGCGCAGCGGCTTGTTCAGGCAGGAGACGATGCCGGCGGCGCGACGTTCGTTGTCGGACGGGCTGAGGCAGATCGAAGTCAGCAGCATCATCACCGGTTTCTGGTAGGCCGGCTGGGCGGTGATCTTCTGCGCCAGCTGGAGGCCGTCCATGCGCGGCATCTGGTAGTCGAGTAGCACAAGTTTGTACGGTTTGCCCTCGGCGATGGCGGCGTCCATCTGCGCGAGACAGTCCGCGCCGTCGATGGCGAGGCTGTACGAGACCTTCCAGGAATCGAGCAGGCGGGAAAGGAATTTCAGGTTCGTGGCGTTGTCGTCCACCACGAGCGTGCGCTGGGTCGCGAGGATGGCGGGATCGAGGTCGGGCACCTTCGGCATCACCGTGGTGCGGGCGAGAGGCAGCGCGACCCGGAAGGTTGCGCCTTTGCCGGGAGCGCTCTCGAGCTTGATGGTGCCCTGCATGAGGCCGACGAGGCCGCGGCAGATGGAAAGGCCCAGGCCGCTGCCGCCGTGGATGCGGGTGGTGGAGGCGTCGACCTGCGAGAACGGACGGAAGAGCCGCGACTGGGCCTCGGCCGAGATGCCGGCGCCGGTGTCGCGCACGACGATCTCGAGGGTCAGCTTTTCCGCGGAAATATCCAGCGGGTGGATCGAGAGGCTGACCTCGCCCTCGGCGGTGAACTTCACCGCGTTGCCGAGCAGGTTAAAAAGGATCTGGCGGATGCGGTGCGAGTCGCCGACCAGGCCGCCTTGCAGGCGCGGGTCGATGTCGGCGATCAGCTCGAGCTTCTTCTGATGGGCGCGGGGCGCGAGCAGCTGGATGACGGTGTCGACCACCTCGTCGAGGACGAACGGCGCCTGCTCGATCTCGAGGTGGCCGGCTTCCATGCGCGAGATGTCGAGGATGTCGTTGAGCAGCGCGAGCAGGATCTCGCCGCTGCCGGCCATGGTCTCGGCAAAATCCTTCTGCTCGTCGTTCAGGCCGGAATCGAGCAACAGAGCGCTCATGCCGAGCATGCCGTTGAGCGGCGTGCGGATCTCGTGGCTCATGTTGGCCAGGAAAAGACTCTTGGCCCGGTTCGCCTGCTCGGCGGCTTCCTTCGCGGCCACCAGCTCGGCGGTGCGCGCGGTGACCATGGCCTCAAGTTCGTCGGAACGCAGGCGGGCGGCCTGGGTGACGACCCACTTCTCGGTCAGAGCGTGCGCGAGTTGCAGCGCCTCCACCTGGTCGAAGGGTTTCTTGAGGATGATGAGATTGTCCGAGCGGCCGAGACGCTCGCTGATCGTCGACCAGCCGTGGTCGGAGAAGGCGGTGCAGATGACGACCTGGATGCGAGGGTCCGCCTTCCAGATGTGCTCGATGGTTTCGAGTCCGTCCCAACCCGGGGGCATGCGCATGTCGACGAACGCGAGCGCGTAGGGCCGGGCTTCGGTCAGCGAACGCTGGACGAGGGCGAGGCCGGCCTGGCCCTGCAGGGCGAAATCGAGTTCGAAGACTTCACCGGGGGCGACGGCCGCCGGCGTGCCGAAGATCGCGCCGGCGAGGTCGTCGATCCGCGCGTTGGCCGCGGCACCGCTCGGAGCAAGGATCTTGCGGAAATCGTCATGGATCGACGGGGTGTCGTCGATGATCAGGACGCGGCGGTTGCGTGAGGGGTTCATGCGGCGCGGGAGGGATGGCTGGGCAGGGGAAAGGCGGGCGTGGTGAGCGGACGGACGATCTTCAGCGGCAGCTCGAGGGTGAAGCGCGCGCCCAGGCCCGGTCCGTCGCTATGCACCTGTACGGTGCCGCCGAGCTTGCGAGCGGCGAGGGCGCCGGAGTGCAGGCCGAAGCCGTGGCCATCGCGCCGGGTGGTGAAGCCGTGCTGGAAAATCTTGTCGAGGTTTTCGGCCGGGATGCCGGCGCCGTTGTCCTGCACCGTGAAAAGAATGCGTTCCTCTGCGGTGGCGAGGTGCAGGTCGATGCGGCGCTTGCCGGCGGGCTGGGGCTTCACGGCCTGCACGGCGTTGGTCAGGAAATTGACGAGAATCTGCAGCACCTGGTGCCGGTCGGTCTCGATGTCCGGCACCTTGCCCAGATGGGAGACGATCTGCACGCCGTGGCGCGTGGCGGAGGACTGGGCGAGGCGCAGGGCTTCGTCGAAAAGCGAGGCGGGCGGCACGATCTGGATGACGCCGCCGGCTTTCGCGTAGCTCTGCTGCATGGCGACGATCTGTTTGATGTGGTCCACGTTCTGGGTCATCTGGTCGAGCTCGTTGATGGCTTCGTCGCGGGTCTTCATCATCTGGTCCACGACTTCCACAATCAGCGTCGGCACCAGCTTGCCGCGCGGGTCCTCGAGAAGAAAGCGACCGAGCTGGTCGCCCTGCGCGCGCATGAGGTCCGTGGTCTGCTTGAGCAGCTTCAGGCGCGGGGCCGCGGTGAGGTTGTCGCGCAGGATGTTGGCCGAGATGTTGACGCTGTTGAGCACGTTGCCGACGTTGTGCAGCACGCCGGTGGCGACCTGGGCCATGCCCGCCTGGCGGGAGGCGTCGACCAACTCCGCCTCGAGGCGCCGGCGCTCCTCGATCTCGCCGGTGAGCCGGCCGTTGGCGGATTTCAGGTCGGCCTCGTTGGCCTCGATGCGGTCGAGCATGCGGTTGAAGGCGAGTGTCAGCTCGCCCATTTCGTCGCCGCTGATCACGGCGGCGCGACGGGAGAAATCGGCGTTCTCGGTCACTTGCTGCGTGATGGCGTGCAGGTTGTGCACCGGGTCGGTGATGAGACCGCGCAGGCGGGCGAGCACGAAGAGGCTGAGCAGCAGCGCGAGCGCCAGCGCGAGCACGAGGGCGACGAGCGAGGCGCGCAGCGTGGACCAGAGCATGGGGCGCAGGTCGGAAACGAGATAAACCATGCCGAGGTTCCCCTGCTCACCGCTGATTGGTGCCGCGGTGTACAGCCACCAGCCATCGTAGGCGGCGAACTTGCCGTCCTTGAGGCGCTGCGCCGGCGTGGGCGTCACGCCATACGTGGCGAAATTCTGGCGGCTGGGAATGTCGATGACCGCGCCGCGGATCGACGGCTTGGCGCGCAGGGTGGCGAGCACGGATTCGGCGGACGAGGTGTCCTGGAAGCTCACCGAGCCCGTGGCGTTTTCCGCGACGATTTGCGTGAGTGCGAGGGTCTCGGCTTCGTAATCGGTCCGCTGCTCGAACACGCGGTAAACCAGCAGCGCGGCGGAAGCGGCGAGGGCGGCGCACGTGACGGAGATCATCGTGACGACGTTGAGCTTGCGCCGGACGGTTTTGCCACCGAGCCAGTGTTTGATCCGCCGGTAGAGCTTCACGATCATGGCTGGGCGGCGTTGACGATTTCCGCGAGGCCGGAGAGGCGGGCGGACAATTTCAGGCCCGTGTGCTGGGCGCTGGCGAGGTTGACCTGGAAGCGGAGATTTTCACCGCGCTGGACGAAACCGATGGTGCCGCCCGCGTTGGCGAAGCCGGGGCTTTCGCCCACGAGCAGCACAGTGTGCTTCTCGGCCAGCGAGACGAGTTGCGAGAGGATGCCGGACTCCTGGCGCGTGCGCAGGCTATCCTGGTGTAGGAAGATGATGTGAGGCAGACCCGCTTCCTGCTCGAGGTCGGCGAGGGTGAGGCGTTGAACGACCAGCGCGTGGGTGCCGGCGGATTTTCCGGCCAGCGCCTTTTCCATGATGCCGTAGACGTCGTCGGGCGCGACGATGCCGAGACGGATTTCCGCGCCGGGGGCGAGGTGGGTGTCGGGCCATTCGACGAACTTGGCGAAGTTGAACAGGAAGCCCGCCTTGAGCTGGTACTCGACCGGGTTGAGCACCGCGAGCGCACGAGCCGGCGCGAAGACAGCGAGCAGCAGCAGGCCGGCCGCAAAGCACGCGGGCAGGCGCGGCCGGCGCGGGATTTCCGCGGAGGGCAGGCGCAGGCCGGCTGGGGTTCGGAGGGGCATGGCGCGTGAACTCAGTGCTTGTAGGTGACGCGCACGTAGACGCTGCGGGCGATCTGCTTCACGTCGGTGCCGATGAAGAAATTGGAAATCTCCGGATGCTGCGGATCGAGCAGGTCGCGCCCGATCAGCTCCACTTCCCAGTCCTTGCGCGGGCGCCACGAGAGGCGGGCGTCGAGGCCGGTGTAGGCTGGCACGCCGGATTCGGCCAGGCGGCCGGTGTGGCGCGAGAACAGGTCGAAGGTCCAGTCGTTGGTGAAATCCCACGCGACATGGAATTTGTATTCCTCGTGCGGCGTATTGCCGACGAGTCCCGGGATTGAGGAGTCGGGAACCACCGAATCCGACTTCAGGCTCGTACGCACGGAGGCGACGGAGGCGTCGAAGCGAAGGGTCTTGGCGGGCGACCAGCGGGCGGCGATTTCGCCGCCGTAGTTATAGCCGGAGATGTTGTTGGTCGCGGTGGCGTCGTAGGTGTAATGCAGCGGGAACGAGGTGAAGTCCGGCGGCACGATCTGCGGCTGGATGCCGCGCAGATCCCGGTAGTCCGAGTAGAACAGGGATGTGTCGATCGAGAAGCTGCGGCTGGGCTGCAGGCGGTGGCCGATCTCGAAGGTCGTGACGTGTTCGGAGCTGAAATCGGGATCACCGAGGGCCATGACCTTGCCGGGCAGCGGCGAAGTGATGTCAGGTGGGATGGTGGCGGCGAACCACTGGACGTCGCGTTCGGCGCGGGAGGGCGTGCGCGCGGCTTGCGAGACGGCGGCCCACAGCGTTTGCGTCTTCGTGGGATGCCAGAGCAGGCGCACGCTCGGCTGAGTTTCCCAGCCGCTGTAGGAATTGCGCTCGATCTTGGTGCCGAGGGTCACGCTGAGGGTTTCGGGCACCAGGGTGATTTCGTCCTGGGCGAACGCGCCGATGAACGTCGTGGTGGCCGAGGGGCGCGTGTACATGAACCACGGAGTGTTCTTCAGGTTGTCGGCGGTCGAGCGGTAGGTGAGGCCGGTGATCACCTCGTGGTGCGGACGCGGATGGAGCGTCAGCTGCGCATCGAGATCGGCCGTGGTGTGGTGTTCACCCGAGCTGCGTTGCGAGGTGTCGCCGCGCTCGATGGAAGTTTGAACGGTGAGATGCCCGTCAGAAAAAACGGGCTGGTTCCACTTGAAGGAAAGATCGGTGCCGCGAGTGCGCTGCGTGTCGGGCGCGCGGTCGACGTACGGCGGGAGCAAGGTGGCGAGGCCGGAAGTGCCGCTGATGCGGACCTCGCGGTGTTCGGCGATGACGGTCAGGCCGCCGCCACCGGGACGGTCCCAGTCGACGCGCGTGCCGACGAGGCGGGAGTTCCAGCCGGCGGAGCCGAAGCCGACGGTGGTGCCGTAGTTACCCTGGTCCTGGTACTTCGCGTAGATGCGGGCGGCGGTGGCGAGGTTGATGTTCCAGCCGTAGCGCGCCTCGACCGCGGCATCGAGCTGGTCGCCGTAGCTGACGGAGAGCAGCGAACCGATGGTGGAGTGGGCGTTTTTCGAAACGAGGTTGATCACGCCGTTGACGGCGTTGGCGCCCCAGAGTGTGCCGGCGGGACCGCGCTGCACCTCGACGCGGCTGACGTCGGCTAGCATCGCTTCCTGGAAGGTCCAGTTGGCGCCGGAGAAAAGCTGGTTGTACACGGAACGGCCGTCCTTGAGCACGAGCAGCTTGTTGGACGTCGAATCGTTGAAGCCGCGGATCGTGATCGCGTAGTTGGCGGAATCGACGCGCGACACCTGCACACCCGGGACGAGGCGCAGCACCTCGGGAAGATTGAGCGCGCCGCTGCGGTGAATGTCGTCGTTGTTGACGATGTAAGCCGGGGCCGGGGTGTCGAAGACGGTGGAGTTTTTCCGGCCGAGGGAGGAGATCTCAACCTGGACCAGCTCCTCGAGGCTGAGGTCGGAGAAGTCGCCCGTGTCCTGCGCGCGCACGGCGACCGGCAGGAAGACGGCCAGGGAAAAAAAGCTCAGGAAAGTGCGGGGCCATCCGCGCAAAAACGCAGACAAAGCACGGGCCGGGCACGACGGACGTGGTTGCATTGTTCTTAAATCGGTCGTTCTGGGCCCGAATTTAGCGTTTCTTGACCAATGCACGGCCCTGGGCGCCCGCGGCCTGACCGGGCGGGTTCCTGACGGGGGAAGAAGATGAAAAGACTGGCCAAAGCGGGTATCGGTACGGGTGACTTTGGACTTTAACAAAAAGCAAGAATCCCCACGCTGGCCGTCGCATTCAGGGTGCATCCGGATCCGCGGAAAGGGCTGAGCCCACCTGCCGACGTTGGTAAATCATCCAACCTTCATGCTGCCCGACCGCGGATCACGGGCTGTTAGCCTGGAGGTTATATGAACAAAAAGCTCCCCGAGCGGCCCGACCTGGACCAGCTCAAGAAGCAGGCCAAAGACCTGCTCAAAGAAATCAACGCCGGCCAATCCGAGGCCCTGGCGCGTGTCCCGCAAAACGAAATCGCCGGTTTCGCGCTGGCCGATGCCCAGCGCATCATCGCGCGCGAATACGGCTTCGCCAGTTGGGCGAAACTGAAGGAGCGGGTCGAACTGAGCGGTCCGGCTCTCGCGGCGCGCGCCTTGATCAAGGCTTCGCTCGTGGGCGATGCGGCCAAGGTCGCCGCGATCCTGCAGGAATATCCGCGTTTGTCGCGCGCCGGAATCAATGTGGCCGCCGTGCTGGGCGACGCGACCGGCGTGCGGGACTGGATTCGTCACGACCCGGCGCTTGCCACCAAGGTCAGCGGGGAATCGAAATGGACGCCGTTGCTGTCGGCGTGTGTGGGCCGTGTGGGCGGTGACGACGCCAGCCGGGCCGATTGCGTGCGCCAGTTGCTCGCCGCCGGTGCGAACCCGAACGACTACTGGATCGAGCCCGAGTACCCGGACGCCAAGCTGCCGGCGCTCTACGGCGCCACCGGCATCAGCAATTATCCGCAGGTCGCGCGTGTCTTGCTCGAAGCCGGCGCCAATCCCAACGACGGCGAATCGATCTATCATGCGGCGGAGCACAACCACGTGGAATCGCTGCAAGCTTTGCTCGACGGAGGTGCGGACCTTGGGGTGCGCAACGAGCGGTGGAAGAACACGCCGCTCTATTTCCTCGTCGGCCATGTCGCGGGCACGAAGCAGGCGCCGGCGGCGCGTGCCGGCATCGTCTGGTTGCTCGAGCACGGCGCGAACCCGAACATTCCGGCCTACGATTACGCCGAGGTGCCCCTGTTTGGCGTCATTCGCAACGGCTGGGACGCCGGCCTGGCCGAGGTTTTTCTCCGCCAAGGCGCCGATCCGGATGCACGGCGCAAGGACGGACTGAGTCTCGTGGCCTTCGCTACGCGGCACGGGCGCGATGATATCGTCGCGCTCCTGCTGCAAAAAGGCGCGTCGCGCACGGCTGCGCCGCTGGATGAGTTTCTGGGGGCCCTGGCGCACGGCGACACTGAACGGGCGCGCGGTTTGCTGGCCAGAAATCCTGCCTGGCCCCAGAGCGATCCCGTGCCGGTGGCGTCGGTGGTTTTCGCAGCCGCCAAGCGCGGCGACGTCGCCCCGATCAACACGGCGGCGGCGCTGGGGTTGGAAACCAACCGCGTCGATGAGAAAGGCGAGACGCCCCTGCATTACGCGGCGATCAACGGACGGCTGGCCGCGGTCCGGCGTTTGCTGGAATTGGGCGCGGACTTCCGCGTGCGCGACAAGACCTACAACGCCCCGCCGCTGGGCTGGTGCGTGCACGGGTCGATCCACTTCCGCTCGGCCGGCGGCGATTACCCGGCGGTGGCGGCGGCATTGCTTGCCGCCGGCGCGGAGGTGATCCCGCTGCCGCGCGAGCAGATGTCGGCGGAGATGCTTGCGGTGTTCGAGCGCCACGCGCGGCCGCCGGGCTAAACCGGCGGCGGGCAAAATCCTTCCGCGGCATTTGAGTTGAGCTTGGGCGCGCGGGAGGATTTTGTGCGGACACTTTATGAAAAATTTCCTGCGACGGATTGCCCTAACCCTTGGTTTGTCCTCGGCGGCCCTTTTCGCCGCGGCGCCGGCCACCCTCACGCTGGCGGATCTCCGCAACAATCCGGAGCGCTGGCCGTCCTCCGTCACAATCCCGCGCGATCTTCAGTTTCAGGGCGGGGTCACGGTGAAGAAAGGCCAGGTGGTGAAGGTGGTTGAGCTGGAGAATGCCGACGTGGTGGTCGACGCCGGGAACAACTTCGTGTTCGGCTTCCCGCTGCAGGAAACGGATTTCGTCGCGCAGGCGAACGTGCTGTGGGCGAAGCTCACGCCCGAGCAGCGCGAGATCACCGCGGCCACGCTGGCCGACGACCGTTCGCTCTGGCCGCTGCGCGCGAAGTGCTCCGGTGAGTTTCGCTTCGGCAACGGCACGACGCTGAAGGCCGGCGGCGAGTATGAGGTTCAGGCCGTGCTGCGTGACAAGGTGCAGCTCTACTCCGCCCAATATAACACCACGCTGAACACGCCGCTGCAGTCGACCGACGTGGTGGCGCAGGCCCGGGCGCTCGCGTTGATCCCGGCGGAGCAGCGTCCGTCGCGCATCGCCTCCGTGCTGCGCGGCCAGCTGATGGACGCGACTGGGAAGGCGACCGAGCCGGCGAAACTTGAGGAGACCCAGGTGTTTGCGCTCTACTATGGTGCCAGCTGGTGCGGACCGTGCCGGCGTTTTTCGCCCGACTTCGTGAAGTTCATCGACCGCGTGCAGGCCGCGAATCCGCGGCTCACGGTGGTGATGTTGAGCAACGACAAGTCCGACGAGCAGCTCTTCGGCTACATGAAGGAAGAAAAGATGCCCTGGCTCGCCATGCCGCTGGACAAGGTGAACAAGGTGCCTTTGCTGACCGGTTACACGAAGGGTGGCATTCCGCAGCTGGTGATCGTTGATCGCCAAGGCAAGGTGCTGGCGGATTCGTACCAAGGTTCGACCTATCTCGGACCGAAGGTGGCGATGGACGGGCTGGATAAGATCCTGGCGACCGGAGTGGCGAAGTAGAATTGCGATGTAGGGTCGGTGCTTGCGCCGACCTAACGCGCGAGGTCGTCGCAAGCGACGACCCTACAGTTTAGCCGCGTTTATTACCCCAGCGTTTGACTTCCTTCAGCTCGGGCGTGCGGGCCTCGGCGAGGACGCCGGCGACGGCGGGGTGGTTGCGGAGCTTCTGGAAGGCGTCGGGACTGATGCGCCACTTGAGCGCCGTCGAAGTCTCGGCGATGGGGGCGACGCGGCCCTCGAAGAGGAAGGCGAGCTCGACCTTGGTGTCGCCGTTGGCGGCGTCGATCGACTTGCGCAGGGTGCGGAGAAAGTCGGGGAGTTCGGCGTGCTCGGGCGTGACGAGGAAGGTGACCTTGCGGATGTTCCCGAGGTAGCCGTCGAGCGGGTAGAGCTCCTTCACGTTGAGGCGCGCGCCGTCGTTGCCCTTCATGACCGTGCCGAGGATCACCACCGGCTGGTTTTCCGCGAGGACCGGGCCGTACTTCTCATAGGCGTCGGCGTACATGTTGACCGAGATCGTCGCCTTCTTGCTCGCGAGGTTGAAGAACGCCCACGGGCGGTTGTCCTTTTTCGAGAGCTTCTTGTTGATGCCGCTCATCAGGCCGGCGAGGCGGAACTCCACGCGGTCGCCTTCGAGTAGCACGGTTTCCTCGGTGTGCGTGCAGAGCGCCTCGGCGAGGCCGCTGTAGGCGTTGAGCGGGTGGCCGGAGACGTAGAAGCCGAGCAGTTCCTTTTCGAACTGGAGGCGTTCGGAGGAAGAGAAGTCGGTGGCGGACGTGGTGTGCGCGGTGTGGCCGTTGGTGCCGGCGGCGGGCTTTTTCTTCGGCGCCTCCTCGGCGAACACATCGAGGAAGCTGTGCTGGCCAGCGGCCTTGTCGCGTGCATTGGCGGCGGCGCCGGCGATGGCGGCGTCGATGCCGTCGAAGAGGGGCTTGCGAGGCGCGCCGCTGAAATCGAACGCACCGGTCTTCACGAGGTGTTCGAGCACGCGCTTGTTGAGCGCACGGGAGTCAACGCGGGAGGTGAAGTCGGCGAAATCCTTGTACGGTCCGTTCTTCTCGCGTTCCTCGAGGATCTTTTGCGCGGCCTGTTCGCCGACACCCTTGATGCCGGCGAGGCCGAAACGGATGTTGGCGCCGACCGGCGTGAACATGTCGCGCGACTCGTTGACGTCCGGCCCGAGAACCTTGAGGCCCATCGCCTCGCACTCGGCGATGAAGTGCGCGACCTTTTCCGAGTTGCCGAGTTCGGACGTGAGCATGGCCGCCATGAACTGCACCGGGTAGTTGGCCTTGAGGTAGCCGGTCTGGTAGCTGAGCACCGCGTAGGCGGCGGAGTGCGACTTGTTGAAACCGTAGCCGGCAAACTTGTTGAGAATGTCGAAAATCGAATTGGCCGTCTTGGCGTCGATCTTGTTCACCTTCGCCGCGCCCTCGACGAACTTGGTGCGCTCCTTGGCCATGGCGTCGGCGTCCTTCTTACCCATGGCGCGGCGCAGCATGTCGGCGCCGCCGAGCGTGTAGCCGGCGATGATCTTGGCGGCCTCCATGACCTGCTCCTGGTAGACCATGATGCCGTAGGTCTCGCGGCAGACTTCCTCGAGGAGCTTGTGTGGGTAGGTGACGGTGCTCGGCTCCTTCTTGCCGCGCACGTAGTCGGGAATCCACTCCATCGGACCCGGGCGGTAGAGCGCGATGAGCGCGACGATCTCGTCGATAGAGGAGAGGCCGATCTGGCGGCAGAGCGACTGCATGCCGCCGGATTCCAGCTGGAACACGCCGGTGGTGCGGCCGGAGTTGAGCAGGGCGTAGGTCTTCGGGTCGTCGAAGCCGACCTTCTCGATGTCGAACTTGTGGTCGACCGTGCGACGGACGTTTTCCACGGCGTCGGCGATGACGGTGAGCGTCTTGAGGCCGAGGAAGTCCATCTTCAGCAGGCCGAGCTTGCCCACCGCGTTCATGTCGAACTGCACGGTGACGTCGCCTTCCTGCAGCGTCAGCGGCACGAACTCGTCGAGCGGCGTGTCGGTGATGATGATGCCGGCCGCGTGCTTGCCGGTGTTTCGCACCATGCCCTCGAGGACGAGCGCCTGCTCGATGATTTTTTTCGCGACGGGATTGCGCTCGAATTCGTTGCGGAGCTCGGCGGATTTTTCGATCGCGGTCTTGAGCTCAATGTTAAGCTCATCGGGGATCATCTTCGCCAGGCGGTCGGCGTCGACGTAGGGCAGGTCGTGCACGCGCGAGACGTCGCGGATGACCATCTTTGCGCCGAGCGTGCCGTAGGTGATGATGTTCGCCACGCACTGGTCGCCGTATTTCTGGCGGACGTAGTTGATGACGTCGCCGCGGCGGCGCATGCAGAAGTCGATATCGAAGTCAGGCGGCGACACGCGCTCGGGATTCAGGAAGCGCTCGAAGAGCAGCTTGAAGCGCAGTGGGTCGAGGTTGGTGATCTGCAGCAGGTAGGCGACGAGACAGCCGGCACCCGAACCGCGGCCCGGACCGACGGGGATCTCATGCTTGCGCGCCCAGTGGATGAAATCCCAGACGACGAGGAAGTAGTCGATGAAGCCCGTCTTCGCGATGATCGAGATCTCGTAGTCGAGACGGTCGCAGAGGATCTTCGCCTGTTCGGGATCCTTGGCTTGGTCTGGCTTCGCGTAGTCGAAACCGTAGCGCATCTTGAGGCCTTCGATGCAAAGCTCCTTGAGGTAGCCGCCGCGGTCGCTCTTCACCTCGGGTGGCAGCGGGTACTTCGGGTAGCGCTCGGAACCCTTGGGGAAGGGGATCGCGAGGTCGCACATCTCGGCGACGAGCTGCGTGTTCGTGATCGACTCGGGGACTTCCGAGAAGACCTTCGCCATCTCGTCGCGCGACTTCAGGTAGAATTGCGTGCCGGAGAACTTCATCCGGTTCTCCTCGGCGACCTTGGCGCCGGTCTGGATGCAGAGCAGCGTGTCGTGCGGGCTGGCGTCGCCGGAGTTCACGTAGTGAACGTCGTTCGAGCAGATGACCTTCAGGTTGAATTCCTCGGCGAGCTTGAGCAGGCCGGGGATGATCTTGACCTGTTCGGGGATGCCGTGGTCCTGGATTTCGACGAAGTAGTTTTCCTTGCCGAAAATATCGATGAAGTGCGCGCAAGCCTTGCGCGCTTCCGGATAGTTGTCGTGCAGCAGGTGCTGCGGGACGAGCGACGCGAGACAGCCGGTGAAGCCGATCAGGCCCTTCGCGTGCTGCGCGAGCTTCTCGAGGTCGGTGCGCGGCTTGTAATAGAAACCCTTGAGGTGGGCGTCGGAGACCAGCTTGAGCAGGTTTTGGTAGCCGGTCAGGTCGCGGGCGAGCAGACCGAGGTGGTAGATGGACTTGCCCTCGTCGGAGCGCCCCGTGCGTTCGAGTCGGGAGCCGGCGGCGAGGTAGAGCTCGCAGCCGACCAGCGGCTTGATGCCCTTGGATTTGGCCGTGTTGTAGAAGTCGATCGCGCCGTAAAGATTGCCGTGGTCGGTGAGGGCCAGGGCCTTCATCCCGAGGGCGGTGGCGCGGTCCATCAGGCGGTCGATTCGGCAGGCTCCGTCCAGCAGGGAGTAGTCGCTATGGACGTGAAGATGGACGAAATTGGAGTCGGGAGCCGCCAAGGTTCGTTTATGGGAATCAGCGGGTTAGGTGCGCGCAAGGATTATTCGGGCGAACACACCCCGGCACTGCGCGCCACCCCTCTTCATAGAGGGGATCCAAGCCCTAGCAGCCGAAGTCCCCTCTATGAAGAGGGGTGCCCGAAGGGCGGGGTGTGTAGAGGTATGCGGCCTGAAAAGATTGCTGTTGACGGAGGGTTTGGCGGCTGGCTCTTTGTCTCCTTTTCCAAAGACAACTCCCTCCCTTTCACCATGCCCATCGAGATCAAAATGCGTAAGAATGAGCCGATCGACCGTGCGCTGCGCCGCATGAAGAAGAAGCTCGAGCGCGAGAACATCATCAAGGATGTCCGTATGAAGCGCTACAACGAGAAGCCCTGCGAACGCCGCCGCCGCAAGGAGAAGGTCATGGCCTTCACCGCGATGCTGCGCCGCCGTTACGCGGAATAAGCTTCTTGTTCGGTTCCCTTTTCACCGGCCGTGCGTCCCTAGTGGATGCCGGCCGGTTTTCTTTTTGCCGGTCTGGATGGCGCCTCGCGGGACTGAGAGTCCCGCCCCCATTCGAACAGCGAGCGGCTTGATTTAGGTCGCCGCACCTGTCCTAGTAAAAACCCGGATGAAACCCATCGTTGCCCTTTCCAGCTGCTGGCTCTCCCAGCGCCACCAGGATGGGTACGCCATGTTGCAGGAAATGGCCGGGCTGGGTTTCGAGTATGCTGAGCTCAGCCATGGCGTGCGGATCACGCTGGTGCCGGGCATCCTCAAGGCGGTGGAGGAGGGCGTCATCAAGATCGCCTCCTGCCACAACTTTTGTCCGCTCCCGACCGGCGTGACCCATGCCGCGCCGAATCTCTACATGCCGTCGTCGGCCGACCCGCGCGAACGCGACCAGTGGTTGCGGCAGAGCAAGCGGACGATCGACTTCGCCGCGCAAGTGAAGGCACAGAAGGTCGTGCTGCATCTGGGCTCCGTGGAATTTTTCTGGTTCAACCCGGCCGGCAAGGTCGACGCCTACATCGAGACGCATGCCGGCGAGGATTTGGCGAACGATGCGGCCTACCAAAAGCTGCTGGCCAAATCGCTGGCGAAACTCCGCAAGCGCATGCCGCCGTATTGGGAGAACGTGAAAGCGGGGATTGCAGCCTTGCTGCCGTACGCGCGCGAGAAGGGCGTGCTGCTGGCCTTCGAGAACCGCGAGAAGTTCGAGGAGCTGCCGGTCGACGCGGACTACGCGGATTTCGTCGCGAGCTTCATGCCCGCAGGTGGATGCGGTTACTGGCACGACACCGGCCATGCCCAGATCAAACACGACATGGGCCTGCTCGATCATCGCGCGCATTTGGAGAAGAACGCGCCCAATTCGATTGGCTTTCACTTGCACGACGTCAGCGCCGACGGACACGACCACCAGCCGATCGGCTCAGGCAAAATCGATTTCGAAATGGTCAGCAGTTTCTGGCGGCCGGACCACACGCTCGTGTTGGAATTCAGCCCGCGCCTTACGACCGAGCAAATAGTGGCTTCCGAGCAGCGCGTGGAGGCGCTGGTGAAGCAGCGCTTCGGTTGAGGTATTCCCCCTGACTGGCTGGGGGCTCTATCCTGTTTGGGGTGATTTCGGTGTAGGACGCGGTACTACGCTGTCTGAGGACTATACACCGAACTGCTTAACGCTGGTTTCAATTGGAAACCAATCTGCTTAACCACCGTCTCCGGCGACTGTTGGTTTTTTCGCCCAGTCGCTTCGCAAATCCCCCC
>JBEHWZ010000022.1:0-15555 GCA_048498955.1 Verrucomicrobiota bacterium | reverse complement strand
GTGGTATCTTCGCCCCCCCCTGGGGGGGGGACGGGGCCCCCCCCCTACCCGACTACAGGTGAATCTCCGCCGGCATGACCACGCCGGCGGGTTTTTCCACCGACTGTGGCACGGCCTTGAGCGGATAGCGGAACTGCTTGCCCTCGAAATTGCGGAAGACGACCTCGTCGTCGGTGATCTTCTCGAGGTACTCGGGATTGATCGGCACTTTGCCACCGCCGCCGGGCGCATCGATCACGTACTGCGGCACCGCGTAACCGGTCGTGAAACCGCGCAGCGCCTTGACGATTTCGATGCCCTTGCGGACATCCACCTTGAAGTGGGCGCCGCCGGTGATGAGGTCCATCTGGTAAATGTAGTAAGGCCGCACGCGCATGCGCAGGAGACGATGGACGAGCGCCTTCATGACGTCGGCATCGTCGTTCACGCCCTTGAGCAACACGCTCTGGTTGCCGAGCGGCACGCCCGCGAACGAGAGACGCTCGCAAGCATCTTTCAGTTCCTGCGTCGCCTCCTTCGGGTGGTTGACGTGGATGCTCATCCAAATCGGGCCATGCTTCTTGAAAATCTCAGCGAGCTCCGGCGTGATGCGCTGCGGCAGGAACACCGGGATGCGCGAGCCGATGCGGATGAACTCGACGTGCTTGATCGCGCGCAGGCGGCCAAGCAGGTGGTCGAGCTTCTTGTCGGAGAGCAGCAGCGGATCGCCACCGGAAAGCAGTACGTCGCGAATTTCCGGATGCGCCTCGATGTAGCGCAGCGCCTGCTCGTACTCGGGATGGAAATTGTAGTCCTGCGCGTTGCTCACCAGCCGGCTGCGCGTGCAGTAACGGCAATAGGAGGCGCAGCGATCGGTGACGAGAAAGAGCACGCGATCAGGATAACGATGCACGAGACCGGGGACCGGCGAGTGTTCGTCCTCACCGAGCGAGTCCAGCATTTCGCCGGAGGAGATGACCATTTCATCGCTGCGCGGGATGACCTGCTTGCGGATCGGGCAATCCGGGTCGTTGCGGTCGATCAGGTTGAAAAAGTACGGCGTGATCGCCAGCGCCAGCTTGTCCTTGGCGAAGAGACACCCCGCCCGCTCCGACGGCGTGAGGGTAAGGTATTTTTCCAGCTGCTCGATCGTCGTGATGCGATTCTTCAGCTGCCAGACCCAGTCCTTCCAGTCGGACTCCGGGACGTGAGACCATAGACCTTGGCCTTGGAACCAGACCGAACGATCTTCTTGGTAGGGCATCTTAGTGGGGAGGAGAGGTAACTGGTTTAAGCAGCCTGTCAAACGGGCGGACACAGTAGAGTCGATAGGAGTGAGACTCCGATCACCTGTTTATCCAATTATACAATAGTCATTTGTAGACATGCGGACGCTGCGCAAGTTCGCAGGTTTTCGACAGTTTCAGGGTAAGTAAGCCCCGGATTGTGCCGATACGAGGGATGCTTTCCACCCCATGCCCTTTGGCCGACATCGACCGCAATGCCTCCTCTATCCCCATCTGCTCCTAAACGACTTTCCGCCCATCCTCCGGTCTTAATCACTTTGGCCCTGCTCGTGTTGATCGGCGCCATCGCCGGCCTTGCTTGGGCTTGGGCCCATGTTTCGGGCGCCGCTTTTGCCTTCGTGACGGCCAGCACCGTGGTCGCCCTCGGCTCGCTCGGATATGCCAGCTGGCTATCGGTCCAAATCAAGCGTCAGGCCGCCGCTGACCAGTCGCTGCACACCACCCTCGCCCAGCTGAAGGCTGTGTGGGATCGCGCTCCGCTGGGCATGATGTTGCTCGATCCGTGCGATGGCGATGTCCCGGTCCAGATCCTCGACTGCAACCCGAAGCAGTGCGAGATGCACGGCTACAAGGTGGGCGAACTGGTCGGAAAATCCATCGACGTGCTCGAAGCCAACCCGTGGGCGTACCGCACCAACGCCAAGGAATGGATCACCAGCTTCCGCAAACAGGAGCGCGCGGCGGGCATCGGTATCCACAAGCGCAAGGACAGCTCGCAGTTTTATACCCAGTACTTCACCAGCGTCATCACCGTCGCCGGCAAGGAATATGTGCTCGGCATGGACCGCGACATTTCCGCCGAAAAGGCCGCGGAACAGGCGTTGCGCGAGAGCGAGGAGCGCTGGCATCTCGCGGTCGCCGGCAGCAATGAAGGCGTGTGGGACTGGAACATCGAGGACGACACCATGTGGTTCTCGCCGCGCCTGAAACGCATGCTGGGTTACGGCGAAGACGAAATGGCCGGCCAGCGCGAAGCCTGGATGAGCCGCATCCATCCGGACGATCGCACCATCGTCGAAAGCGCCTTCACCACGCACTTGATGCAGAACACGCAGATCCTGCACTGCGAGTATCGCATCGTGCACAAGGACGGTTCCTGGCTGTGGGCGCTCGTGCGCGGCAAGGCCCTCTTCGGCGACGACGGCCACCCGCGCCGCATGGTCGGCACGCAGACCGACATCACACGCCAGAAGGAAACCGAGGCGGAATTGCGCCAGGCGAAGGACTCGGCCGAGTCCGCCGACAAAGCCAAGAGCGAGTTCCTCGCCGTCATGAGCCACGAGATCCGCACCCCGATGAACGGCGTGCTCGGCTTCACCAATCTCCTCCTCGACACGCCGCTCAACGCCGAGCAGCACGACTGGCTCAACACCATCCGCTCGAGCGGCGAGTCCCTGCTCACGCTCATCAACGACATCCTGGATTTCTCCAAGATCGAGTCGGGCCACATGGAATTCGACCAGCACCCGGTCTCCGTCCGCCGCAGCATCGAGGAAGTGCTCGACCTGCTGTGGAGCAAGGCCAGCGAAAAGAAGATCGAACTCCTGCACTGGATCGAAAGCGACGTGCCGGAATGGATCCTCACCGACGGCACGCGCCTGCGCCAGGTGCTCGTCAACCTCATCGGCAACGCGATCAAGTTCACCACCAAGGGCGAGGTCGAGGTGCGCATCAGTCTACGCCCCGGCCAGGGTGAGCATGAGTCCGCCCAGCTCGTGATCAACATCCGCGACACCGGCGAGGGCATCCCCGCCGACCGCGTGAACCGCCTCTTCAAGCCGTTCAGCCAGGTCGATTCCTCCACCACGCGCAAATACGGCGGCACCGGCCTCGGCCTCGCGATCAGCCGCAATCTCGCGCATTTGCTCGGCGGCGACATCCAGCTCGCATCGTCTTCCTCCGCCGGTTCCTGCTTCTGTTTCACGGTCGCCGCCAAGGCCACCACCGCGCCCGCCGACGCCGCGCTGGGTCCGGTCGCGCCGCAACCCACCGTCGCGCTCGAGGGTCGTCGCGCGCTGATCGTCGACGACAACGAGGCCAACCGCCGCATCCTCACCAGCCTGCTGCAGCGCTGGGGCATCAGCTGCCTCGGCTTTGAGCATCCGATGGCCGCCATCGAGTACACGCGCACGCACGGTGGCTTCGATCTCGCCGTGCTCGACATGATGATGCCGGAAATGAACGGCGTCGAACTTGCCGCCCGCCTGCACCAGTTGCCCGGCGGCAAGCACCTGCCGCTCATCCTGCTTTCCTCCATCAGCCGCGAAGACCTGCGCGCCTTCAACCCGATGGACCACTTCGATGTCGTGCTGACGAAACCGCTGCGCCAGGCCCAGCTGCTCGAAGCACTCAACAAGACGATGGCCGATGCCACGCAGAACGCCGCGTCGGTGACCGCGCCAGCCGAGCTGCCGAAGGCCCCGCCGCAACTCGATCCCACGCTCGGCAAGCTGGTCCCGCTGCGCATCCTCGTCGCCGAGGACAACGCCGTGAACCAGAAGCTGATTGCCGGCCTGCTGCGCCGCCTCGGCTACCAACCGCAGATCGTCGGCAACGGCCTCGCCTGCATGGAGGCGCTGCGCCGCGACACTTACGACCTCGTCCTGATGGATTGCCAGATGCCGGAGATGGACGGCTACGAGGCCACCGGCCGCATTCGCAAAGGCGAAGCCGGGGCCCATAACCGCGACATCCGCATCATCGCCATCACCGCAGCCGCCATGGCCGGCGACCGCGAACGCTGCCTCGCCGCAGGCATGACCGACTACCTGACCAAACCCATCCAGGCACCCGAGATCATCCGTGTGATCACCGTGTCACCGGCCGCCGCATAATTCGCTCAGCCGCCAGCGTTTGCGGGCTCTTTGCACTATTGCTCGGAAACCTCTTGGCAGGGACCCACGAACTCCTTTTCGTGCGTCTTTAATGTCTGTTCCGCAGCCCGCCATCCTCGCCCTAGAAGACGGTAGTGTATTCCGGGGCGCCGCCTTTGGCGCCGCCGCCACCATCGCCGGCGAGTGCGTTTTCAACACCTCGATGACCGGTTACCAGGAAATCCTGACGGATCCGTCCTACTTCGGGCAGATCGTCACGATGACCGCGCCGCAAATCGGCAACTACGGCATCAACGCCGAGGACGAGGAGTCCAGCGCGCCGAAGTGCTCCGGCTTCGTCGTCCGCGAACTTTCTCCCATCGTCAGCAACTGGCGCAGCACGCTGTCGGTCGACGCCTACCTGAAGAAGTACGGCATCCCTGGCATCAGCGAGGTCGACACCCGCGCACTCACCAAGAAGCTGCGCATCACCGGCTCGATGAAGTGCTGCCTTTCCACGCTGCCGCTCAGCGACGCCGACGCGGTCGCCCGCGCGCGCGGCTGGCAGGACATGGCCGGCAGCGACTACGTCAAGGACACGACCTGCAAGGCGCCTTACATCTGGGGCGCGGACGACGCGTCGCGCTACAACACGCAGTATCTTCCCGTCGGCACCACCGGTGGCGCCACGCTCACGCCGGCGAAGAAGTTCAAGGTCGCGGCGTTCGACTACGGCGCGAAGTACACGATTTTCCGCAAGCTCGTGCGCCACGGTTTCGAGGTACAGGTTTTTCCCGCCACCGCGACGCACGAACAGATTCGTGAAGCCGGCGTGGATGCGCTCTTCCTTTCCAACGGCCCGGGCGACCCGTCCGCGCTGCCGTACATCCACAAGACGGTC
Source organism: Verrucomicrobiota bacterium (assembly GCA_048498955.1). GTDB lineage: Bacteria > Verrucomicrobiota > Verrucomicrobiia > Opitutales > Opitutaceae > Lacunisphaera. Next base: position 10,555 of record JBEHWZ010000022.1, on the reverse strand, counting down.
ACGGCGCTGCTGCCCGACTATCCGACGTTCGGCATCTGCCTTGGCCACCAAATGGTGACGCACGCGCTCGGCGGTTCGACGTTCAAGCTGAAGTTCGGCCACCGTGGCGGCAACCAGCCGGTGAAAAACATCGAAACCGGCCGCGTTTCGATCACCGCGCAGAACCACGGTTTTGCCACGGATCCGAAGTCGCTGGAAAAGCGCAGCGCGATCGTCACCGAAATCAATCTGAACGACAACACGGTCGAAGGTCTGCGCCACAAGGAGCTGCCGGTGTTCACCGTGCAGTATCACCCCGAGGCCGCCCCGGGACCGAACGACGCCGATCCGCTCTTCGAGGACTTCTACAAGATGGTCGAGAAGCGGAAGGCCGGGAAGATCTGAGCTGGCGGCCTGCGGATCGAGCCGATCGGCTCGGCGTCGGAAACATCGCCCGAACAGGTTCGAGTTGCTCCGGCTGATCCGCCTCGCAATCTGGGGCCGACTTCACCGTGGCGTCCCATCCCGCAATCCGAACGCTCCCGCCCCTGTTCCGCGAGATCCTCATCGGGTGCGCCATCCTGCTGGCCGTGGCGGCCTCGCGTCATGTCAGCCTCGGCTACTCCGCCGAATTAAGTGCCGATGAAAGCGAGCTGCTCGTGCAGCTCGGGCGCTACGCCAACGATCCCATTCCCTGGCGCTCGGTCGATGGCAGCACCATTGGACCCGTGACCCCGGGCTGGCTGCTTTTGCTGCACCAAGCGGGCTGGCCCATGACGTATGCCGGTCTGCATGTTCTCGCCGCCGGCTTGTTCGGCCTGATTGTCCTTTGCGGCTACGCAACGGTCCGCTTGTTTCTTCCCGACGGCGCGGCGGGCGTGGCCGGTTTGGCCGGCGTGGTGGCAGTTGCGGGCTGCAACGCCGTGGACTTTCTCTATTTCGCCACCGAGCTCCTTCCCGCGCTCGCCCTCGGCTTCGGCGTCTTCACGCTCATTTGGTGCGGACAAAAGCGCCCGGCCGCATTGCCGGTGCTGGTGTTGGGCGCGCTCAGCAGCGGACTCGCCCCGTGGGCGAAACTGCAGGCCGCACCTGTTTCGCTGCTGCTCATCATTTTCGCAGCCTGGAACGCGTGGTCGCTCCTCGGCCCGTCGCGTCCGCGCACCCTCCGGCTTGGCGCGGTCGCGCTCGTGCTCGCAAGCGCAGTTCTTCCTACCCTCCTCATCGTGGGTGTCGTGGCCTTCGCGGGCGCATTTCCGGATTTCTGGGCATCCTACATCATCGCCAATCTGGGCTATGCCGGGCCGCTGGCTGCCGGGGATTTTATCCTGCGATTCGGACTTCTGCTCCAGCGCAGCGAACTCAACGGCCTGCTGGCCGGGCTCGCCGCGCTGGCCGTCCTGCACGTCGCCACCCAACGAGAACGGAGTCCCACCGCCGGCTTGCTCCCGAAAAGCACCCGCGCGCTCGCCGGATTGTACCTGGGCGCGGCAATCTTCGCCTGCCTTCGCCCGCCCCATGGATTCGCCCACTACGACATCTTCCTGATCGGTCCGCTGATCCTGAGCGCCGGAGTGCTGCTGCACGGCCTCTGGCCGCCGACCGGCGAAAGTCACGCAACCTCCGGCCGCAAACTCGGGGCTTGGGCGGCAGTATGCCTGCTGGCTCCGACCTTGGCGCTCTCAACCTATCACTATTCGACCAGCGCACCGTTGCGCCGGCACCTCGCGCTGCTGCAGCGCGATGCGGATGGCAGTCTGACCGCGGTCGTCAGCCGCGAAATCATCCGGATGCAGCCCCGAGCCAAAACCATGGTGGTATGGGGCTGGATGCCACGCCTATATCTTCAGGCCGGGCTGCACTGCGCGACCCGCCAGACCAACAGTCACTTTCTTATCGATGCAACCCCCAGCCGGGATTTCATCCGCAGTCAGTTTATGCGGGACGTCCGTGCATCGGAGCCTGACGTGATCGTCGACGCCGTCGCTTCGGATTGCTTCACTTGGTATTGGGACATCGCATCGTCGCGGATCGAGTCCTTCCCGGAATTGGCGGCCTACGTCCGCGCGCGCTACACCCTTGTACTCAGTGTTTCGGGTGACCAGACGGGCACGCCCTTGCGGGTCTTCCTGAAAAATCCTCCGCGACCGCCGCCGTCGTCTTGACGGTTACTGCAGGCTCGCTTCGAACTTCTTCGCATCCTCGGGCGTATCCACGCCGATGGTCGGGTCATCCGTCGACTCGATCGCGATCGGGTAACCGTTTTCCAACACGCGCAGCTGTTCGAGCTTTTCGATCTGCTCGAGCTGGCCGGGCGCCATGCGGATGAACTTTTCCAGAAAATCGGCCTGGTAGGCGTAGAGGCCAAGGTGCTTGAAGCATGGGTTCGCCTGCACCCAGGAATCCTCGATCGTCAGGCCGAGATCGCGCGAGTACGGCATGCGCGAGCGCGAGAAATACAGCGCCCGACCTGTCTGGCTCATGACGACCTTCACCTGATTGGTGTTGTAGAAATCAACCACACGTTTGAACGGCGTGCACAGCGTCGCCATCGGACAATCGCCCTGGATCAGCTTGGCCAGCGCCTGTAACTGCGCGCCAGTCACCAAGGGCTCGTCCGCCTGCACATTCAGAACGTAGCTGGCACGGACAGTGCGATTAGCCTCCGCAATACGATCCGTGCCACTTTGATGGCTGGCCGCGGTCATAATTGATCTAAAACCCGCACCTTCAAGGCATTCAGCCAGCAACGGATGATCCACTGCGAACCACAACGGATAGTCGGGCGCCTGGGCCGTGATGCGCTCGGCCACCCACAGCACAAGCGGCTTGCCCTTAATCGGATGCAACAGTTTGCGCGGGAATCGCGTGGACTCCAATCGGCACGGAACGATGATGGCGAAGGCAGGCATCAGGGGGTCTTTGTGATTGCAAGCCGGGGCACGACCGACTTTTGCATTAACCTTTAATCCCACCCGTCAGACGCACCGCAATGGAAAAGAGTGATACCACCGCCAAGACCGCCACGAAGGAACTCCTCGTGCAGAACAAGATGGGCATCCATGCCCGTCCGGCGGCCATGATCGTGCGGGTGACCAACAAATTCAAAGCCGACGTCCATGTGGAAAAGGACGACGAGCAGGTGAACGGCAAAAGCATCATGGGTCTCATGATGCTCGCCGCCGCCAAGGGTTCGACGGTTCGCTTCGTGGCCACGGGCCCGGACGCCGAGCAGATGCTGGTCGAACTCGAAGCCCTCTTCGCGAAGAAATTCGACGAGGCCTAATTCGATCCGAGGCGATTTGATTGCTGGAGGGCCGGTCTCCCGACCGGCCTTTTTCGTGTCCGCACATGTGGCGGTCGGTCAGGAGACCGACCCTCCATTAAACCGACAATCCGAAGAAGGCTCTCGCGTTCGCCGTCGTGCGCTCCGCCAACTCCTCGGGGCTGACCTTGAAAAGTCCGGCGCAGAATTCCGCCGTGTGCCGCAGGTAGGAAACCTCGTTCGGCTTTCCGCGATGCGGCATCGGCGTCAGGTACGGCGCATCGGTCTCGATCATCAGCCGGTCCAAACCCTGCGCCAGCGCCGCCGCCCGCACGTTCTCGGCAGTCTTGTAGGTGATGATCCCGGTGAATGAGCCGAAGCCGCCGCGCTTCGTCAGTTCGGCCATCTCCGCGGGGCCTTCGGTGAAGCAGTGGAAAACCACTTTCCGCCAGTCGACGCCCGACTCGTCGATCATGGCCACGCACTCGGCAAACGCGCCGCGCGAGTGCACCACTATCGGGCAATCCAACCGCTTCGTCAGCGCGAGCTGTTGGACAAAAGCCGCCTTCTGCCAGCCAATGATCTTCTCCGCTTCGGCCGGATTGTCCTTCGGCAAATGAAAGCGATCGAGCCCGGTTTCACCCCATGCGACGGGTTTGGGTTTCGCCACCCCACCCCAAAAAGTCTCCAGCTGCGCCACCCGCTCTGCCCAATCCGCGCCGACGCTGCAAGGATGCAGGCCCACCGTATAGTGCACACGGCCTGTATGTTCGGCAGCCAGGTCGCGATAGAGTGTCCAGTCATCGGTATCCGTACCGATGGTGATCATCTGGCCGACGCCGGCGGCCTCGGCCCGCTCCAACGCACCGGACAAGGTGCCGTTGCGGGCGAAGGAATCGAGGTGCGTGTGGGTGTCGATCAGGAGCATGCCGATTCATGTCTGGACAGGGGACGCCGATTCGCAAGAACGGCTTGGTTCCCGCACGTCAACGCCCGCGCCTTCCTGCCATGAAATTCGTGCTCCGTTATCTCGAACTCCTCTTCACCGTTGCCGGCCTGGCCGTCATCTTCGGCGTCACCGCTTTTGTCCATCCGACCGATACCAGCAGCTGGGCGGTGGCCGCCGTCACCGCCACGCTCGTGGGCGTCATCCACGGTGTGTTGTTTTGGGTCGTCCGCAGCCGCCAGCGCCGCCTGCGTCAGGAAACGTTGGCCGACGCGGAGGCCATGCTGCGCGACGTGATCATGAACCAGCTTTCCATCATTCGCCTGGGCGTCGAGCTGCAGGTCCCGCCGTCCGCCGACACCCGGCAGGCGGTCCTGAAACTTGGCAACGCGATCGACGTGATCTACGAAACGATCGACGACCTCTCCGAGGAAAAGCTCGCCCGCTGGCAGGAACGCTACAAGCGCACGATCGAGCGGTCCTGAAAACAGGAAAGCCGGCGCTTTCGCACCGGCTGCCTGCACACACACACTGACAAATTGATTTCGCTCAGCTGGAGCGGATGCTCACGTTGCCGCCCGAGGAGCGGAGCTTGAGTTTCGGGCCGCCGCCGTTGACGGAGCCGGAGAGCCGGCTTTTGCCGCTGCCGCCCTTTTCGATCGTGATCGTAAGGCCGTCAGCGCGCACGTCGCCACCCGAGGTGCTGGCATCGAGTTGGAAGCCGGTGCCCTTCGCGACCTTCACTACCACTTCACCGCCGGAGGTGCTCAGGAGCGTGTCCTGCGTGAGCGGGCCGGTGATGTCGGCGCGGACGTCACCACCCGAGGTGGTCGCGCTGATGAGGTTGGCCACGGACTTGAGTTCGATGTCGCCGCCGGAGGTGGAGACTTCGGTCGGGCCGCCGGCACGATTTACGCGGATGTCGCCACCGGAGGTGCTCAACTTCGCACGGGCCGTGCCCTCGTCCAGGGTGATGTTGCCACCCGAGGTGCCGGCATCGATGTCGCCCTCGACGCGGGCGAACTTCATGTCGCCACCGCTCGTGCGGGCGTGGACATTCCCGTTCACGCTGGCGACCGAGACGTCGCCACCGGACGTGTTCAAGGTAAGATTGTAGTTCTTCGGCACGGTAATCTCGAACGAGACATTGACCGGCGGCCAGTTGCCGAACCAGGAACCTGCGCTGCGCTTCTCATACTTGGCTTCCGCGGTCACATCGTTGCCCGACTGCTCGAACGTGAGCGTGAGCTTGGAAAGAATCTCGTCGGCATCCTTCTCCGAATCCGTGCGAATGACCTGCTTGGCATGGATGCGCACCTCGGACGTATCCGCCGTCTTGATGACAACGTCGCCACCCTGCGTGGACGCCTTCAGCTGCCCGCCGGGCTGCACGGTAAACGTCCGGTCAACGGTGCGAACGATCTTGGCCGAGAGGACGAGCGGCGTGGCCAGCGTGACGGCCAGTAAAAGAAGTCGGGTCAGTGATTTCATGGGTATGTGCCTATGAAAACACCGACCCGGCCCGAAAGTTACAGGGTTTCCGCCAACTTCACCGAACTTTCTCAAGCGGCCGGCAAAGCCACCGCCCAGGCCTTCGGGTCGAATCCGACCAAGGCGGCACCGCGCCCGACCAGAAAGGGCCGCTTCACCAAGCTGCCATTGCTGGCCAACAACTTCAGTTTTTCGGCCTCGGTCATGCCCGGCAGTTTTTGCGCCATGCCCAAGGCCCGGTACTCGATGCCGGACGAGTTGAAGAGCCGACCGATCTGGCCGTCATAGGCCGCCAGCATCGTGCGCAACTCCGCCGGCGTGGGCGGGGTCTCGCGGATGGCCTTGATCTCGTGCGGCACGCCGCGCGCCTCGAGCCACTTCACCGCGTCCTTGCAGGTGCTGCACTGGCGCAGCGTGTAGACGGTAACGGCGCTCACTTCTTGGCCGCCAGGATCTCGCGGAAAAACGTCTTCATGTGCGACCACGAGCGCTTGTCGGCCGCGGCGTTGTAGGCGATCGGCAGGCCGGTTGCGGCGGCGATCTTGTCGGCGCCGGGATTGGTGAACGCATGCGTCGCACCGGCGTAGCTGATGAACTGGTAGTCGAACTTCCCGTCGTTCATCGCCTGCGTGAACTTGTCGAGGTCGTCCTTGCTGATGAATTTATCGACCGCGCCGTGGCAAATCAGGATCTTGGCCTTGGTTTTGGTGGCAGCATCCGCCGGCACCGGAATCAAGCCGCCGTGGAAGCTCACGATGCCCGCGAGCGGCGCGCCGCTGTACGCCAGCGCCTGCACCGTCGAGCCGCCGAAGCAGTAACCGATGGCGGCCACATGGCCGGCATCGACCAAGCCCGTGCCGACCAGCTGGTCGAGCGCGGCCTGCGCGCGTTCCGCCATCAGCGGCTTGCCATAAAACTGCCCGGCCAGCTCGCCGGCCTTCTTCGGGTCCTCGGTGTAGACGCCGGCACCGTACATATCGACAGCGAAGGCCACGTAGCCGAGCTCGGCTACCTGCTCGGCGCGCTTCTTGGTGTAGTCGCCGAGGCCCCACCATTCGGGAACCACCAGCACGCCCGCACCCTTGTTCTGCGCGGAAACCTTGGTGTCATCATACGCGAGGTAACCTTCCAGCTTCACGCCGGCGTGTTCATAAGCCACCGGCTTGGTGACGAGCTTGGCATGCAAGGCCGTTGCCGTGACGAGCAACAAGGCCGCGAGGAAGAGGCGGGGCAGTTTCATGGGCGTTAGGTTAGGAAAGAGCGGACAAAAAACAACCGGCAGCCGGATTATTTTTTCACCCAGCGCTCGAGACAGGCGCGCAGCTTGTCCTGGCGGATGGGCTTGGCGAGAAAGTCGTCCATGCCCGCAGCCGCCGCAGCCTCCTGATCCTTGGCGTGGGCATTGGCCGTCACCGCGATGATCGGCAGCAACCGGCCGCCGAGCTTGTGCCGGATCAGCCGCGTGGTCTCGAAGCCGTCGAGTCCGGGCATCTGCAAATCGATCAGGATGGCGGACCACGGCCGCTTCACCGCCTGCTCGATCGCTTCGACGCCGTTGTCCACGATCACGGGCTGCAGCCCGAGCTTGCGCAGGAACATTTCGCTCACGCGCTGGCTGCCCCAGTCGTCGTCCACCACCAGCACATTGCCCTGCATCGGCGCAAGCGCCTCATCCGTCGCGGCGGCAGAAATCGGCGCGTGCAACGAGGTCACGATCGGCAGGTCGAAATAAAATTCCGTTCCTTCGCCGGGCTTGCTCGTCACCCGGATGAGCCCGCCCATGCGCCGCACCAGACTCTGCGAGATCGCAAGCCCGAGGCCGGTGCCGCCATAGCGCCGCTTCATCGAGCTGTCGCCCTGGCTGAACTTCTGAAAGAGCTTCGCTTGGGTCGCGGCGTTCATGCCGATACCCGTGTCGATCACGCGAAAGCGCAGCAAGGGACCGGCCGAGCCGCCCGCGACCGTCTCCAGGCACAGGTCGATGCTGCCGCGTTCCGTGAATTTCACCGCGTTGCCGAGGAGGTTCAATAGCACTTGGCGCACGCGCGAAGGATCGCCGACCACCAGACCGGGCACCGAGTCGTCGGCGCGATAATTCATCTTCAGGCCCTTCACGTCCGCCAGCGACGAACTCAAGGCGACCGCTTCCGCGCCGAGCTCCGCCGGGGAATATTCAATTTCGTCCAAGTCCACCAAGCCGCTCTCCACCTTCGAAAGGTCGAGGATATCATCGAGCAGGCGCATCAGCTTGTCCGCCGAGTCGCCCGCGATGCCGAGCTGCTCCTGCTGGTCCGTGGTCAGCGGCGAGTCGCGCAGGAGTTGCAGCATGCCGAGCACACCGTTCATCGGCGTGCGGATCTCATGGCTCATCGTCGCGAGAAATTCGGTCTTCGCGTGGTTGGCCGTCTCGGCACGGCGCTTGGCCTCGCTCAGAGTCGTGACGAGCTCCTCGTTCTCGAAGATCAGGCGGAAAAGTTTGCGCAGGTCGAGATAGTGGAGCTTCGCCGTGTTCAGCAGGAACAACGCATACGTGAACGTGCAGGCCACGAGCGTCCAGCTGCCGGTTTCCTTGTACACGAGAAATCCGAGCGCGGCCGGGGCCAGCGTCGCCAGCACGTAGGCGATGTAGCAGCTCGGCACCGACGCAAGCGAACGAGCCGCCCCGGCGTTCAAACCCGCAACGATCAGCATCACAAGGCAGCGCGGCAGCAGATCCGGGGTCTGCAAAAACAGCCACGCCGCCAGGCCCCAGCTGCAACCGGCCGCGAGCACGCCGACGAGGAAAGCCCATTGCCACGGCGCAGTCTCGCTGTCCGCCCGCGGCTGGCGGGCAAACGCCCAGTTCAGGCCGAAACGGGCGCTGCTGATCACGAAAATCAGGGCCAGCCAGCCGAGCGTCAGGCGCGCGGGAAAATAACTCCAGATGCCGGCCACGAGCACGAGCGCCAGGACGAAATTCGAAAACAACCCAAAGCCGGCCGAACGGTACAGCAACCGCGTCATCTCCGCCTCGACCCGCCGGGCAATATCCTCCCGCACCGTCTCCGCGGGACTGCGGTGGGCTGGAGTCGAGGTCATTGGGCGCTAGCAAGCCACAAGGCCCGCCTCACCGGCAAGGTCATTCCCGGTTTACTTGCGGAACAGCTGGTCGAGCGAACCCAGGCTCTTGAGCGGCGGGCCCTTTTTCAACGTGGTCGGCACGATCACAGGCGCCGGGACCGGCGCGACCGCCGGTTTTACGCCGCCCGGGAGTTCGTCCAGTGCCCGCTTGAGCCGGACGGCCGACACCGGTTCGGCCGTGCCCAATTCCTGCGCAAAGAGGCTCACGCGAAACTCCTCCACCAGCCAGCGCAGTTCGCCCGCCAGGGCGCCCGCTTTCTTGACCGCTGCGACAAACGGCGCGAGTTCCGCAGCGCGCTGGCTGTCCTTCGCCGCATCGCGCTTCCAGCGCTCGGCTCGCGCCTTCATCCCGCGCAGGTAACGCGACAAGTGCTTCACGCGCTCGAACGGCGTGCGGCGGAGGAAATCCGGCGACAACAGCGCCGCCAAATCCTGCGCCAAGCCCGGATACGGCGAGGCGTGGGTTTCGAGCTCGAGTCGCAGGTTGAAAATTTCCTTCAGCCAGTCGCCGAGCTTGGGGACGAGGCCGCGGAGATCGGCTTTGGCGGCGTCGATTGCGGTTTTGAAATTCGCGCCGGTGAGCAATGGAGGGCCGAGCTCCCGCGAGGCTTGGTCCACAGCCGGCCTCGCAGGAGCTCGGCCCTCCATACGCGAAGCATCGCACACCCACCGCCGGATGCTCTCCAGCGCGTCCGCCTGCAGCTGGTCGATCGACACGAGCGTCACCGCCAGCGGCCCGATCATGCGCAGGGCCTTCAGATCTTTCTCCAGCCAGCCGAGATCATGGCGCAGTTGCGCCTCGAAAAGTTTCTCCAATCCGCCGCGCGTCGCGGCGGCCGCCTGTTCGGCTGTGGCAAACAGGCGTACAGCCACACCCGCGGGCAACGCCTTCAATCCCGGGTAAGCCAGCACCGGCAGGCCGTGTTTCTCCTCTACCACGACCGACGCGGGCAGATCGCCGAATTTCCACTCGGTCGCCGGTTCGCCTTCCCACTTGGCGCGCGCGGCGCGCCAGGCGGCGTTTTCCTTGGTCGCGGCCTGCTGGCTCACCTCGCGCTGCCGTCCGTGCAGGAGTTTTTTGATTTCATCGAGGTCGCGACTCGCGCACAGCACGGCGCCGCGGTTGTCGATCACCTCGACGCGTACGCGCAGATGGTCGGGCAACGTTTTCGGCGACCAGAGCGCCGGATCGATCTTCACCGCCAGACGCGGCTGCAGGAGTTCCGCCAGTGCCTCGCCCAGTGTTGGCTGCTTCGGCCGCGCCGAGATCAAGGGCAGTTCGCACGCGAGCTTGGCCGCGGTTTCGCTCAAGGGAATCAGGCTGCGCCGCTGCTCCTTCGGCAGGGCCTTGAGCATCAGCTCCACCTTTTCCACCAAGTGCCCGGGAATGGCCCAATCGAGGGCAGCAGGTGTGAGCGCCTCGGCTTCCGCCTGCGTCACGCGCACCGTCACGCCATCGGTCGCCTGCCCGGGTTGATAAGCATACGCCAACGGCAACACCCGGTTATCCACCGGCATCGCCTCCGGAAAAGCCTGTGTATCCGGCTCGACCTGATCGGCGGGCTTCAGGTCATTCTCGTCGAGAAAGAGAAACTGGGGTTTCGTGGTCTGCTCGTGACGGACGTAATCGACGAGTTCCGCGACGCTGCTAATGCCGAGGTAGGGCGCGGACTCCGTCCGCGCCGCGGCGGGCAGCGGAGTCAGGATGTCCTCGGGCAGGGAAATGACCACGGGCCCAGGCCGCCCCTGCATGGCGA
>JBEHWZ010000021.1:0-28041 GCA_048498955.1 Verrucomicrobiota bacterium | reverse complement strand
GCCCGGGCTGGGATCGAACCAGCGACCAAGTGATTAACAGTCACCTGCTCTGCCACTGAGCTACCGGGCAACGAAAGGAGCGGTCAAAAAGAGGGTGCGTACCAGCCTTGTCAACTCTGTATAGAAACTAAGACCCGCGCCGGCCGGCGCGGCGCAATTTTCCCACGCCTTCACGAGGCAACCGCCCGCGTCGCCGGGGTAAATTGCTGCGCCTTCGTCTCCATTCGAGGTGACGAAGGCGCAAGGTTGGTTCGCCGCGGCCTTAATTAATGGTGCCGACTCACAGAGGGCTCAAACGCCCGCGTACACGAGGCGCGTGAAGGTTTTTCCGTCGATGACGAAACCGCCCCACTTCGCATCATAGGCCGCGGTCGGCGCGGCGGCGATGACGTGCTCGACCGGATGGCCCTGGCTCTTCAAGCGCGCGACTTTCTCGCGCACCGTGACGAGCATGTCCCGGAATTCAATCAGCCCGGCCTTGCCGCCCACGGGGCCGTGCCCGGGAATCACGATGGTGTCGGCGTTCACGCGTGCGACGTTGGCTTCGGCGGCGCGGATCGCGCCATCGATGCTGCCGCCGGTCGAGTAGTCGATGAACGGATAGTAACCGTTCCACCAGGTGTCGCCCGTGTGCAGGATGTTCGCCTCGGTGAATTCGACCGAGAGATCGGAGTCCGTGTGCGACGGTCCATAATAACTGAGCAGCAGCGTCGCGCCGTTCAGTGCCAGCGTGCGGCGGTCCTCGATCAGCTGTGTGGGCAACGCTCCCGCCGGCGACGGCGGGAAGGTGAAATTCCACGCCTCGACGCGCGTGGTCTCGCTCAGGCGGCGGCGCGTGTTCGCGTGCGCCGTGATTTCCGCGCCGGTGTCGTGCAGCCACTCGTTGCCGTCGGTGTGGTCGAAGTGCCAGTGCGTGTTGATCAGGTGCTTCACCGGATCGGCACTGATCCCGGCCAGCGCTTCGGTAATCCCCGCGCGCGTGGCCGTGATGCCCGCGTCCACCAGCACCTTGCCGTCGGCGCCGGCGAGCACCGCGATGTTGCCACCCGAACCGTCGAGCACGCTGACGCCACCGCGCAGTTTCTGCACCGTGATCTTCGCCGTCGCTGCCGCGCCGCGAATCGTGAGCACCGGACTCGTGGGCGCGGCATCCGCCGCCAGCAAGCGGCGCGGCAAAAGAAATGCCGCCGTCCCGACGAGGCCGGTGGTGAGGAGGAACTGGCGGCGCGAGACTTCGCGATTGAGGATCTGGTCCGGACTGAGGGTGGAGTTCATGTTGGGTTTCCGATAATTTTTCCGCCCGCTCACCGGCGGCGGCCAAACGCGGCGTCGCCCGAGCGGGTTGTCGGTGAAGATACCAGCGCCCGCGCGGTGCCCTCCATCACCCGTTGGTATGATGGCAGGCATCCGGCGCCCGGTGATAGCTTGCGGGCGTGAAAAAACTTCTCCGCAAAACCACCCTGGATCTGGCCACCAACGTCCGCCGCACGATGTCCGATCTCCTGAATCAGGAACTCGCCGACCTCCTCGATCTGTCCCTGCAGGCCAAGCAGGCGCACTGGAACGTGAAGGGCCCGCACTTCATCGGGCTCCATCAACTCTTCGACCAGGTCGCCGGCCAGCTCGCGGAAAACGCCGACGACGTCGCGGAACGCGCCGCCGCGCTGGGCGGAACCGCCGAGGGCGCGCTGCAAATCATCGCCCAGCGTTCCCGGCTGGCTCCCTACCCCGTCAACCTGACTTCCGGTCGCGGCCACGTGATTGCGCTCACCAGCGCCATGAACCAGTTCGGCGCCACCACGCGCGCCGCCATCGACCGCGCGGCCGAGGCAGGCGATGCCGATACCGCGGACCTGCTCACGGAAATTTCCCGCGGCATCGACAAGCTGCGCTGGATGGTCGGCGCCCATCTCGAAGCCAACGACTGACCCTTTCCCACCATGTCTCAGCCCACACCGACCGTCTCGTTTCACACCGTGCAAGTTGGCACCGTGAAATTCTTCTACCGCCAGGCCGGAGCCGCGGACAAACCGGTCCTGCTGCTGCTCCACGGCTTTCCGACGGCCGGGCACATGTTCCGCGACCTCATCCCGCTGCTCGCGGCGAAATATCGCGTGATTGCGCCCGACCTTCCGGGATTCGGCAACACCGAGGCGCCGCTGCGGGACACGTTTGTCTACACCTTCGACAATCTCGCCCAGGCGGTGGACGGATTCATCGACGCGCTCGGGCTGAAGCGCTTCGCGCTCTACGTTTTCGATTACGGCGCGCCGACCGGTTATCGCGTGGCACTCGCCCGCCCCGAGCGCATCGCGGCCATCATCAGCCAGAACGGCAACGCCTACCTCGAGGGTTTCAGCGCCGCGTGGGGCGATTGGGAGCGCTACTGGCGCGAGCCCACGCCGGAGAACCGCGAGGCCTGCCGGGCGTCACTGAGTCGGGATGTGATCCGCGAGATGCAGTATTTCCACGGCAGCGACCCCAAGCGCGTTTCGCCCGATGGCTACACGCTCGATCTCGCCTATCTGGCGCGCCCCGGTGCGGAGGAAATCCAACTCGACCTCATCCTCGACTATCGCAGCAACCCCGCCCTATACCCGGCGTTTCAAAAATATTTCCGCGAGCACCAGCCGCCGTTCCTCGCGACGTGGGGAAAAAACGACCCGCACTTCCTGCCCGCCGGTGCGGAAGCTTACCGCCGGGATTTGCCCAAGGCCAAGGTGGTGTTCTACGACACGGGCCACTTCGCGCTCGAAACCCACGCCGCGGAAATCGCCCGCGAGATCGATGCCTTTCTCTCCCAAGTTTTCCAGCCAAACGCCGCCCGTTCCCGCCGCGATTAGCTTCAGCGGCGCGCCTTCCGGCCCGGTGCCGTCGGCGCGATCGTCCTCATGACCTCGATGAAATTCGCCGTCAGCTGCGAGTTCTGGTCCTTGCGCCACAGCGCCACCAGCCCGAGGAAAAGATCCGGCCCGGTTTCCCTAAGCGGGCGCAGCACCAGGTCGGGACTCTGGGCCAGCGTGCCAGACTCGGTCACGAGCGATACGCCCAGCCCGCTCGCCAGCGTGGCGCTGAAGGCGTCGGCGCCGTCGACCTGCTGGATCGGCTTCACCTTGATGCCGCGCGCCGCAAACGACCGCAGCATGATCTCGCGGTGCACGGACGCATGCCCGCGTCGCGCCGTGAAGCACAGCAGGTGCTCGTCCGAAAGTTGCGCGAGGCCGATGCTCTTCGCCCGCGCCAGCCGGTGGCCGCGCGCCATCACCACCCGGATGGGGGAACGCGTCACCTCCACCGAGGCCAGGCTCGGCGGCACCGGCAGGCCGCCTGCCACCAGAAATCCGATGTTAATCGTCCCGGCTTCCAGCGCAGCGAGCTGCTCGACGATTGGCATCTCCACCAACTCGACATCGACGTCGGGGTATTTCTCGCGAAACGCCTTCAGGCTCCCCGGCATCAATCCCATGAAAATCGCCGCGAAGTATCCAATCGTAAGCCGCCCGCGCCGGCCTTTGGCCGCTTCGCGCGCCACGACAACGGCGCGCTCTGCGTGCGCGAGGATCTGCCGCACCTCGGCGAGAAACGCCGTGCCGCCATCCGTGAGCCGCACGCCGGCCGTATTGCGATCCAACAGGCGAACGCCGAGTTCGGCTTCGAGGTCCTTGATCTGGCTGCTGAGCGCGGGCTGCGCCACGCGCAGGCGCTCGGCCGCGCGGCGAAAGTTCAGTTCCTCCGCCACCGCCGCGAAATACCGGAGATGTCTCAGTTCCATGGGAACAGGCTGATATAAAAAAGCGATTAGCGTAGGAAGAACAAAGTCATTCCGGCCCGGAGCCCCTGATGTTATTCTTACGGCAACAACCGACCTTCCCGCCATGAGCACCACCGCCCATCTCTCCCCGGCCCCGCTCGATGAAATCGAGCCCAACGTCATTCCGATGCCGCAGACCGCTCGCCCGGTCCGCCAGCTGCCGTGGAAGAAAATCCTCCTCGGCGCCGCCGCCCTCGCGCTCGCCGCCACCGGCGCCGGCCGCTACGTTTACTACACCGCCGGCTTCGAAAGCACCGACGACTCCTTCCTCGAGGGCAACGTCCACCCGGTCAGCGCCCGCATCAACGGCACCGTCGCCCGCGTCCTCGTCGACGACAACGCGCACGTCGAGGCCGGACAGCCCTTGGTCGAACTCGATCCCGCCGACCTCAACCTCGCCGTCCAGGGCAGCGTCGCCGACCTCGCCCAAGCCCGCGCCAACGCCGAGCAAGTTGGCGCGCAAATCACCCGGGCCCAAGCCGACGTCGAGGCCGCCACCGCCCGCATCGCGCAGAACGCCGCGCAGCTGACGCGCGCCTCGCTCGATTTCAAGCGCATGGAAATTCTCGCCAGCGACAAGGTCGGCGCCATCTCGCAACAGGACTTCGAGGTCGCCCGCGCCACGCTCGATTCCGCCCGCGCCACCGGCCAGTCGCTCGAAGCGGAACTGGCGTCGGCCAAGGCCGCTCTCGCCGCCACTGGCGCCCAGCAGGCCGTGGCGCAGGCCCAGATCCAAAAGGCGGAAGCCACTCTCGCCGCTGCCAAATTGCAGGCCGATTACACAATCGTCCGCGCGCCCAGCGCTGGCCGCGTCGCCAAGAAGAGCGTCGAAGTCGGCCAGCGGCTCCAACCCGGCCAGCCGGTCCTGTCGGTCGTCAGCGACCAGGTGTGGGTCGTCGCCAATTTCAAGGAAAGCCAGCTCGCCCACCTGCGCGCGGGCGCGCCGGTGGAAATCGAGGTCGACGCGGTCTCGGGCCGCACCTTCCACGGCACGGTCGACAGTTTCTCGCCGGGCACCGGCGCCAAGTTCTCGCTGCTGCCGCCGGACAATGCCACGGGCAACTTCACCAAGGTCGTCCAGCGCGTGCCGGTGAAGATCCTGCTCCCGACCGATCTCTCCGCCGCCGACATGGCGCGCCTCGCGCCCGGTCTCTCGGCCTTCGTGAAGGTCAGCACCCGTAACTGAGCGTTCGCCTCCCCTCGCCTCTAGCCATGAGCACACTCGCCACTCACGCCAATTCGCCCGCCACCACGGTTTCGAGCCGCGCGTGGATCGGCACGATGGGCGGCATGCTCGGTGCGTTCATGGCTGTGCTCGACATCCAGATCACCAACTCGTCCATCCGCGACATCTCAGGCGCGATCGGCGCCAGCCTCGATGAAAGTTCCTGGATCTCGATCGCGTACCTCGTTCCCGAAATCATCATCATTCCGCTCACCGCGTGGATCGCTTCGATCCTCGGCCTGCGCCGGTACCTGATGATCACGTCGGTGCTGTTCCTCGTTTTCTCCGCGCTCTGCGGCCAGTCGTGGAATCTCGCGAGCATGATCGTCTTTCGCGCCGGCCAGGGCCTCTTCGGCGGCGCGCTGATCCCACTCGGCTTCACCGCCGTCCTGACCATGCTGCCGCCGGCGAAGCAGCCGGTGGGTTTCGCGATGTTTGGTCTCACCGCGATGTTCGCTCCGGCCATCGGGCCGAGCGTCGGCGGCTGGCTGACCGACCATTGGGGCTGGGAATGGAATTTCTACCTGAACCTGCTGCTCGGGCCGTTCCTCGTCGGCGCCGTCTGGTACGGCTTCCCCGCCTCGCCCGCGCGCTGGGAAAAGCTCCGCGAAGCCGACGGCTGGGGCATCCTGCTCATGGCGCTCGGCCTCGGCGCGCTCACCACTTTCCTCGAGGAGGGCACGCGCAACGACTGGTTCGGTTCCGCGTACATCGTGCGCCTCGCCGTCGTCGCCGCCATCGCCCTGCCGCTGTTCATTGCCTGGCAGTTGATCGCGAAGAAGCCGGTGACCGACCTGCGGCTCTTCGCCAACCGCAACTTCTTCCTCGCCTCGATCATCAACGTCGTGCTCGGCGCCGCCATGTACGGCTCGATCTTCCTGCTGCCGCTCTATCTCGGCACCATCCAGGGCTACGGCGCGTCCGACATCGGCGCCACGCTCATCTGGGGCGGCATCCCGCAGCTGCTCATCATTCCGTTTCTGCCGAAGCTGATGCAGCGCATCGACGCGCGCTGGCTGATCGTCTTCGGCCTCGGGATGTTCGCACTGAGCTGCCTGCTCAACACCTCGCTGTCAGCCGACTTCGCCCACGATCAGCTGCGCTGGACGCTGCTGATCCGCGCGCTGGGCCAGCCGTTCATTCTCATCCCGGTGTCCGCCATCGCGACCGCCAGCATCCCGGCCAATCGCTCCGCCGCCGCCTCGGGCCTGTTCAACATGATGCGCAACCTCGGTGGCTCGATCGGCATCGCGCTGCTCTCGGCGCTGCTGACGATGCGCGAGCACCTTCATTCCAACCGTATCGGCGAAGCGATCAGCACCTACAATCCGCTGACGCAGGAACGTCTCGCCACGCTCACCAACAAGTTCACCGCCGCCGGCAGCGATGCCTACACTGCCAGCCGCCAGGCGGTGGCCGCGCTCGACAATCTGGTGCGCCGCGAAGCGAACCTGCAGGCTTTCAACGACTGCTTCCATGTCCTCGGCCTCGTGCTGCTGGCCGCGATCGTCGTCGCCTTCCTCTGCCGCCCCGCCAAGGGCGGCGCCTCGGCCGGCGCGCACTAATCCCCTTCCGCCATGCTGCCGCTGCTCTTCGTTCTCGCCGGACTCGTGCTCGTCACCTCTTGGGACGCTTCTGAATCCTGAATCCGGCCGGCGCCGGCCTATTTCGCGGCGCCCGCTTTGGCCTTCCGGCGATTGGCGATCGTCTCGACGACGTAGAACATCACCGGGATCAGGAAGATCGCGAGCAGGCTGGCCGCGAGCATGCCGCCGATCACGGCGGTGCCCATCACGCGCCGCGCCACCGCACCGGCGCCGTTGGCCAGCCAGAGCGGAACGCAGCCGAGAATGAAGGCAAACGACGTCATCAGGATCGGCCGCAAGCGCACGCGCGCGCCCTCGAGCGCCGCGTCGATGATGGATTCGCCCTGCGCCCGCCGGGCGCGCGCGAATTCCACGATCAGGATGGCGTTCTTCGCCGCGAGACCGATGAGCATGACGAGGCCGATCTGCGCGAAGACATTGTTCTCCATCCCGCGCAGATAGAGGCCGGCGTAGGCGCCAAAAACCGCGATTGGCACGGTGAGGATCACACTGAACGGAAGCGACCAGCTCTCGTACAACGCGGCCAGGATGAGGAACACGAAGAGCAGCGACAGGCCGAAGATCGCCATCGGCGGCACGCCTTCCTGCGCTTTCTTTTCCTGATACGACATGCCGATGTAATCGAAGCCCATCTCGCGGGGCATGGATTTCTTGAAGACATCCTCGAGCGCCGCCATCGCCTGGTTCGAGCTGTAGCCCGGCGCGGCTGAGCCGTTGATCTGGGCGCTGCGGAACAGATTGTAGCGCATCGTGAATTCCGGACCGGTCCGCTGCTCCACGGTCGCGAGCGCCGTCAGCGGCACCATCTGGCCCGCCCGGTTGCGCACGTAATACTGGGACAGGTCCTCCGCCCGGCGGCGGTACTCGCCCTCGGCCTCGAGGTACACCTGCCATTGCCGACCGAAGCGGTTGAAATAGTTCACGAACAAGCCGCCCATGTACGCCTGCAGCGTCTTGTAGACATCGCCCAGCGGTACGCCCTGCTTGAGCACCTTGTCGCGATCGACCGAGACGAACACCTGCGGCACGGATGGCAGGAAGGTCGTGGTGAGCCCTGTCAGTTCGGGGCGCTTGCGCGCCTCGTCCATGAATTTGCTGAGATTCTCGCTCAGGAACGCCACGTCGCGGCCGGCGCGATCCTCCAGCACGAAGGTGAAGCCGCCCGCGGTGCCGACACCAGGAATGGCCGGCGGGGCGAAGGCAAACGCCGTGCCCTCGGGGATTTTCTTCAGCTCGCGGGCGAGGTGGTCCTTGATCGCCTGATATTGCTCGGCCTTGGTCGTGCGCTCGGACCAGGGCTTCAGGTTGACGAAGAAAAAGCCGCTGTACGTGTTGTACACCGTGCTGAGCAGGCTGAAGCCGATGATCGAAGTGTAGCCCTGCACGCCCGGCGTTTTGGCCAGCACCTCCTCGACCTTGTGCGCCGCGTCGGCGGTGCGCTGGAGCGACGAGGCATTCGGCAACTGCAGGCCGACATACATGTAACCCTGGTCCTCCTCGGGCAGGAACGACGCGGGCAGCCGGCCGCCGATCCAGCCCGCGGCCACGGCGAACGCCGCCAGCGCGAGCACCGAGAAGAAACTCTTGCGGATGAGCCGGCGCGAGAAGCCGACGTAGCCGGCGTTGGCGCGGCCGAACAGGCGGTTGAAGCCACGGTAGAAGGCGCCGAGCGGGCCGCCCTTTTCCGTGCGCGGCTTGAGCAGCAGCGCGCAGAGCGCCGGGCTCAGCGAGAGCGCGTTGAACGCGGAGATCGCCACGGAGATCGCGATGGTCAGCGCGAACTGCTGGTAGAGCCGGCCGGTGATGCCTGGGATGAAGGCCGTCGGCACGAACACCGCGCAGAGGATCACCGCAATCGCGATAACCGGCCCGGACACCTCCTGCATCGCCTTCAGCGTCGCGTCGCGCGGCGACAAACCGTGCTCGATGTGATGTTCGACCGCCTCGACCACGACGATCGCATCGTCGACCACGAGACCGATAGCCAGCACGAGGCCGAACAGCGACAGCGTGTTGATCGAAAACCCGAAGAGCGGGAAAAACATGAACGTGCCGATGAGCGACACCGGCACCGCCAGCATCGGGATCAGCGTCGGGCGCCAGCCTTGCAAAAAGACGAAGACCACGAGGATGACCAGCAGCAGCGCCTGCCAGAGCGTGCCGCTGATTTCATGCACGCCCTCGGAAACGGAACGCGTGGTGTCGAGGCCGATGCCGTAGTCGAGGTCGGCGGGAAACCGCTGCTTCAGCCGCTCCATCACCTGCAGCACGGCCTTTTCCGCGTCGAGCGCGTTGGAGCCCGGCAACTGGTAGATGGCGATGTTCGCGGCGGCCTTGCCGTTGTAGCGACCCTGCACGTTATAAATCTGCGAACCCAGTTCGATGCGCGCGACGTCCTTGAGCCGGATCAGCGAGCCATCGGAATTTTCCCGCACCACGATGGCGCCGAATTCCTCCGGTGAGGACAGGCGGCCCTGCGCGCGCACCGAGTAAGTGAATTCCTGTCCGGCGGGCGTCGGCTGGCCACCGAGCTGGCCGGCGGGATTCACCGTGCTCTGGCTTTGGATCGCCTGCGTGACGTCCGCTACCGTGAGACCGAGCTTGGCGAGCTGGTCGGGCTTCACCCACAGCCGCATCGCGTACTGGCCCGCACCGAACACCGTGACGCTCGCGATGCCCGGCACGCGGGTCAGCTGGTCGTTGATGTTAATGTAGGCGTAATTCGCCAGGAACGTGCTGTCGTAAGTGTTGTTCGGCGAATACAGCGCCAGCAGGAGCAGCGGCGCGGAAAGCGATTTTTGCACCGTCACGCCATAGGTCGCGACCTCGGCCGGCAGCTGCGGCGACGCCTGCGTCACGCGCATCTGCGACAGGATGAGGTCGTCATTGGGCTCGGTCGCGATGTCGAAATTCGTCGTCAACCGCAGCGAGCCGTCGCTGCCGTTGATCGAGTACATGTAGTTCAGGTTGTCGACGCCGCTCATCGTCTGCTCGATCGGCGTGGCCACGGACTGCTCGACGGTCTGCGCATCGGCGCCGACGTAAGTGCTGGTGATGCGCACCTCGGGCGGAACGATCTTCGGGAACTGCGCAATCGGCAGGTCCAGCATGACCACGCTGCCGACGATCACGGTGAGAATGGAAAGGACGATCGCGAAGATCGGCCGGTCGATGAAGAAGCGCGCCATGGTGCGAAGGAGCTTTGCTCAGTTGGCCTTCGCCGCCGGTGCCACCGGGTTGACGCTCACGCCTTCGCGCGCCTTTTGCACCCCCTCGACCACGACGCGGTCGCCCGGCGCCAGGCCCTGTTCGACGATCCAGAGCGAGCCGGCCCGCTCGCCCATCTTCACGTTGCGAATGTGGGCGACATTATCCGCCCCGACGACCGCCACCTGAAAGCCACCCTGCAGCTCGCTGACGGCCCGTTGCGGCACCAACAGGGCGCCGCGCACCGTGCGAATCGTCGCGCGCACGCGTGCGAACTGGCCCGGGCGCAACAGCAGGTCGGGATTGGGCACGGTGCCCGCGATGCGGAGCGTGCCGGTGCCAGGATCGATCTGGCGGTCCGCCGCCAGAAACTTGCCCTTCTGCGGGTAAACGCTGCCATCGGCCATCACGAGGTCGAACTCCAGTTCCTCGGGAAACTTCGGTTCGCCCGGACGCGGTTTGCGGAAAGCCAGGTAGGTTTGCTCGCTGATCGAGAAGTATACCTTGATCGGATCGAGCGTCGAAACCGTGGTGAGCACCCCGCCGCCCGGCCCGACGAGATCGCCGATCTGCGCCGTGGCGATGCCCGCGAGCCCGTCGATGGGCGACACAATGCGCGTGAATTCGAGGTTGAGCGTCGCCTGGTCGAGAGAAGCCTTCGCCGCCGCCGCCGCGTGGATGGCGTTGTCGCGCTCCTCGGCTGAAATCGCGTTCGCTTCGCTGAGTTTCGCCTGCCGTTCCCGCACGGAGTCCGCCTGCGCATAGGTGGCCTGCACCTGCTCGAGCACCGCCTGGAAGGGCCGGCGGTCGATCTCGAACAACAGGTCGCCCTTTTTCACGACGCCGCCGTCGGGATAGGCCTGCCGCAACAGGTAGCCGGAAACCTGCGCGCGAATCTGCGCGTTGACCAGGCCGTCGAGCGACGCCACCCACTCGGCACGGATCGGCTCGTCGCGCTGGATCACGGGAGCGAGGACCACGTCGACCGGCGCCGCCGGCGCGGCGGCCTGGGGCTTCGGCTTGCAGCCGGACAAGATGAGGACCGTTGCGGCGCTGACCGCAAGGAAGCGGGACGAGTTGCGGAAGGAACGAGTAAGCATGGGGGTACGAACGTCCTGAAGACATCCCGGAAGACGCTGAACGCAAATCGGAAGGCGCTCGATTGCGCAAACTTGCGCACGGCTGCGATCAGCCGTCGATCAAGAGCTAGGAACTTGCGACGAAGCGCATTCGTCGCGCGGGCACTGCGCGGATTTTTATTCCGTCGCCGGTTTCAAGAGCGGATACACGCCGTCCTTCCCCGGGCCCGTGTAGGTATCGTTGTAGCCGCGGAAATACTCGCGCAGGTTGCGGTTGGCGGCGTCCTCGTCGGGCACCAGGCGGCCCGAGACATGGGCCCAGCGAACGAAGTCCAGCGGCGTGCACTGCGAGCCGAGGCTGTAGACCGCGCCTTCCTCGCTCGGGTTGGCTGTCGCCCAGCTCACGGTGATAATAGAAGGTTTGCCGAGCAGCGCGAGCGCCAGGCTGTCCAGTTCCAGGGCCGCGAGCGCGGCATCCTTCTGCACCGCGACGGCAGATTTCTGAGCGCGCTTCAACTTCGCGTGCAGCGAAGCCGAGGCCTCGTTCTTGCGTTCGACGTACTCCGCGTCCGCCGCGTCGCCGAGGTGCATGTTACGCGAGGCACGCGACAACTCGTGCTGGATGGACACGAGCGCCGCGCGAATGGAATTGGGCGTGAGAAAATAGACGTCCTTGATCAGGAACGGCGAGTTGCGCACGAGGCTGGCTTCCATGTCCGTCAGCTTCAGGTGCGGCGCGTCGATCGGAACTTCGATGTCGGTCTTCTCCTCGGGCGCGGCCTGGATCACCCAGTCGAGGTAGGTGTTCGTGTAAGCCAGGATGGCGCCGGTGACCTTTTCAAACTCCGCCACCGAGCACTCGTCGCCAAAACTTCCGGGCAGCAGCTCGCTGCCGGCTTCCTGCGGCAGCACGCCTTCCTTGCAAATATTGCTGTGCGTCCGCTTGCCGCTGAGCACGCGAGCCGTGATCTCGACACAGAGCACCTCGATCTCGAAGCGCCCGTCGGTTCCGGTGTCCTTCACGGCCTTCACTTGCGTGTAGTTCACCGTGCTCATGCCGTAGATCTTGGCGCTGATCTTGAACACCTTTCCCACCGCCTGATGCCAAAGCTCCCGCACCGGGATTTCCTCGGTCGGGTGTTCCAGCTCGGCGGTGGCGGGATCAGTCATGTCAGGGTTATAATCGTGCATCTTTACGTTCTACCCCAACAAATTCCGCGCCAAAATGGCCCCGGATCCGCTTTTGAAATATCTTTAGCAGAATCTCACAACCCGGCCGGGAACTCCGCGCCGACGCCGCACGATCAGTGCTTTCGCGCCAGCCCGGCCAGCCGGTTCTGGAGCTCCGGCACATGCTGGCGCCGGGCGCGCACGGGCTCGGTGAGACCGGTGACCCGGAGGAAAGACGTCTCATCATCCACCGGCGAAACGCCCTCGACCCGGCCGATGTTCACGATGGTCTGGCGGTGCACGCGGAGGAACTGCGTGGCGGGCAGGCGCTCCTCCCACGAGGCCAGCGTCTGGCGCACAAGGAAATGTTCGCCACCCGAGAGCCGCACGTCGGAGTAATTATCCTGCGAGGAAATCAGCGTGATGTCGTTCACACGCACGAAGCGCACGGCGCCGGGGCCGGTCTTCACCTGCACGACGTCGTCCGGACGCAAGGCCGGCGGATTGCCGGCGGGCGCCGGCGGGCCGGCCCGGCGCAGCGATTCGGCGAGGCGCGCGGTGCGCACCGGCTTCTGCAGGAAATCGAGCGCGTTCACCTCGAAGGCGCGCAGCGCGAACTGGTCGTAAGCCGTGACGAAAATAATCCGCGCATCCGTGCGCACATCCGGCACGAGATCGAAACCGCTGCCGCCCACCAGCTGGACGTCGAGGAACACGAGGTCGTACTCGCCCTTCCGCAGCAGCGCACGCGCCTCGTCGAACGTGGCGGCCTCGCCCGCCAGAGTGACATCCGGGTGCGCGGCGATCAGCGTCCGCAGGTCTTTGCGGGCATTCACCTCGTCATCGATGATAACAGCTTTCGGCATTTCGATTTACGCCAAATCTAAAGCGGCTGAAGCGGGCCTCTGGCGAGAGGAAATCACGTCAAACAGTGGGAGCAATTTTGAATTTTCTGTGAAGAAAATTCGCACGCTCATTCCTTCAGCGGCATTCGCAGCACCAACCGCACCGTGACCCAGCCATCCTGCGCGATCGTGCCGAATTCGTGGGCATTGGGATAGTAGCGCTGCAGGCGCTGACGGAGATTTTCGTGACCGATGCCGAGCGAGGGCACCATGCCGCGCTCGGTGGGCGTCACCCACCGGCCGGTGTTGGCCACTTCGATCACCACCGCGCCGTCGGCTTGGCGGCGCGCAAACAACCGCACGCTCAACCGGTCGCGCGACGTCGCCTGACCGTATTTGAGCGCGTTCTCCACGAGCGGCAGGAGCAGCAGCGAGGGAATCTTCGTGTCGCCCGCATCGTCGGCGACGTCCACCACCACTTCCAACAAATCGCCCCAACGGGTCTGCTCGATGTCGAGATAGGCGCGGAGCATTTTCATTTCCTGGGCAAGCGTCGGGCTCTCGTCGTTGGCCGGGCGGAAGAGCGTCATCTGACAGAAGTCGGTCAGCCGCTCGATCATCTCGCGCGCGCTGCTGAGACTCGGCGGCAGCTGCGCGCACACGGAGGTCAGCGCGTTGAACAGGAAATGCGGGTTGAGCTGGTAACGCAGCACTTCGAGACGCGCCTTTTCCTCGGCGAGTCGCGCGGCGATCTTTTCGTCGAGCTCGAGTTTGTGCAGGCGCATCAGCTCGAGATTCGATTTGCGCAGTTCCTCGGTGCGCACGGCCACGGTCGCCTCGAGTTCAGCCGCCCGGTGACGCAGGGCCGCCAGGCGCCCGCGCACGAAGGCCGCGACCACGATTGCCCCGAGCACCACGTAGCCCGTCCAGGCCCAGCCGCTGAACCACCACGGCGGACGGATCGTGAAGGCCAGCGCGAGCGGCGCGCTCCAGCGTCCATCGCCACTGCGCGCGCGCAGCCGCAGCGTGTAGTGTCCCGAGGCCAGCGCTGAGAATTCGCGCTGCGGCTGGGCATCCGTCAAGACCACGGGCTCGCCGTCGCCATCGAGCACGCTCTCATAAACGGCGGTCGTATCGCCCGCGAGCGCCGGCGCGGCGAACCGCACGCTGAGCGAGCGGCGCGCATAAGGCAGATCCCAGCCACCCGCGAGCGGCAGCCGCTGGCCGGCTCCCGCTTCTACGCTGCGCAGGCTGACCGCCGGCGGTGGCTCCGCGGCCGCTTCCCGCCACGCGGTAAGATCCATTCGCACCAGTCCGCCCTGCCCGCTGATCCAAAGTTTGTCGGCTTCCTTCTCGTACTCGAAGCCGGACACGTCATCGAGGCGCGCGAGTTGCGGGAGGTTCACCGCGTTCCAGCCCTTGGCGCCGTAGACGCCGAACTCCATCGCCGTGACCAGCTCCGCCTCGCCCGCCGGGCGTGCGACCATCCACACGCCATCGCGCTCGTCGGCGAACAGGAGCGAGCGCGACGTGGTCGAGCCGTTGGCGAACCGCGCGCCGAATTCCTCGGTGGGCTCGAAGGCCTGTCGCGCGACGTTGAAACGAAAGAAGCCCTTCTCGCAGATCAACAGCGGGCCATGTCGGTCGACGCTCACCCGCGCCCAGCCATGGCCGGCCGGCAGGCCGTGTCCCGCCGTGAAACGCGTGATCTCCGGCTTTCCCGGCCCGTCCGGCTGGGGATGCGGAAACGTCACCCGCATCACGCCGCTGCTCGGCGTGCCGAACCACCAGGTGCCGTCGTCCTCCGCCGCAGTGGAGCGCACGCCCACAAGTTCGGGAATCCGCCCTTCGTCATGCCATTCCCCGTCCTGATAGCGATAGGAGCGCATGCCCTCGTCCACCATCGCGAACCAGCGGTGCGGCTGGCCCTGCGCTTGCACGAAACCGAAAATGTTTTGGACGACGCCGGGCAGCTTGGTGCGCCGCCCGTCGCGCCAGTCGAGGATCGAAGTCTCGGCCAGGACGATCAGGCCGCCCTCGGCCTGCACCAGCCCGTTGATGTAATCGGGAATCTCCGGCACGGGCACGAGCCGCGCGGGTGCCGTCGCCTGCGCAGGAGCCAAGCGCATGAGGCCGCTGTCCGTGCCGACATAAAGATCGCCGCCATAGCGCGTGGGCGGCTGCACCATGACCCGCGGTGTGCCGCGTGCCTGGCCAAACCAGCTGATCCACGGGCGCATGTCCACGCGCACCATGCCACGCTGGAGACAGACCCAAAGCGCGCCGTTGCGCGAGGCCAGCAGGTTGACCGCGCCATTGTCGGGAAACCCGGCCGCCTCATCGAGCTGGCCGAGCATGCGGCCCTGAATGTCGAGCAGGACCACGCCCGCCTGCCGCGTGGCGATGGCGATGCGCCCGTCCGGCAAACGGATGCCACGATAGGCACCTTTTTGTTTCAGGATCTCATCCGCCTCGGTCGGAAACGGCGTGACCGTCTTTCCATCCCAGCGAAACAGGCCCAGGCGTCCCGTGCCGAAAATATATTCCCCCGGCTGGTTCGTTGGCAGGGCGAAGACCAGCGAGGAGGGAATTTCCGCCGGCCGCGCATACGGCACCAGCGCGAGCGAGTCCGCCTTTTCGTCGAGCGTGAACCAACCCTGCTGGGCGTGGCTGAGCCAGGTCGTGTCACCGGCCCGCACCATCTGCCAGGCACCGGAAGGTGGCAGCGCGCAGGTGGTGAACGAGTCGCCGTTCCAGCGCAGCAGCCAGGTATTCGTCTGGAAAATCGGGCCGTAGGGCGTGAGCACGACGCGCCAGATCTCGCCAATGTTGCCGACTTCCGCCGGCAGCTTGGACTTCAGGGAGACGAAGGTGCGCCGGCCGGTGGCATCGGCCTTGGCATAGCCCAGCTCGTTCACGGCGCCAATCCAGAGCGTGTCCTTGGCATCCACCACCAAGGCGCGCGTGAAGGACGTGCCGGGAACCTCAATGTAGTCCCAGCGCGCGCCGTCGTAGGTCAGGACGCGGCCGTAGTTGCCGAAATAGACCAACCCGGCGGCGTCCTCGACGGCGCTCCAGACTTGGGAATGCCCGCGGTAGTCCAGTGGCGCGAAGGTGTCGAAAAAAGGCAGGCCCAGCTCAGAGCGATCGGCCGCGGCCGGGGCGGAGCCGGCGGACGAAGGCGGTTCCGCTGCCAGCACGAGCGAAGTCAGCAATCCGCAGGCCACGAGAATCTTGAGACGCACGTCCGCTCTAATGCCAGTTCCGCCGCGCGGGGCCAGTATGGATTTCCATCCGCCGCGACTGCAACCGGACGGCAGCAACGGGACCATCGTGACCGATTCTTGATCGCAATCGTCTAAGGACCGAACGGATTGCGCCGTTATATTAAGCATGAATTCCCCCTACCCTTTCTTTGCTGTCGCGACCGAGCCGCGCCCGCAGCGGGCACGGGATGTGACGTGGGGCCGCATCTTGTTCCAGCCCCCCGAGCTCCTGAATCCGCGCCTGGTTTTCGATCCGACGCCCTTCCGCATGCAGACCGTGCCGCGCCCCGTGCGCAGCCGCACGCCGTTCACTCGCTGATCGATTGAGCTAAGGTTTGTGCCCGCGCCCGATGCTGCCGCGTCGGGCGTTTTTGTTTCTGGGAATGCCAACTCAAATCCGCTTGGCCGCAAGAAAGCGCAAAAGGCGCAAAAATAAGTTCGAATTCTCCCCTGGTCACCCTGAGCCGTGCGAAGGATCCAAGGGAAAACGGACGTAGCGCCGACATCGTTTGGATCCTTCGCACGGCTCAGGATGACAAACTAGGAAGCAAAAAGGCCGGTCTTGCGACCGGCCCCGATTCTAGCTCTCAGCTCTGAGCCCTTGGCTCTTAGCTGGCGGAGCGGAACGCCGCCTTACTTCCAATCCATCGCCACCGGCTCGGCTTCAGCGTGGACGACGGGGCGCTTGGAGGCTGCGGCCGCGGGCTTGGCCGGAGTCTTGATGACCGGCGTGTGGATCGGCGCGGCAGCGGTCTCGACGGCCGGTTCCTCGGCGTAACCCTGCACCATGCGGAGCAGCTCGTTCACCGCGGCCTTCACCTGGCCGGACTGCGACTTCATGTCCTCGGCGGAGCTGGCGGATTGCTGCGCGAGCGCGGCGTTGGACTGCGTGATCTTGTCCATGCCGGCGACGGCCTGGTTGAGCTGGCCGATGCCTTCGCTCTGCTCGCTCGAGGCCTGCGCGATGCCGCCGACCATTTCGTCGAGCTGGCGGATGCGTTCGACGATCTTGTCGAGGCTGCCGGAAACCTGGCTGCTGATCGTGGCGCCCTGCTCGCTCTTGGCGGAGGCGTCCTCGATCTTGGCGGCGGTTTCCTTGGCGGCCTGCGCGGAGCGCTGGGCGAGGCTGCGGACTTCCTCGGCGACGACGGCGAAACCGGCGCCGGCCTCGCCGGCACGGGCGGCTTCCACCGCGGCGTTGAGCGCGAGGATGTTCGTCTGGAAGGCGATCTCGTCGATCGTCTTGATGATCTTGGAAATTTCGCCGCTGGACGACTTGATCGCGGTCATGGCCTCGCGCATGGAGGTCATGTCGCGCGCGCCGTGGTCGGCGGTCGAGCGGGCTTCGGCGGCGAGGCCCTTGGCGGACTGGGCGCTCTCGGAATTGCGCGAGGTCATGCTGGCCATCTCGTGCAGCGAGGCGCTGCTCTCCTCGAGCGCGGCGGCCTGGCGGCTGGCGCCGTCGGCCATCGACTGGCTGGCGGACGAAACCTGCACGGCGGCGTTGTGCGTCTGCGCAGACTCGGTGGCGAGCTGGCGGGCGATGGTGAGGATCGGGCGGGTGATGCCACGGATGATCAGCCAGGCGACAACGACGCCGAGCACGCCGGCGAGGACGGTGCCGGTGAGCACGATCGTCTCGTTGCGCTTCTGGTCGGCGCGGCCCTGCTCGCCAAGATCGGATTGAAAGGTGGTGACGGCCTGGCGGAGGCGCGTGAGCGCGGCGGTGAACTGCGGCGCGATCGTGTTCAGGTCGTTCGTGATGCTGGCATTGCGGCGCTCCTTGAGACTGATGATCTGCTCGAGGCTCTTGTCGTAGGCTTTTTCCGCCGCGAGCAGCTTCACGAGGAGCGCGTCCTTAGCTTCATCCTTCAGCGTCTCGTCGAGCTTCACCAGCTCGGCCTGGTCCTTCTGGAGCCGCTCGATGGCGGCGCCGACGGCCTTGATCTGGGTCTCGGCGGACTGGGCGAACTCGGCCTTCGAGGTGAGAAGGTAGGAATTCGCAAGGCTGCTGCTTTCGAAATAACCCTTCAGCGCGCTGGACACCTGGAAGGCTCCGTTCATGTCGCCGTTCTTGCGCGCGTCGCTCAGGATCTTTTCGAGGCCCTTGGCGATCGTCTCGCCGTTCGGGGTCAGCTGCTCGCGCACGACGACGTCCATCTGCGCCGTGTTGGCGGCGACATCCTGGAACGCGGCGTCATACTTTGCGAGAAACGCGGCGGCTTCCTTCAGCTGCGCGGCGCGGGACGGATCCTTGACGGTCTTGAGCGCCACGGCGATCTGCTGGTCGAGGCGCGTCTTGGCGTCGCGGTAGGACTGCGCGCTGGCCTCGGAGCCGGTGGCGAGGAATTCGTTCACGCTCAGCTTCACGCCGAGCATCGCGGATTCCACGCCGGCGGCGTTGTTGGTTTCCTCGGTACTGCCCGCGTACTGGCTCAGGCGGTGGCCCGACGAACCCAGCGCGATCCAGGCCGTGGTGGCAACCGCCCCCAGGAGGATGAGCACGAGACAGAAACCCAGCGCGATGCGCCGGCCAATGGTAAGGGAGCTGAATTGCATGCGAATCGGAGGGGGTGAAGAAAGCCGGAAACTGCGGGAAACTTAATCGACGGTGAACTGGACGGGAATGTTCACGCGGATCGCGACCGCTTCGCCGTCCTTCTTGGCCGGCTTGAACTTCCAGCGCTTCAGTGCTTCGAGCGCGGGCTCGGAAAAGGCATCGTTGCTCGCCTTGACGATCTTGGGCTCGGTGACGTTGCCCTTCTCGTCGATGAGCACGCTGACGGTGACGACGCCGCTGCTGCCGCTGCGGCGCATTTCGTCGGGGAATTTCGGAGCGACGGTGCGCACCGGAACGGGCGGTTCCATGCCGTCGGCGGCCAGAAGCGACAAGGGCATCGCTCCCAACGCGGTGATGAATACGATCAGGGGAAGAAGTTTAGTTTTCATGACTGCACGGAACTCCTCGGCACAATCCATCAAGCGGTTAAGGAACATTTCTTACATTTGGCCGTCCGCGAGGGAGAGGCCGTAAAAATGGCTTAACTTTGACATCCTATATACCGATAACGGGGTTTGCCCGGTCACCTATTCTCGGGCCCGCAGATGTTGGCCCACATTTCTAACTCCCCCTCTCCCGGCCGCGCGGAAATCGCGTTGCGCCGGACCAGTCTCATCGCCGCCGTCCTGGCGTTGATGTGCGGTGCCTTGGGCCTGGCCGGATGGCTCGCCCATCAACCGGACTGGCGCGCGGGCTTCACCCACTGGCCGGCCCTGCGCCCAAGCATGGCGTTCGGGCTGATGCTGTGCGCCGCCGGAGTCATCTTCCAGTGGTCGCGGGTTTCCGGCCTCTACCGCGTCGGCAATATTCTCGGCGCGCTGGTCGCGCTTTACGGCCTGACCGGTTTCCTGCCCGCGTACCTTACCATCAACGGCGGCTGGGAACGCGCGCTGTGGGGCGGTCTCTTCGGCCCGACTGAGGCCGCCATGCTGCCCGTCCGCGCCGGCGTCACCAACAGCGCGGTGCTCGTGCTGGCCGGCCTCGCACTCCTGCAGTTCGAGCCGCCGCGCCGCGCCTGGCTCGGGCCTTCTGCGGTGTTCGGCTCCATCCTGCTCGTGCTTTCGTTCTTCGGCTTGATCACGCGCCTGCTCGTGCCGGTGACGTCCGCGCCCGGCATCTCCGGTCTCGGCTCGGTCGCCGCGCTGCTGCTCGGCGTGGCGCTCGCCGCCGCCCACTTCAACTCCGGGTTCATCGAGCTGCTCAAATCCGACAACGCCACCGGCCTGATCGGCCGCCGCCTCGTCATCGCCGCCACCGTGCTGCCGCCCGTGCTCTACGGCATGCAGCTGGGCGGCGACGCCACCGCTACGCGCGCGGGGATCGAGCAGCTGGCGTTCACGACCGTGGCCCTGACCTTTGTGCTCATCGGCATCCTCGTGCTCTCGCTCCGCCGCCTGCAGCGGATCGACGCCGACAAGAAGCGCGCCGAGGACGAACGCGACCGTCTGCTCCATCGCGTGCAACAGCAGGCCGCCGTGCTCCAGCAGGAAGTTTCCACCCGCACCAACGAGCTCAAGCTCCTCTACGAACGCCACCGCCTCGCCTTGCGCAGCTCAAATTTCGGCGTGTGGGACTGGGATGTCATCAACGGCGAGCAGATCTGGGACACCACCCTCCTCGAAATCCACGGCCTCACCGCCGCGACCTTCGGCGGCCGCGATGCCGACTGGATGAAGCTCATCCATCCCGACGACCTCGCCCGCGTCAAACAACTCGACTGGAGCGCGCTCGAACCGGACGACAACCTCGTCTTCGAGTACCGCATTGTCCGCCCCGACGGCTCCATCCGCCACCTCCGCGCGCAGGGCCAGCCGCAGTTCAACGAGCACGACCGCCTCGTGCGCGTCGTCGGCCTCGTGCGCGACGAGACCCAGGAAAAGGAACGCGAGATCGAGCTGAGCAGCCTGAGCGAGCGCCTGCAGTTCGTCGTCTCGTCCGCCGGTTACGGCGTGTGGGAATACGACTTCAAGGTCGATCGCCTGATCTGGGACGACTACCTGCTCAAGCTCCACGGCCTGCAGCGCGGCGAAGTGCAGGGCGGCATCGAGACGTGGCGCCAGCGCGTCCATCCCGAGGATTGGGCCGAGGTGCAGCACCACCTCAACGAGGTCATCGCCGGCCGCCGCGACCAGTTCGAACCCGAGTACCGCATCATCCTGCCCGACGGCGCCGTCCGTTTCATGCAGATGCGTAGTTATCTGATCCGCCAGGCCGACGGCAGCCCGGTGCGCCTGGTCGGCTTGAACCGCGACGTCACCACCGCGCGCGAACTCCGCGAGCAGCTGCGCATTTCCGAGGAGCGTTGGCGCCTGGTGGTCGGCTCGAACAACGACGCGGTCTGGGACTGGGACATTCTCCACAACCGCGTTTACCGCGACCAGCGCTACTCCGAGATGCTCGGCCTCGAACCGGGCGACTTGCCGGTGTCCGGCCTCGAATGGGGCACGCAGGTGCATCCCGACGACCGCCTGCAGGCCGATACCGCGCTGCAGCAGCACATCGACGGCAACTCGCCCTATTACCAGTGCGAGTTCCGCATGCGCCACAAGGACGGCCACTGGGTGTGGATGCTCGACCGCGGCAAAGTCGTCGCCCGCGACGGCCACGGCACGCCGCTCCGCATGGTGGGCACACAGACGGACATCACCGCGCGCAAGACGCTCGAGGAAAAACTCCGCCACAACGAGGAACTCTCCCTGCAGTTGAACCGCCTCGCGCAGATCGGTGCGTGGGAGGAAGACCTGGAAACCGGCCGCATCCTCTGGGCGCCGGAAGTTTACCGCATCCACGAGGTCGAACTCGGCTACGTGCCGCACGTCAAGGACGCCAACCGGTTTTATTCGCCCGAGGCTTTCGCCCCGCTTGCGGATGCCTTCGCCCTCGCCCGCCGCGATGGCACCTCGTTCGATCTCGAACTGCCGTTCAAGAGCGCCCGCGGCCACGCGCTCTGGATCCGCATCCTCGGCCAGGCCGAGATGAAGGACGGCAAAATCGTCCGCCTCTTCGGCGGCTTCCAGGACATCAGCGCCCGCCGCGACGCCGAGGAGATGCGCCGTCAGCTCGAGGGCCAGCTCTTCCAGGCACAGAAGATGGAAACGCTCGGCACGCTCGCCGGCGGCATCGCCCACGATTTCAACAACCTGCTCACTGGCATCCTCGGCTACCAGGACCTCGCCTTCGACGGCCTGCCCGCCGAGCACGAGTCGCGTCCGTTCCTCGAGGCCTCGCGCGAGGCCAGCCTGCGCGCCCGCGAACTGGTCGACCAGATCCTCACCTTCAGCCGCCAGACCGGCAGCAAGAAATCCCCCGTTGATCTCAAGACGGTCGTCGAGGACGCGCGCCGCTTCCTGCGCGCGACCGTGCCCGCCACGATCCGCATCGACGTCAACGCCGCCGAGGATTGCCCGCCGGTCATCGCCGACGCGACCCAGATCCACCAGGTGCTGCTCAACCTCGGCACCAACGCCTCGCACGCCATGTACACCACCGGCGGCGTCATGCGCATCACGCTTTACCCGACGGAAATCGCCGAGACGTCCGTGTACAACCAGCTCGCGCCCGGCAAGTACGTGCGGCTCGACTTCAGCGACAACGGCCACGGCATGGACGAGAACACGCGCAAGCGCATCTTCGACCCGTTCTTCACCACGAAGGAAGTCGGCCAGGGCACGGGCCTCGGCCTCTCCATGGTGCACGGCATCATGCAGGCCCACCAGGGCACAATCACGGTCGAGAGCTCCGAAGGCCAGGGCACCACGTTCTCGCTCTTCCTGCCCGTCGCCGAAGTGCACGAACCCGCCACCGACCTGGTCCCGCTGGAAGCGCCCCGCGGCCGCGGCGAGATGATCGCCATCGTGGACGACGAGGACCTCGTGCGCAGCTTCGCCCAGATCTCGCTCGAGCGCGCCGGCTACCGCGTGGCGTCGTTCGACCGCGCGGCCACGTGCCTCGAGGACATCAAGACGCACATCGGGGATTTCTCAGTGCTGCTCACCGACCAAACGATGCCCGGCATGAACGGCATGGAGCTGGTCGCCGAGATCCGGAAGATCGCCCCCACCCTGCCCGTCATCATCATGTCCGGCTACTACTCGCGCATCGCGCCCGAGATGCTGCAGCAGATGGGCCACGTGTCGCTCATCTCGAAGCCGTTCACGAACGAAGAACTTTCGCACGCCGTCCACGAGGCGGTGCGGCCGGGGAGCGTGCCGCCGTTCTGAGGTGCGAGGTCTTTTCGATCCGGTTAACCACAGAGACACAGAGGCACCAAGGTAAGGCGAGTTCTCCGAACGAGCCGCCCCCGTTCCTGTCGGCGCACGAGAGGGATTATCTTGCCTCGGGATTGCCAAACCGCGCGATCAATTCGATTGGCATCATGTCGGACGCCTCGGCAAACGCAGGCATCCCGCCTGCCCGGCGCCAGCGCTCCAGATGGGAAACGATCTTCGCTTTGCCACAGGCGGGACAGGCATAGCGCGGTGCGCGTGGTTTGGCCCCGGCCAAAAACAAGAGCGGATGCCTCGCACACCGTCGGCACATGCTGACGAAATTTGCCTGATAAACCGGAGACAGGCTCTGGCGCGCACCTGGCAGCGCCACCGACAAAGCCGCGAAATCCTCCAGCTGGTAGAAACTGGTGTGCCCAATCGAAACCTTGCGCAGGCTGCCGATGCGCCCGAGCGGCTCCAAACGCTCGCGTTCCGGCACCACGCCCAGGATCTGCAACATTTCCAGTCTTTGCAGGGAGGCCAGCGGCGCGAACGTGTCGACCGTCAGATGCCGGTTCGAGCCATCCCAACCTGCCGCGGTGGTGAGCGAAAGATACCGCAGCCGTGACAGCGACCGCAGGGGCTCCAGTGAGGTGACTTTGGGGAAGTGCTGGAGGCTGAGCACTTCCAAGTCGGGACAATCGGCCAGGCAAGACAGCGAATCAAAACTGTCGAGGTGCAGCGCCGGGCGGCCGCCAAATCCTTCTAGGTCCCTGCGGGTGATCGCGCTCACGACACCTTTGCCTGCGCCACCGCTGGCTTCAACTGCGCAAACATCACCAGCCCGACAATCAGGAGGGCCGACGCGAGGCCGAAGACGGCTCCGTGCGTGTAGGTGTAGATGGCGGCGGCGACCAGCGGCACGAGCACGCGGTACAGCGCCTGCAGCGATTGGTTGGCACCCTGCAACTGGCCCTGGCGATTTTCCGCCACCGACAGCGAGAGCCGGGCATTGTAGGACGGATCGAACAACCCCTCGCCAAGGACGATGCAGGCGACGGCGGCCACGATCATGATCGCCGACGGGAAGTACGCGCTGGTGAAAAGCAGCGCCGTGCCGAGCGCCAGCCCGATGAGGCCGATCATGCCGACCGTCCGCTCGCTCCATTTCTTAAGCATCTGAGGCAGGAGCACGACGCGGGAGAGGATATCGCAGATGCCGACCAGGACGAACACCCCGCCGATGAGCGACGGTCCCCAGGCAAAGACATCCTTCAGGAAAATGGTCGCGTTGAACTGCCAGATGTTCAGCCCGACGTAGAAAAACGCGCCCATGATCAGCAGCGCGCGGGCTTCCTTCAGGGCAAAGACCTCCTTGAAATGCATGAAGGTATTGAGGCTCTGGAGCGAGAGATGCGTCGCGCGTTTTTCCGGCGCCAGCGATTCCGGCACGCTGACCACCGTCAGGATGAGCGAGAGCAGCGTGATGCCGGCGGTGACAAAGAACGGCAGCGTAACCGAGGCCGACCCCAACAGGCCGCCGATCGCCGGCCCGATCATGAAGCCCACCCCGATGGCCCCGCCGAGGATGCCGTACCATTTGCCGCGCTCCTGCGGCTCGGTGACATCGGCAATGTAGGCGAAAAGCGCACTCTGATTTCCGGCGGTCAGGCCGTCGATGATGCGCCCCAGAAACAAAATCCAGAGCGCCCCGCCGACGCCGAGCAACGCGTAGCCCACGGTCGAGCCGAGCAAGCTGACGACCAGGATCGGCTTTCTGCCATAGCGGTCGCTCAAGGCCCCGAAGATCGGCGCCGCCAGGAACTGGCAGAGTGCGAAGACGGAAACCAGCGCGCTCAACACCATGGCCACGCGGGCATCCGGCACATACTTCCCGACCAGAAACGGAAAGAGCGGCATGACGATGGTCATGCCCACGCCATTCAGCATGGTGAGACCGATCACGATCCAGAGGCTCCGTTTCTTTTTCATAGGCGCGCCATCAACTACGCCGGCCCCGCCCCGCGCAACAGCCGAATCGCGGCCGCCCGCCGACGACTGGTCGGCACGTTCAGGTTCATTGCTTCAGACCTAGCGGTATCCGCTCGGTAAACATGTATCCTACCCGATGCATAAAGAGCGCAGAGTCCGGATTCATGAGCCCCGCCTCGTCGCGAGCATGGGAATAGGACCAACCTGGCTGAGCAACGATTAGAATCCGCGCCTTCTCCTCCGTTGCGCGCGAGGCACAAAGTCTCGCCAAATAGTAAGCATGCCGCTCATGCGTGTCGCGAGGCACGAACTCCGAATCACCCAGATACGTGGGATTGAACACGGCAAATGCCGGGCGCATGCTTTTCTTGGTTAGCTCCGCACCGTGCTGGATCGGATTCTCGAGCAGTCGGATCAGCATTGGGATCGGTGACCACTTCTCAGCCAATGTGACCGGCGCAATTGGGCGGAAGACCTCGAATAACAAATCTGGTGCACTTCTGAGGTGCTCTTCGTCGCAACACTGCTCCTCGATGTCGAAATGGTGCGACATAGCAGAGGCCAATGCGGACGCCGTCGCATATGTCTTGGGCAGCGGCTTGTGCAACGTGCCAATCCAGTAGGCCAGCGATGTGCACCAAGACTCCTTGCCAGGCTCGAGCTCTTCGAACGGATACATGTGCTTCGCCAAATGTTCAGGGTGAGCCATGCCGCTTCGGCGGCATGGGTTCTGACGGCTGGTTTGGCCCGACGGTACCGGAAACCAGATCGAGCTGGCAGATTACAGCCACGGGCTTTCCGCCGTAGGTTGCGGGCGAAAACGCGAGCCCGCGAAGCCGGCCGGCAAACAAACGCTCATTCAGTTTGTCGCGCGCCGCCAGAAACGCGACTTCGACGACCGCGCCTTGGCTCGAGATCAAAAACACCGCTTTTCTCGGCAAGTAAGGCGGCAACTCCGCAGCGATTGTCTTCAGGGCTGCGCGGCTGGACTTGGAAAGCACGGGGGGTGTCGTGTCCTGCGGGCCGATGGCTGCCACCATGATTGACGGTGCGGACATTGATGGTGGCGGCTGACGGGGCACCCAGACGGACATCATATCAAGCACCGAAAAATCAGACGGCTGCAGAAGATAAACTTTTTCGCCTAACTCGAAGGGGAATTCCCGCTCAAGAACGACATTGTCGTGCGCTTGAGGGCCAGCACATCCGGCGAGACAGCACACGGCGAGCAACGTAAGGAGGTGCGTTTTCATCTTTGCCAAATGTCTACGACGAGCCACGTACTGGCTCCAGCCCCGGACGCTGGCTCTATCTGTGCCTTAGGCTCTTGCTTCAATTCATCCCCCAGTCGCCCGACTTGGCCCATTCCTGACTCTGGAGCCGGGCGATCGCCTTCGGCCAAATCCGCTCCGCGTCTTTCAGCTGCAAGGCAAATTCCTCTTCACTGATCGGGCGGTCGAGCATGTCGTCGATCGGAGACTTCATGGCCAAGGCGCTGCGGATTTTTTCCGCACTGGCGCCACCCACCTTATCCGCGATGGCGTAGAGCAATTCTCGTTTGGTTTTTTGCATGGGGGCTTTGTTTTGGCGAACGTTTCAGCTTAGACACGAAGGGGGGCGCAGCTCCCCGTGGTTGCCTGCGGCGACTGGTTGGGCTTCTTCATTTCTTCGACTTCCGTTTCCAATACCGAACTCCTTCCATCTCACGCTCCAACTCGCCCATCTCATCTGGACCGAGTGCATCAGGGAACGGTTCGGAGAGGATTTTTCGTGCGGTCGCTGCTTTCTTGAAGATGCCATGCTCCCGGATGAAGGCTGCGAGCGTAGCATCATACTCTTTCTTCGTTTGATCGGCGGCACCTGAGCCAATGCGGTCGAGTGAAACAACCAGTTCTTCCAAGGTGCGCAGCACTTCGATGATTTTCTTTCGAGGATAGGAGACCTGCTTCATCGCGTGGTTCTTTTGGCCAACAGTGTTATTCAGCCGCTGGATAAAACCACAGTTTATTTTGGACCGTGGCGAGACGGTCTAGGCACGGCGGTCATAGACCGCCGCTACAAAATCTAGGGCGGCGGCGCGGGATCTTTTTGAGGTGCCTGGCGGTCCATTTCTTCAGGCGGGTTGCTGCCTGATGAGAAGCGCTTCGCCACCTGATTCCCTAGTTTGAGCCACCCACTTCGGGGCGATTGAGGCGGATGGAATCAGGGCTGGTTGCCCCCTTTCGAAGGAGACCTAACCACCTTAATTCAGGCAATAGAGTGCCTGTCCCTAGTCGTTGTAAAACTGGAATGCAGGTAGTTGGACTGCCCTCATTCAGGCGTGTGTGGCCTGACTAGAGGGGAAAGAACAGTCCCGCCCTACCCTCGGATGAAGGCGGAGCGGGACCGGAAAGAGGAAGCCGCTTACGACTGCAGGAGCTGCAGCACGGTCTTGGGCGTCTGGTTGGCCTGCGCGAGCATGGCCGTGCCGGACTGCACCAGGATGTTGTACTTGGCGAAGCTCGTGGACTCCTCGGCCACGTCCACGTCGCGGATGCGCGAGATGGCGGAGCTGAGGTTCTCGTACTCGACCTGCAGCGTGGTGGCCGCGAGCTCGAGGCGAGACTGCGAGGCACCGAGCGAGGCGCGCTCGGTGGCGACGTCCTGGATCGCATCGGTGATCGAGCCGATCGCACCGGAGTCGGTGAGGTCGAGCGTGTAGGCACCGGTGGAGTCCTGCTGGATGATCGCGAGCATGTCGCCATCACGCAGGTTGGAATTCGGGATGGTCATCTCCTGGCCGACGGCCTGGCCGATCGTGACAGTGAGGCCGGTCGCGGAGGAACCGAAGAGCGTGATGCCGTTGTAGGCGCCGAGCGGCGAACCGACGTCGGCCGAACCGCCGATGTCGGAGGTCGTGCCGCCGATGGTGGCGCGGAGCTGGTCCTGCAGGGCGTGGAATTCCTGGTCGTAGAGCGCGATGTCGCTCGAGTTCTTCGTCACGTCCTTGGCCAGGATCGCGAGCTCGCTCATGCGCGAGAGGATCTTGGTCATGCCGGACATGAAGCCGTCGGCCGTCTGCACATAGGAGA
>JBEHWZ010000020.1:0-29726 GCA_048498955.1 Verrucomicrobiota bacterium | reverse complement strand
GCGGGTCTTCTCCGCCACCGGTTTCCTGATCTGTGTCTTCATGTGAGCTCCTTGGGTTTGATCCCCAGCTCACTGTCCGTCAAATCAGGGCAACCCCAGATCGCGTATTCGGAGGTGAGCGGGCGAGCAGCGGACCGGCGCATGTGGTCGTGCTAGTTTCTTCACTCGGGAGGGGCGCCGAGTTCACGGTGCAGGTGGTCCGGATGCCTGCGTTCGTGAATCAGGCCGAGCACGTACAGCGTGTCGTCTTCGATTTGATAGTAGACCAGGTGTGGAAAAGGCCGGCACTTCCGGCAGCAGAATCCGTGTGGGCCGACGTGATCGCCGCCTTGGCGAGCGATGATTGATTGCACGACCGACTTCACGCGTTCGCCGAATTCTTCGCCCAGCCGGGGCAGGATCGCGGCGTACCACGCGTGCGCCTCCTGCAGGTCGCGTTTAAAAATCGAGCTGAAGACCACCCTCATTCCGGACCGCCGAAGACCTCATTGAAGCTGAGGCCGCGATCCTGGCCGGAACGGAGATCGTTCAGGCGGGATTGCAGTATCCGTTTCAATTCGTCGTCGCTGGGTCCGTTGGTTTCCAAGCTCGCCACAAGCAGCAGCGCCAACTGGTGGCGTTGTTCCGGCGGAAGCGAAAGCGCTTCGTCTGCCAGAGGGATGCTCGTGAAAGCCATGCCGGGAACCTACCGGCGTGTCCGGCGGCGGCAAGCCGCATCAGTTGAGGGCCGATCCTGTGGGGCCGCGCTTTGTGGTTTGTGATTCCGACCTCGCCACCAGCCACAAGCCTGCCCCTCTGGCAGATCATTCATTGGGCGGGCCGGAATTTAAATGGAGTGGTGTCCGAAACCGGCTTGGCCATTCGTTGAGATAGCGAACCCCCACTTATCATGCCCAAACAAATCTTCCTCAACCTCCCGGTCGCCGATTTGCCCAAGTCGCTGGCCTTCTTCAAGGCGCTCGGCTTTTCCCACAACCCGCAGTTCTCCGACGACTCGGGCGCCTGCATCGTCATCAGTGACACAATCTACGTCATGATCGCGACGCACGCCAAGTTCCGCCACTTCACCCCCAAGGCGGTGTGCGACACCAGCAAGGCGGTGGAAGTCCTGATCAACCTCAGCTGCGACAGCCGGCAGGAGGTCGACGATCTCGTCGCCAAGGCGCTCGGCGCGGGCGGCTCGACCTACGACAAGCCCGAGGACCTCGGCTTCATGTACTCGCACAGCTTCGTCGACCCCGATGGGCACGGCTGGGGCATCTTCCACATGAGCGCAATGCCGCCGTCGAAGTGAGTCGACCCGGATCTGATTCATTTTACAGGAGGTAACAGAGGAAACGGAGTGCGATGCCAGGCTGAACGTGTCTCGGTTCGACCTCCGTTAACTCAGTTTCCTCCTGTAAAAGGTTTGGGATCGGAACGGTTCCTTTCCTCAAAAAAATTCTCATGTGCAGCGCACCCTTGAACACCCAATCAGCCGCTGAACGTCGCGCGGCGGAAGCCGGGTTGCGTGAATTGATCGCCAAGTACGCCCCTGCGCAGGCGCGGCTCGTCGGCACCGTGCGCCGGTGGCTGCGGAAGCGGCTGCCGACCGCCTTTGAAGTGGTGTACGAATACAAGGGCTTCTTCGTCGTCAGTTATTCCCCGAGCGAGAAAGGATACGAGGGCGTGTTCGCCGTGCGCGGCGACGCAGAGGGTGTCCGGTTGTATTTCAGCCAGGGGAAGGCGCTGCCGGACCCGGAAAAATTGCTGCAGGGATCCGCGCAAGCGCGCTTCATTATCGTGGCGGGTGCGTCGACCCTCAAGCGGCCGGCGGTCGTGCGCCTCTACGACGAGGCCCTCGCCCGCAATCGCGTGCCGTTTGCGCGCACCGGGCGCGGACCGGTGGTCATCCGCTCGACCTCCGCCAAGAAGCGGCAGAAACGCTCCGCCTGAGCATGTTTCCCCCGGCACCCGGTCCGGCATCCGTGGGATCGGTGTAATCCGTGGTTAAAAAATCAGCGGCCAACGAAAAGGATTCAACGCAACCGCAGCACTTCGCACCGCCACGTGCCCATCTCGTTGGTGGTGGCGCGGGCGTCGATCGTCTCGGTGACGGCGTGGATTTCCGCCCAGATGGCCGCGCTGCGCTTGGTCGTGAAGATGGAGATGATGAACACGCCGCCGGGATACAGGTAGCCGGCGTAGCGTTGCAGCAGGGACGCGCGGTCCGTCGCGTAGTAGATCGATTCCGGGAAGACGATGGCGTGGAATTTGTCGCCGGGCTCAAAGGCGTTCATGTCGGCCGCGACGTAGCGCATGCGCTCGCTGGCGAAGGCCTGGGCGCGGGCGATCGCCACATCCGACAAATCGACGCCAAACCAGTGGGCGTAATCCTCCGGCTTCAAGTGCCGCTGGAGCAGCGCTTCGCCGCTGCCGATTTCCAGGATATCCCCGCGCGGCGCGTGGCGGCGCAACAGGTCGGCGCAGGCCGCGAGACGGGCGTGCTCGGCGGGGGCTTTCAGCTTTTCCCAGAGCCCGCTGGCGTATTGATGATTCCAGCGTTCGCGCTGGTCCTGGAGAATCCGTCGTTTGAACCAGGAGATAAAGGCCCGATGGGGTGGCACGAAAGCGGATGAATCAAACGCGGTGGCCAAGTCCTAGGGCGCGGCCGCGCGACGGCGGGCGGGCGAAAAAATCTCGTCGGGCGAATCCAGTCCATCCGCGTCAACCCGGTAGAGAATCGGCGCCGACCAGCTGGCGTTGCTGACATGACCGCCCCGCAAGGCATGGCGGTAGTGCCCGTGCACCATCGCGAGGCTGCGCAGGGTGTAGCGGCCGAAGGGAAAGACGAACGAGTCCACGGACACTTGGAGCTGGTCCTCGAGAATTTGCCGCGGACGCACAATCTCGGACTCGAGGTCAACGTCGGCGTTATCCAGCGCGACGTGGGTCAGGCCGTGCGCGGCGAAGGCGACGCGCTTGCTGGCGGCGATCGCAGCCAGCTCCTTCCACGTACAGAGTCCGCCCAAACCCATCCGGGTGACCGCGTCCAAACGACATGCCTCGGGACAAAGGTCGGGAGAAATCGCCAGCAGCGCCCGCAGCTCGTGCCGTTCGAGCAGAGGCATGACGACGTGGTGGAAGTCGAAGTACCCACCGTCGAAGCTCAGGCACACATTCATCTTCCGGTCGTCCAGCTCCTCGCCGGGCAGCACGCAATGGCATGCCTGGCCGACGTAATCGAAGAGCGCATCGAGCAGGGCGGGGGAATTCCCATTCGGACCAGCGCAGGCACGGTGAAACGTAAGAATGAGCAAACTCAAGGCGGAGATGCGAAAAGGCGGGAGGAAGCGGAATTAAGAGCGCCACCTGCGCGGATGCGTCGGGGCGGCGAACAGTTTGTCACAACCGCGTGGAATTTTCTGCCGGGCCACCTCGCGATAGTATGTAGGACCCACCCCTACATCCGACAGTTCTCGTCTGTCGTGCAACTCCACCTTCCGCGCCAATGTTCGTATTACGAACAAAAGCCGCGTCGAACGATGGGAGAGGAAAGGCCAAATGTTCGTAATACGAACATTGGCGTGAGCGTCGCTGGGGGATGAAAGACGCTGGACGCGCCAGCCGCTCACTTGAGCTGCAATACTTCGCACTGCCAGGTGCCGAGTTCGTTGGTCGTGGCGCGGGCGCTGACCGTTTGGGTCACGGAATGGATTTCCTGCCAGACATCGGGGCTGCGCTTGGTGGCGAAGATGGAAACGATGAACACGCCGCCGGGCAGCAGGTGGCGGGCGTAGCGGCGGAGCAGCGCGGCGCGGCCGGTCACGTAGTAGATGGATTCCGGGAAGACGATGGCGTTGAATTTTCCCTCGGGCTCGAAGGTGGTCATGTCCGCGACGACGTAGCGCACGCGTTCGCTGGCGAAGGCCTGCGCGCGCTCGATGGCGACGGACGACAAATCCGCGCCGTACCAGCTGGCATACTCGTCCGGCTGGAGATGCTGCTGGAGCAAGGCCTCGCCGCTGCCGATTTCCAGCATGTGTCCGCCCGCGGCGTGACAGCGCAGCAGGTCGGCGCAGGCGGCAAAGCGCGCGTGTTCCACCGGCGCCTTGAGCTTTTCCCAGCGTCCGCTCGCGTACTGGTGATCCCAGCGTTCGCGCTGGTCGTGCAGGATTCTGCGTTTGAACCAAGAAAACAGGGCGCGATGGAATGCCATGGGGTGCTGGCTGGGGTGAAACTGGAGCGCGCCTGGAGGGGTGGGCGCGGCGGGGGTGTGGAAAAAATCAGCCGGGCTCAGGAGACCGATTGCGATCCTGACACCGGCAGCGGCCGGCGGGCGCGTGCCTTGACGTGGGCAGCGACCAGCGCGGGCGAAAAGCGCCGGGCGCCCAGGGTCGGGCCGATGCCGTGGTGCAGGAAATTGTGGAGATAGGTCTGCCACGCGAAACGCAAGCGGTGCCGGTAAAGGCGCAGGCAGGAATTTGGACCGAAGAACGAGCGGCGCGGCTTGTCGCCGATCTCGCTGGCCTCATCGGCGCGAATGCGGACGGGGAAGGGCTCCAGGCCGAAGATTTCCAAGCCGTGTTCCCAGACGTGTTGGAGGTCGACGTCCACCGGCCGGCTGAAGCGCTCCTCGCGTTGCAGCAGTTTCTGCGCGCCCAGCCGGCTCACGACCTGGGCGTAGGCGGAGATGGGCGTCTTCTTGTAGCGGCAAAGGCCAAAACCTCCGAGCAGCCGGAAATCCACGATCGGCCGCCGCTTCACGGCGCCGAGCTTGATCACATCCCAGTTCCGGCCGGCTTGCGGCAGCAGGTCGAGGGCGTGGCCGAAATCGGCCTCGAGGATGACGTCGTCTTCGAGGATCACGGCATAGTCCAAATCGCGTTCAAGGATCAGCTGCCAGGCGCGGCGGTGGCTGAGGTAGCAGCCGATTTCCCCGGCACTGAGCTGGCTGTGGTAGTCGCGGCGGTTGCGATCCGCGCAGTAGTGGTGCT
Organism: Verrucomicrobiota bacterium; assembly: GCA_048498955.1. GTDB lineage: Bacteria > Verrucomicrobiota > Verrucomicrobiia > Opitutales > Opitutaceae > Lacunisphaera. Next base: position 24,750 of record JBEHWZ010000020.1, on the reverse strand, counting down.
GGAGTTCCGCTTCGGTGAGCTTCGTCCCGTCGACGGCCGGCACGCGTTCGAGGGCGAGGCCGAGGGCTTCGGCTTGGGTGCGGGTGGCGGCGAGACGTTGGGGAGAGCGGTCGAGGTTGATGACGAACAGAGCGGACTTCATGAGGGGGTAAAATCAGCGCAGCCGGACCCGGTTCCAGGCCTGCCGGGCGAGATAGCGGCAGCGGCGGGCGCGCGAGAAGACGGCGGTCGGGGTCCGCATGCGGTCGGCGGCGACGCGGTACAGCACGGGCTGATCCCAGTCCGTGTTGCTCGCATGGCCGATGCGGAAAGCGTATTCGTAGTGGAGCTGGACCAGATCGAGGGCGCGGGGCGAGTAGCGGCCGAACGGAAAGACAAAGCTCTTGATCGGGGTGCCGAGGCGGGCCTGCAGCAGTTGTTTTGAGCGGATGATTTCCTCCTGCAGGTTGGCGTCCTCGTCATGCAGGTCGGCGTGCGTCAGCCCGTGGGCGGCAATCTGGACATGTCCGCTGCTCACGATTTGCCGCAGCTCCTGCCAGGTGCAGAAGCCCGCGGCCGAACGATGCGGGTAGTCCTCGCCCTCGGGCAGGCTCAGCCGCCGGGTGGCATCCTCCCGGCAGGTTTCCGGGCACAGCGCCGGCGAGACGGCCAGCAGCGCGCGCAGGTTGTGCTTGATCAGCAGGGGCAGCACCGAGTGGTGGAAATCGAAGTACCCGTCGTCGAAGCTCAGGCAGATGTTGAGGCGGTCGCGCCGCAGCCGCTCTCCCGGCAGCACGCAATTATACCGCCGCGCGATGTGGGCGAAATGCGCGTCGAGCATGCCGGCCGAGTTGCCATCCGGGCCATGGACGGCGCGATGAAACATGAGAACGAGCAGACTCACGGTAACAGGGCTGAGAGGACGAGGGGTGACAACGCTCCCACCTTACTTGAAAGCCGCGCGCGTTTCTATCGGGCCGCGACCCGATTGCCTGTAGGACATCGCACTACAATCCGAATCTGGCATGTAGCCCGTGCTTAAAAAGCGGCTCGCCGGATATCGGGCCCAGCTTACGGAAAAGTTACCGCGCCTCGTTTGCGCAGGGCGTGTTCGTGTCTTCGAGTGGCGGGGCGATTTCGTATGCATCCCCGCAGTTTTCTCTCGGTGGCCGGCTTGGTTTTGGTCGGAACCCTGTGCGCCTCCGGGCCGGCGTCGCTCGAGGAGGACCGGCAGCGCAGCGTGGAATTGCGCGCTGAGATCGCGCATCACGATGAGCTCTATTTCAAGCAGGCGGCGCCGGAGATTTCCGATGCGGCCTACGACCAGTTAAAGCGTGAACTGGCCGCGCTCGAGCGGGCGCATCCGGAGCTGGTTCCTGCGCGGACGGTTGTCGGTGACGATCGCAGCGGACGTTTTCCCACTTACGCGCACCGCGTGCCGATGCTCAGCCTCGACAAGGTTTATACGGAAGCGGAATGGCGCGCATTTCATGCCGGCGTCGCCGCCCGGCTGGGGCGGAAGGATTTTCCGTTCGTGGTCGAACCGAAGTACGACGGCCTGGCCATCAGCCTGACCTACGAGCACGGCATCTTGGTGCGGGCCGTGACGCGCGGGGACGGGCGGGAAGGGGACGACGTGACCGCCAATGTGTGCACGATCCAAACGCTGCCCGAAAATTTGGCGCCACGCGCCCCGGACGGGACAACGAATCCCGTGCCCGATCTCGTCGAACTGCGCGGGGAGATCTATTTCTCGGACGCCGAGTTTGCCCGGATCAACGCCGCGCGGACGGCTGCGGGCGAGGAGCCGTTCGCGCATCCGCGCAACCTGGCGGCCGGCACGCTCAAGTCCACCGCCCCCGAGGAAGTCGCGGCGCGCCGGCTTTCGATCGTGCTGTACGGCTGGGGCGCGTGGGAGGGACCCGGCATGCCCGCGACCCAGCAGGAATTGCACGCGCGCATTCGCGCCTGGGGTTTGCCGGGAGTGCATCGCTGCGTGGCCGGGCGAAGTGTGGAGGAAGGGTGGGCGGCGATTCAGAAATTCGGACACGAGCGACGCGCGTTGGGTTTTCCCATCGATGGCGCGGTGGTGAAGTTGGACGACGTTCCCGTGCGCGCGGCACTCGGCGAAAACGACCACGCACCGCGGTGGGCCATCGCCTATAAATACGAGCCGGAGAAAGTCGTGGGCCACATTCGGGCGATCACGCTGCAGGTCGGGCGCACGGGCGTGCTGACGCCCGTGGCGGAGCTGGATCCGGTGAAGCTTTCCGGCACGACGATCACGCGCGCGACCCTGCACAACCGCGCGTTGCTGGCGCGGCGCGACATCCGCGAGGGCGACTTCGTCGAGATCGAGAAAGCGGGTGAAATCATCCCGGCGGTCGGCGCGGTCCAACTCGACCGGCGGCCGGCGGGGTCGGTGCCGTTCGCCTTCCCCGAACGCTGCCCGGCCTGCGATTCGCCGGTGCTCGCCAAACCCGGCGAAGCCGCGGTGCGGTGCACCAACGCCGCTTGTCCCGCGCAGCTGCAGCGGCGGTTGGAGCACTTTGTTTCGCCGCAGGCGGTGGACATCCGCGGGTTCGGTCCGGCCATGATCGCGCTGCTCAATCGGGAAGGGCTCTTGCGCACCCCGGCCGACTTCTACCGCCTGCGGCGGGAGGATCTCACCGCCATCCAAGGCATCGGCCCTCAGCGCGCGGAGAACCTGCTGGCCGCGGTCGAACGCAGCAAGCGGGTCGAGTACTGGCGCTTCATCTACGGGTTGAGCATTCCCGAGGTCGGCAAAGCCAACGCGCAAAAGCTGGCGGCGGGTTGCGCCGACTTCAACGAACTCGCACGGCTCGACCCGGAACGAGTCGGGAAATTGCTGGGCGCGGGTCCCGCGGCGGCGGTGACGGAGTTTTTGTCCGCCCCGGCGAATCAGGCGTTGCTCGCGGATTTGGCGGCGGCCGGTGTCGGGCGTCCCTGAGCTGCCCCCGTCGATCAGCTCGTCGTGCTGCGGGCTGTCCGGGGCTGGGCAAAGGTCGCATGCAGGAAGACGAGGGCGATGAGCAGCAGGATCGCCATCGCGATCATGGCCCCCGGCTGATCATGCAGGTAGGGCTGCACGATGATGTACTGGCGCGCCTCAAAATTCGTCATGCCGCTTTGGCCGAGCCGCTGCGCGAGCTGCCAGTCCGGTTTTTCCGGAGAGAGCCGGTGGAGGAGCCAGAAGGACAGGATCGCTCCATGCAGCACGATGCCCAGCGCGAGATCGATCCCGGCGCCGACCAAGCCGACCACACGCAATCCCGGATGCGCGGGCATGCGCGCCGCGAGCCAGGCAACGATGATCAGCGCGAGCGGCAGCAGGCAGATTTGCGCCACGCCGAGGTTGATGACATCGGTGTGCACGGCGGTGCCGACCACCAGCGCGGTGGCCAGCAGCGGCCCCCAGAACCGGGCGCCGCGCCAGTCGAGCTGGCGTCGCTCCACGATGAGCAGCGCCAGCGCCACCACGGCGCCCAAGGCTCCCGCCAGCATCGGGGCGCTGGACTGCACGGAATTAAAATAGGCGTCGCGCAGGGCGACGAGCGCGTCCGGTGACTTGTAGGGTCCGTAGTCGATCTTCCGGAAAATCACGGGCACCGTGGTGTAGTAGAGGTTCAGTGCCGCATGCTGCAGGCGCTGGCCGGTGGTCAGCGCGGCACCGTCGAGCACGGTGGAGTTCGACCCGAAGGTCTCGCGGCTGCCGAGTTTGGCGAGCGACCAGCCGAGCCACGTGGAGAAAAGGACCACGCAGGCGGCGCCGATGGCGATGCCGCGGGGGGTAAGGCAGCGTTTCAAAATGGCGGGGTTGCGCACGAACTCGGCGACCGCGAGGGCCACGAGCCACGGCCCGGCGGAGTAGTGAGCCAGCATGCCCGCGGTCAGGCTCAGCCAGCCGGCCAACCGGCGCGGGAAAAACGCCACCGGTTCGGCGAGGAACGCGATGGCGGTCAGAACAAAGAAAGCCGTCGGCACCTTGGTCCAGGTGAAGATCGAATTCTGCACCAGCGCGGGCAGCGTCATCAGGAGCAGCACGACCCAGCCGGTGGGCACGCGCTTGCCGTCACGCGCAAACGCGCGCTGCAGCAGCAGCACCGGCCAGATCACCACGCTGGCGAGCAGCACGCAGGCGGCCTGGTAGAGCGCGAAGCGGCTGCCGGTGAGGGCGAGAAACGCGGCGGTGTCGATGTTGGCGAGCGGGGGACGTGCGGCGAGCGAGTAAGTCGACAGGAAGCGCGTGTGCAGGTCCCAGTGATCGAGGAAGAACTTGGCCCGGTGATAGTGCTCGTACCAATCGGCCTGCCAGGTCGCGCCGGAGTAGGAGAACACCGTGCACTGCCACGCCAGCAGCCACGCGGCGAGCGCGAGCCAGCCCACCAGCCCGGTGATCGTGTCGCGATCCGCGCAAAGTTCCGCCAGCTGGCGACGCCGGAGCGTGACGACAAACACGGTCAGCCCCGGCAGCGCCCAGTAAGTTTCCCGCGGCAACCCCGCCAGGTAGATGCCGAACCCCAGCAGGTAAACCAGGACGAGGCTCGTGGCCACGCCCGCCACCGCACGCTGCAACGGTGTGCCGAAACCGGACGGGATCAGGGCCGGACCGAGGCCGAACACGACCAGGGCGAAGCAGGAGAAAAGGAGCAGCACATCGAGCATGAGGCGCGGACACCTTGGATGGCGCCGCCCGGCCTTGTCGATGCCGGACTCCGGCCGCGGAGTTTATCCACTGGCCAAGAGTATTCTGTTGGCGCAAACGGCCGGTTGTCCTGCACGGACCTCAGGTCCTTTTTTGAAACCGCTTCTCCCGGTCGCAAACGGTCTCATCGCGCCGGACACACAACTCATCGCCGGTTTGTGTGTCTACGTATAGGATGGTGCCGCTTTTGTCGCTTTATACCCCATGAAAAATCCCTCCCTTCTGGTCCGCTGTGCCTGCTGGCTTGGCCTTGTCCTGCCGCTTTCGGCGCTGGCACAGAACATCAATGTCACGGTGAATGCCTCCTCTTCGGTCCGCACCGTCGACGAGCGCGTCTTCGGCCTGAACGCCGTCATCTGGGACCCGCAGGCCGGCAGCAGCCAGACGGTCGACTTGGTCAAGGCCGCCGGTGTCCGCATCATCCGTCTCCCGGGCGGCTCGCTTTCCGACGAGTATCACTGGCGGACCAATACGAATCTCACCAACACGTGGACGTGGTCGGCGAACTTCACCAATTTCGCGGCGCTGGTCACGGGTACCAGCGCCCAGGCGTTCGTTACCGTGAACTACGGCACCGGCACACCCGAGGAGGCCGCGGCCTGGGTCGCCTACGCCAACGCCAGCACCAGCGCGACCACCGCCATCGGCACCGACGCCAAGGGCTACAACTGGGGGACCGCCGGCACGTGGGCCAGCCTGCGCGCCGCCGGCACGCTGGGCACGGACGACGGCATGAATTTCCTGCGGGTCAGCCGCGCCTCGGCCTATGGCCTGAAATACTGGGAAATCGGCAACGAGAACTACGGCTCCTGGGAAACGGACGAGCAGGCGCAGAAAAACGATCCGACCACCTACGCCAACCGCGCCAAGGACTACATCGACAAGATGAAGGCCGTCGACCCGACCATCAAGGTGGGCGTTGTCGCTGTCACCTCCCGCGAGAACGCCAACTACAAGAACTGGACGCCCGTCATGCTCGCGCGCCTGAAGGCGCTCGGCGTCACGCCCGATTTCCTGATCTATCATCGTTACGAGCAGGCGCCGGCCGAGGACAACACCGGCAGCTCCGAGTCGGACGCGGTCCTGCTGCAGAAGGCGAAGAGCTGGCCGGATGACGCGGCGGATCTCCGCCAGCAGTTGACCACCAACCTCGGCGCCACCGAGGGCGCGAAGGTCGAGATCGTCGTGACCGAAAACAATTCCGTCTACGGCAAGCCTGGCAAGCAAACCACGAGCCTCGTCAACGGCCTCTATTACGCCGACAGCGTCGGCAATGTCCTGCAGACCGAGATCAACGCCCTTGCGTGGTGGGATCTCCGCAACAGCCAGGAATCGAATCACAACAACAGCACGTCGCTCTACGGCTGGCGCAACTACGGCGACTACGGGATTCTTTCCACGCCGAGCACGGGCGGTTCGACCACCTACTACGACGCGTATCCCACGTATTACGCCACCAAGCTGGTTTCGAAATTCGCGCGGCAGGGCGACACGGTGGTGTCCGCCAAGAGCGACAGCTCCCTGCTCAGCGTCTTCGCGGTCAAGACCACCGGCGGCAAGTTGAACTTGCTCGTGATCAACAAGGATTCGAGCGCCACGCGCGATGCCAGCATCGCGTTGACCGGCTTCACGCCGGATTCGGCGGGTACCGTCACGTTCTATGGCAAGGGGCAGGACGACGCCGCCAAACCCGGCGGCAGCGGTTCCACCGACCTGCAGAGCAGCCCGCTGACGGTTTCCGGCTCCACCTTCACCGCCTCGTTTGCGCCCTATTCGATCAGCGTGATCACCCTGAGTGCCGGCTCGTCGAGCCCGACCACGCCCACGACTCCGACTACGCCGACCACTCCGACCACGCCTACGACTCCATCGGGTGGCGGCGGAGGTGGCGGTGGGGCACCGTCACTCTGGTTTGCCGGCGTGCTTGCGGCGCTGGCGTTGCTGCGCGGCCGGAATTTTTGGCACCCCGCGCGTTGAGCATTTTCAGAGGGAACGACAGACGCCCAAGCAACACACCCCGGCGCTGCGCACCACCCCTCTTCATAGAGGGGACTCGGCTGCTTGGATTTGATTCCCCTCTATGAAGAGGGGGGCCCGAAGGGCGGGGTGTGTGGGTGTATGGTCGTAAACCGACGGACTGCTCGTCCCGTCTCCCGCAAGAGTCAGCGACCGCTCGCGGCGGCCGTCAGAGCATCGCCGCGACCGAGTTCGGGATCAGGAACTTCGAGAACCGCCGCTGCAGGTTGATGCGGTGGCGGCTCCACGAGCGCGCGATGCGCTTCGTGTCGATCAGGGTGTACTCGCCGCAACGCGCCAGGGTGTGGCAGCCGTCGTGGTGGGTTTCCGAGAACAGGCCGCCGGTCAGGCGCGGCGCCAGCTGCGTAAGGGAGACGGAATCGGGTGTGAGATTGGTGAACCACAGCAGGCGCACCGCGCCGCCGTAGGTGCCGGTGCAATCCTGGACCGGCAGGATGATATCGCCATCAGAGCAGAAGAAAGGCGTGCCGCCGGGACGCGCGCCGCTCAGGTCGTCCAGCACGGGATTCATCGGATGCAGCTTCCACGGGCCGGTGAGCTGGTCGGCGCAGGCGAGGTGGAGTTCGCGCTGGTCGCGCAGTTTGCCGCCCACCACGGTGAAGAACATCCACCAGCGATTAAGGTGTTTCACGACCGAGGCCTCCGCCACGGGCATGCCCGCCAGCAGCACGGCTTCACGCACCCACTGGTTGGGGAAATTCTTCGCGCGGTAGAGCACGAGCTCTCCTGAACGGTGGCACTCCGGCAGCATGAAGACCTCGCCCTGGTCCTCGATGATGAACGGGTAGGAGAGGTGATGCGGCCCCTGCAGCACGGTGGATTTCCCGCGCCATTCCAGGTCGGCGCCCAACTCGTGATGCTCGATCACGCCATGCTTGGTCCGGTAATCGAAAGCTTCGACGAAGACATGCGTCGCGCCCGGCCGACGCACACCGAACGGGTCGGCGAGGTAACGCCACGGGCCCGGGTCGGGCAGCCACGTGATGCGCTCCGACAGCGACGGAAGCTGGTCGGGATCCAGGAAGCCGGAGATCGGCGCCGGGACAATTCCCACCTGCCAGAAATCGCTGCGCGGCGGGTTGATCATGAAGCGGTGGCGACCTGTCCGACCGACGCAGGCGCGGCCTGCGGACGATGGCGGCGGAGCTGGCCGTAGAAATCCATGATGTTGGCGACGCGCGCCGACGGATCGAAGAGGCTGAGGTCGTAGCTCACGCGCGACAGGCGGCCGGCGCAGAACTGCGCGTGCGCCTGGGCGATGGCTTGGGCGAGAGCATCGACGGAATTGGTGGGCACCAGCACGGCGGGCTGGTCGCGGAGGAATTCCGCAGGGCCTTCGGCGGCGGTCGCGATGATCGGCACGCCGTGTCCCATGGCTTCCACGATCGCGAGGCCGAAGCTTTCCTCGCGCGAGGGCGACACGAACAAGTCGAGATCCTGCAGGCAGCCGTGCACCACCGGGCGGTAGCCAAGGAAATAAATGCGATCATCGCCGGCGCGCAGCTGCTCGAGCTGCTTGCGTTGCGGGCCGTCGCCGAGGATCACGAGCGCGGCGTTCGCCGGGGCCGAGGCGCGAAACGCCTGGATCAGCACGTCGTTGCCTTTGCTCGCATGGAGCCGGCCAACGGCGCCGACCACGAAGGTGTCGGGATTCAGGCCCAGCTCCTCGCGGATGCTGCGGGTCTGGGCGCGAGGCATGTCGGGCTGCCAGTTGCCGATGGTGCGGACCATGCCGGCATAGTCGGCGATGCGGCCGGCCTGGGCGTGGTTGACGCAAATGACGCCGTCGAGACGTCCGTGCTGGTGCGGCTTGTAGCCGACGTGCAGCGTCGCGACGGTGCGGTGCGCGCCGCGGCTGCGGCCGATGGCCTTGCACGCGGCGCTCAGATGACCGTGGCAGACATCGGGCTGCAGACGGGCGATCAACCGGCGCAGGCGCCAGCCGCGGAAGAGGCGGCCGATGCCGTGAAACTGGACGCGGGAATCAAGGGCCCGGCAGAGCGCCGAGTCCGGATCGGTACCAACGACATGAACGTCATGCCCGAGGGCGGCCTGACGGTTGGCCAGGTCCACGCAGTATCTTTCGGAGCCTGCGATGCGGGACGAGAAAACGGCGTGGAGTATGCGCTGGTGCGACTTGCTTGTGGGGTGACTCGAGTGACTGCGGGAAGGGGCGAGAGGTGACACAAGCAAGGGAGTTGAGGATTTTCCCGCCGGGGTATGACGGGAATTGCAGGGACACCCTATACGGTCCCCGCCAATGCCTCTAGTAGGCCCGGTCCCTATCGTCTGTAGGACGATGCCCTACAACTAAACGGTCTGCGTGCTTTGCACCCAACGCACGGCCTCGCGCACGAGCTCGCTGCCGTTGGCCAGGCCGAGCTTGTCCTTGATGCGGGCGCAATACGCCTGAACGGTTTTCAGGCTGAGATTCATTTCGGTCGCGATCCGGCGCGTGGCCTGGCCTTCGCCGAGGCGCTTGAAGACTTCCATCTCGCGATCGCTGAGCAATTCCACGGCGCCGACCGGCTTGCTCGGTGCGTGGCCGGCCATGCGGGCGGTGAGTTGGGCGAGGATTTCCGGCTGGGCGTAGATGTTGCCCGCGAGCACGGTGCGGATCGCCTCGACGATGCTGTTGGTCGAGTCGCGCTTGGTCACGTAGCCGCGCGCACCGGCGCGGAAGGCGCGCTCCACGTAATGGATTTCCTCGTGCATCGAGAGCACCACGACCTGCGTGTTCGGGCAGCTCAGGCGGAGGTCCTTGATCAGGTCGAGGCCCGAGCCGCTGCGCAGGGAAAGATCGACGATGGCGATGTCGGGAGCGGAAGCCACCATGCCGGCCAGCGCCGGCGGCCCGGCGTCCGCCTGGCCGCAGATTTCGATGTCCGGCTCCTGCTTCAGCAGCGTGATCAGCCACTCCCGCACCAGCGTGTGGTCATCCACGATGAAGGCCTTCTTGCGCGCGACGCTCATGGGGCGGAAAAGCGGCGGTTGCCGGCGGGGATCGAAGCGAACATTCGCGCACTTTGCGCGCGGTGGCGTCCGCTGCAACTGCATTTGCCAGCCCGGGTGGAGCGGGGGCCGCAACATAGGTTTGCGATTTTCGGGGAAATTATCGGGATGCTGCGATGCTTTCTGTCCCTGAATCAAGCCCGCGCGCACCCCGCCGCTCGCGTTTGGCCGGAAGAGTGAGACTGGCGTTCGGAATTCTTTGGGCGGGAACCCTGCTCCCGCTTGCGCACGCCCAACTGCGCCCGGCGCTGCCGACGGCGGACCAGCTCAAGAAGCTCAGCTTCGACCAGCTGATGGACATCGAGGTGACTTCCGTGTCGAAGCACCCGGAGAAACTTTCCGAGACCGCCTCGGCCATCCAGGTCATCACCGCCGAGGACGTGCGCCGCGCCGGCGTCACCAGCCTGCCGGAAGCGCTGCGGCTGGCGCCGAACCTCGAAGTCGCGCAGATCGATTCGCGCCAGTGGGCGATCACGGCGCGCGGGTTCAACAACGTCTTTGCCGACAAGATGCTCGTGCTGGTCGACGGTCGCACCGTCTACACGCCGCTCTATGCGGGCGTTTATTGGGATGTGCAGGACACGATGCTCGAGGACCTCGACCGCATCGAAGTCATCAGCGGACCCGGCGCGACGCAGTGGGGCGCCAACGCCGTCAACGGCGTGATCAACATCACCACCAAGAATGCCCGTGACACGCAGGGCGGGCTGATCAGCGGCACGGCGGGTCCGTTGCTGGAGTCGGGCGCCGTGCGCTACGGCGGCCAGATCGCGCCCGGGGTTTACTACCGCGTTTACGGCAAGTCCTCGCGGCATGACGAATCCGAACGCGCCAACGGCTCGGGTGCGGAGGACGACTGGCGCATGAGCCAGGGCGGTTTCCGCGTGGATGCCGAGACTACGGCGGGCAACCAGTTCACGGTGCAGGGTGATTTGTACAACAGCATCTTCGGCCGCGTCGGCTCGGATGACATCGACGCTTCCGGCCACAACCTGCTCGGCCGCTGGTCGCGCGATTTTGGCGACGGCTCCGACATGAAGCTGCAGGTCTACTACGACCACACCCACCGCAGCATCCCGGGGTCGTTCACGCAGACGCTGAACACCTACGACGCCGATTTCCAACACCGCTTCCCGCTGCTGCAGGGTACGCAGGAAATCATCTGGGGCGTCGGCTTCCGCGTGGTTGACGACGACATCATCAACACCCCGGCCAACGCCTTCCTGCCGCCCAACGTCACCCGCGAATCCTTCAGCGCCTTCGCGCAGGACGAGGTCAGGTTCAGCGACAACCACCTGCGTCTCACTTTCGGCGCGAAGCTCGAGCACAACGAGTATACCGACTACGAGCTCGAGCCCAGCGTGCGCGCCGCGTGGACGCCCGACCAGAAGCGCACGCTGTGGGCGGCGATCTCCCGCGCCGTCCGCACGCCGTCGCGCATCGACCGCGACCTTTATTCCCCGGCCGTGCCGCCGTACCGCGTCTCCGGCGGCCCCAACATCGTTTCGGAAAACGTCCTGGCCTACGAACTCGGCTACCGCCAGCAGCTGAGCAGCCAGCTGACGCTGTCGATCGCGACCTTCTACAATCTCTACGACGACCTGCGCAGCCTCGAGCCGGTGAATCCCCCGGCGCCGTTCCCGGTCGAACGCAGCAGCGGCTTGCGCGGCCATTCGTCCGGCGCCGAGCTGACGCTCGAGTGGCGCGCCACGTCGGCGTGGCGGTTGTTCGCCGGTTACACCGAACTGCGCGTGCACACGGAGCCGCAGTCCGGCAACATGGACACGAGCAGCGACCGCAACATCGCGCGCGACCCGAACCACCAGTTTACGCTGCGCTCGCTGCTGAACCTCGGGACGCACTGGGAGCTCGACACCACCGCGCGCTACGTCGGGTCGATCGGCATCCAGCAACTGCCCGGCTACGCGGAAGCGGATGTGCGCCTGGGCTGGAATCCTGTGCCGGCCTGGAGTTTCTCGCTCACGGGAAAAAACCTGCTGCACGACCGGCATGCGGAATTCAACGCGCCGAACGGCCGGCGTTTCATCGGACGCAGCTGCCTCGCCCAGGCCACATGGAGCTTCTGACCGTCATTCTTCGCGCGCTGACCGGAGGGTTGCGCCTGCGGATTTTCCGCGGGCCGGCCCTGCTGGCCGCGTTGTGCCTCGCCACCGCGCTGCCGGTGCGGGCGTCGGAAACCGCGCCGGAATACCAGGTCAAGGCGGTCTTCCTCTTTAATTTCGCCCAGTTCGTGGAGTGGCCGGCGGATGCGTTTGCCGATGCCAAGGCGCCGCTGGTGATCGGCGTGCTGGGCGACGATCCTTTCGGCGACTATCTGGACAAGCTGGTGCAGGGCGAGAAGGTCGGCCAGCGGCCGCTGCAGGTTCGCCGCTTTGCCCGCGCCGCGGAAATCACCGGCTGCCATATTCTTTTTGTCAGCCCGGGCTTCGATGACTTCGAGCGCGTTGCCGCCAGCCTGCGTGGCCGCAGTGTGCTCACGGTGGGTGACAGGGATAATTTCAGCCGCCTCGGCGGCATGGTGCGCTTTGTCACCGTGAACGGAAAGATCCGGCTACGCATCAACGTCGTTGCTGCGCAGGAAGCGGGCCTGCTCATCAGCTCCAAGCTGCTGCGCTCGGCCACCATCGTCACTTCGGAGCGGGACTGAACATGCCGCAATTCCGCAACCTGCCGATCCAGCGCAAGCTGATGACCGTCGTGCTGGGGACGAGCATGGTGGTGCTGCTCCTGACCTGCACCGCGTTTATCGCTTACGAGTATTTCGCGTTCCGGCAGGCGGCGGTGGGGCAGCTCTCGACGCTCGGCGAGGTGGTCGCGACCAACAGCACGGCCGTGCTGGCGTTCGACAACACGGAGGACGCGACGGAAATCCTCGGCGCGCTCAAGGCCGAGCGGCACATCGTGGCGGCGGCGCTCTACGACCAGCAGGGGCGGCTCTTTGCCCGCTATCCCGCGGGCGCGAGCGGCGAGTTGTTTCCCGCGATGCCCGAGCCGGACGGCTACCGGTTCAAGGGCGGGTTCCTGTCCGGCTGCACGCCTGTCGTGCAACTGAAGGGCAGCCAGCGGCTCGGCACGCTTTTCCTCCGCTCCGACTTGGAGGCGATGTACGAGCGGCTGCGGCTCTACGCCGGCCTCGCGCTCCTGATCATCGCGGCGCTGTCGCTGGTCGCGTATGTGATTTCCCTGCGCCTGCAGCAGCAGATCTCGCGGCCGATTCTCGCGCTCGCGGAAACCGCCAAGGCCGTGTCGACCCAGCGGGACTACGCCGTGCGGGCGCGCAAGCTCGGTGAGGACGAACTCGGCCTGCTGACCGAGGCTTTCAACCACATGCTCGAGCAGATCCAGCAGCAGAATCTTGCGCTGCAGCGTTCGCGCGACGAACTCGAGACGCGCGTGCAGGATCGCACGGCGGAACTCGAGGCGGCCAACAAGGACCTCGAGGCTTTCGCGTCGTCGGTGTCGCACGATTTGCGGACGCCGCTGCGCGCGATCAAGGGGCTGGTGGAAATTCTCCTGAAAAATCCCGCGGCCGGGCTGACGCCGGACGCGCTGCGCAGCGTCACGCTGGTGCACCGCGGCACCTGCGAGATGGAACAGCTGATCGACAGCATCATGGCCTTTTCGCGGCTGGGTTACGAGGCGCTGGCCCGCGAACCGGTCGACCTCGCGGCCTTGGGCCGGGAAGTGTTCCGCGACCTGACCGCCGGACAGCCGGAGCGCGCGCTGGTCTTCTCGGTCGGAGCCTTGGCGCCGGTTAAGGCTGACCCGGTCCTGTTGCGTCAGGTGCTGGTCAACCTTTTCACCAATGCGCTCAAGTTCACGCGCAACGCCGCGCCGGCGCGCATCGAGTTCGGGATGGAATCATCCGGCTACGGCGAACCGCCGGTGTACTTCGTCCGCGACAACGGCGTGGGCTTCGACATGGAGCAGTCGGAGGAACTCTTCGTCATGTTCAAGCGCCTGACGCATACCGAGGAGTACGAAGGTTCCGGCGTCGGCCTCGCGATGGTGCGCCGCATCATCGAGCGCCACGGCGGCCAGGTGTGGGCGGAGTCGACCGGGCCGGGTGGGGGAGCGACCTTCTTCTTCACGCTGCCGGGCTGAGGTAACGCGAGCCTTCGCTTCGCGGATTTGGTGTGTAGGGCCGGTGCTCGTCGCCGGGCCACGGGATTTCAGCCGCGCCGCGTCGTGGTCTGCCGGCGAGCGGCAGCCCTACACGAGGCAACTTGCGGAGGGACACCGCTCTTGTCAGCTGGCAGGAGAAACTGTTTCGTCGCACTTCATGGAAGTCATCTTTCTCGGCACCGGCACCTCGCAGGGCGTTCCCATGATCGCCTGCGATTGTCCGGTCTGCACCTCCCCGGATCCGCGCAACAAGCGGACGCGCGCGTGCATCCACGTCGTGATGGACGGCCTGCACATCCAGGTCGATGCCGCGCCGGAGTTTCGCTTGCAGTGCCTGCGCGAAAACATCCGCCAGCTGGACTTTTTCATCCTGACCCACGGGCACGCCGACCACGTCGTCGGCATGGACGACCTGCGGCGCTTTTGCGACCTGAACGGCGGCAATGCCCTGACGGTTTATTCGACGGAGGAGGGCAGGGGTCGCGTGCAGGCGATCTTTCCGTATGCGATTTCCGAAAAGCCGATTTCGAAGGGTTACGCGGCTTTCAAGCTGCAGCCGATGCCCGCGGTGCTTGAGCTGCCGCAGGGTACGATCCGATCCACGCTTTTGCCGCACGGACGGATCAACACCCTCGGTTTGGTGTTTGAAGAGAAGTCGTCGGGCCGGAAATTCGCCTACTTTAATGACTGCAAGAGCGTCCCGCCCGAAGCGGTCGCGCTGGCGAAAGGCGCCGACGTGGTGGTGCTCGATGGCCTGCGTCCGGAGCCACATCCGACCCACATGAACGTTACAGAGGCCGTCGCCGCGGCCAAAGAGATCGGCGCGCCGGTGAGTTACCTCACGCACCTCACCCATTTGCTGGATCACGAAGGATTGAGCGCGGAACTGGCGGGAGAAAAGCCGGCTATCCGGGTGGCGTACGATGGATTGCGCCTGAAGATCTAGGCGCGGCGCGTGCCGCGGGTGGGTGTTTGGTTAGCCACGGATTGCACGGGTCGGTACGGATTTACCTGACTGAGTCTGAAGGCGTTCGGGGCGGCGGTGTAATCCGTCAGAATCCGCTTAATCCGTGGTCAAATACGTCCGAGTACTCAGGACTTACGCCGAAATCATAGGCTAGGTGGAAAATATGACAAATCATTGAAATAGAGCTTGCTTTAATTCCTACTGATTTAATGTAGTTTCAAATACTGGCCTATGAAGCTCTCCAAACGCGGCGAATACGCCCTCCGCTCCATGATCAACCTCGGCATTGCGGCCAAGGTGGGGAGGAGGCTCGTGCGCGTGACCGAGCTGGCCACGGCGGAGGATCTGCCGGTGAAGTTTCTCGAGCAGGTCATTCAGCAGCTGCGCGAGGCGGGTTTCGTCGAAAGCGTGCGTGGCAAGCACGGCGGTTATCGCCTCGCCAAGCCGGCCGACCAGATCGCGATCGGCAGCGTGGTGCGGTTGATCGATGGCCCGCTGGCTCCGATCGGCTGCGTGAGCCAGACGGCTTACGAGCCGTGCAACTGCCCGGATGAGGCTCACTGCGGTCTGCGCATGCTCATGCTCGACGTGCGCAACGCCATCGCATCGATTCTCGATCGTTACACCCTCGCGGACGTCGTCGACGTGACCACCCGCAAGATGGTGCGCGACGGCGTTCCGCTCCCTTTCAGTGCTACCAAGGAACCAGCCTTGGCGCGTAAAACCAAAACACCCAACAAGGCCCGCACGGCCGTCACCAGCCCCACCGAGGGAGTGATTCATCAACTTCTTGGAGACTACGCCATATGAGCCAGGTCATTCCTCCCGCTTCCCCCGTCACCGCCGATCCGCGCCCCGAATGGCTGCGGGTCGTGCAACAGAAAGTCGAAACTCTCCGTTACGGAGTCGTCCAGCTGATCGTCCATGACGGCCGGGTGACCCAGATCGAGCGGACCGAAAAAACCCGCATCGGCGCGCCGCCGACGAGCCACGACAGTTCCGGACTCTGATTCCCCATTTCGCCGACCGCCCGACTGGCGGAGGTGTTTCCCGCAACCAAACAAACCGCAAAAACTGACCCGACCACGGGAAGTTCCCATGAAGACAAATCAGCCTACATCCCATGAGGAACTCCAACCTCCGCAAAACCGCGCCCGCGCTGCTCGCAGCGCTGGCGCTCCTGCCCGCCGTCAAGGCGGACGAACTGTCTGACCTGCGCGCCACGCTGCAGGCTCTCGAACAAAAAATCGCCGTGCTGGAACGCAAACAGGAGATCAAGGACGAGGCGGCCGCCGCGGCGGCCCCGGCCACGCCCAAGATCACCATCACCGACAAGGGCTTCACGCTTGCGTCGGCCGATGGCGCCAACTCCGTGAAGCTGCGCGGCCTCGTGCAGCTCGACTCCCGCGTGTTCTTCAATGACGGCGGCAGCGTCGCAAACAACGGTTTCGTGATCCGTCGCGCGCGCATCATCTCGGAAGGCACGTTTGCGAAGAACTTCAACTTCCAGATTGTGCCGGAATTCGGCGGCAGCGCCGTGGCGCTGGTCGATGCCAACATCGGCTGGACGATCAAGCCGGAGTTGCAGCTCAAGTTCGGCCGCTTCAAGTCGCCGGTCGGCCTCGAGCTTCTGCAATCCGACTCCTGGACCTTCTTCAACGAGCGCTCGATCGCCACGAACCTCGTGCCGAACCGCGATCTCGGCGTGCTTGCCTCGGGCGACATCCTCGGCGGCAAGCTGAACTACACCGCGGGCATCGTGAACGGCGTGGCCGATGGCGCGCAAACGACCAATGCGGATTTCGACAACGAGAAGGACGTGGTCGCCCGCCTCTGGGCTTCGCCGTTCAAGGATGACGCCGGCTCCGCCGTGCAGGGCCTGTCGTTCGGCATCTCCGGCAGCTATGGCCGCGAGAAGGGCACCTCCGCCCGCACCGGTGGCTACCGCACCGATGGCCAGCAGACGTTCTTCTCCTATGCCGCCACCACGATCGCCGACGGTCCGAACTGGCGCTTTTCCCCGCAGCTCGACTACCGCCAGGGCTCCTTCGGCCTGCAGAGCGAGTACGTCGTTTCGACGGTCAACGTCCGTCCGTCCGCCACCGGCAAGCTCACCGAGCTGCAGAACAAGGCCTGGCAGGTTTCCGCCGGCTATGTGCTGACGGGTGAGAATTCCTCCTACGCTGGCGTCGTGCCGGCCACCAACTTCGACCTGTCCAAGGGCACCTGGGGTGCGTTCGAAGTCGTCGGCCGTTTCGCCAACCTGAAGGTCGATGACGCCGCCTTCCCGCTCTACGCCTCCCCGGCGGCTAGCGCCGGCGAAGCCACGTCCTTCGGTCTCGGCCTCAACTGGTATCTCAGCAAGGCCGTTCGTTTCACCTTCGACTATTACCAGACGAAGTTCGACGCCGCCCCCGGCGCGCCCGCCACGCTCACCAGCAGCGTGATCCGTCAGGACGAAAAGTCCCTGATCACCCGTTTCCAAGTCTCCTTCTAAGCTGTCCACCACGCTATCCATGAAGCTGAAAAATATTCTTCTCGCCCTCGGCGCCCTGGTCCTCGCGGCCGCCGCCCAGGCCAAGACCATCGAGCTGCTCAACGTGTCCTACGACCCGACGCGCGAACTCTATGTCGACTATAACAAGGCCTTCGCCGCCCATTGGAAGGCGAAGACCGGCGATGATGTTGTCGTCAAGCAGTCGCACGGCGGCTCGGGCAAGCAGGCTCGCTCCGTCATCGACGGCCTCCCGGCCGACGTCGTCACGCTCGCCCTCGCGGCGGACGTCGACGCGCTCTACGAAAACGGCCGGCTGATTCCGAAGGATTGGCAGAAACGTCTCACCGACAATTCCTCCCCTTACACCAGCACCATCGTGTTCCTCGTCCGCAAGGGAAACCCCAAGGGCATCAAGGACTGGGATGACCTCGCGAAGTCCGGGGTGGGTGTCGTCACCCCGAACCCGAAGACCTCGGGCGGCGCGCGCTGGAATTACCTCGCGGCCTGGGAATTCGCCAAGCGCAAGTACGGCAGCGATGACGCCGCGAAGGATTTCATCGCGAAGCTGTTCAAGAACGTGCCGGTGCTCGACACCGGCGCGCGCGGCGCCACCACGACCTTCGTGCAGCGCGGCATCGGCGACGTCGCCATCTCCTGGGAGAACGAGGCCTTCCTCGCGCTCAAGGAATTCGGCTCCGACAAGTTCGAGATCGTGGTGCCGTCGATCAGCATCCTCGCCGAGCCGACGGTCAGCCTCGTCGACAAGACCGTGAAGAAGAAGGGCACCGAGGAAGTCGCCAAGGCCTACCTCGAGTATCTCTACTCCGACGAGGGCCAGGAAGTCGCGGCGCGTAATTTCTACCGCCCGCGCAACCAGGCCATCGCCGCGAAGTACGCGCAGAATTTCGCCACGCTGAAGCTCTTCACCATCGATGAGGCTTTCGGCGGCTGGACGAAGGCGCAGAAGGTCCACTTCGCCGACGGCGGCACGTTCGACCAGATCTACGCCAAGTAATTCCTTCGAAGTCATTGCGAGTCGGCCCGGTCTCCGGGCCGGCGCAGCAATCCAGCTAACTTTTAATCAAACGATATCCGCCGCGTGGCGTCAGCTACCGGGCGACGGCGCGGGTGCGCGCGGCGGATCAATTAACCCATGACCCTCCTCATGAGCTCATCCTCCCGTCCCGCGACGGTCGCCCGCGCTTCGGCGTCCGCCTCGTCGCTCACGTTGTCCGCCGCCCTCGGCGAGCAGCTTTCCACGCTCTACGCGCTCGCGCAGCAATCCGAACACGTCTTCGGCACGCCACTCGGGCCTTTTGCCCACGCCGGCCGCCAGCATTACGTGCCGCGCTTCGTTTATTTCGGACCGCAGACGTCCGAGGAATCGCCGCGCCTCGCATTTCTCGCCGGACTCGACAGCCGCGACCTGCGCCCGACGCTGGCGCTGCTCCATCTCGTCGAGGAACTGGCGCTCAAGCCGAGCCTCGGCCAGAGCCTGCATCTCGCGTTTTATCCGCTGGTCGACGTGCTCGGCCAGCAGGGTGGGGCGCGCGATCTCGGCGCGCAGGGCTGGGCTGCTCCCGCGTCTCCGGAAATCGACCTGCTGGCGAAGGACTCGCGCCTCCGTCACTACCACGCGTTCATTCGCGTGGAGTCGGTCACGGACGACGATGTCGTCACGCTGCGCCTCCGCACCAGCGGCGGCGCGGGTTTGGGCGCGCCGCTGATCTCGTCGGAAGACACCGACCCGTTCCCGGTCCGCTGGGAAATCGAGTCCGGCCCCGTGGCGGCCTCCGGCCCGCTCTCGCTCAGCGACGATCTGCCGTTCCGACCGCTCGACCTGACGCTGCGCGTTCCCGCCAGCTGGACGCCCGAGTTCTACCGTGAAGCCGTCGCCTCGATCCTGAAGCGCTTCATCATCCGCTACCGCGGATTCCTCGCCTACGGCCAAAACCTCTAAGCTTAACTTCGTTCATGAATCTCTTTCGCAAAATCCTCCTCGTCGCCGCCGGTGTCGCGAGCGCGCACCTCGCGTCCGCCGAAACGGTCCTGCTCAACGTGTCGTACGATGTCACGCGCGAGTTCTACAAGGAGTACAACCCGCTCTTCATCGCCCACTGGAAACAGACCGGCGGCGAGGCGCTCAAGGTGAACCAGTCGCACGGCGGCTCCTCCAAGCAGGTCCGCTCGGTCATCGACGGTCTCGAGGCGGATGTCGTCACGATGAACGGCGTGCCCGACGTCGACCAGCTCGCCAAGGTGGCGTTGATTCCCGCCGACTGGGCGAAGCGCCTGCCGAACGAGAGCGTGCCGTACACGTCCACGATCCTGTTCGTCGTCCGCAAGGGCAACCCGAAGGGCATCAAGGACTGGTCCGACCTCGCGCGCCCGGGCGTGTCAGTGGTCATTCCCAATCCGAAAACCTCGGGCAACGGCCGCTACAGCTACCTCGGCGCGTGGATCTACGCGCTGCACCAGCCCGGTGGCAGCGAGGCGACCGCGAAGGATTTCCTGAAGAAAATCTTTGCCAACGTGCCGGTGCTCGACACGGGCGGCCGCGGCGCCACCACGACGTTTTCGCAGCGCAACATCGGCGACGTCCTCCTGACCTTCGAAAACGAGGTCGCGCTCATCCAGAAGGAACTCGGGCCGAACGCTGTCGAGGTCGTGGTGCCGAGCAGCAGCATCCTGGCCGAGAATCCCGTCGTGTGGGTCGACAAGGTTGCGAAGAAGAAAGGCACAACGAAGATCGCGAAGGCCTACCTCGAGTATCTTTACTCGCCCGAGGCGCAGGAGCTGGCGGCGAAATATTACTTCCGTCCGCTCGATCCTGCATCCGCCGCCAAGTTCCCCGGTCGTTTCCCGGACCTGAAGCTTTATTCGGTGCCGCAGGAGTTCGGCAGCTGGGACAAGGCGCAGAAGGCGCACTTCGCCGACGGCGGCACGTTCGACCAGATCTACGCGAAATGAGGCTTCGTCATGACGCTGCAGCTCAACTCCCACGCCGAGCCGGTCTACCCGCACAAGCTGCGGCGCCTTTACTGGCCGTTTCTGGCGTTGGCTGAGGTCTGCCGCGAAGTGGTGGGCACGGTGGCCGGTTCCTTCGAGATCGAGGAGAAGCGCTACACGATCCCGCGTTTTGTGTTTCACGGGCCGGCGACTTCCACGCCGCCGATCCGGCTCGGTTTCTTCGGCCTCCTGCACGGCGACGAGCCGGCCGGGGCGCTCGGGTTGCAGCGGTTCCTCAACGAGCTGGTGGACGATCCCGCGCCGGCCACGGGCTATGAGCTCTCGTTTTATCCGCTGTGCAATCCCACCGGTTATGAGGACGAGACGCGTTTCAATCGCGCGGGCTTCGACCTGAACCGTGAGTTCTGGCGCGCCTCGGCGCAGCCCGAGGTGCAGATCCTCGAGGACGAACTCCGCGAACAGAATTTCGACGGCATCGTGGCGCTGCATGCCGATGACACGAGCGACGGCCTGTACGGCTATACGCACGGCCGGGTCCTGAACGAAAACCTCCTTGTGCCGGCCCTGCGTGCGGCCCGGCACGTGATCCCGATCAACGCGCTCAAGACCATCGACGGTTTCGCCGCGGAGGACGGTATCATCGCGGATTGCTTCCAGGGCATTCTCGCGCCGCACCCGGAGCAGAAACCGCGGCCGTTCGAGGTGATTTTCGAGACGCCGGCGGCGGCCCCGATGACACAACAGGTGGAAGCAATCAGTTGCGCATTGCGCTCGGTTTTGAAAGAGTACCGGGAGTTTATCGCCCAAGGAGCCAACCTTTGAGTCAAGCCATCGCCATCCCCCGTTTTCGTCGCCGCATCCTGCCGGGGTTTGGCCTGTCGCTGGGGTTTACGCTGACGTACCTCAGCCTGATTGTGCTGATTCCGCTGTCGGCGGCGTTTATCAAGGCCGCGGGCATGACGTGGTCGGATTTCCTGGCGGCGGTCGCCTCACCGCGCGTGCTGGCATCGTACCGCATCAGCTTCGGCATCGCGCTGCTGGCGGCGCTCGTAAACGCCTTCTTCGGTTTCATCCTGGCCTGGGTGCTGGTGCGTTACACCTTTCCCGGCCGCCGGATCGTCGACGCGCTGGTTGATCTGCCGTTCGCACTACCGACCGCCGTGGCGGGCATCGCGCTCGCCGCGATCTACGACGCCAAGACCGGCTGGGTGGGGCAGTGGCTCAATCCGCTGTGGGTTAAGTTTGTCGAAGGTCTCAATGCCTCGGTGCCGTGGATCGACTGGACAAAGTTCCTCGGCGACAAGATCGCCTTCGATCGTCCGGGTATTTTTCTCGCGCTGACTTTCATCGGGTTGCCCTTCGTGGTCCGTACGCTCCAGCCCGTGCTGGCGGAACTGCAGCCGGAACTCGAGGAAGCCGCCGCCACGCTCGGCGCCAACCGCTGGCAGACGATGACGCGCGTCATCCTGCCCGAACTCACGCCGGCGCTCATCACCGGCTTCGCGATGGCCTTCGCCCGCGCCGTCGGCGAGTACGGCTCGGTCGTTTTCATCGCGGGCAACCAGCCGATGCACAGCGAAATCACGCCGCTGATGATCATCACCAAGCTGGAACAGTACGACTATCGCGGCGCGACGGCCATTGCGGTCGTCATGCTCGTGGCCTCGTTCGTTCTCCTGCTGCTCATCAACCTGCTCCAGAAGTGGAGCCGCCGGTATCACCAGATCTGACATGGCCGCCGCTGCGACAACCTCCCTGGTGACCAAAAAGCCCGCGACGCGGGCGGCCGGTCCGCGCGTCATTCGCAACCCGTGGTGGGTGAAGGCCGTGTTCATGACGATCGCCTTCCTGTTCGTCGCCGGTTTCCTCGTGCTGCCGCTCGCGGCGGTGTTCACGGAGGCGCTGCGCAAGGGCTTCGGTCCGTTCTTCAATGCGTTCCGCGATCCCGACGCGCTGAGCGCCATCAAGCTCACGCTGACCACTGCGGCCATCGCGGTGCCGGCCAACCTCGTCTTCGGCGTCGCGGCCTCTTGGTGCATCGCGAAGTTCAGCTTCCGCGGCAAGAGCCTGCTGATCACGCTCATTGACCTGCCGTTTGCCGTGTCGCCGGTCATCTCCGGCCTGATCTACGTGCTCGTCTTCGGCCTGCAGGGTTGGCTCGGGCCTTATCTCGGCTCCGGCGACCATCCGTGGTTCGGCGAGTGGTTCAACTCGGTCGACATCCGCATCATCTTCGCGGTACCGGGCATCGTGCTGGCTTCGATCTTCGTCACGTTCCCCTTCGTCGCCCGCGAGTTGATTCCGCTGATGCAGGCGCAGGGCAGCGATGAGGAGTACGCCGCGCTCACGCTCGGCGCCAACGGCTGGCAGACTTTCTGGTATGTGACGCTGCCCAACATCAAGTGGGGCCTGTTCTACGGTGTCATCCTCTGCAACGCCCGCGCCATGGGCGAATTCGGCGCCGTTTCCGTCGTGAGCGGACACATCCGCGGCGAGACCAACACGATGCCGCTGCACGTCGAGATCCTTTACAACGAATACAACTTCGTGGCGGCCTTTGCCGTCGCCTCCCTGCTCGCCGTGCTGGCGCTGCTCACCCTCGTGCTGAAAAGCATCGTGGAATGGCAGCACGAGCGGACGCGCGACGCGTCCGCTTAACATCGAACGTCCAACGCTGAACATCGAACTTTGAACCTCGGGCCGACCATGAAAAACCATGACCACCGATCGCTACGATCTCGAGGAACGTTTGCTGGAGTATTCGGCCCGGATTATTCGAATCGCGGAAAGTATCAGACGTTCCCTCGCCGGGCAGCATGTTGCCTCGCAACTTCTCCGTTCCGGCACCTCGGCGCTGCCCAATCACGGCGAAGCCCAGGCGGCCGAGTCCCCGCGGGATTTCATTCACAAGCTCAAGATTTGCCTGAAGGAACTGCGAGAAACTCACCGCTGGCTGAAACTCATTCAAAGGGTTCCACTGGTTTCAAAGCCGGAACTCGTCGGTCCGTTGCTTGCCGAAACGGACGAGTTGGTTCGCATCTTCGTCAGCAGCATCCGCACGGCACAGAAAAATTCCTCTCGATGATCCTAACCGCCAGTCACCCGCCGATTGAACTTCGACGTTCAATGTTCGAAGTTCAACGTTCGACGTTCGCCTCGTAATGAGCATCAGCGCGCAACAAATCCGCAAGACCTTCGGCTCGTTCACCGCCCTTGACGGCGTGAACCTGAACGTGGAGCGCGGCAAACTTGTCGCCCTCCTCGGGCCGTCCGGCTCGGGCAAGACCACGCTGCTGCGCATCATTGCGGGCTTGGAGTATGCGGACGAGGGTAGTGGCCGCATCCTTTTCCACGGCGACGACGTCACCGACGTTCCCGCCGGCAAGCGCAAGGTGGGTTTCTGTTTCCAGCACTACGCGCTGTTCCGCCACATGACCGTGACGGAGAACATCGCGTTCGGCCTCCGGGTGCGCAGCCGCAAGGACCGTCCGCCGAAGGCCGAGATCCTCGAGCGCGTGCGCAAGCTGCTCAAGCTCGTGCAGCTCGAAAGCTACGGCAACCGCTACCCGCACCAGCTCTCCGGCGGCCAGCGCCAGCGCATCGCGCTCGCCCGCGCGCTCGCGGTCGAGCCGAAGGTGCTGCTGCTCGACGAGCCGTTCGGCGCGCTCGATGCCAAGGTGCGCAAGGAACTCCGCCGCTGGCTGCGCCAGTTCCACGACGAGATCGGTCTTACCACGGTTTTTGTGACCCATGACCAGGAAGAGGCGCTCGAGATCGCCGACCAGGTCGTGATCATGAACAACGCGCGCATCGAGCAAATGGGCACGCCGCAGGAAGTGTACGACAAGCCCGCGACGCCGTTCGTCTACCAGTTCCTCGGCAACGTGAACGTGCTCAAGGCCCAGGCGCTCGCCCAGGCCGGTTCGCCGGCGCCGAGCGGCGCGGGCATGCACGCCGACGGACGCGTCTACGTGCGCCCGCACGACATCGAGGTCGTGCCCTATGCGCCGGACCAGCCCGGCATCGCTGCCGTGGTGCGCTACATCCACGCCGCGGGCCCGGCCGCGCGCCTCACGCTGGAGCAGGTGCAGAACCGCGAGACCGTGGAAGTTGAAACCTCCCGTTTGACGCTGGCCAACCTCGACCTTAAGGTGGGCGACCTCGTCAATCTCCGGCTCCGCCAGGCGCATTCGTTCGACGCCGACTACGCGATTTAATCCCAAGTCCAACTCAACCCCCGATCATTATGGCCAAGATATACAACGACATCACCGAAACCATCGGCAACACGCCGCTCGTGCGCCTCAATCGCACGGCCGCGGCTCACGGCGCGCAGGCGGAAATCCTCCTGAAACTCGAGTTCTTCAACCCGCTCTCCAGCGTCAAGGATCGCATCGGCTTCGCCATGATCGATGA
>JBEHWZ010000019.1:0-33116 GCA_048498955.1 Verrucomicrobiota bacterium | reverse complement strand
GTCGCAGCACGCGCGAAGGAACGCTGCGCCCGTTAAGATTCCGTTAGCGCCTCAACGATCCCACACCCCACAACCCGACACCTTTGGATCGGCCACACCTTTGGATCGGCCGACACCTTTGGATCGGCCGAGGAATGAGTATCTTGATCGGGCTGCCGATCGGCTTTCCGGCGTCCGCCAACACAAAGACCGCACGGCCAGCTTCGACATCTTCTTTCGTGGCGGCCCGATCGCGCATGCAATCGACGCCTTTCAAATCGGGCCACAACGGGCCGTCCTTTGCGACTGCGGTGCCCGCGAACAATGCGGCAATGATTGGGAGCAGACGTTTCATTTTCTGGCCAACGTTTCAGCTCAGCCACGCGCGGAGCGCGTTGGCTGTGACGTTTGGTTCGGCTTTTGGGGCAACCATAGAGAAGCGCGTGTGCTACTCAATTTCATCATGACTAGCTTCTCTGCTCTTTCTCCAACTGTAGAGGCAGGCGAAACAAAATAAAATCAACCAGCACAGAATTAGGAAGCGCTCGCCCTTCCAAAATTCACCCGAGCTTTGCGTCATCTCGTAGCTCGGTGTCCAGCCCGGATTCTTGCCTCTAGCCGGCATCGGTGGCATCCAGCCAGTAACTATCGGAAACAACAAGCACGGCATGCCGATCAGAATCACCAGCATAGGGGCTAATAAACTTTTTATGGTACTTGGCCTCATTTCTTCTGGCGAACGTTCAAGATGAGCCATGCCGCTTTAGTGGCATTGGCTCTGGCGATTGGTTAGGCTTCCTTTCAAACACGTCTTTCTGCCACCTCGCAAATGGCGTCCAGAAACCTCCGAAACGCGCTGTGCATTCTTCGGGCGTGCGCATGGCCGCAACTTCACGAACTCCGGCGAGATCCAGCCACACCTTTACGATGTGGCCCTGCCCAGCGCGGACACGCTTGCTCCATGCCACGACAATCCGGTAGGTCTCGCGATTCGGTCGGTCGGCAAAATGATGAACCGTCCAAGTGGCCAACTCGCGCATCACGTCCCACGCGTAGGAAAGCGTGCTGGCTTCGTTACTGCGCGGCTCGATGCACACTCCGACATCATGAAATGGATGCTCGCTACCGTCAGCCTTCTTAAGGACGTGGGCTTCGCAGAAGAAATCGCTGCCATATTTTTCTTTCGGACTCATTCTTCGGCCTAACAGTGTTATTCGGCCGCAGTCGAAAGCCGCAGTCGCATTGAATTCATGCGCCGACTAAACGGTGCAAAGGGTTTAAGCTCAAGAAGGGAAGTTTTGGGTGCGGCTTTTTGAGGTTGCGGCAGGCACGGGTAAAAGCCGCACTCGGGAGCGAGAACGGGCTGTTTTCACCATGCATGAACAGCCGATTTCTTTTCCCCAGTGGAAAGTTGTCTTGGAGCAGGCCGACTTGCCGCCCGCCCACAAAGTCAGTCACGCGCGAGAAATCATCGTCTTTCTCAAGCATTGCAAACAACACCACGCCCCCGCAACCGTGGCCCTGATCCGCAGGTACCTGAACGCGAAGTCCCCGGCCGCCGTATCCGCCGCCAGGGAGGCATTGCGCTGGTTCTATCGCGCGGCCGGTTCTCCCGGCGCAACCGCACCGAGGCGTGATCGCCCGCCAAGCCGAATCACCGAACCGGGACCGGCCGCCTTGGATTTGGGCGGGGCGGACTGGGAACGGGATCTGATCAAGGCCGCACGAAGCCGCGGGTTTTTGTGGCGTACGGAGGAGACCTACCGCGGCTGGGCCGCGCGATTTGCCCGCCATCTGGGAACGCGGTCACCGTATGCAGCCGACGCCAGCGACGTCGCCGGATTTCTTTCCCAGTTGGCGGTACAGCAACGGGCGAGTCCGTCCACCCAGAAGCAAGCGCTCAACGCTTTGGTCTTTTTGATGCAGGAGGCGTTGCACCGGCAGCTTGGGGAGATCGACTTCCAGCGCGCTCGTCCGAACCGGCGCGTCCCCACGGTGTTATCGCGCCGGGAATGCGGGCGGCTATTCGACGCCTTGAACGGCACGCATCGCCTCATGGCAGAACTGGCTTACGGCGCGGGTTTGCGTCTCATGGAATTGCTGCGGTTGCGCATTCATCACCTGGATTTCGAGCGAGGTCGCTTGCAGGTTTTCGCGGGCAAGGGCGACAAAGACCGCGTCACGGTGCTGCCCGAGGCGCTGGTGCCCGCCTTGCGCGCACATGTCGCCGGGCTGCGACCGCTATGGGATCAGGATCGCGCAGAGAATCTCCCGGGAGTGTGGCTGCCGGAAGGTTTGGCCCGAAAGTACCCCAAAGCCGGTTCCAGTTGGGAGTGGCAGTGGGTTTTTCCTTCCCGCGAAGCGAGTGTGGATCCCGCCACCGGTATCCGTCGCCGGCATCACCTCACCGACAGTGTATTGCAACGAGCAGTCGCGGAGGCGGCGCGTCGGGCTGGCATCGACAAGCGAGCGACGCCGCACACGCTGCGGCACTCGTTTGCCACGCATCTGCTCGAAGGCGGCGCGGACATTCGCACGGTCCAGGAGTTGCTCGGGCATGCCTCGGTGGAAACCACGCAGATCTACACGCACGTGATGAAGAAGCCGGGGCTGGGCGTGCGGAGTCCGTTGGACGCAGGGGAAGGCTGACGCAGAGTACAGATGACGAAGGACAGAGAGCAGACGACAGGGGACAGGTGTCAGGAGACAGAAGTGAAAGCCAAGCGCCTTGGGACAGGGCGTTCCACCTTTAGAGAGCCGGACCGAATTCGTACGTGAGCGTGAACTCGCGCGATTCGCCGGGGGAGAGATCGAGTTGCAGGAAGGGCTCGAGGGAGAGCGTGTTGCTGTTGGCCCAGAGGACGGTCTTGAAGGGCGCGAAGTCCGTGCTGAAGCGCAGCCACGCGAGCCGCGGGTGGGAGAGCGTGACCACGAGCGGCTGGCTGGCCGGCAGGCCGAGGTGGACCAGCACGCCGTCGTGGGCGTCCTTGAACGCGCGGCGCATTGTGAGCTCCGTGCCGGTGAGGTCGTAGCCGTCGTTCGCGGGCAGCGTGGTGCCGGCGGGCAGGGTGGCGCGCAGCTTGCCGTCGGTTTGCAGCGCAAAGAAGGGATGCGCGAACCACTCGAGCTTGAGCGGGCCGGAGCCGCGATTGGTGAGCTTGGAGCGCGAGCGCAAGGTGCGCCCATGCAGCTCGATCGTGCGTTCGAGTTCGTACGACCAGCCGGCGGCTTCCTGCCGGGTGCGGAAAACGATGCGTTCGGGTTGGGCGTCGATCTGCCAGGTGGCCGGCTCGCTCACCACGACGGCGCCGGCGTCACGAGTCAGCGCGCCCGCACCGGGCGCCAGGCCGCGGTCATCGCGCCAAAGCAGCGGCTCGCCGGTGGTGGTGCTGTGCCGGAAAGATTCGGGCAGGCCCTGCCCGTTCATCAC
The DNA here is from genome assembly GCA_048498955.1 of Verrucomicrobiota bacterium. Classification (GTDB taxonomy): domain Bacteria; phylum Verrucomicrobiota; class Verrucomicrobiia; order Opitutales; family Opitutaceae; genus Lacunisphaera. The sequence continues at coordinate 29,707 of JBEHWZ010000019.1, read as the reverse complement.
CGAGGGGGTCGGGTTCGGCCATTCCGGACCGGTCAGCAGCGCGCCGATGTTTTTATCGTGCACCTGCCAGATGAAACCACCCCAGCCGAAGCGGGGGCCGAGCCGCGCGTGTTCCGCGACCGGATCGAGCAGGTCGACCGTCAGCTCAGCGTTGGCGAGATGGAGCATATGGCGGAGGTAATGGAGTGTCCGACGGTGAGAGCAGTGCGGGCTGTTTCCTGACCACGAATTAGACCGATCTACGACGGATCGATCCGTGATGATCCGTACCTACCCGTGAAATCTGTGGTTAAAAAGATTTACGCTCGCGGCCGGATCACCGCACGCGCGTAACGCGGATCGTCGTGTTCACGTCGCCTACCACGAGCGCGAAGCTTTTGGCGGGCCGGGCCTGGATTTCGATATCCTTGCCGACCAGCTCGTAGATGATCGGCTCGCTGCTTTCCCAAGCCTGGCCGTTGTCGAGGATGAAGCGGTTGGGGGTTTCCCATTTCACCACCCTGGCTTTGAGCGGAGGAACGTTGTGCCAGTCGCCGTCTTTGTCCGACAGGCCGAAACGCGAGAGCAGGCCGGGCTTTTCCGCGGCGGGGGTCGCGGCCTGTTGCTGTGCGCTGGTGAGTTCGGTTTGGTGGCGGGCCGTGACGCCGGCCTCACGACGGATGAGGGCCGCGTCGATGACGCCGATTTCGTCGGGCGTCAGGCGGTCGAGCCCGGCGCGCTTCCACTCGGCGGCGGAGAGCACGCTCTTGAGTCCGGGGAACGATTCCTGGGCGAAAGCCGGCGCGGCGGCCAGCAGCAGGGCGGCGATGAACAGCGGAGTTTTCATGCGGGTGAGTTTAAGGATGACACGCCCCGTTGCGACCTTCCTCGCACCGGGGAAATCAGGGTGCGCGGGGCGCTTCGCCTTTCACGCGCTTGGGCGCCTGGTGGCCATGCAGCGCGTTGTAGAATGGATCGCCGGGCTTGATCGAGCCGCGGGTCACGATCTCGCCGGTGAAGCCCGATTTGTAGATCGCGGTAAGGAGTTCGAGGGTCTGGCGCGCCTGGTCGCCCGAGGTCAGCGGACGGCGGTTGGCGTCCATGTCGGAAACAAACGCGTTGAGCTGCGCGCCGTGCGTCGAGCCGACGTCCGGCGGGAAGCTCTGCCACGCATCGAGCAGGCCGTCATCCTGCGCCGGCTGCACGGGGGTGAACTTCCAGTTGTCGCGCGTGTAGCTGTAGAGATGGGTGAGCTCCACCGTGGCGCGCTGGTAGTCGAGGCGCAGGTAGGTTTCCTGGCGCGGGCTGAGCGCGCTGTTGACGATCGAGCCGACGGCGCCGTTGGCAAACGTCACGACGGCCAGCGAGACGTCCTCGACCTCGATGGCGCGATCGAGCGTCTTCACGACGGAGCGCACGTCGCTCCAGTCGCCCATCAGGTGCAGGAAGTGGTCCATCGCATGGATGCCCAGACCCATGGTCGGTCCGCCCAGTTCGGATTCCCAGCGTCCGCGCCACGGCACAGCGTAGTAGGCGGCGTCGCGATACCAAAGCGTATTGCAGACGCCCACCAGCGGACGGCCCAGGTGGCCGGCGTCGACGATCCGGCGCAGGTGCCCGGTGACTGCACCGAAGCGCATCTGGAAAATGCAGGCCGTGTAGCAGCCGGTTCGTTTCTCCACCGCGTCGATCGTGTCGAGCTCCGCCAGCGAACCGCACAGCGGCTTTTCGCACAGCACCCAGGCGCCCGCTTCCATGGCGAGGAGGCACATGTCCTTGTGCTGCGCCGGCGGCGTGGCGATCAGGACGATGTCGGGCTTCACCGCCGCCAGCATCGTGGCGTAGTCGGTGAAGTGATGCGGAATGGCGTGCTGTTTGGCGAACGTGGCGACGCGCTGGGCGTCGATATCAACCGCGGCTTCCAGTACGACCCGGCCCAAGGTGCTGGCAACGGCGCGAACGTGCGCATCGCCGATGGATCCGGTGCCGACAAGCGCGGCGCGATAGGTTTTCATGCAGGTTGGGAAAGCGGGGTACGAAGCGGACGAAGGTGGAAAGGTGAGCCGGTCAGAGTTGAACGCAACTGACTGTCAGCGCGATAGGAATCATTCTGAAAATTGCTGAAAATTAATTTGGACCGCCTGGGGCTGGAATGGAGGGTTGAACTCTGGTGCGGATGCGCGTGATCCCCACACACCCCGTCGCTGCGCGCCACCCCTCTTCATAGAGGGGAGTCCAAGACACCGGCAACCGTAGTCCCCTCTATGAAGAGGGTTGCCCGAAGGGCGGGGTGTGTAGGAGCTGCGTGACGACCTCGCGGAAGTTCGGCTCTCCACGTCAGGCTCAAGCCCCGGTGGCCAGCTTCAGGATCTTGCGGCCGGTCAACCGGCGCTCCGGCGGCAGGGCATGCGGCGTCTGATTGCCGTATACCTTGGCCAGCTTCGCAAAATGTTCCTGGGTGGCTTTCACGAATTCGTCGACCGGACGCGCGTCACCGCAGAGTTTCATGATTTCGGGCAACCAGTGGTGACCGTAGCGCACATGGTTCTGCTCGTCGTTGCGATCGAAGGCCAGCAGGGTGTCGGCCTCGAAATCGTTCAGCTCGCGCACCCGATCCATCACGTGCGCCTTGGTCGGGAAACTGCCGGCTTCAAATTCCATGGTCATCATCGCGTAGCGCTCGTGCGCGGGCATCTGGACCAGGATGTTGTAGAGATCGAGCGAGTGCTCGAGCGTCATCAGGTCCACGCCGTGTTTCGGCAGCTGGCGGAACCCGAACTGACTGTGGCGGGATTCATCCCAGAGATGGCGCGCCATGTCATGGTGCAGGTCGAACGGCGCGTCCGGCGTGTCGTAGAAAATGGTGGCGAGGTAATCGACCGCATCGAGTTCCATCATCAGCCAGACGTAGACCATCAGGCGGATGACCCGCGCGTCCGTAGTCGGGTCGACCAGCCACGAACGAACGATGGGCGTCTCGTCGGGATCCTGGCTGAACACGCTGGAGCAAGTCGGATAGATGCCGCGGTTGCACGTCGCGGGATGCTGGTAGCGCTTGGCCGAAAACCAGCTGAAGCCTTCGGGCAGCGGAGTGCGCGGCTGGTCGCCCAGCAATCCGCCCTGCGCGGCCAGTGCGGCCGTCAGGTGGCCGATCCAGGCGGCGGCGGCCGCGGGCAGCGGACGGCTGTCCATTTCCTGCGCGTGGCGTTCCTCGTCGGCGATGAATTCCTCGACGAGTTTGCGGGACGGCCAGTCGGCGAGCGCGTGCGTGGCCTGAAGGTAATGCCGGTACGCCGCGAGGAGCGCGGGCTTGAGCACGCGATAGAAGCCGGCCAGGGCCACGTAGCCGTCGGCCGGCATGACCGCTTCATTGAAAAGCTGGCGCAACGAATCGCGCACGGCCTCGCCGCCGCCGAAGCCGCTGAGCTCGCGGCCGCGTTCGCGCAGGAACCGGGCATGCCCGGCTGATTCCCAAATGTGCTGGCAGAGCAGGTACTTCAACTCCGGCTCGCCGACGCGGTAGATCAACGTGGTGGCGGTGCGCACGAACTCGCGCTCCACTTCGAACAGCGTGCGCTGGAGCCGGGCCATGTCCTGCACGGCGGCCATGCGCCCCGTGGTGGAACCGCCCGGGATGATCCGGGAAACAGGGGAAGCGACCATGGGGATCAGCAGATGCGGCCGCGCTTGCCCGCGAGGCTGTGGCCCGGCGGATTCTGGCCGACCCAGCGCTCGTCGATGGCTTCACTGGCTTTCTGGAAGCGGCAGTCGCTCGAGATGCGCAGGCGGTTGTCGCTGCGGTTGTCGAGCGAGGCGTGCACGAGGAACATGCCGAAGGTGATGAAGTCGCCGGCCTCGAACTCGGTCGTCAGCCAGCGGCCGCCGAACTTGTTGCGCACGACCGGCGGGTTGTGCGAGAGCGTGCCGGTGAAGGTCCAGCCGCCGTTCTTCGCCTTGTCGACTTCCTTGGGCTTGTTTTCGCAGAAGGCGTCGACGTCGCGGTAAACATAGCTCTCGAGGAGATCCATGCGCTTGTGCGAGCCCTCGAGGACCATCAGGCCGCCGAGCTGGAAGGAAATGTCACCGTACGGCACCCAGCAGGTCATGTGCTTGTGCGTGCCGCGGCCCATGTAGGGCAGGTCGCAGTGCGGGTTCGTGCCCTTGCCGGGACCGATCGCGCGCAGCCAGGTGAAGTCGTAGTGCCGGACCTCTTCGCCGAAGAACTTCGTGTAGAATTCCGGGAGGCGGCCGCTGTAGAGCAGGTTCTGGATGGCGGGATTGTTGTTCGTCAGCTCGGGCTTGAACACGTAGCCGGAGCCCGGTTTGCAAACGCCTTCCATGCGCGGGTAGCTCTCGTCGAGCACGCCGGCGGCGGCGAGGCCGTCGACCAAAGTCTGGCGCGCGCCGAGCACTTCGTCGCGGTCGAGACCGCCCTTGATGTAGAGGTAGCCGTCGGTGTCGAAGCGGCGGTGCAGTTCCTCCATGTCATCCATGGCATCCTTGGAATCGCGCAGCAGGCCGACCTTGTCTTCGGCCATGTCGAGCTCGTGACCGTAGGAGTAAAGTTGCGGGAGGGTAGAAGTGGGGCTCATGTCGACAGGATACCCTAAAATCCCCGGGATAAAATGGTTGAAATGGGAGAAGCCATGTAAATTTTGGCAGTATGCCCCCGGCCGCCAAATTCCGTTCCGAACCCTGGCTGCAGAGCCCGCTCCGCACTCCCGTGGGAGAAATCGAGCTCGCCGGCCTGTTGCGCAACGTGCCGGGCATCGACCCCACGGGCATGCGAATTTTGAGACACTTCACGCTGGTGCTCATGGTGGACGGGAAGGGTTACTACCGCGACGCGCGCGGAACGAAACTGGAGCTCGGTCCCGGCGATGTCGTGCTGGTGTTTCCCGAAATCGCCCACGCGTACGGACCGCTGCCCGGGCATGACTGGACGCAGATCTATTTCGTATTCGACGGACCGCAGTTCCAGCTGTGGCGCGCGCAGGGCTTGCTCGCGCCCGAGCATCCGGTGCTGCGCCTGCAGGCCGTGGATTACTGGCGGCGCCGGCTGCACGAGGTGGTGAAGAGCGAGCCGCTGCACGGCGCGGGTGCGCCGCTGCGCGCCTTCGGCCGGTTGCTGCAGGTGTTGACCGACATGATCGCGGCCGACGCCGACAGCACGCGGCAGGCGGGGCGCGATGCGTGGCTGGAAAAGAGCCTGCGCCTGCTCGGCGATCGCGGCCCGACCGGTTGGCTGGAGCCGCAGGAAGTGGCCGGGCAGGTTGGACTGAACTACGAAAATTTCCGGAAGCGCTTCGTGCAACTGACGCGCGAGTCGCCGGGGCGCTACCAGAAACGCCGCCGCCTCGAGTGGGCGTGCGCGGCGATCTATCACGGCGAGAGCTCGCTCAAGCAGATCGCCGACACGCTCGGGTTCTGCGACGTGTTTCATTTCTCCAAGGCCTTCAAGCAGGAGATCGGGTTCACGCCGTCGGATTATCGCAGGCGGGTGAAGGGGCAGTGAGGGCGGGGCGCTAAGCTTGGAGCAGGGAGCGGAGAGCCGCTCATTTCCTCTTCCGTCATCCTGAGCCGTGCGAAGGATCCAAGCGCGGGACGCTGCGTACGTTTTTCCCTTGGGTCCTTCGCACGGCTCAGGATGACGGGGAAGGCCGATGCGCGCCCGTGGCCGGTACGGAGACCGGCCCTCCAGGAAACGATCGCCGTCAAAAACGAAAGTGCCGGGCCGCGCGGCACACAACCACCGCGCAACCCGGCACCTCCCTAACGTTGTAGCCACCCGTTCCCAACCAGTGGCTAGCAGCGACCAAAGATCGTTTCGTTTATTTCGGCGTCGAAGCCGACGCGGACCAGCCTTCCGGCCATTCCGTGCCGGGGATCGGGCGCCAGTAAATGTCGGCGTCGATGCGCGGCTTGTGATGACGATATTTCTCCGTGAGCCGGATTTTCGTCTTCAGGTGTGACACGAGATTCTCGCCGTAGAGGTAGGTGTTCTCGGCGACGCCGGAGAGCACGAGCACCTCGGACTTCGTCGTCTCGAGCAGTTCGATGAGCCCGCGGATGTTGGTGAGCTCGAGGTCGATCGCGCCCTGCAGCGCCCTCTCGAACGTCGCCTGCGTGGCGGCGTCCTTGGTGCCGAGGTAGCCGTAGACGTTCTCGCACCACGCGCAGACGCTGCGGATGCTGGAAACCCAGTGGAAGTAGACGCGAACGCGATCGCGGAGATCGGCGAACACGGCGGCCGCCTGGCCGGTCGAGTTCTTGGTGAGCTGGTCGAGCTTGGTGATCAGCGGACGGAGGCGCGCGATGACGTTCTTGTCCATGTCCGCGGCCATCTTCGCGCCGGAGGTCTGGGTGATGAGATCGAAGAGCACGTCCTTGCCGAGATCGATGATGCCCGGGTTGTTGTGCTGGAAGCAGCCGTGACGCTCGTAGTAATCGCGCTCCGCGGCCGGCACAGCCTCGACGTCGGGGACGAACGGACGATCCCACGTGCGCTGCCAGCAGAAGCCGAAGGCGCAGTACAAGCCGACGAGCGGCTGCCACATGAGCGCCTCCTCGAATTCCTTCCAGGCGTTGCTGAGGTCGGCGGCCTGGCCGGCGCCGACCAGCGAGGTCGCGTACTCGGTGAGCACGGTCTCGATCGGCTTCTCCGGGAAGAATTGCGCGGCGCGGATCGCGACCGAGTTCGGCCAGTACGGCGCCTGGCCGGAGTTGCTGAGACCGCCGAGGCAGCTCACGCGGTTCACCCCGGTCTCGCGGACCGCGAGCAGCTTCTGGTGCACCGAACGCGGGAACGGCAGGCCGAGCAGCGGCTCATGGTTCATCACGCCGGAAGCGGAGTAATGCAGCACGGGATCGGTGTTGGTCTTGAGCGAAGCGGCGAGCGCTTCCTTTTCGCCCGCGTCCATCGACGTGTGGAAAATCGAGCCGGCGACGGCGGGATTATCCGCGTACTTCGGGTGATTGTAGGGCAGGTGGTAGCCGCGCACCATGAGCGACGGGCCTTCCCACGTGACGTGTCCGCCCATGCCGGCCTTGATGTGCTCCTGTTCGACCTTGAAGGGTTCGAGGCGAAGGATGACGTCGAAGTCCGGGTTGATCTCCGCGGCGGCGCCCTGGAGGTTCTTCAGGTAACGGACGATGCTCTCGCCCGCGGCCTGCGCGATCTTGTCGTGGTTGCGCCACTCGCGGATCATGTACGGACCGCCGTTGCGACCGACGTAGAGCGAAGACGTGTGCTCGAAGCCCGAGCCGCTGTCGTTGGTCCACACCGACATGTAGCTGAGATCCGGCACCGAGCGCATGAGTTTCTGCAGCGACTCGCGGTAGTGGCGCTGCACGATCGGGTGATCCTGCGCCATCGTGTAGCGCGGCAGGCGCGAGCGGAACGGGTGGTCGACGCGGGCGCCGCGAAGCGTCGGGTATTTCGCGAAGAAACGGTCCGGCATCGTGCGCGGCTCGAACATCAGCACGCCCGGCTTGAGGCCGTACTGACGCGCGAGGTTGGCGATGCTGACGAGATTGTTGAGGTTGGCGTCGAGGTAGTGGCCCGGCCAGATGCCCTTGGTCAGCTCGGTATCGACAAAGTGGTTGAAGCCCGGCGCGTAGGTGTAGAACTGCGGATAGTACTCGTGCGCGACGAAATCCTCGAGCGGCATGTGCGCCTGCAGACCGTTGACCTCGCAGTGCGTGAAGCCCGCCTCGGCGAGCGCGGCGATGTGCTGCTCGCGGTCAAACTTGCGGGCGCTGCGCCAGTACTGCGTGAGGCAGGCGTCCCAATGCGGACGGTGCCAGGCGAAGGTCGCGGGCAGGTAAATACCGGCGGCGAGTTTTTCGCGGGTGAAATCGCTTGGACTCGTGGCGAGCAGGCGCACCGCGGCCCACAGGAACGAACCGTGCGTGGCAACGATTTCGCCCGAGCCGTCCTCGGCGATGCGCAGCCACGTCCATGCCTTGGCATCCCGGGCTTTCGACGGCAGCCGGGCCGGCATGCCGCGCGAGGCGAGGGCGACCGTGACGCCCTGGCCGGAGCCGTCAGTGCTGGCGCCCGTCAGTTTGGCGAGCTCACGAGCGGCGGTGTTTTCCGCAGCGGAAGCACCGGGGAGGCACTTGACGAATTTCAACGCGAGGGAAGAAGAGGGGGATGGCATGGGGAAGTGCGCTGAGGTTCGAACTGCGACAGGGCGGTCCGCAAACGCAAAGCCGCTCCCAGACCAAGTAACACCAAACAAATCCCAAAATCTGCATCGCCGCCGGCTCGGCCTGACCCGGCCAATGTGGTCCTGTTTGGTTTTTCCATGCCACAGGACCTGCTTGCTCTCTCCGATTATGAGCCGCCGATGGGCGATTTATTCACGAACCGCCGCCTCGATGCCGGGCGGTCGGTGTGGACCCGGCTGCTGCCGAACGAAGAAGGCATGCCCAAAAAACGCATCATCCACCAACGCGTCGTGCGCCTGCACGGTCCGGCGCGCCTGCTGCGCCTGGGCATTCGACGCGGGCAGGGTTACCACAAATGCGGCAGCCGGCAGGATCTCGACTGGGTGAGCGGCCTGCGCGTGCTTGCGCGTCAGGGCAGCCGCTGGCGCGTGGTGTTGCAGAAAGACCATCTCGAGCCCGACGTCCCCGGCGCGGTGCACTGGCTGAAGCTGCCGCGCGTCACCACGACCGGCGTGATCATCGAACTGCGACGCTCCGGCATCGACGGCGGCTGGACGCCCTGGAATTTGGTGATGTCCGCTTTCATCCTCGAGGGTGAACTGCTGGCGCCGATCGCGCCGCGCAACGAGCGACTGCTGGAGACCACCGCGTTCGATCTCAGTGGTATGCCGCCGGGCGTGAAAGCCGTGCGCGGCGCGGGTGAAGTGCGCTACAGCACGGCGGATTTCGAAGTGGGTTTCATGCTCGGGCGGCCCGGGTTCTCGCACCTCGGCTTGAAGATCGAGGATGCAGCGCACGCCGGGAAGAACCTGCTCGCGACGCGTCCGCCGCTTGTTTCGCAAGGACCGCAGTTGCATCCGCTCGGCGCGGCGCCCGTGCTGGCACCGTCCGTGCGCTGTGACCTGCAAGGCACGACGACCGTGCGCGGCAACCAAGTGACGTACGATTTCACCGCCGGCGGACAGCACTACGTGCTCGTTTGGGAAATCACTCCGCGAGGACTGACGCTGCAGGCCAAACGCGCGGCGAAGCGCGCCGCGCTCGCGTGGCACAGCGCAGCATGGATGATCGGCCTGCGCAACAGCGCGGCGCCGTCGCACGTGCTCGGGCGTTTGTTGGAAACCGGCGAGACCGGCGCGGTGGCGCTGCCCGCCTTGTTGACGCTGCCGTCGTTTGGCAGCTGGGAAGTGGGCTCGGCGTCTGATAAAGGCTGGGCACGCAGCGACTGCTACCGCGCGCACGACCTGAACACGCTGGAATTGAAAGTGGGCGAGAAGCGCACGGTCGAAGGACTCTACGAACTGCCGGCCGGCACGCACCGCGCGGTGTTTACGTTGCAGCCGAAACGTCCGCCCGCACTGCTGCGCGACGACGCTCCGGCGGTGGCGAAACGCGCACTGGCGCGCACGCAGTGGACGGCGCTGACGTTCCGCGCCGATACCGCCACGCTCAGCAACAACGGCGCCTCGATGCATTGCCCGATCTGCATGGACACCTGGGCGGCGGTGGCGCGTCCGCAGGGCGACATTCTGCCGGGCTTGCCCGCGATGGATTTTCTGCGCCTGTCACTCGAGCGCTGGCTCACCGGCGGCCCGGGGTACGCGGCCGGCCGATTGCTGCAGGACGGCACTTCGCACGATGCCGACGATGAATATCTTCAGACCGGAGCGTCGGCGCTGCACGGGTTGGGGGAGTACCTGCGCTACGCGGCCACACCCGCCTGGTACCGGGCGTTTCGTCCGTACATCCTGCCCAAGCTGCAGGCCGCGCGCGACCGCGACTTGGATGGTGACGGCCTGATCGAGAGCATGCATCGCACCGGCGTGAGCGGCACCAAGCAGTGGAGCACCTGCTGGTTCGACGTGATCTCGTTCGGGTGGAAAGACGCCTTCGCCAACGCGATTCTCTACGGCGCCTTGCTGCAGCTCGCGGCCGGCCTGCGGCGCTTGGGCGAAGTGGAACAAGCGCAGAAGCACGCCCAATGGGCCGGCTGGTTGCGCGCCAACTACCGCGACGCGTTCTTCAATGAGAAAACCGGCTGGCTGGCGGGCTGGCGCTGTCGCGAAAACCAACTGCACGATTACGCCTTCCTGCCCGTGAACGGCGCCGCGATCGCGGCCGGCCTGTTATCGCCCGACGAAGGCCGCATGATCCTGCGCCGCCTGCTTGCCGAGGCGAAGCGCGTCGGCCTGCCGGACCCAATGCTGGGTTTGCCAGGTAATCTCTGGCACATTCCGGATCATGATCTCTCGGACATCATTCAGGGCTACCCGCTCGGCTACTACCAGAACGGCGGGCGCACGCATTCGCAGACGCGGCATTTCGTGATGGCGCTCTATCATTGCGGCCTGGAGCGCGAAGGCGACGCGATGCTCAAGCGCTTGTGTGCGGGCTTCGCCGACGCCAAGGTTTTTGGCGGCAACCAGAGTGGCGTCGACTGGCGCTACTGGGATGATCGTCCGTGCGGCTACGAAGGGCTGCTCACCGATCAGTTCGGCATTCTGGAAGCCATCTTCGCGCGCTGGGGCCGACCGCCGGCACGAACGCATTAAAAAACCGCCCCCTATTTTGCTTACCCCATGAAACTCCACCGTCTTCTTCTCCTTCTTGCGTTGTGCTGGCTGCCGTCGTTGCAGGCGCGCGAATTTCATGTCGCCCCGGCCGGCCACGACCACAACGCCGGCACGCTCGCTGCACCGTGGCGCACGCTGGAAGGCGCACGCGATGCGGTGCGCGCCTGGCGCCAGGCGTCGCCGGAAAACCGGCAGGAGGCCGTGACCGTTTGGCTGCACGCCGGAACTTATCCGCTTACGCGTACCTTCGAACTCATCCAGGCAGACAGCGGCACGGCGTCCGCTCCGGTGGTTTGGTCGGCGTGGCAGAATGAAACCGTGCGGATCAGCGGCGGCCGCGATGTTCCGGCCTCGGCCTTCGGTCCGGTGCGCGAACCCACGGCGATCAAACGCCTTCCCGCGGAGTCGCGCTCGCATGTGCTGGAGGTGGACCTGCGCGCGCTGGGCATCACGGATTTCGGCACGCACCGTCAGTTTGGTCATGGTCAGCCGGTCGTCGCCGCGCCGTTGGAGCTTTTCTGGAACGACACGGCGCTGCCGCTGGCGCGTTATCCGAATCGCGGCGCCATCGCGATTGGCGCGATCATCGATCCGGGTTCGGTGCCGCGCACAGCCGACTACAGCAACCGCGGCGGACGTTTCAAATACACCGATCCCCGGCATGCCCGCTGGGTGGGCGTGGCCGACGTGTGGCTGCAGGGTTATTTCAACCACGGGTTTGCCGACGACAAGATCCGCGTCGCGTCCATCGATGTGGCGAAGGGTGAGGTCACGCTCGCCTCGCCGCACATGTACGGACTCGGCAGCGGGCAAAACTACAACCAGTACGTCGCGCTCAACCTGCTGGAGGAGCTCGACGAACCCGGCGAGTGGTACGTCGATGCCGCGACCGGCCGGCTTTATTTGTGGGCACCCCGCGACCTCGCGCAGGCGCACGTGGCCGTTTCCGTGGTGGAGCAAGCACTGGTCGCGCTCGATCACGTGTCGTTCTGCACGCTGCGCGGGCTGACGATCGAGAACGGACGCGCGCTCGGCGTCGCGATCGAGGGCGGAGAGCACAATCGCCTCGTCGATTGCACGGTGCGAAACCTTGGCACCGCGGGTATTTTGCTGGGGCAGGGGGCGCGGCAGACTTTTCCGGGGATCACGGCCGACGACTACACCGGGGTTCCGGTTTCACGGGAAATCGGCAGCTTTCACTCGCATCTCTACCAGAACACGGTCTGGGAACGCGACGCGGGCAAGGATCACACGATCGAAGGCTGCGAAATCTACAACACGGGCGCAGGCGGAATTTTCCTCGGCGGTGGCAGCAAGAAGCGCCTCGAGCCGGGACACAATACGGTGACCGATTGCCGCATTCACGATTTCAGCCGACGCAACAAAATGGGCGCAGCTGGCATCGTAGTCGACGGCTGCGGCAATCGCGTGGCGCACAACGAAATTTTCAACGCCGAGCTGCAGGCGATCTTCGTGCACGGCAACGATCACGTCTTCGAGTTCAACCACCTGCACCACGTGGCGCTCGATTCGAACGACACGTCGGCCTGGTATCTCGGCCGTGACCCGAGCGACCAGGGCAATGTGGTCCGCTGGAATTTTTTCCAGGACGTCGGCCGGCCCGACCGGAAGTGGCTGATGGGCGTCTACTGCGACGACGCCACCGCCGGCGTGACGGTCGAAGGCAACGTGTTCTATCACGCCGGCTCGTTCGGTTCGGTCTACACCAACGGCGGCCACGACATCGTGGTGCGCAACAATATCTTCATTCAGGGCTACGGTCCGGCCTACCAGCAGAAGTCGATGTGGTATGACTTCGGACAGGAAAGCATCCCGTATTATTTCGGGCCGAAGGGCATCTACACGAAGCGGCTCACCCAGGCCGTCGACATCAAGTCGCCGCCGTACAGCACGCGCTATCCGCAGCTCACCGACTGGCTCGACCTGCTGCCGGACGGCAAGACCTACGTCGGCATGCGTCCGCGCCGGAATGTTTTCGACGGCAACGTGCTCGTGAAATACGAGGAAACATTCCGCATGGTCGGCAAGTGGGCGCAGACCGAGTTCGGCGAGAACTTCATCACGCAGAAGGATCCGGGCTTCGTCGACATGGCGAAACTGAACTTTCAGCTGCGCGACGATTCCGCGGTTTACCGTGAGCTTCCGGGTTTCAAGCGGATTCCGTTCGAGCAGATCGGGCCGCGAAAGTCCGGGGAGCGCAACTGACCAAACGTTAATGCCTTTGTTGGAGGGCCGGTCTCCTGACCGGCCAACAATAACCGATGCGGGCATGCCCGGCCGGTCGGGAGACCGGCCCTCCTAAGCGAACACTTAGCGGCGACCAGGCTTTTGGCGCTTCTCTACCTTTTGCCGCCACGCCAGCGGGCTGGTGCCCTCGGCGGCTTTGAAGGCGCGATAAAACGTGGTGATGTCCTCGAAGCCGCACTCGAAGCCGATCGACGTGGCGGAACGGTTGCTCTCGCGCAGCAAGCGGCGCGCATGGGCCAGACGATGGCGTTGCATCGCCTCGAGCCAGGACTCGCCGGTGGCTTCGCGGAACAGCTGGGTGAAATGACGACGGCTCAACCCCAGGCTCGCCGCGGCGCCGTCCACTGACTGCCGATGATAGAACGTGTGCGCGAGTTCGGCGGCATGGGCGGCGACACGCGCCCGGGCGGGCTGATCGGCGGACCCGGCGCGCTTGGCTTCGCGCCGGCCAGTCGCGCGAACGACGTGGCCCAAGGCCTGGCAGGCGAGGCCGGTGATCATCAGGGCCGATCCGGGACGGCCCAGCGTTTGTTCATGCAGCAGGTGACGAATGAGCGCACGCAGCTCCGAGCTCCATCCGGGTGCGGGAAAATGCCGGTACGCACCGAAACTCGCGCGATCGACGGGAGTCACCAACTGCGGGGCGATGCAAAGCGCATAAAGACTGAGCGGCCGCGCACCATCGTCCTCGATGTGATGCCGTTCGCCCGCGGGCACGAGCACCACGTCTCCGGGCCGGAGCGGCGTGCGCAGTCCCGCCCGCACCAGCCAGCCGGCCCCGGCGAAGGGCTGGATCAGTTTCAGGTAACCGTGGGACACCGGCTCCATCCGGAAGCCGCGGGTGTGGTGGCTTTCCAGGACGAAGACGCCGCTCGCCGGAAGTTGCACGGTGATGGGCCGGAGCGCACGGGGATCAAACATGCCGGCCAGCGTGCGGGGATCGCCCGATTTGCCAAGACTCATTGCCCGGAGCGCCACGACAGGCTCCTGAGAACCTGCTAAGGTGAAAGTCCCCATGACCCTGACCGAGGATAACGTCGTCTCCACTCTGCGCCGCACCTGGCAACCCGTCGCCAATTCCTCGAGCCTGCCGCCCGAGGGTGTCACGGGTTACACCTTGCTGGGCACCGAGCTGGTCATCGCCCGATTTGCCAACGGCACGGTGGTCGCCGCCGACGTGGCCTGCCCGCACAAGGGAGCGCGGCTTTCGCAGGGTTGTTTTCGCGACGGCGAACTGATGTGCCCGTACCATGGCTGGCGGTTTGGCGAGACTGGCGATTGCCGTTCGATCCCGTCCCTGCTCGAGCCGAATCCCGACAAACAGGCCCTGTCGCATCTCCGGACCTATGCGACCCAGGAACGCTACGGTCTGATCTGGGTGCGGCTCGAAAATCTGCCGCTCCCGGACGGGACCACGCACGTACTGCCCGAGGTCCCTGAGTTCGAGGACAGCCGCTGGACTTACCGGATGGGACCGCCGATGGCATTCGCCGCCGGCTGGCGCCGCGAGGTGGAAAACTACCTCGACATGTCGCACTTCGCCTTCGCCCACAGCAGCACGCTCGGGGTGTCGGCCGATCCGCGCATCCGCGACATGACGATCACGATCGAGCCCGACGGTGGCTACCGGATGGATGCGCCGTTCCCGGCGCTCAACACGGACCACGAGATGCCCGGCAAGCTCCAGAGTGCGCATCATCGCCGGCAGCGCGGTTTCCTGCCCAACTTCACGATCATCCGCCAGACCTTCACCGATGGCGACGAACGCGTGTTGCTGCACGTGCCCTCACCGAACAGCGCGGACAGCTGCACCTGCTTCTGGTCGCTGGCGATTTCGCCGGGTTTCAAGGGCCCGCCGCCCGAGGCGCAGATCGAGTTTGCGATCCGCGTGCTCGATGAGGACCGCCGCATGTGCGAACTGCAGGTGCCGCGCGAAGTGCCGATCAATCCGACGCGCGGCGGCTGGGGCGTGCTCGTGATGCCCGGCGATACGCTGGCCAATACTTTCCAAAAACAGCTGCGCCGCTGGCTCACCGCCGGCGCCCAGTAACCTCAACCCCGATACCCCATGTGTGAATCCTGCATTCCGGCCACGTCCCTCGTTCATTCCTCCACCAAGCCCAAGGCCGGGCGCGCCATGGCTGCCGCGGCGTCGCGCGCACCGAGCCGCTCCGGCCTGCCGAAGGGGCCGCGCATCCTCACCACGACCGTCGGTTCCTATCCGGTGCCGGACTGGCTGGCCGCGCTGCCGAGCGAGCAGGGGGTGATCGACGCCACGCGCGTGGTGTTCGATATCCAGCGTCAGGCGGGCATCGATCTGCCCACCGACGGCGAACTCTATCGCTTTGACGTCAATCATCCGGACACGAACGGCATGATCGAGTACTTCATCCGTCCGATGGCGAACGTCTCGTCGGTCGTCGGCCGCTCCGTCACGGAGGAGTTCGCCCGCCATTCGCCGATGGGGTTTCGCCGGAAACCCGCCGGAGTGGTGACCGGTCCGCTCGGCGAAGGCTCGCTTAACCTGCTGGCCGATTGCCAGCGGGCGGCGGCGGTGTCCGGCGGTGCCTTCAAGTTCACCGTGACCAGCCCGTACATGCTGTCGCGTACGCTGCTGGATCATCATTACCGCAATTTCCACGACCTGACGCTCGCGGTGGCCGACGTGATCGCCGCGCAAATGCCGGGCCTGCCCGCGGCCTGCGTGCAAGTGGACGAAGCCAACATCCCGGGCAACCCGGCGGATGCGCCGCTGGCCGCCGCAGCCATGAACCGCGTGCTCGACGCGCTCGACCGCGGCACGGAGCGCGCCGTGCATTTTTGTTTCGGCAATTATGGCGGCCAAACCATCCAGGCGGGCAAGTGGGCCGCGCTGATCAAGTTTCTCAACGCGCTGCATTGCGACCATCTGGTACTCGAGCTGGCGCACCGCCCGAAGTCCGACATCGATGCGCTGAAGAAGATCGACAAGAAGATCGCGCTCGGCATCGGCGTGGTGGACATCAAGGTCAACCACATCGAGACCCCGGACGAGATCGCCGCGAGTATCGAGACCGTGGAAAAGAAGTGCGGCGCCGGCAGCGTGAAGTGGGTGCACCCGGATTGCGGCTTTTGGATGCTCAAGCGGTCCGTGGCGGACCGGAAGATCGAAGCGCTCGTGAAAGGGCGTGATCTCTATCTGGGACGCTAACTCAAAGAAGCACCGCAGTCGCTGGGTTGCTGACAAAAGCAGCTGTAGTGTGGCTGCGTTGCGTCGGCATGGAGTAGGGGCGTCGAACGACGCCGGAGCTGGCTAGGAATCGAGTCAACGTCGCCCGAATACACCGACCATCCCGTCCCACGTGCATTGTGGTAGGGCCGGTCGGGACTTTGCTTTAATCGCCAGTATTTTGCCGGTGGGCGGCAGCGCTTCGGCCGGAGGTGGATTTTGTCCTTGGAGGACGCCGGGGGACTATCTTCCAGACGGCTGGTGGAAGTGATTGACGGGGTGATCGGCGACTTTTTCCTGTAACTCCATTACATACCAGTCGTCCAAAGTTATCCCAACTTGCCCTGTTCTTGTCTTGCCGCATAGCCAGAAGGGAACAATACGCTCAACCTGCTGACCTAGAAGCACTCATCATTTGCACACAATGACATCCACTTGGATTGCCCGTTCACTTCGCAACGTTACCGGCTTCGATTTCCGGATTAAAGGCGCCCTGACCGGCCTGCTTCTCGCCGGAGCCGCCTTATTGCCAGCTGGTTCGGCTTTTGCGCAGTACACGTTCAGCACTTTTGCCGGCGTTTCCGGCCGTCCTGGATCCCAAGACGGCACCGAAGGCGCCACGGGCAGCACGCTTTTCAACGGCCCGATCGGCATCGCACTCGCGTCGGATGGCACACTCTACGTGACCGACACGAATAACAGCGTCATTCGCAAGATCACCAGCGCGGGCGCCGTCACCACGTTTGTGGGCACGGCGGGTACGGCGGGCGTCAATAATGCCACGACCGACGCGCCGAATAACACCTTCAACCTGCCGCAGGGCATCGTCCTGGATGGCTCCGGCAACGTGTACGTCAGCGATTACAACGGCGCCACGATCCGCAAGATCACCTCAGGCGGCACGGTCACCACGCTGGCCGGCACGGCTTTGACCCTGGGCTTCCAGAATGGCACCGGCACCGCGGCCCAGTTCCGTTATCCGAGCCAGCTGGCCATCGATTCCGGCGGCAACATTTACGTCGCCGATTCCGGCAACAACGTGATCCGCAAAATCACCTCCGCCGGCGTGGTCACGACGGTGACGGGCACGGATTCCGCCGGTCTCAACAACCCGCGCGGCGTCGCGGTCGATTCCTCCGGCAACATCTACATCGCCGACACCGGCAACAACCGCATCCTCAAGGTTACCTCGAGCGGCACGGTCACGACCCTGGCGGGCAAATCCATCACGTACGGCACGACCGATGGCACGGGTGAGAACGCCCGCTTCACGTTCCCGAATTCCCTGACGCTCGACTCGAGCGGCAATCTCTACGTCGCGGACGAAACCAACGCCACGATCCGCAAGGTCACTCCGGCCGGTGTGGTGACGACGGTGGTCGGCACCGCCGGCGCGGCGGGTCGCTCCGATGGCGGCTCGCTCACGACGGCGCGCCTGGATCATCCCACCGCCGTGGCGGTGGACAGCTCGGGCAATCTCTACATCGCGGATTACGGCAATCAGCTCATTCGCAAAGCCACCGCGGCCGGTGCCGTCACGACGATCGCCGGTTCCGGCGGCCAGACCGGACTGCAAAACGGCACGGGATACATTCTCAATCCCTCCGGCCTGCGCAGCCCGACGAGCGCGGTCGCCGACAGCAGCGGCAATCTCTACTTCACCGACACCGGCAACCAGCTCATCCGCAAAATTTCCCCGTCTGGCTCGGTCAGCACGTTGGCCGGCAGCAGTGGCAACCTCGGCATCACCGACGGCACCGGCGGCGTGGCGCGCTTCAATTCTCCGCTCGGCATCGCGCTCGACGGCGCCGGCAACCTGTTTGTGGCCGACTCTGCCAGCCACACCATCCGCCGGATCTCCCCGGCAAACGAGGTCACCACGTACTCGGGCACGGCGGGTACCAGCGGCTCGGCGGACGGTGATCGCACGACGGCGACCTTCCGTTTTCCGAACGGCGTGGCCCTCGACGCCGCCGGCAATCTCTACATCGCCGACTACGGCAACCACACCATCCGCATGATCGCCACTTCCGGTGCGGTCAGCACCATCGGCGGCTCGGCCGGGGTGAGTGGCAGCGCGGACGGATCGGGCACCAATGCGCGCTTCAGCTTCCCGCGTGACGTGGCGGTCGATGCATCCGGCAACGTCTACGTTGCCGACACCGGCAATCACACGATCCGCAAGATCTCGAGCGGTGGCGTGGTTTCGACGTTCGCCGGTTCCGCCGGCTCCGCCGGCTCGAGCGACGGCACGGGCAGCAGCGCCCGCTTCAACGGACCTACTGGCGTGAGCGTCGATTCCTCCGGCAACATCTTCGTCGCCGACACCGGCAACAGCACGATCCGCAAGATCACGGCGGCCGGCGTGGTCACCACGGTCGGTGGCGCCGCGGGCAACGTCGGTTCAATCGATGGCGTGGGTACCGCGGCCTTGTTCAACTTCCCGTCGGACATCGCCCTGGATTCGTCCGGCAATCTCTACGTGATGGATAACCGCAGTCATACGATCCGTCGCGGCGTTCCCGCCGGCGGCTCCGGTGGCTCGGGTAGCGGCGGCACCGGCTCTGGCGGCTCGGGTAGCGGTGGTTCCGGCTCCAGTGGCGGCTCGGGCAGCTCGGCCTCCGACGGAGCGTTCTCCGGCGGCACGGTCGGCACGGGCTTCCTGAATCATCCGATCGGCTCGGTTGCGGATGCCAGCGGCTCGTTCTACATCTGCGACACGGCCAATCATTGCATCCGCAAGATCACTTCCGCGGGCGTGGTCACGACCTTCGCAGGCAAGGTGGGCACTTCCGGCAACACGGACGCCAACGGCGAAAGCGCCCGGTTCAACAGCCCCACGTCGCTTGTCATGGACAGCGCCGGCGTGATCTACGTCACCGACACCGGCAATTCCACGATTCGCAAGATTTCGGCCACGGGCGATGTGACGACCTTCGCCGGCGCCGCCGGCAGCACCGGCTCTGCGGACGGCGTGGGTGCCGCAGCCCGCTTCAATTCGCCTTTCGGCATCGCGCTGCTGATCAATGCGACCTCATCCGCGGTGGAACTGTACGTGACGGATTCCGTCAGCAACACCGTGCGCAAGATCCTGGCCGCCGATGCCACGGTTTCCACGCTCTCCGGCGTGGCCGGAACGACGGGCGATGCGGATGGCGCGGGCAGTGTGGCTCGTTTCAATCATCCCACCGGCATCGCGGTGGATACCTCGGGCGGACTGGTGGTGGCTGATACCTATAACAACACGATTCGCTCGATCCGCACGACGGATCAGACCGGCTTGGATGCCGACGGCGTGACCGTAGTGACGGCCCCGACCGGTACGACCTACACGGTCGCCGGTTCGGCCGGCATCAGCGGTGCCTACGACGGCACTTCCAGCAACGCGCTGTTCAATTTGCCGCAGGGTGTCACCGTGAGCTCGAGCTCCGGCGCCATCTTTGTGGCGGATACGGGCAACAATCTCATCCGCCGTATCAATCTGACGCGCGTGGTGACCACCGTGGCGGGCATCGCCGGCATTTCCGGCAATCGGAGCGGGGCAGGCGACACGGCGCTCTTCAACCAGCCGCAGGGCGTCTATAACTTCTCGGCGACGTCCGTGGTCGTGTCGGACACCGGCAATTCGATTCTCCGTTCCGTGGTTTTCCCGAGTGCCAGCACGACGGGCACGCCGACGGTTACCACCGTGGCCTTGTCCAGCTCGACCACGACCGGCTCCGGTTCCAGCTCCGGCGGCTCGACTTCTTCCGGCGGTGGCGGTGGTGCGCCGAGCGTCTGGTTTATCGCCGTGCTCAGCATGCTGGGTGCGACGCGAGCCTTCCGCCGCAAGGCGGCCTGAGTTCTTCCGATCAGCTCTCTTGAATCAACTGCGGTTCAAGAGAGCAGGAAGAGACGAGACAACGAGCACAGGAAGTTGGATTTTATCTCCTAAGTTCTTCTTTTTCTGGATAATGTATTATAGACATAATGTATATTGTGCTATAAACACATATTCCAGCCGTGCTAACCTGATGTCAGATCGGCCTTCCTAAACGCTTGCTCAGTGCGCCGGACCCCAGCGTGTGGTCAGCGGATAATAGATAAACAGCGGCCGCCCGACCACGTCCTTCTCCGGGACAGATCCCCAACCGCGACTGTCGTAGCTGTCCGGAGAATTATCGCCCATCGCGAAATAGAAATGCGGAGCTACCGTGAGCGTTTCCCCGGCGCCTAGGCTGCCGGTGTTCGTATACCCCGGATAAAGCCCTTCCTGGCGGGCATTGCGGCCAAAAGCCGGTGAACCGTCGATCGGCTTGCCGTTGCGCCAAAGTACCGGCGGTTTGACCTCCAGCGTGTCGCCGGGCAATCCGACGAGTCGCTTCACGAAATAACGGTCTCCGACCGCGTCCCTGAGCGCCGGAATGTTGCCGGTCTTGAAAACAAAGCCCGAACCAATCTTCGGCTGGATGAAATTATAGCTGATCCGGTCCACGAACAGCAAATCGCCGGTCAGGATGTCGAACGAAATGATCTTGTCGCCTTTGTGGACCATCTTGCCGGTCGGAATCCAATAAACACGGCGATCGATCGGTTCCGCGCCACCGCGCAGGCGCCACATCGACGTTTCTACATTCATGCCTGTTTGTTTCAGGCGCGCGCTCAGGGTTCCGAAAAGACTCGGCGCCGAACCCCGGAACTTCGCGTCCAGGATTTTCCGGAACTCGGACTGAAAATCCGAATTCACCGGCAGCGTCACCTGCTGGCCACCCACGCTGAAGCCGTACTCGTGCATCACCGTCGGGAAAACAAACATGCTGCGGCCGGGTTTCTCCATGTACGCCGGCGTCAGGCTGTTGTCCGGAAACACCGCGATCATGACTTCCCCGTCCGCCGGCGCTTCGACGCTGTAATTCGTCGCGCCCAGGCCCACCAGGCGCGCGAGTTTCCGCACCGGCCCCGGCTCCTGACCGGCCTCGAAGGTCTCGCCCTTCATGCCGTAATAGCTCGGATACATCGAATTCGTCGGGATCTTGAACGGCTGCACGAAATACGCGCGCAGGCCCAGGATCACGATCGCCGCGACGAGAAAGAATTCCACGTTCTCGACGATCGAGCTCGCGGGATAAAGTTTGCCGCCCGTCTCCTTCATGACAGCTTCCAGTTTCTCGATCGCCGGCTTGATCTGCGCATTGCCGGCCTTCGCCTTCACCAGCGCCTTCAGCTCGGCGCGCGCGGCCGTCAGTTTCGCCAGCTGCGCCGGCGGCAGCACGTCGCGGCGGTAATCATGGATCTTCTCCGCCATCTCCAGCCACATCACGGCGCCGCGGCGGGCTTTGGCATCGGCGGAACGCAGGAAATCGAACATGGCGGCGGCGGGATTAGCTGTTGGTCTTCAAAACCTGGATGAAGGCATCTGGTGGGATCGAAACGCGGCCGATTTGTTTCATCTTCTTTTTGCCCTCCTTCTGCTTGTCGAGGAGCTTGCGCTTGCGGCTGATGTCACCGCCATAGCACTTCGAAGTCACGTCCTTGCGCATTTCGCGGACGTTGTCGCGGGCAATGACCTTGCCGCCAATGGCGGCCTGGACCGCGATCTTGAACATCTGCGGCGGGATAATGTCGGCGAGCTTCTCGCACAGCGCCCTGCCCTGGCCCTCGGCCTTGGTGCGGTGCACAATGCTGGCAAAGGCGTCGACCGGGTCCTCGTTGACGAGAATGTCCATCTTCACAAGGTCCGCCACGCGGTACTCGCCCAGCTCATAGTCCATCGAGCCGTAGCCGCGGGTGATGCTCTTCAAGCGGTCGTTGAAATCGACGAGGATTTCGTTGAGCGGCAGCGTGCAGGTCAGCATCACGCGATTGCCGTCCAGGGTGTCGGTGTGGTCGCAAGTGCCGCGCTTTTCCATCACGAGGCCGAGAATGTCGCCCATGAACTCGTTCGGAATGTGGATCTGCGCCTTGATCGTCGGCTCGCTGATGTCCTCGATGCTGGACGGATCCGGCAGGTTGATCGGGTTGTCGACCTCGATGACGTCGCCGGTGCTCTTCCGCACCTTGTAGACGACGCTCGGGTACGTGGAGATGATCTCGACGTCGTACTCGCGGCGGATGCGCTCCTGCACGACTTCCATGTGCAGCAAACCGAGGAACCCGCAGCGGAAACCGAAGCCAAGCGCCACGGAGCTTTCGGACGAATAAACCAGCGCGGAATCGTTCAGGCGCAGTTTGCCGAGCGCAACCTTGAGCTTCTCGTAGTCGTCGGACTCGAGCGGATACAGGCCGCAATAAACCATCGGGCGCACTTCCTTGTAGCCCGGGAGCATTTCGGTCGCCGGCTTGTAGGCGTGCGTGACGGTGTCGCCGATCTTGATCTCGTCGGTGCTCTTGATGTTGCTGACCACGTAGCCGACGTCGCCGGGCCCGAGGTGCGCAACCTTCTCCATGCCCGGGCGGAAAACGCCGACTTCCTTCACTTCGGACTTCTGGCCCGTGCTCATGAGCATCATCTGCTCGCCGGCCTTGATCGTGCCGGAGAAGATACGGGCGTAGGAAATCACGCCGCGGTAGGAATCGTACTTCGAATCGAACACCAGCGCGCGCAGCGCGGGATTGTCCGTCCAGCGCGGCGGCGGGATGCGCGTCACGACCGCCTCGAGGATGTCCTGGATGCCGATGCCGGACTTGCCGCTGGCCAGGATCGCCTCCTCGCCGGGAATCGTGAGGATGTCTTCGAGCTGCTTGATGCAGAGATCGAGATTGGCGCTCGGCAGGTCGATCTTGTTGATGACCGGGATGATTTTCAGGCCCTGCGCAAACGCCAGGTGCGCGTTGGCGACAGTCTGCGCCTCGACGCCCTGCGCGGCGTCGATCAGGAGCAGCGCGCCTTCGACGGCCGCCAGCGAGCGCGACACTTCGTAGGCGAAGTCCACGTGGCCGGGCGTGTCAGTCAGGTGCAGCTTGTAAGTCTTACCGTCCTTGGCCGGATAGTGCATGACCACCGGGTGCATCTTGATCGTGATGCCGCGCTCCTTCTCGAGATCCATCGAGTCGAGATGCTGTTCGGTGAGCACGCGCTGCGACACCGTGTTGGTGTATTGCAGCAGGCGGTCGGACAGCGTCGTCTTCCCGTGGTCGACGTGGGCGATAATGCAGAAATTTCTCGTGAGCGGAGCGGACGACATGATTTAGACGGGAAGATCCGCGAATTCCGCGAAAGATTTGACGACCCAGGACTTGTCGGTGCGCTTGGCCAGGCCGGCGAGCACCGCACCTGGACCGCACTCGTAGAATTCCGTGGCACCCGCCGCGACGGCGCTGCGCATGCAATCCTCCCAGAGCACGGACGACACGACCTGTTTGACCAGCGCTTCGCGGATTTGCGCGGGAGCGCTGACCGCCTGGCCGGTGGTGTTGGTGAAAACGGTGAACTGCGGCGCCTTGAATTCGATGCCCGTGAGATACGCCGCGAATGCCGCGCGCGCCGGCTCCATCAGGCGGCTGTGATAAGCGCCGGCAACATTGAGCGGAATGACGCGCTTGAGGCCCTTCTCCTTCGCCGCGGCGACCAGCGCCTCGACCTTCGCCTTCTCGCCGGAAACGATGATCTGGCCGGGCGCATTGAAGTTGGCCGCCTGGATATCAAACTCGCGGCAGACCTCTTCCACTTTCGCGCGCTCTTCACCAATCAGCGCGGCCATGCCGCCAACCGACTGCTCGCACGCCAGCTGCATCAGGCGGCCGCGCTCGGCGACGACCTTCAGGCCGGTGGAAAAATCAAACACGCCCGCCGCAGCCAGGGCCGTGACTTCGCCCAAGCTCAAGCCCAGCGCGAATTTCGCTTCCGGCAGTTTTCCCTTTTCCTTCAGCGCAGCCAATACCGCCAGGCCGTGAACATACAGCGCCGGCTGGCAGATCTTGGTTTGCGTCAGCTCGGCTTCAGGGCCCTCGAAACTTACTTTGGTCAAACTCCAGCCCAAGGTCCGGTCGGCCTCGTCGTAAAGCGCGCGCGCGGCCGCGGAGCCGTCGTATAACGACTTGCCCATGCCGACCTTCTGAGCGCCCTGACCTGCAAAAAGGAGTGCCAATGACATAGATGAAAGGTCGGTTAAACCGGTCCGCCCGCCAAAAACCAAGTCCTAAAATCTCTTCAATTGCGGGAAGTATTTTTTGTCGTCCGTCAGGCCTGGCAAAGGCGCTTTTGCCCGCTCCCGGGAGTCAGAAGTCGTATCCGCCGGCAAGGGGGCCGGACCGGTGCTGCGTGCGGCTTCCGGCGCCGCCGTTGGCGAGTTCAGCGATTGCAACTGGCTGGCCTCGGTGGTCACTTCCCGGGTCAGGATCGGCGTATTCAACTCCGCCAAATACGGATTGGTCTTCTCCGCCGTGACCGGCTCGGCCGCCAGCACCGGTGTCGTGGTTGAGACCGCTGAGCTGCGATAATTCGGGCCCACAACCGGAGTCCCCTCGCCGACTCCGCCGCCATCCGGCTTCTTGCCCGCAAACTGATCGAAGAACTGGCCGCGCACGGGTGATGAGCCCAGCCAGTTTTGCATGAATGGCGCGAGCGGATCAGGCGTAGCGGTGACGGATGATTTGGCCGTCGTGGCTTTGCTGTCGGCGGGCTTCTTCTGTTCGTCGAAAAGTTTCAGCAGGTATTGCGAGTCCGATGAATCGATCGCATGCGGCGCAGTCTCCGTCGTCGTTGCCGGCTTGGCCGCGGCATTGTTCGTCCCTTTCGCGGCGTTCTCTTCTTTCTCCAATTTCTCCACGCCCTCCACGAGCCAGTTGCTGTTGGCCTCGGGCTTGTCTCTCCCCTGCTCCTTCAACTTGCGCTCCTTCCTTAGCTTGTTGGCGAGCCAGGCCTCGGCGCTGCCGGCTTCGGGCGCCAAATCAAGGGTCGGCGTATCCAGCTTCACCTTGTCGCCGGTCTGTCCGGTCTTGTTCTTCTGGTCGCTCTGCAGCTGCTGCAGCTCACGCTTGGTGCCGTCGAGCGTGCCGCCGTCCGCCCCGAAAGCCGCGGCGGCTGCACAGAGCAGCAGGCCGGCCAGCGCACATGACGGGGCGACGCGCATCAGGTTTTGAAGAAGATGCCCTTCAGGTTCATCTCCAGCGCCGGCGGATTGGGCGAGAAGCGCAGGCCGTCGGCCTTGCTGATCTTGCCCTCCTTGATGAGGCGATAGAGATCCTTGTTGAAGGACTTCGAGCCGCCATCCGCGCCGTTCTCGAGCAGCTGCTGGATCTTGTCGTTGTGACCGTCGAGAATGAGGTTTCGCACCGTTGCGTCCGCCACGAGGATCTCGTGCGCCGCGAAACGGCCGCCGCCTTCGAGCGCCGGGATCAGCTTCTGACAGATGAACCCGCGCAACGAACCGGCGATCTGCCGGCGCGCCTGGGCGATCTGCTCGGGCGGGAAGAATTCGAAGAGACGCGTCAACGACTGGGCGACCGTCGCCGCGTGCATGGTGGAGATCACCAAGTGGCCGGTTTCCGCCGCGGAGATCGCGGTCTCGAAGGTTTCCTTGTCGCGCATTTCACCGATCAGGATGATGTCGGGGTTTTGACGCAGCACGGACTTGATCGCCATTTCGAAGCTCGGGACGTCGAGACCGATCTCACGCTGCTGGAACAGGGACTTGTCGTCGCTGAAGGTGTATTCGATCGGGTCCTCGATCGAGATGATGTGCTTGTCCATGTTCTGGTTTATCCAGTTCAGCATGGCGGCCATCGTGGAGCTCTTGCCGGAACCGGTGGCGCCGCACACGAGCAGGATGCCGTCCTTCACCTGCGCCATCTTGATCAGCGTCTCGCCATCGATCTTCAGTTCCTCGAAGGTCGGCGGACGGCTCTTGATGTGACGAAACACGATGCTCACGAGTCCGCGCTGGTGGAACGCGTTCACACGGAAGCGACCGATGTCGTCGGCGGCGTAGGCAAAGTCGACCTGGCCGTCCTTGTCCCACTTGTCCTTGAAGATACGCGGCACCTTTTCGTCCACGAACGCCTGGGCGTGTTCGGCGCTGATCGGGTCCATTTCCACCGAGCGAAGACGACCGCCGAGCCGGAGGTAACCGGGCTTCTCGGACTTGATTACGATGTCGCTCGCCCCGCTTTCCACGGCGAGCTTGAGCAGATCGTTAACAATTTCGGTGTGAAGTGTCATACTCATGGAATTTTTTGCGTGAAAGGGTGTTAAAGCTGTGCTTTCCCTACAGTCTATCACCTCATCGTTCAAGGTAACTTTCCTATGAATCGTTCCCGCGTCTTCACCGGCTCCTACACTGCGATCGTCACGCCTTTCCGTGACGGTGCTGTCGCCTATGAGGAGCTGCGGAAATTCGTGAATTTTCAGATCAAGGGCGGCATCAGCGGCCTGGTTCCCGTCGGCACCACCGGCGAATCGCCGACCGTGACGCATGAGGAGCATCTCGACGTCATCCGCTGCACCATCGACGCCGCCAAGGGCCGCGTGCCGGTCATCGCGGGCACGGGCTCGAACTCGACGCAGGAAGCGATCGACATGACGAAGGCCGCCGACGCCGCGGGTGCCGACGGTTTCCTGCTTGTCGCTCCGTACTACAATCGCCCGACCCAGGAAGGCCTGTTCCGCCATTTCTCCGCCATCGCGGAAATCACGGACAAGCCGATCGTGCTCTACTCCATTCCCGGTCGCTGCGGCGTTGAGATCAGCGTCAAGGTCATCGAGCGCCTGCGCGCGAAGTACGCCCATGTCGCGCACATCAAGGAAGCCGGCGGCAGCGTGGACCGCGTGGACCAGATCGTGTCCGCGCTCGGCAAGGACATGACGGTGTTGAGCGGTGACGACAGCCTCACCCTGCCCTTCATGTCGGTCGGCGCCAAGGGCGTCATCAGCGTCGCCAGCAACCTTTACCCGAAGCAGGTCAGCCAGCTCGTGCAGCATGCGCTCAACGAGGATTACGTGAAGGCGCGCGCGCTGCATCGCAAACTCTACCCCGCGTTCAAGGCCATCTTCATCGAGTCGAATCCCACGCCGATCAAGTTCGCCCTCATGAACGCCGGCATCATCGGTTCCGACGAAGTGCGCCTGCCGCTGAGCCCGCTGACGGACGAAAGCCGCAAGGCGCTGCTCGCCGCCCTCAAGACGGTCAAGGCCTGATCCCATGGCGCTCAAGATTCTCCTCAACGGTTCGAAGGGTCGCATGGGCCAGACCATCGCCGGGCTCGCCGGCGAAATGGACGCGGTTATTTCTTCCGCCATCGACGTCGGTGACGATCCGGCGAAGCATCTCGCCGGCTGCGATGTTGTCATTGATTTCAGCGGTCATGCCGCCACCGGTAAACTGCTCGAGCTCGTCGCGGCCGCGAAAAAGCCGATCGTGATCGGCACCACCGGCCACAGCGCCGAGGAAAAAAAGCATCTGCTCGCCCAGGCCGCGAAGGTTCCCTGCGTGTGGGCCGGCAATTTCTCCGTCGGCGTCAACCTGCTCTTCGCGCTCACGCGCCGCGCGGCCGCCGTGCTCGGTTCCGACTACGACACCGAGGTGATCGAGATGCACCACCGCTTCAAAAAAGACGCGCCGAGCGGTACCGCCGCGCGCCTGCTCGAAATCATCCTCGAGGAACGGAAGCTCACTGCGAGCGCCCTCAAGCATGGCCGCTCCGGCATCACCGGCGAACGCAAGCCCACCGAAGTCGGCGTGCACGCGCTGCGCGGCGGCGATGTTGTCGGCGATCATACCGTCCTCTTCGCCGCGCTCGGCGAGCGCCTGGAATTGACGCACAAGGCCAGCGATCGCGGCATCTTCGCCCGCGGTGCCATTCGCGCCGCCCACTGGGTCGCGACGCAGCCGGCCGGCGTGTACGACATGCAGGACGTGCTCGGCCTCAAATGATCACGAGCGTCTCCGGCATCCTGGTTTCGGCCACGCCGTTGAGCGCGGTCATCGAAACAGGCGGCTTGGGCTACGAGATCCATATTCCCGTCACGACGGCCGAACGCCTGCCCGCGCCTGGCGCCGCCGCCAAGCTGCATACGCTCGCGGTGTATCGCGAGGATTCCGCGACGCTCTACGGCTTCGCCACCGAGGAAGAACGCGATTTCTTCCGCCTGCTCGTCGAGAAAGTCACCGGCGTCGGCCCAAAGATGGCGCTCAGCGTGATGAGCAAACTTTCCCTGCCCACGCTCAAGTCCGCGATCGCTTCCGGCGACGTTGGCCTGCTCGCGAAATGCCCGGGCATCGGCAAAAAGACCGCCGAGCGGCTCGTCATCGAATTGCGCGACAAGCTGAACCCCGCCGATCTCGGCACCGTCACGCCGGCCGCGGATACGAAAGCTTCGGTTCCGGTCGCGGACAATCGCGTCAACGACGCCGTGCTCGCCCTGACTGCGCTGGGCTACAAGGCCGCCGATGCCGACAAGGCGGTGCGCCAGGCTTGGATTGCGCTCGGGCCAAAAGCCTCGACCGAGGCCCTGATCAAGAAAGCGCTCGGTTGAGCGCCCAAAAGAAAAAGGCGCCGATTGCTCGACGCCTTGAAAGTGAAACTGATTGGGAAGCTCAGCGCTGGAACTGGAAGGCCGTAAACTCGGCCGTCTGCTGACGCAGCGTGCGCTGTTCGGGGGCCGGCACCGGCGTCGCCTTCGATTCAAACATATTGTCCTCGAAGAGCGATTGAACGCGGGCCGACTGGCGGCGCTCGTTCGCCGAGATGGCTTCATCCTGCTCGCGCAGGGCGGCCAGCATCGCGGAGTAATCCGGATTGGAGCTGGTGTTGCGCAGGCTGACGAAAGCCGGCTTCACCTCGACCGCCTGGACGACCGGAGAGGCCTTCGCTGCCGCAGGCACCGGTGCCACGGCGACGACCGCAGCCGGCTGGGCTTTGACTGTCGCAACGGTGGTGGGCGCAGCGAGCGGGGCCGCCTGATGATTGCGCATGAAAACGAGCGCCAAGCAGGCCGCGGCGGCGAGACCGCCGGCGTAATAGGCCCAGTTCGTGCGGCGGCGGCGACTTTCGAACAGCTCGATGGTGGCCGGACGGCCGGTCGACGGAACCACCGGTTGCTCGGCGGCGCCGGCGCGGAAGCTCTCGTACACCAGCTTCGTGGCCGAGTGGATCTGGCAATACTGCCGGTAAACGGCCTGCCGCTTGGGGTTGTTCTGAATCTCGGCTTCGAGTTCAGCGGTTTCGGCCGCAGTGATCTGGCGGTCGATGTACAGATTCAATAGGTCGATGAATCGGTTGTCTTTCATGGCTGGAATTCCTCCCCCAGTTTTTCGCGCAGGCTTTCACGGGCCCGGGCAATGCGGCTCTTTACGGTGCCAACGCTAATACTGAGAATTTCGGCGATCTCCTCGTAGGCAAGGTTCTGGACGTTGCGCAGGATGAGGATCTCGCGGTGTTTTTCGTTCAACTGCTCCATGCACTCGGCCACGCGGCCGACAAATTCCTGGGTGACGGTCGCGTCCTCAGGGGTTTCTTGTTCGGCCGGGATGAGCTCGGCCAGCGTCGTCTCGCCCTCTTGGCCGATCGGCGCGTCAAAGGAAAGGGAACG
>JBEHWZ010000018.1:0-35008 GCA_048498955.1 Verrucomicrobiota bacterium | reverse complement strand
GCATGGACGACTACATGGCCAAGCCGGTGCGCTGGGAACTCCTCCCGCGCCTCCTCCAAAACCATCTCCCCCCGGGAAGCATCGCCGCATGAGCTCCCATCCTAACCGCTACCGCATCCTGATCATCGACGACACGCCGTCGATCCATGAGGACTTCCGCAAGATCCTGCTGCCCGCCAGCGGCTCCGCGCCGCAGGTGGACATGCTCGCCGCCGCCATTTTTGGCCAGGCCAGCCCGGCGCCCGCGCCGACCCGCTTCGAACTCGATTTCGCCTCGCAAGGCCAGGCCGGCCTCGCGCTCGTCCAGGACGCCCTCAGCGAGGGCCAGCCCTACGCCGTTGCCTTCGTCGACATGCGCATGCCGCCGGGTTGGGACGGTCTCGAAACCATCCGTCACCTGTGGGCCGCCGATCCGCACCTGCAGGTCGTCATCTGCACCGCGTATTCCGACCACAGCTGGTCGGTGATCATCGAGGAACTCGGTCAGTCGGACAATCTCCTCATCCTCAAGAAACCCTTCGACAGCGTCGAGGTGCTCCAGCTCACGCACGCGCTCACCCGCAAATGGCGGCTCGCGCGCGACATCGAGGCGCACGTGACCGGCCTGGACGATCTGCTCCACGCCCGCACCGAGGAACTGCGCCGTGCCGAGGAAGGTTTCACCGCAGCGTTCGACGCGAGCCCGCTCGCGCAGGCGATTGTTTCCATCGACCAACCGGAAGTCGTCGCCGTCAACGGCGCCTTCGAGAAGATCATGGGCATCAGCAAGGCCGAGGTCCTGCACCAGACCCCGGACACCTTCGGTCGTGGCTTCGATCCGATCCGCTGGCATGAGCTCCTCACCCGCCTCGGCACCGGCGGCTCCGTCGACGACCATGCGTGCATCTACTCGCCCAAGCCCGGCGTGCGGCGCGAAATGCGCTGCAGTGCGCGTCCGCTGGTGATTCGCGGACGCCGTTGCTCGATCTGGGTGCTGCGCGATGTCACGGACCAGGTGGAAACCGAGCAGCAGCTGCGCCAGTCACAGAAGATGGAAGCCGTCGGCCAGCTCGCCGCCGGCGTGGCGCACGATTTCAACAACCTGCTCACGGTCATCCAGGGTTACACCGCAGAACTGCTGGCCCAGCAGCAAAACAACGAGCTCACGCACCAGATGCTGCAGCCCGTGCAGGCCGCCGCCACACGCGCCACCAATCTCACCCGCCAGCTTCTCATCTTCAGCCGCAAGGAGGTCATGCGCCCGCAGAAGCTCGACCTCGTCGAGGTGTTCAACGAACTCCAGCCGCTCCTGCGCCGCCTGATCGGCGCGCACATCGGCTTCCAGTGGAATATCCCGGCGAAACTCGCCCCGATCATGGCGGATCCCGCCAACATCGAGCAGGTGGTCGTCAACCTCGTCGTCAACGCCCGCGACGCCATGCCCGAGAGCGGTCGCATCGAGGTCGCCGCCCGCGAATGCCGCCTCGAAGCCGGCGCGCCCGCGTTGCCGGCCAACATGCCGCCGGGCAATTATCTCGAACTGAGCATCGCCGACACCGGCACGGGCATCAAACCCGATGTCCTGCCGCGCATCTTCGAGCCGTTCTTCACCACGAAGGAAGCCGGCAAGGGTACGGGCCTCGGACTCTCCACCGTTTATTCCATTGTGCGCCAGCAGGGCGGCTGGATCCTCGTGCACAGCGAGGTGGGCGTCGGCACGACGTTCACCGTCTATCAACCGCTCGTGGAGGAAGTGCAGCCGGAACCCGCCCCGGTCGTGCCTACCATTCCCCTGCCCGCCGGCGCGGTGATCGATTGCCGCAACGTCCTCGTGGTCGAGGACGATCCGACCGTCAAAACCCTGATGACCGAAATCCTCAAACGCCGGGGCATCACGCACACGGTGGCCGAGGACGGCGTCATCGCGCAGGAAGTGTGGCGCACAACGCCCGTGCCGTTCGACCTGGTGATCTCCGACATCATCATGCCCAACGGCGTCAACGGCATCCGCCTCGCGCGCATCCTGCGCGGGATCAACCCGCAGATTCCGATCATCCTCACCTCGGGTTTCAGCGAGCTGCTCTTCGATCCCGCGAGTCTGGAAATGCCCGGGCCGCCGCCGAAGATCCTGCTCAAGCCCTTCTCACCGTCGCAGTTGTTCGTCGCCATGGCCGAGGCCAGCGCCGTGCCCGTGACGTAGGCCGGAAACCGGGCCGATTTGCGGCCTTGAGTCCGCAGCCCGGTGCCCCTCTGTTCGGCTCCGTCCATGGCCGAACAGAGCTACCTCAACCACGCCGCGCGCATCCTCAAATTGGTGCAAGCCGGCACGCCCGCCGACCAGGCGCTGCGCGAGTCCCTCACGCAGGACCGGCACTTCACCGCCCCGCTCCAGCGCCGGCAGGTCAGCCGCGCGGTGTTCGTCTATTTCCGCTGGCTGCGCTGGCTCGAGCCCAAGGAATCCCTCCAGAAGCAGGTCGCGGCCGCACTCGTCCTGCAGGATCGCTTCGACCAAAAGCCGGCCAGCTTCAAGGTCGAGGCCCTCGCCGCGCGCGCGGTGCCCGAGTGGCTGAAAACCGAAATGGACGTGCCGGCGGAATGGCTCCGCCAGCTGCAGCGCGATCCCGTGCTCTGGATCCGCATCAAGCGTGGCTTGGAGGAAGAAGTCACCCGCTCGCTGGGCGACTGCACGCCCGCCAGCACCCCCGCGCTCAGCACGCAGCGCTCTGCCTTCAGCTATTCCGGTCTCAAGGATCTTTATCGCACGCCCGCCTTCCAGGCCGGCGCGTTTGAAATCCAGGATCTCGCGTCGCAACTCGTCGGCCACGCCTGCGCCCCGCAGCCGGGCGAAACGTGGTGGGACACCTGTGCCGGCCAGGGCGGCAAGACCATGCACCTCGCCGACCTCATGCAGAACAAGGGCATGATCTGGGCCAGCGACCGCTCCGTCCGCCGCCTGGCCAAGCTCAAGGAGCGCGCCGCGCGCGCCCAGGTCTTCAACTACCGCGCCGCGGAATGGGACGGCGAAGCGAAACTGCCGACGAAAACCAAATTCGACGGTGTGCTCATCGACGCGCCCTGCAGTGGCGTGGGCACGTGGCAGCGCAACCCGCACGCGCGCTGGACGACCTCGTCCAACGACGTCCAGGAACTCGCCGCCGTCCAGGCCCGCCTGCTCGGACATGTGGTCGATTCCCTCAAACCGGGAGGCCGCCTCATCTACTCGGTATGTACGCTCACGCGTGCCGAAACCACCGAGGTTGCCGAAGCTTTCACTGCCGCGCATCCCGAGTTCGTTCCGGCTCCCGTCTTCGGTTCCACCGCCCCGGTTTTCCTCCGTCCGGAGGAACTCAACGCCAACGGCATGTTCATTGCCGCCTGGCGGAAAAAATGACCGCGCCCGCGCCACGGCCGGAAAGCCCCGCGACCGCGTGTTTGCGCCGGGCCTTCGTGTTCGCGGTCCTGGCATTCGTGTGGTGGCGGTTTTCCGAGAACATCGCCGACAACGACCTGTGGGGCCACGTGCTCTATGGCCAGCGTATGCTGCAACTAGGCGGGCTGGAAAAAATTGAGACGCTGTCGTGGACCGCGGCCGGCCAGCCCTGGATCAACCATGAGGTGCTCGCCGAAGTTGCGCTGGGACTCGCGCACCGCACCGGCGGCGGCACGGGACTGTGGGTGCTCATGATCGTCATGGCCGCCGTCACGCTCGGACTCGCGTGGCACGCCGGCGCCGGACCCGATCGCGCGCGCAAGCTCATCGGCCTCGCGCTGCTGGCGCTGTCGACGAACTTCATCGCAATGGGTTACTCGGTGCGCCCGCAGCTATTCACCTATCTTTTTCTCGTGATCCTGCTCGTGGCGCTGCGCCACCTCTGTGCCGGACGCATCCGGCCGTGGGCTTACGTTCCGCCGCTGCTGCTGGTGCTGTGGGCCAACACGCACGGCGGCTATCTCGCCGGCTGGCTGATCGTCATGGTGATCGTGGTCGCCGAAAGCATCGGCGCTTCGCTCCCGAATCTGCTGCGTCGCTTCCGCTGCGAACCGCTTGGCTTCAACCGGCTGATCCTCGCCAACGTGGCTCTCGGCAGCACGCTCGCGCTCGCGATCAATCCGTGGAGCTGGCGGCTCGTGATCTGGACAATCGAAACCATCCGTCTGCCGCGGCCCAACATCTACGAGTGGCAGCCGATGCCGTTCACCGCCGGGTCGGTGACTTTCTTCTTCGCCTTGCTCCTCGGCGGGACGGCCTGGGCGTTTTCCCGTCAGACACGGCGGTTGTGGGAAATGGCCATGTGGGTCATGCTCGCGGCGATGTCGATCCAGCAGCAGCGGCACGCCCCGCTGTTCGGGCTCGCGTCGCTGATCCTGCTGCCGGTCCACGTGCAGGACTTGCTCAGCCGGATCACCGCGCAGACTGCTTCGCTGCGGGCGGCCGCGCTCCGGCCTGTGACCGCGCTCATCGGTGCCTTGGTTTTGGTCAGCGCCGGTTTCTGGGTCCTGCACACCACCCGCACCGGACCGCGTGAGTACACCGGCCGGATCGAAGTGCCGCGCAACCTGTTTCCCGTCGCCGCCATCGAGTACATGAAAGCCCACCAGCTCACGGGCAACACGATCACGTTCTTCGACTGGGGCCAGCAGGTGTTGTGGGAGTTGCCCGACAATCCCGTCTCCTTCGACGGCCGCCTCGACACGGTTTATCCCCTGGCGGTGATGGACGCCCACTGGCGGCTCTACGCCGGACAGGAACCCGGCCCGGCGCTGGACCTGACGCACGCCCGCGTCGCGCTGTTGCCCACGGGATCGCGCGGCATCGACTTCCTGCTCCAGCGCGGCTGGGCCGTCGCCTATGCTGACCGGCTGGCCGCGGTCGCGGTCAAGCTGACGCACCCCACCGCCAAACCGCCCGCATTCACCGCCGGCACCGATGCGTCCGTCATGGGCAGCGCGCCGTTCCCCGATGCGCCGCCGGTGCTCGCCACCCGCGTGACCAAGGCCGCGCCATGAGCATGGAAAAAATCACCGGCGACACGGTCCGCGAAGATTTCAACGCCATCAACACGGTCCTGCACTACACCCGCGCCGCGCATTTCATCGGCCTGTGGAAATCCGAACTCGCCCTGATCGAAAAATACCTGCCCGACCAGAACGCCCGCCTGCTCGAAGCCGGCTGCGGCGCCGGCCGGGTGGCCGTCGGCCTGTGGCACCAGGGCTACCGCCACGTCACCGCCTTCGACTTCGCCGCCGAGCTGGTCGAGCAGGCGGAGAATCTCTCCAAGGAACAAGGCATCGAAGGCATCACTTTTTTCCAAGCCGACGCTACGCGTCTGGCCGAATGTCACGTATTACGTGACATGTTGTTCGATGGCGTGCTGTTCATGTTCAACGGCATGATGCAGATTCCCGGACGTGAGAACCGTCGGGCGGCGATGCGCAACCTACAGCAGCTCTGCCGGCCGGGCGCGCATTTCATTTTCTCGACGCACGACCGCGACGATCCGAAGGAGCTCAAGGAATGGGCGAAGGAAGCGGCGCGCTGGGCCAAGGGGGAACAGAACCCGCGCCTCGTGGAATTCGGCGACCGCTACTTCACCGACGAGAACGGCAACACCTTCATGCACCTGCCGACGCGCGCCGAAATCCTCGAGGACATGGCCGCGACCGGCTGGACCCACGTGTACGACGCCACGCGCAACGAACTCGCGAGCGAGACGCCCAAGGTCCGCAACTTCTCCGACAACTGCCGCTTCTGGGTGGCGCGTAAGGACGTTCCAGGCCCGTAACTAACCCGCACGTAGTTAACCACGGATTACACGGATTATTTCGGATCAATCCGTACGGATCCGTTCCATCCGTGGTTAGGCAAACGCTAGCCTGCGGCATGCACCCCGGCTTGCCGCACCGATCAGCGCTTCATCATCTTCTGGAGCTTCTTCTTTGCCGCCGGCCACTCGGTGTCCGTGATGCTGAACATCGCGGTGTCGCGCTGGTAGCCGTCGTGGGCGCGCAGCATGTGCTTGCGCAGCACACCTTCGAAAGTCGCACCGATGCGCAGGATCGCCGCCCGGGATTTCGCGTTGTTGGCGTCGGTCTTCAGCTGCACGCGCAAGGCCTTCAACTTTTCGAAGGCGTGCTTCAACATGAGATACTTCGCCTCGGTGTTAATCGCCGTGCGCTGGGCATCCGGCGTGATCCAGGTCCAGCCGATCTCCAGTCCGCGGTGGGCGCGCCGGATGTCGATGAACCGCGTCGAGCCCACCACCATGCCGTCGCTGCGTCGCACGGTGACAAAAGGCACCTCGGTCTCGGCGTCCTTGGCCGCGAGCGCTTCCTTCACCGATTGGCGCACATCCTCCAGATTCTTGAAGGGCGGAATCATCAGGTAACGGAAAATCTCCGGCGCATCCTCGGCCGCCGCCAGCAGGTCCGGCACATGCGCCAGCGTCATCGGCTCCAGCCGCACATGGCGGCCTTCGAGCAGCACGGGATGGGGATCGAAAGGCATGACTGACAACTATCGGCTGGCGCGACACGACCAAGCCTGAATCAGCCGCCACCGGCACAGTGTCCGCCGTTTCTAATAATGCGCCCCGACACTTGCCGCCGCGCGCCGGCCCTGCCAAGTTGCGCTCCATGTCCCTGCCCACCGACCGCGCCCTCCTCTGGCTCGGTGCCCTGTTTTATCTCGCCGGTTTCCTGACCGGCCTGCTGGCGTTGCTCCGGAAGTCCCACAACTCCGGCCCGCGCACCGTGCTCAATTCCCTGCTCGTTGCCGGCTGGGTGCTGCAGATGGCCGGCCTCTATGTCCGCGGCCTCGCGACCGGCGGCTGCCCGCTGGGCAATATCTTCGAGGTGGTCCAGTTCGTCGCGTGGTCGGCCATGGTCCTGTATTTCTTCGTCGGCACCGCGTTTCGCGTCAGCCTGCTCGGTCTTTTCACCGCCGGCTACGCCGCGCTACTGGCCCTGATTTCGCTCCTCGTGCCGGCGTGGGACAAGGTCCATGGGCAGAAAATTTTTGGCAGCAACCCGTGGATCGAGCTCCACGCCGCGCTCGCGGTGTTCAGCTACGGCGTTTTCGGCCTGCTGGCGCTCACCTCGCTCATGCACCTGCTGCAGAACTGGAGCCTCAAGCACAAGCGGGTCAACGGGCTTTTCTGGTTCCTGCCGTCCGTGGTGCAACTCGACCAGATCAACCTGCGCATGCTGATGCTCGGCGTTCTGCTCCTCACGATCTCGCTCGGCCTGGGCGCCGTCTGGTGGGTACAGGACACCGCCTCGGTGAACTCGCTCAAGCTCTTCATCACCGTGGGCGTGTGGTTCGTCTACCTCGTCGTGCTCGTGCTGCGCTGGCGCGCGCGGCTCGTGTCGGTGCGCTTCGCGTGGGTCTGCCTCGTGATGTTCTTCCTCGCGCTCCTTTCCCTCGGCCCGGTGAATTCCAGCCGCCATCACGAGGTCATCCTCGTCCCCCGCGACCGCTGACCGATGGAGCCGCACTCGCCCTTCCTTTTCCTCCTCGGCGCCAGCCACCACACCGCGCCGCTCGCGGTGCGTGAGAAGCTCGCGCTCGACGACGCCCGCGCCGCCGCGCTGGCCGCACGCCTGCAGCAAACGCCCGGCGTCGGGGAATTCGCCCTGCTCAACACCTGCAACCGCGTGGAAATCTACGGCGTCGCGCGCGACGCCGATGCGCTCGCTGCGTTGCGGGCCAGCGTGGCCGAGACCACCGGCTGCGCGCCGGCCGAACTCGAGAGCGTGCTGCAGCTGCGCCAAAACCACGACGTCGTTTCGCACGTTTTCTCCGTGGCGTCGGGCCTCGACTCCCAAATCGTCGGCGAAACGGAGATTCTCGGCCAGGTGAAGGGCGCCTACGAAACCGCCCTCGCCCGCTCGTGGACCGGCCCAGTCCTGAACCGCGTTTTCCAAAAAACCTTCCAGGCGGCGAAGCACATCCGCACCCACACCGCGATCGGCGAAGGCCAGATCAGCATCGCGAGCGTCGCGGTCGACCTCGCGGGCAAGATCTTCGGCGACCTCTCGCCGGTTAACATCCTCGTCGTCGGCGCCGGTGACATCGGCGTGAAGACCGTGCAGGCCTTCCAAAGCCGCGGCGCCAAAAACATCACCGTCGCCAGCCGCACGCTCTCCAAGGCCGAGGAAGCCGTCGCCGCCACCGGCGGCTGGGCCGCCAGCATGGCGGACTTGCCCGAGGTGCTCGCCGCCGCGGACATCGTCGCGAGTTCGACCTCCGCGCCCGGCCTGGTGCTCACGCAGGAACTGGTTGCCGGCGCGATGAAACGCCGCGCCGCTCGCCCACTGTTCCTGATCGACCTCGCCCTGCCGCGCGACATCGACCCCGCCACGACGAGTCTCGCCAACGTGTACCTCTACAATCTCGACGACCTCGCCGAGATCGCCGAGGGCAACCTCGCGCAACGCGAAGCCGAGGTCGCCCGCTGCCGCGCGATCCTCGCCGAGCGCACCGCGGCCCTGTGGCCGCAGCTGGCGCATCATCTGTCGAAGTAGCGCAGAATCGTTCTCGTTCTCTTACTCGTTCTCGTAATCCGGGTCTGAATTCTCACCCAGACCAAACTGGAGAACGAGAAAGAGCACGATAACGAGAACGATAAATCGCGAGATGGAGCGACGCACAACTCACGCCGCGCACCCGCTGCGGCGCTTGGCCACTTCGGCGCGGCCGCGCTCGAGGGCGGCGGCGAGTTCGGCCTTCTTGATCGGCTTGGAAACGTAGTCGTCCATGCCCGCCGCCAGACACGCCTCGCGGTCACCCTGCATGGCATTCGCGGTCAGCGCGATGATCCAAGGCCGGTTGTTCGGATCGGGCTGCATCTGCACCATCCGGCGGGCGGCCTCGAGGCCATCCATCTCGGGCATCTGCATGTCGAGGAGCACAACGTCGAAGGCATCCCGCTGGAGCGCGTCCAGCGCCTCGACGCCGTTGAAAACGACGTCGGTCTTGTGGTAACCGAGCGTGCGCAAAAGGTTCACCGCGACTTTCTGGTTCACGGCATTGTCCTCCGCCAGCAGCAGGCGCGTGCCGTGATGGATCGGGCTGGTGGCCGTGACACTCGCAAACGGCGCCTGCGTCAGCGGCACCGACTTGCCAAACGCGGCCACGAGGGCGTCGAACAGCGTCAACGGCTTGAGCGGCTGCGTGACTTGCGCGACCTGCGTGCCGGCCGGCACGCGCTGGCCGAGGGCGGTGAGCAACACCACGCACGTGCGCGCCGGAGGAAGCAATTCCTGGATCTTCCGCAGCATCGCGCCGTCATCCATGCCGGGCATGCACGCGTCGATGATGATGGTGTCGAACTCGCGGCCGGTGGCGGCTTGCGCCAGCGCGCCGGCCACGGAACTGCAGGTCGCCGGCTCCATGCCCCAGCGCAGCAGCTGGTCGGTCAGGATCATCCGGCTGGTCGCGTTGTCGTCGACGATCAGCGCACGCCGGCCGCCCAGCGCCGCGCGGGCCTTGTCGAGCGCCGGCCGCGCCGTGCCGGCGCGGGCGGTCAGCACCACTTCGAAAAGGAACGTTGAACCGGAGCCCGGCTCGCTCTCCACCCACATGCGTCCGCCCATGAGCTCGGCCAGCTTCTTGCTGATCGCGAGACCCAGGCCGGTGCCGCCGTATTTGCGGGTGGTCGAGGGATCGATCTGGCTGAAGGACCGGAACAGGCGGTGCTGCGCATCCGCGGGGATGCCGATGCCGGTATCGCGCACGGAAATCCTGAGCCGCACGGGGCCGTCGTCGTCGACCTCGGTCTCGACCGGCTCGATGCGCACCACGATCTCGCCGCGGGGCGTGAACTTGATCGCGTTGCCGATCAGGTTGAGGAGGATCTGGCGCAGGCGGGTGATGTCGCCGCCCACCTTCGCGGGCGTGCCCTCGGCGATCTCGTAGAGCAGGTCGAGTTTCTTCTCGAGCGCGCGCGTGGCCATCAGGTCCAGCGCGGCCTCGACGCAATCGCGCAGCATGAAATCCGTCTGCTCGAGCTCGAGGCGGCCGGACTCGATCTTCGAGAAATCCAAAATGTCGTTGATGATCGTGAGCAGCGCCTCGCCACTGACGCGGATGGTGTCGGCGAACTCGCGCTGCTCGCGCGTGAGCGTGGTGTCGAGCAACAGGCCCGTCATGCCGATGATGCCGTTCATCGGCGTGCGGATCTCATGGCTCATCGTCGCGAGGAACTGGCTCTTGGCCACGCTCGCGAGGTTCGCTTCGACGGCGGCCTGTTGCGCGCGGTCGATCGCGATCTCAATCTGGCGGTTGAGCGACTCCGCGCCCTCGATTGCCATGCGCATCTCTTCCTGGTGCTGCTTGCGCTCGGTCAGATCGGCCAGCGTGAGCAGCACGTCGGTCAGGCCATCGGGCGAACGAAACGCCTGCAGCGTGACCATGCGCCACGCCACGCCTTCCGGCAGCTGGCAGCGCAGTTCGAAATTCAGTTCGTCCGCCTGGCCCACGCGCAGCTGGCTAAGGCCGGCTTCGTAAGTGGCGCGATCTTCCGGGTGAATCAGGGACGTGATCGCCTCGGGCGAAATCCCATCGCCGCGCGACATGCCGGCGAGACGGAGGAACGCATCGTTCGCCCAGCACGAACACACCCCACCCCGGCAATGCTGCCAGCAGACCCCGAGTGAAAGGGTCTGCAAAATGGTCCGATAAAATGGCTCACCAGCCGCAGGTCCTGCTTGCGCATGGGCCGGCGGCCAGCCTGGCGTGCCGCAGGCTGAATCAGAGGTGTTCATATACTCCCCCTGCCATCGGCACCCCCCGCCGAAACCAAAGCCCTATTTACAATCAGCCCAAATGCCTAAGCATCCAATCAACGGTCGACCCGGCAGCTGGCTGGCTGAGAAGGGCTTGTAGCTTTTCCGCATAAGCCCGGGTCCGCTCCCGACGGGCCGGATTTTCGAGGCAGTCCTTCAATTCCTGGGCCAAAATGTCCGGTTTGGCCGCTCCTTGGATGTATTCGGGATACATCGACTCCTTGAGCAGCAGGTTGGCGATGCCGAGATATTCGACCTTCACCAACATGCGTCCGAGCCAGTAAGTCAGCCAGTCGGCCTTGTAAGTCACGACGCCCGGAATTCCCGCCAGCGCGCAGTGCATCGACATCGTGCCGCTGGAAGTCAGGACCGCAGACGCCGCCACCGTGCCGCCCTCGCCCATCCGCCGGAACGTGACGCTCGACGGCGGATTCGCCGCCCGCAGCACCGCGAGGATTTCTTCGCTCGGATAAAGCACGATGGCCGGACGCTTCGCGCCCCAGGCTTTGTAGCCTTCGAGCAGGACCGGGAAAATCCGCGCGACCGCACCCTTGCGGCTGCCCGGCAGCAACAGGATCGGGCCGGCCGGATCGTAGCGCACGGGTGCCACGTAGTCGGCGGCGACAAACGGGTGGCCAACAAAAGTCACGGGCAGGTTCGTGTCGGCGTACACCGCCGGCTCGAACGGGAAAATCGAGGCAAGGCCGTTGAGATGCTTCGCCATTTCGAAGCGGCGTCCGGCGCGCGACGCCCAGATCTGCGGGCTGATGTAGTAGAGCGTCTGCGTCGGCCCGCCCGCCTTGGTCGAGAACCCACGGTCGAAGAGTCCCTTCGCGATACGCAGGTTGAGGCCCGACGAATCGACAAAGCACACCGCGCGCGGTTTGTATTTCCCGATCCACTCGACGACCGATGCGATCAGCGCCTTGTAATAGGAAATCTTGGCGATGACGGCGAAGCCCAGCGCCGACTGGCCGGTGAGGTTCTTCAGCAGCTGCGCGCCCGCCGCCTCGAGGTGCGTGCCACCGAGCGCACAGACCTTCAACTCGGGCCGGCGCGAGAGCAACCCGCGCACGAGCCGCGCGGCGTGTTCGTCGCCGGAATGCTCGGCGGCGACGATCAGCAGGTCGACATGACCGCTCGCGGGAGCCGCGAGACCGTCCTGTACCAAAATGTTACTCACGCCCACCCCCACCGGTCATCCTGAGCCGTGCGAAGGATCCAAGGGAAAGGACGTGCACTCGCCAACCGCTTGGATCCTTCGCACGGCTCAGGATGACGGTAACGAGGGTTTTCACTTTTTGTGAATCTTCGTGGCTTTTCGTGGCCATCACTTCTGCTTCCGGCGGATCTCGTCCGTGATCGCAATCGCGACCTCAAGCGCCGTCTTGGCGAGGACACCGTC
This sequence comes from Verrucomicrobiota bacterium, assembly GCA_048498955.1. Taxonomy (GTDB): domain Bacteria; phylum Verrucomicrobiota; class Verrucomicrobiia; order Opitutales; family Opitutaceae; genus Lacunisphaera. The sequence goes on along the minus strand of JBEHWZ010000018.1, from coordinate 22,839 downwards.
CACCTTCGGCTTGCTGGCTTCCTTCACGCTCTCGATGAAACTCGCCAGTTCGATCGCGAGGGGTTCGCCCTTCTCGATCGGAATCTCGTGCACGGGGACCTTGTCCTCGCCGGCCTTGGCCAGGCCGATCTTCATCTTCAGGCCATAGGCGATGATGTCGCTCTTCTTCACCAAGTGGCCCTTCTGGTTCATGAAATCGAGCGAAAGGTAGGCGTTGTCCTGGAAGATGCGGATCTCGCGGTTCTTGGTTACGCTCATGCGCGAGGCGCTGAGGTTGGCCACGCAGCCCGACTCGAACTCGATGCGCGCGTTGGCGATGTCCTCGGTCTTCGAAAGCACGTTGATGCCGACGCTGTCGATCTTCCGGATCGGCGACTGCACCAGGGCCAGCACGATGCCGATATCGTGGATCATCAGATCGAGCACCACACCCACCTCGGTGCCGCGCGGCGTGTACGGGGCGAGACGCTCGGTGGTGATGTACTGCGGATGGCTCGCGTGTTTCTCGAGGTAACCCATCACCGGGTTGAAATGCTCGATGTGCCCGACCTGCACGATGCAGCCGTGCAGCCGCGCCGCCGCGAGGACCTTCTCGGCCTCCTCGAGCGAGGCGCAGATCGGCTTTTCGATGAGAAGGTGGCAACCTTGGGCGAGCAGCGGCAGAGCGACCTGCTCGTGCTTGTCGGTCGGCACCACGACGCTCACCGCGTCACAGGCCTCACCGAGCTCCGCCATCGTGGCGAAGCGCTTGCAGTTGAACTTGGCGCAAATCTCCGCCGCGCGGGCGTCGCTGGTTTCGTAGATGCCGGCGAGTTCGGCGCCAGGCAGCGTGGAGTAAATGCGGGCATGATGCTGCCCGAGGGAACCCACACCGACGACGCCACACTGAATCTTGGACTTGGCCATGGGGAGACCGTAGTGGCGCGAGCGGGCATGGCCAGACGGTTTTGCTGCGCCCGCGTGGTGGCGATGCCCGCGATACGCTGGGCGTCCTGGCCCAGTCCTATTTCAGCCCCGAAGGCAGGCGCGGCGACGAGATCAGTTTCGTGAACTCATCCCAGCGCCGCCCGGCGTCGCCCTGCGCCTTCGCCTCAATGTAGTCGTGCACGAGCTGCTGGCCGTAGTTGTAGTTGATGACGTAGGTGCGGTACTTCGTTATGAAGCTGACGAATTTCCGGGCGCGGGCCGGCTCCGCCAGCGTGTAGCGCTCCAACCAGGCCGCGGCTTCGTCCGCGTCGATCCGGCCATTCACGTAATCGCGGGCCACCTCGTTATTCACGAAACTCAGCCCCTTGGTCAGCTCCAGCACGCGATGATACTCCGCGGCGCGCGCCGGATCGAGTCCGGCCAGCGGAAAGAGCACGTCGCGCTCGAACGCCAGCTGCTCCGCGCGCGGGAACGCCACCTCGATGCCGTAGTTCGCGCTGCCCTCGGCGATGAGCGATTGCGGGCTGAAGAGCGGATAGACCGAAAACTCGACCCAGCCGCGGTCGCGCAGGAGATTTTTCTCCAGGAGCGCGTTGTAGACGTGATGCCCCGGATAGCCCTCGTGCGCCGCGAGGTCGATCGCACGGTCGATGAAGCTCGGCAGGTCGGTGTTGACCTGGATCAGGCTGTGGAAGTTTCCCTTGTACCAGTTGTAGCCGCCCCACGGCTGCTTGGTCACGTACTCGACCGTGAAGCTCTCGCCCTCCGGCAGCGCAATATGCCGCTTCGTGCGCGCCCGCGCCTCGTCGATCGCGGCGGTGAAGACCGCGTCGAGCTTTGCCGGCGGAATGATGAACTGGTTGCGGAAAGCCTGGTAGCGCTGGGCCACGCTCCCCTCGCCCGGCAGCGCTTTGTCGAGCTCCGCCAGCAGCGCATCGAAATGCGCCATCTCATGATGCGGCGCAACCACATCGAAGAGCAGCGCGGACTCCTCGTCGAAGGGCAGCTTGCGGCCCTCGACCAACGCGAGACGCGCATCCATGGCGCGGAGCTGCTTGGTCAGGTATTCGTGCCGCAGGCGGCCCATTTCATCCAAGCCGGCGACATCCAGTGTCGAGAGCGTGGCCGCCAGTGCGTGCGCCTGACGGCGGACCTCGGCCAGCGGAAGCTTCGCGGCCTCCGCGGCGATTTTCCATTCGCCGGGGCCGCTGTAGGCGTCGACGAAATCCCCGTCATGCACACCGGCGGCGAGCGCGAGCTTCACGTAGGACTCGGCCATGGGATTCATGGCGCTGGCATCAGCCGCGCGCACCGGCGTCGTCGCCAGCGCGAGACTTCCCACGCAGGCCAACAGGCAAACGGCGGTGGATTTCATAAAATCAGGCGAACTTCCCGCCGTGGAGCACGAGATGCCGCGCAGCCTTGGCGGCGTGGGCGGCGTTGTGCGTCACGAGCACGAGCGCGGCCTTTTCCTCGGTACAGACCTGCAGCAGCAGGTCGATGACCTCGTCGCCGCTGCGTTCGTCGAGGTTGCCGGTGGGTTCGTCAGCCAGCAGCAGCGCCGGACGGTTCATCAAAGCCCGCGCCACCGCTACGCGCTGGCGCTCGCCACCGGAAAGCTGCGCCGGCAGGTGGTGGCTGCGCTCGGCGAGGCCGACCCGTTTGAGCAGCGCTGCCGCTCGCTCGCGCTCCGCGCCGCCGGGCGAACCGACGAGGCGCGCCGCCATGAGGACGTTGGCCAAGGCATCGATCTCCGGGATCAGGTAGTAGGCTTGGAACACCATGCCGAGGAAACGCCCGCGGCGCGCCGTCAGTTCACCCAGCGAAAGCTTGTGCGCCGCCTCGTTGCCCCAGAAAAGTTCGCCCGCATCAGGGCGATCGAGACCCGCCAGCAGGTTGAGCAGCGTGCTCTTGCCCGAGCCGGATTCGCCGCGAATCGAGAAGCTCTCACCCGCGGAAACCGCCAGCGACACGCCGTCGAGCACGCCGAGGGTGCGATCGCCGCTGGGGTAGGTTTTGCGCAAGCTCTCTGCCCGCAAGACGGACTCAGACATGAGCAAGCCCTCCGATCCGGGTTGGCCACAAAGAGGCACAAAAAGGGTTTAGGCCGCAGCCGGACAAGTTCCGCGCGCCTATAGGCGCATTGCGAATCGCGCCAGCCGTCGGATTTTTGTGACTTTTTGTGGCCATAAAAATCATTCTGAGCGCAGGGCTTCGACGGGTTTCAGGCGAGCGGCACGCCATGCCGGAATCAAGCCGGCCAGCGTCGAAGCGATGACGGAAAACACGATGATCATCACGACATCCTTCGTCGCGGTGTACGCCGGCAGGCTACTGAACTGGTAGAATTTCTCGAACGTCTCCTGCCCCATCGTGAAGCGGGAGATGACATGCACGATGGCGTTGCGGTAGTGCAGCAGCACGAACCCGCCGCCCAAGCCAAGCGTCGTGCCGGCAACGCCGATGAAGAGTCCCTGCACGCAGAAGCTGAGCGCCACGTCGCGGGCGGTGCCGCCCATCGCGCCAAGCAGGCCGATCTCGCGGGTCTTGCGCACGACGGTGACGAGCAGCGAGCTCGTGATCGAGAAGGCCGCCACGATGATGATGAACGTGAGCAGGAAGAAGATCATGTTGCGCTCGAAGCTGAGCACGGCCTGGAAGTCGGCGTTGCTCTCGAACCAGGTCATCGCCTCGACGCCGGGCGGCAGGACCGCGTTGAGTGCGCCCGCGACCTTCTCGGGACTCGCGCCGGGCTGCAGCCGCACATTGTAGCCGTGGACCTGGTTGCGGAGCCCGTAGAGGTCCTGCATCAGGCGGAGCGGCGCAATCACCGTCGAGCTGTCGAGTTGCTGGTGGCCGATCCGGAAAATCCCCGCCACGCGCACCTCGCGCGGGAGCAACACCTCGTTCTGTTGCGCGCGCTTGAGCATCAGCGGAGAATAAATGCTCACAGTGTCGCCAATGCGCGCGCCGAGCGAACCCGCCAGCAGCGTGCTGAGGATCACGGAATCGTCGTCGAGGTCATCGATCGAACCCGCGATGATGTACTTCTCGAGCGGCACCACCTGCTTCATGCGCTCGAGGTCGTAGCCTTGGATCAGCGGCAGGCCCGGATGATCGGCGTGCTCCATCATCACGATGCCCTGCGCAAACGGCGCGATCTTCGCCACGCCCGGCACGCTGGTGATCGTTTTCTCAAATTCCGCACTGGGCACAATCAGGCGCTGGGCACGCACCTGCACCTCGCCCTGCGTGTCGATGATCATGCGCTCGATCTGGTGGCCGAAGCCGCCCATGACGCTGGTCGAAACCAGCATCAACGCCACGCCGAGCCCGACGCCCAGCACCGAGATCAGCGTGAAAAACGACACCCGCCCCGTCGGGAAAAGCTGCTTGAAGGCGAGGTATATTGGCCAAGGCATGGGGAACCACGAATGGACACCAATTCACACGAATGGATCACAAAATTCAGGCTTCGTGTCCATTCGTGTTTATTCGTGGTTCACTTTGCCTCGTGGGGCCGGAGCGACGGGAACAGGATCACGTCGCGGATGCTCTCGGCGCCGGTGAGCAGGATGCAAAGGCGGTCGATGCCGACGCCCATGCCACCGGCCGGCGGCATGCCGTGCTCGAGGGCGAGGAGAAAATCGGTGTCGAGGTTCTGCTTATCCTCGCCGACCTGCTTCTCGAACATCTCGCGCTGCACAAACGGGTCGTTCTGCTCGGAATACGCCGGCGCCACTTCCATGCCGCCGATGATGCACTCGAAGACGTCGATCAGGCCCGGATCCTCGGCGTTGATCTTGGCCAGCGGGCAAAGCTCCTTCGGCAGGTGCGTGACGAACGTCGGCTGGATCAGCGTGGGCTCGATCTTCTTGCCGAAGATTTCGTTCACGACCTCGTGCGTCTCCCAGCCCGGATGAATGTCGAGACCGAGCTTCTGCGCCGCGACGGTGGCCTTGGCCTTGAAGTCAGGAGCCGAGCGCTCGGCACTCAGCTTGAAGCCGACGGCTTCATCGATGAGGTCGAAGTAGCGCGCTTCGCGCCAGTCGCCGGCGAAGTTGATCATCTGGCCGCTGGCGGCGTGCTTGATTTCGGTCGCGCCGATGACGTCACGGCAAAGGTCGGCGAAGATCGCCTTGAGCAGCTCCATCATGCCGCGGAAATCCGAGTAGGCCTGGTAAACCTCGAGCATGGTGAACTCGGGGTTGTGCTTGCGGGAGACGCCCTCGTTGCGGAACACGCGGCCGATCTCGAACACGCGGTCGTAGCCGCCGACGAGCAGGCGCTTGAGGCGCAGCTCCAGCGCGATGCGCAGGAAGAAATCCGCGCCGAGCGCGTTGTGGTGCGTGGTGAACGGACGCGCCGCCGCGCCGCCGGCCACGCCTTCGAGCACGGGCGTCTCGACTTCGAGGAAAGTGCGCGCACCGAGCGTCCGGCGCACGCTGGCCACGATGGCGCTGCGCTGCATGAGGCGCTTGCGGGACTCCTCGTTGACGATGAGGTCGAGGTAGCGCTGGCGGTACACCTGCTCCATGTCGGAGAGGCCGTGCCACTTTTCCGGCAGCGGACGCAGCGCCTTGGACACGAGCACGTACTTGTCGACGCGCACAGTGATCTCGCCGCTCTTGGACTTAAACAGCGTGCCCTCGGCGCCGATGATGTCACCAAGGTCGAGCTTCTTGAAATTCACGTAGGCCTCGTCGCCGATCAGGTCCTTCTTCACGTACAGCTGGATCTGGCCCTGCTGGTCGAGGATCTTGACGAACTGGCTCTTGCCCATGTCGCGAATGACCACGAGCCGGCCGGCGACCTTGACCGGGACCGTGTAGTCCGCCCCGTCGACATACGCTTTCAGCGCCTCACCCGAGAAGTGCGTCTGCGTGGCGTTGGCACGGAACGGGTCCGCACCCGCGGCGCGCAGGTCCTGCAGCTTCTTGAGCCGCACGGCATGCTGGTCGTGGGAAATGTCCGGAGTGTTGTCGCTCATGGAGCGGGAGACCTTTGGCATCCGTCGCGCCCGGGGCAAACGGAAATTATCCACCCCGCTCAGGCCAGCCCGAGCGCCGCCCGCACCCGGGAGCCGGATGCCGCCACCGCCTCGGCTTCCGTCCAACCCAACCAAGCCGCCACGTTCGCCGCGGCGCGATCCATGGTCAGGGACGAACCGGCAAAATTTCGCTTACCGGGCTCGCGCACGACCCCGTCCTGCCCCACCTCGATTTCCAGGCGACCGATGCGATACCGCCCCGGACCGGCGCCGGCCGCGGCCATGCAATCGGTCGTGAAGAGCGCCTTCCCCGACGGCTTCGCCCGCACGAAGTTGCGCAGGACCGGCGGCGGCACATGCAGGCCGTCGGGAATGAACACCGCCGTCAGTTCGTCGCGCGCCAGCAGGCGCTGGATAATGTTGTCGTGGCGCGGCAGCTCGAGCGGCACGCCGTTGCCCAAATGTGTGCACAGCGTGAGTCCGGCCGCGATCGCCGCGTCGATCTCGTCATCGCTCGCCGCTGAATGACCGATGGCCACCCGCGCACCGGAAGCGACGACCCGCGCGATGAACTCCGGCGAACCCGGCAACTCCGGCGCGAGCGTCACGAGGCGAATGCGTCCGTTGGCCGCCGCCTGCAACCGGTCGAAAGCCGCCCCATCCGGCGGGAACATGAGCTCCGGCGGATGCGCCCCATGATAGCCGGGCACCGCGCTCAGGTGCGGCCCTTCGAGATGATAGCCCACGACCATCGCCGCCACCACGGGATCGGCCGCGCGGTAACGTTCCACCTGCGCCAGCTTCGCCGCCAGCGCGTCGATGCGATCGGTGATTAAGGTGAGCAGGATTCCGCCCGTGCGATGCCGGAGCAGCGCATCGCACGCCCGCCGCAGCTCCGCTTGGCTCAGGGCCGGGTCTTGAAAATCGACGCCGGCAAAACCGTTCACCTGCAGATCGAAGAAGGGCGTGTCCGCGGAAGCATTCATGATCGTCGCAACTTTCAACCCACGCGCATGGACGCCTGCAGGTCGAGCGGCAGCAACGAAGCCGCCGCGGGATCGAGATACAACGCGGCGTTCGGATGCTGGCGCAGGAGCGTGGCCGGACACTCGCGGCCGATGGGGCCGGTCAGGGTGGCGCGCACGGCGACGGCCTTGCGCGTCGTCGGCACATGGCACGACAGCATGGCCGCGCGCGCGAACACCGGCAGCGTGATGGAAATCGCCTGACGCGGCACCGCATCGATCGTCGGGAAACAGCCGTCGTTGACCTGCTGCTGGCGACAGATGCGGTCCATCTCGACGACCTTCACCGCAACCGGGTCCGCGAAATCGGCCACCGGCGGATCGTTGAAAGCGATGTGGCCATTCTCGCCGATACCCAGGCCGATGAGATCGATCGGCGCCGCCTCGAGCAGGCCGGCATAGCGCACCGCCTCGGCCGTGGGATCGGGCGCATCACCGCGGATCGGGTGAAACTCCGCCACCGTGACACGATGGAAAAAACGTTCCTGCAGGTAGCGGCTGAAACTCTGCGGGTGCTCCGGGGACAAGCCCACGTAGTCATCCATGTGGTACGCCACGACCGCACGCCACACCGCCGGCTCCGCTGCGGCGAGATCCGCGAGCGCATCGTAGAAATCATTCTGCGAGGGCGCGCTCGACAGGATCACGCGCGCACGCCCGCGGGCGGCGACGACGGCCCGGATGTGCGCGTGTGCACGGGCGGCAGCGGCCCGGCCCATCGCGGTGCGGTCGGGGTGAAGTTGAACGACAAGCTGTTCGATGCGAAAGGACATGATGGAAAACGCGCGACCCAGCGCGCGGCGCGCCAAACCCTCAGGAAAAATCCGGCGCGTCAAACGAAAGCGCATCGCTCGCGCCCGAATTGGCGCGAGTGAAATTTCATTCGCGCATTCCGCACGCAGCGCGACGTGTTTGCCGTTGCCAAGGCATGCTTCCTGCCACTGCGTCGCGGCGCGCACGCGCCTTCATGTCCACCCGTTCCCTTTCCAAAATCCGCGGCCTGCGCTGGTACATCGTCGCTCTGCTGGCGCTCGCCTCCGAACTCAACTACCTCGACCGCCAGGCGCTCTCGGTGCTCGCGCAGACGATCCAGGACGAACTCGGCTTCACGACGATCGAGTACTCGTACATCACCTCGGCGTTCCTGATGAGTTACACCGTGATGTATCTCGTGAGTGGCCGGCTGGTGGACTGGCTGGGTTCGAAAAAATCATTCACGATTTTTGTCAGCGGCTGGTCCTTCGCCACGATGCTGCACTTTTTTGCGCGCACGCCGTTCCAGTTCGCCTCGTGCCGTTTCCTGCTCGGCGCCACGGAGCCCGCGAACTTCCCTGCCGGCGTCAAAGCCGTCTCCGAGTGGTTTCCGCTGCGCGAGCGCGCGTTGGCCGTGGGACTCTTCAACGCCGGAACCGCCGTCGGCGCCGGGCTCGCGGCGCCGCTCGTCTCGCTGGTCGCCCTCACGCTCGGCTGGCGCTGGGCCTTCGTGATCACCGGCGGACTCGGCCTGATCTGGGTCGTACTCTGGCGTCGCGCCTATCATTCGCCGCGCGAACATCCTCGCCTTTCCGACGAAGAGCGCGCGCTGATCCGGGACGGCCAGCCACCCGAAACGACGGCGGAGCCGATGATGCCTTGGGCGCAGATCCTGCGCTCGCGCGCAACCTGGGCCTGCGTGGCCGCGCGCATGCTCACCGATCCAATCACCTACTTCTTCGTGTTCTGGACCCCGAAGTACCTGCAGCAGGAACAGGGATTCAATCTGGCCGACATCGGCAAGTTCAGCTGGATTCCCTTTGTCGCCCTCGCGCTCGGCAACATCGCCGGCGGACTCGCGCCCAACCGCCTGGTGCGTTACGGCTGGTCGGTCGATCGCGCGCGCAAATCCGTCATGCTGGCGATGTCGCTGGCGATGCCCGTGCTCTGCTTCTCGATCGCCCGCTCGCAGGTGCCGGCGCTGGCGCTCACCTACATGAGCCTCGCCATGTTCTGCCATGCTGCGTGGGCCAACATGACCTTGCCCGCGGAATTATTGCCGAGCCGGGCCATCGGTTCGGTAACCGGCCTGGCCGGCGCGCTGGGCGGAGTCATGGGAATTCTTTCCCAAACCGCCATCGGCTGGGTCGTGCAGAACCTGTCTTTCACCCCGGTATTTGCGGTTGCCGCTTTCATGCATCTCACCGCCCTTGGCGTGGTAGTCCTGCTCGTGGGGAAAATCGGCCGGAACCCGCCCGCGGCGAGCCGGTAGAAGTCACTTGAGGTTGGGTGGTTTTCGTATCCATTCGGTTTCCCAGATGTCCGCCACACGCAAACCCGACTGGCTCCGCGCCAAACTGCCGAATGGTCCCGCCTACCAGGCCACCCGCCGGATGGTGGAGGACAACAAGCTGCACACGGTCTGCCAGAGTGCCCAATGCCCGAACATCGGCGAGTGCTGGTCCCGCGGCACGGCCACGGTGATGATCCTGGGCAACATCTGCACCCGCTCCTGCAATTTCTGCGCGATCGCCAACGGGCGTCCGACCGAACACGACCTGGGCGAACCCGCCCGCGTGGCCGACGGTGTCTTCAAGATGGGCCTGCGTCACTGCGTCGTCACTTCCGTCGCCCGCGATGATTTGAAGGACGGCGGCGCCAGCGTCTGGGCCGCCACGATCCGCGCCATCCGCTACAAGAATCCGAATTGCGCGATCGAGGTGCTCACCCCCGACTTCGTCGGCAAGATGGAGCAGGTCGACATCGTCCTCGACGCCAAGCCCGACATCTTCAACCACAACCTCGAGACGGTCGAACGCCTCCAGCGCCCGGTGCGCGTGCAGGCCCGCTACGACCGCTCGCGCTCGGTGCTGCGCCACGCGAAGTCGCGCGGCTTCACCACCAAGACCGGCATCATGCTCGGCCTCGGCGAAAAGCCCGAGGAAGTGGAGCAGACGCTGCGTGACATCGCTTCCGACAAGACCGACATTCTCACGCTCGGCCAGTACCTGCAGCCCACGCCGCAACACTGGCCGGTTGATCGCTGGGTCACTCCAGAGGAGTTCAAGCATTGGAAGGAAGTCGCCCTCGGTCTTGGCATCGGTGTCGTGGAAAGCGGCCCGCTCGTGCGCTCGAGTTATCACGCCGACGAACAGTCGGCGAAGTACGTCGGTGAAGAGCACCTGAACGTGAAGCCCACGTTCGCGAGCGCCTGAGCGCACCGGGCGCGATAGCGGGTCGGTGCCGGCGGGTTGTCCTTACGGATAACCAACCATTACTCCCATGCGCCTCACTTCAATCGGTGTTTCCGTTTTGTTCCTGCTCGGCGGCGCGCTCTCCGCGCAGACGGGCGTCCCCGTATATCGGTGGACCACGCTGGCCGGCCGCGCCACGGCGGGCAGCGAAGACGGCGTCCTGGCCGACGCCCGTTTCAACCAGCCGCACGGGCTCGCCCGCGATGCATCCGGCAACCTCTACGTCGCCGACACCGGCAACAACACGATCCGCAAGATCAGCGCCACCGGAACCGTTTCGCTTTTCGCCGGCGCGACCGGCCAGTCCGGCTCGGCCGACGGCACGGGCTCAGCCGCGCGCTTCAATGCACCCCAAGGCCTCGCGGTCGATACGACCGGCAACGTGTACGTGGCCGACACCGGCAACCACACCATTCGCAAGATCACGCCGGCCGGTGTGGTGACAACCTTGGCCGGCCAGGTCGGCAAGCCGGGCAAAACAGACGGGGCGGCGACGGCGGCGCAGTTCGACTCTCCGGCGAACCTGACCGCCGATGCGGCCGGCAATGTGTTTCTGATCAACGGCGGTTTGCGCAAAATCTCCGACGGCACGGTGCAAACCCTCGCCTTGCCGGCAACGGTCACCATTCCCAACGGCCCCACAGACGCCATTTCTCCGATGGGCGGAGTCGCCGTCGACGCCGCGGGCGCGCTTTATTTTTACGGCAACCTCCACGACGTCGTGAAACTGGATTCGGCGGGCAATCTTACCGTTATCCTCGGCAATCTGTTCAACCTGCCGGGAACCCTGTTCAACGACGTAACCGGGAAGGTGTACCTGACACAAAATTTCACGAATCTCAGCTACCCGGGCAAAACCTATGAAGGCGCCCCGCTCGATGCGAGTGGCGGGCCCATCGCCACGACCATCCGGTTTGTCGACAGTTTTGGCAGCGCCGCGGAACCGCAGGGCATCGCCGTCGACGACACCGGACACTGGTATTATACACGTCCGTCCGACAGCGCCATCCTCCGTGACGCGGCAACCTTTGCCGGCGTGGCCCGTATGTCCTCGCCCGTTGACGGCACCGGCGGGGCGGCTCGCTTTGGTCCCATCGTCGATCTGGCGATGGACGAGGCCGCCAACGTCCTCGCCTTGGAAGGCGACTCCCGCTTCGGCGGCGTGGTCAGCGGCACCGATGCGTTCACTTACAGCCTGCGTGTGATTTCGCCAACCGGAGTCGTCACCACCGACCTCGCGCCGAAATTTGTCGGCGGGATCACGGACCGGCCGGCGGGCCTGGCGGCGGACGACGCGGGAAATGTTTTCATCGGACACTTGAACACCTTGGACTACGAGCATTCGATTTACCGGATCTCGGTTGCCGGCACGGTGACCCCGGTGGCGGTGCCCGGACTGCTGGATCGCGATAAATTCACCGCGGACGGCTCGGGTAATCTCTGGATGTTCACCCTGGGCGGAAAACTCTGGCGGCAGCCGGCGGCGGGCGGCGCGTGGGTGAATATCGCCGGCACGACTTACGGCAGCAAGGACGGCCCCGGTGCCGACGCGCAATTCGGAGAACTGCTTTCATTGTGCACGGATCGTCAGGGCAATTGCTACGGACTTGATGTTTACGATCCCGAACACGACGGCGTCGACATCCAGTGCCACGTGCGGAAAATCACTCCCGCCGGCGTGACTTCCACCATCGGCGGCAACCTGACGACCGGCATCACGTATCCCATCACCCTCGCGGTGAATTCCTCCGGCACGCTCTTCTTTGCGAGTGGCAACACGGTCATGCAAATGGACGCGCAAGGGCAGACGACCGTGGTTGGCGGTTCCGCAACCCGCGGCACCACCGATGGCGACGGCGGCAAGGCGACCTTCAGCCTGCCGGGGGCGATCACCGCGAATCGCGACGGCGTGCTCTTCGTGGTGGACGATTCCGGCGCCACGCTGCGCCGGGGCATCTATCTCGGCACGACGCCTGGAATCACCAGCCAGCCCCAGAGCCAGACCGTGGCGGCCGGCGACTCGGCGACGTTCTCGGTCACCGCCAGCGGCGACGCCCTGACCTACCAGTGGTACTTCAACGGCAGCGCCTTCTCGGGCGGCACGACCAGCTCGCTCAAAATCACCAACGTGCGCACCTCCGACGCGGGCGACTACACGGTCGTCGTGACCAACGCCGCCGGAAACATCACGAGCAACAAGGCGACGCTGACGGTTTCGGGCAGTGGCGGTGGTGGCGGCGGCAATCCCTCAAATCCGTCCGGCGGTGGCGGCGGTGGTGGCGGCGCGCCCTCGCTGTGGTTCGTGAGCGCGCTCGGTGCGCTGCTCGGATGTCGGTCGCTCCGGATTTGCTTTCGTCGTGCGCCCTGATTGGTTGGGCGCGCCATGAGCGCCCTTCCCCGGCCCCACTCCGACCAGTCCCGGCACCGCACCCATTCGGGTCGCATCCTCGGCTGGCTGTTGCTGGGGCTGCTCGTCGCCGCGATCACCGGCACGATCGTTTTCCAAGTCGAGCGCACACCCGAGGTGTCGCCGATCGGACGCGGTCACCAGCTCGCGCTCCAGGCGGGCTGCTTCGCCTGCCACGGCGGCGGCGATGGCGAGGTCCGGTTCAATCTGCGCCAGGCAAATGACAAGTGGGTCGGCAAACCCAACCCGACTTTTTGGGACAACGGCATCGCGGAGCGCGCGGTGCTGGTCGACTGGATCAGCAACGGTGTGACTGCCGACCAGGCGGCGAAGCACAAAAAGCTTTTCATCCAGATGCCGGCCTACAAGGACCGGCTGAAGCCGGACGAGATCGAGGCCATCGTCGCGTGGATTCTTGCGGAAGGCCTGAAGTTCACCCAAACCACCGCCGCGCTAAAGGCCAAGCCCGCCACCATCACGGCCAAACCCGCCACGCCCGAGGAACTCCTCATCGCCGGCGACCGGCTCTCGCGCCAATCCGGCTGTTATCAATGTCACGGCGAACTGGGCCAGGGCGGCATCGCCAATCCGGATTCCTTCAAGGGCTACATCCCCGGTTTCTTCGGCAAGGATTTCCGCGAACTGACCGCCAACGGCGATCGCGCCGAGGTGCTGCACTGGATCGACCACGGCCGCGGCCTGGCGATCGAGTCGGGCCCGCTCGGCCGGATCGCGCGGCACTATTTCGAGGGCCAGGCCACCAAGATGCCCGGCTACCGCGACCAGCTGACCGCAGTTGAAAAAGAACTGCTTGCCGATTATCTCTTGCTCCTCGACAAAAAGGGGCCGCTCACGGCCCAGGACGTCGAAAAACTGCTGCTTCAACTCGATCACGAATCATGACCCTGCCCCGCCTCCTCCTCCCCGCCCTGCTCCTCGTTTTGCCCGCCGCCCGCGCCCTCGCGGTCGAGCCCGAACTCGCCGCGCGCCTGCCGCTGAAACCGGAGATCCGCAAGATCCTCGATAACAGCTGCGTCATGTGCCACGGCGAGGTCATCAACGGCCAGAAGGAAACCCGCGGCGACGTCGACCTAAGCACCGACGACGAGATCAAGAACACCGTCACCGAGATCGGCCGTTTCAAGCAGTACATCCTCGAGGACAAGATGCCGAATAAGCCGCGCCTCTCGAAGCGCCTCCGCGGCGACGCCGCCCTGCAGGACCGCCTGACCAAGCTGAAGGCCGATTACGACAAGCACGGCGAGAAGGCCGTCCTGCTCGCCTGGCTCGAAGGCGTCACCGCCACGACCGGCGAGAAGAAGGATCACTGAGCGGTTGTTCGTAATACGAACTTTCGAGGCGGACCCGCGGGTCCGCCTTTTTCATGCCCTCTCGGATCGTCATCCTGAGCCGTGCGAAGGATCCAAGGGCATGTTGGAATGTGCTGCCGCGTTCGCACACCCACTTGGGTCCTTCGCGCGGCTCAGGATGACGGTAAGGGCATGCGGGCCCAAGAGAGTGTGCGCAAATGGCAGCTTTCGGGGCCCTCCAACAAAAAACGCGGAGCCTCGGCTCCGCGTTGGATTTCGCAATGAATCGCCTGCCTCACACATTCCCCAGCCGCGCCGTCGAATCGCCGAAGCGCTCGAGGCCGGTGACGCCGACTTGGTCGGCCATGCTGAGGAACAGGTTGGAGAGCGGCTTGCCGCCGTGGTCGACATAGCGCCCGCCGTGCAGCTCGCCACCGCCGCCGCCCGCGAGGAGCAACGGAAGATTCTCGTGCGTGTGGCGGTTGCCGTCGGCGTTGCCGGAACCGTAGAGGATGCGCGTGTTGTGGAGCAGCGAGTGGCCGTCCACGTCCATCGTGTTGTCCATCCGGGTGAGGAATTTGCTGAACTGCTCGACGTACCAGCGGTCGATGGCGGCGACCTTGTCGACGCGCTCGGGATTGTTCTGGTGGTGCGAGAGGTCGTGGTGGCCCTCGGTGATGCCGATCTCGCTGAACGAGCGGTTATCGCCGTCGTGGCCGAGCACGAAGGTCGCGACGCGGGTGGAGTCCGTCTTGAAGGCGATCAGCATCATGTCGTACATGAGCTCGACGTAGGCTGCGTGGGTTTCCGGGATGCCCGGGGGCGTCGGCTGGTCGGGATCGACGTTCGGGCCGAAGCGCTCGGCCTGCTGGATGCGGGCTTCGATCTCGCGCACGCCGGTGAGATACTGGTCGAGCTTCGCGCGGTCGGAAACGTCGAGGCGGCGGTTCATGCGCTTGGCGTCGTCCATCACGGAATCGAGGATGGAGCGGCGGTCGAGCATGCGCTGCTGGGCGGCGGCCGCGCGCATGCCGTGCTCGCCGGCGCCGAACAGGCGCTCGAACACGAGGCGCGGGTTGTTCTCGGGCGTCAGCGGGGTGGTCGGCGACTGCCAGGAAATGTTGTACTGGTAGGCGCACGAATAACCGGAGTCGCAGTCCGCGGACTTGCGGTGGGCGTCGCAGCTCAGCTCGAGCGACGGGAAGCGGGTGAGATGGCCGACGTTGTTCGCGATCACCTGGTCGATCGAGATGCCGGCACGGACATCCGTCGCGCTCTTGTTGATGCGCACGCCGGTGAGATAAACGCTGTTGCCACGCGCGTGGTCGCCGCCGCCGTCGTTGCCGGCGTTGGCGTTCTCGTGCGCGAGGCCGCCGAGGATCTGGACGTGCTTCCGCACGCTCTCAAGCGGCGCGAGCGTGTCGTGGAGGGCGAAGCTGGCGGCGTCGCCCGTCGGCCACCAGCGGGAGGGAATGGCCCCGTTCGGGAACATCACGAAGGCCGTGCGCAGCGGCGCGCCGGTGGCCGTGGTCGCCATCTGGGCCGCGGCGGTGGCGGCGACGAGGCGCGTCGACATGAGCGAGTGCATCGCCGGCAGCGCGATGCAGGCCCCCAGGCCGCGCAGGAAGTTGCGCCGGTTCATCGCGGCAAAGTGTTTTTGGAATTCGGCGTTGGCGGGGGTTTTCATGGGATCAGGGGGTTGGGCTGGCCACGCGGTCAGCCTTGCGGGACGGGAACCGAAGTGACGGGACGCTCGGCGGTCTGGCGGACCGGCTCGCCGCGAGTCTGCTGGAACGGCACGGACTCGACGATGCCGCGCAGGAGGGCGGACGGCTTGCCACCGGACGCGTTAAGCTGCGCGACGAGCTGGTCGAGGGTGTCGGTGTCGCCATATTCAAGGCCGCGGCCCAGCGCGTAGGTGAGCAGCTTCTCGGCCATGCAGTAATAGAAGTCATTGCGGTGCTCGGTCGCGAGCACGTGCTTGAACTGGCGCACGTCGGCGAACTTTTCGCCGGTGATCAGCTTGCCCGCCGGCTGGACCGGCTGGTTCATGTCGGAATCGCGCCACGCGCCCATCGCGTTGAAGTTCTCGAGCGCGAGGCCGAGCGGGTCCATGCGGTTGTGGCAGGAACGGCACATCGGGTTCTTGGCGTGCAACGCGAGCGTGTCGCGCAGGCTCATCTTCGCGAGCTCGTCCTTCGACGCCGCTTCCTCGAGCGGCGGGATGTTCGGCGGCGGGGGCGCCGGCGGGGTGCCGAGGATGGAATTCAGGATGAACACGCCACGTTTCACCGGAGACGTGCGGGTTGGATTGGAAGTTACCGCGAGCACAGTGCCTTGGGTGAGCACGCCACCGCGCGGGCTGTCGGGCGCGAGCTGGACCAGGCGCATCTCTTTGCCCGTGACGCCGGGGATGCCGTAGTGCTTGGCGAGCTCCTCGTTGAGGAAAGTGTAATTGGCATCGATCAGCTCGAGCATGCTGCGATCCTCCTTCAGCACGTAGGCGAAGGTCATCTCGGTCTCGTCCTGCATCGCCTCGCGCAGCGTGTTGGTCAGGTTGGGCTTCGGGCTGCGGAACACGGCGAAGAACGCCTTGCGCGCCTTGGCGAAGTCCGCGGCCTCCTCCGGCGTGCGCTTCTCCTCCGGCACTTTCTGCAGGCGGCGGAAAATTTCCTGCGCGTGCTCAAGCTCCGGATCCGGGTGTTCGCGCAGGAAGACGGCAAAGGAGTTGATCTGCACGTTGCTGATGTCGCGGCCCTGCAGCCACTGGCCGGTGAAGTTGCTCACGAACTCGGAGGACTTTTTGTCGGCGAGCATGCGGGCCAGTTGGGCGTCAAGGTTGGCGCGGAGCTTCCCCTCGCCCGCCAGCTTGAAGAGCTCGGCGTCGGGCATCGACGACCAGAGGAAATACGACAGGCGCGAAGCCAACGCGTATTCATCCACCTGCGGATGCACGTGACCCTTGGCCACCGGCAGCGTCCCCTCCTCGCGGAAAATGAAGCGCGGCGACGCCAGCACGGCCACCATCGCCTGCGCGATGCCCTGCTCGAAGGTCGCGCCGGGCGCGGCGCTCACGGTGTGCGCCATCTTCACGAGGCGATCCACCGTCTCGGCATCCGCCGGGCGACGGAAGGCGCGCGTGACGAAATCGCCGAGCAGCTGGCGCGCGTACTTGTCGCGGGCCTTGTTGCCCGACGGCACGGGTTGCGGAAAGAACTGCGCGTAGTTCGCGGGCTGGACCCAGTACTTCTCGTTGAACGGGCCGCGCACGGTGACGTTGTTGACGCGGACGCGGAGCAGGCGCTTCTGGTCGCGGTCGGGGCCGACCGGGCGGACCTCGAAGGTCAGCTTGTGGTCGCCCGTCTTGAACTCGCGGTCGTAGGTGAACTTGTAGCCGCGGTTTTCGCCATCGCGCGTGAACTCGCGGTCGAGCATCTGCTCGCCGTCGACGAAGAACAGCAGACGGCAGCGGTTGTAGTCGAACTGGTCGTCCACGTATTTTTCAACGGCACCGAGGTCGAGGACGACCTGGTACTTGCCCGCCTGCTCCACGTGATGAACCGTCTCCACCGTGGCCGGCGTGTAGTAGGAAAGATCGAGCGCGTTGCCCATGATCGCAGGCGCGGGACGCTGAAAGAGCGGCGCCGCCGCGGCGGTATCGGCCGGCTTGGCCGGGTCGGCGGGCTTGGAAGTATCGGCGGCGGAAGCGACCACCGTCGCGGAAGCGCCGCCATCCGCGATGAGCGTGGCTGGCGTTTCCATTTTGATCGTGGCGAACTTTTTGCCACCGATCGCGTGCTCCGCCACCACGCGCGGCTGCGTCGGCACCGAACCGGAGATGACGGTCTGTGCGGCATCGAGGTATTTCTCGAGCAGCATGGGCGAGATGGTCAGCACGTCGCCGATGTTGTCGAAGCCGTGACCGGTGTCGTCGGCGGGAAACTCCTTCAGCGTGTCGAAATTATAGCCCATCAGGTCGCGGATGGTGTTGTGGTACTCGACGCGATTCAGGCGGCGGACCGTGACCCGACCCGGGTCGGGATTGACGGCATCGAGCTGGAACGCCTCGCGCTTGATCCAGGTGGCGAGCTTCTCAATGTCGGCGGATTCCATCGGGCCCTCGTCGGCCGGCGGCATGATGTGCGAGCGCGTGTTCTTGAGCACGCGCAGCCACAGCTTGTGGTCGCGCAGCTCGGCGTCGGTCTTGAAACCATCGAGCACCACCCCGCCCTTACTGCTGCCGTCGCCATGGCAGTCATAGCAATGTTCCGCCAGCAGCGGCTGGATATCGCGCTTGAAGGTATCCATAGCCGGATCGGCCGCGAACGCAGCGATCGGGAACAGGAAAAGGGGGACGAAATTTACGGGGCGGAGCACAGGAAAGCATATCGAGAAAAGTCGGCATGTTTCGAATTGCAACCCCCGGAACGTTCAAACGATGCACCAAAATTAAATTCCGCAGGGGTTGCACAAAAGATCTCATTTTTGGTCCGCGAAATCACATGAAACCCGACCCGCATCCCGCGTCATTTAGCCACGCCGGAACCGCTCCGGCTATGTATGGAGGCTTGCGCTTTCGAAAGCGGCACGTCCCATTCGCCGCTTTCCCCGATGACATCCCGTCACCTCCTGCTCCCCGTCCTGTTCACCGGCCTCGTGGCCGCGCTGCACGCCGACGAAGTCCAACAACTGCCCGACATGCTCGTGAACGGCACCGCCGGCATCTACTCGGTGCAGCCCAGCCTCGTGGCCCCGCCGGTCAACGCCGACACCTCGTCCGGCTTCGCGGAAGCCGCGCGTTACTCCGCCGGCTTCTCGATCAACGACGCGGGCGCGCGCGGCTTCGGCCAGACGACCACCCTCCGCGGCCTCGGCAACACGCCGTTCTTCAGCGATTCGTCGTCGCCGGTTTACCTCGACGACATCCCGCTCGGCAGCGCCTTCACTTTCCCGACCGACCTCTACGACTTTTCGTCGGTCGCCATCCACCGCGGCCCGCAGGCCGGCACGCGCTTCGGTCTCGCCGGCGACGCCGGCGTGATCCAGCTGCTCAGCTCGCAACCCGTCTCCGGCACGCACACCCACCTCAGCCTGACCGCCGGCAACTACGGTTCGCTCGGCTTCCTCGGCTCGGTCCAGAGCTCACCGGACGGCAAGTCCGACATCTCCGCCGGCATCAGCGCCTCGCAGCGCGACGGCTACATTGAGAACACCCAGATCAATCAGGACGTGGACAGCCGCGAATCCGTCGCCGGCCGCTTCCGCGTCCGCTATCGCCCGGCCGACGACCTCGAGATCACGCTCCACGTGCTCGGCCAGCGCATCCGCGACGGCGCCCAGGCGCTCGTCCCGCTCGGCGGCCCGCTCTACGAGGTGCAGCGCAGCAAGGAAGGCGAGTCCGACATCGACTTCGGCGCCGGCGCCCTGAGCGTCAGCAAGAAACTGTCCGCCGGCACGCTCACGTCCACGACCAGCTACAACTCGTGGGAGCTGTCGCCCTACAACAACCGCCTGCTCTTCTTCGGCGCCGACTTCGATTCCAACGAAACGCAGTCGCAGCACACGTTCGCCGAGGAAGTCCATTTCACCAGCGACCAATATTCCGGCGGCGCTTACTACTCGAACGGCCGCACGCGCGGCTCCACGGACCGCATCTTTGGCGGCTTCCCGGTCGAGAAGTCCGGCTTCACGACCGACGCCGAGATCTTCGCGCTGTTCGGCAAGGCCAACTTCACCCCGGCCGCCGGCTGGGTGATCACGCCCGG
Organism: Verrucomicrobiota bacterium; assembly: GCA_048498955.1. GTDB lineage: Bacteria > Verrucomicrobiota > Verrucomicrobiia > Opitutales > Opitutaceae > Lacunisphaera. Next base: position 3,188 of record JBEHWZ010000018.1, on the reverse strand, counting down.
CGTGCGCGCCGAGCGTTCGTCCAAAGATTTCGTCCGCACGGAAACCGTCCCCGGCAACCAGGTCTACGCGCGCAGCAACGACTGGTCGGCCTTCCTGCCGAGCCTCGCCGTCACGCGCCGCTTCGACAAGACCAGCGACCTCACCGTCACGCTCTCCCGCGGTTTCAAGCCCGGCGGCTACTCGGCCTTCACCAGCCGCGCCGACCTGACCACGTTTGACCCGCAGACCACGTGGGGCCTCGAGGCCGCGTACACCACCAGCCCGCGTGATTCCAACTTCACCTACACCGCCCGCGCCTACGCCTACCGGGTCACCGGCTACCAGATCGAACGCTCCTTCGCCGTGCCCGCCGCCAACACCGACGAATACCTCGTCGTGAACGCCGACCGCGCCCGCGTGCTCGGCTTCGAGCTCGAGTCCACCTGGCGTCCGATCCGCGACGTCACGGTCACCCTCGCGAGTTCCGTCTCCCAGGCCAAGCTCACCGGCTTCACCGACCCGTTCAGCGGCGCCGACTACTCCGGCAACCAGGCTCCGTATGTGCCGACCTACAACGGCGGCCTGCGCGTCGACTACCACCCGGAGCGCGGCTTCTTCGCCGGCGCCGGCTTCACCTGGACCGGCACCACCTACTACGACGAACAGCAGACCGCCATGTTCGCGCAGGGATCGTACGCGCTGCTCGAGGCACAAGCCGGCTACAGCTTCGCGCACGGCGACGTGCGCATCTTCGGCCGCAACCTCGGCGATCGCGAATACTACAGCTCGATCACCACCGGCGTCGGCCACGCCACCCCCGGCGCGCCGCTGACGTACGGCGCGCGGCTCGACCTGCGCTGGTAAGCGCAGCTCAAGCCGAACATCCAACTTTCAACGTTCAACGCTCAACGTCCAATTTTCTGCCCGGAGACCGGACCTTGAAAGTTGAACGTTCGATGTTGAACGTTGGAAGTTCAGATCGGTTATTAGCCTCGCCAAGTCTCTTGGCGGGGTTATTTTTTTGCGGGCAAAGCAACTTCGCATGGATACCAAGCAGCAGATTGTCACGAACTGGCTCCCGCGCTACACCGGGGTGCCGCTCAAGAACTTCGGGCGCTACGTCCTGATCACGAACTTCGACCGCTACGTCGAGCTGTTCGCCAACTGGCACCGCGTGCCGGTCCACGGCCGCAACAAGCCGATGACCAGCGCCACCGCGGGCGACATCACGATCATCAATTTCGGCATGGGCAGCGCCACCGCCGCGACGGTCATGGACCTGCTCAGCGCCATCAACCCCAAGGCCGTGCTCTTCCTCGGCAAGTGCGGCGGCCTCAAGCACCGCGCCAAGATCGGCAGCCTCATCCTCCCCATCGCCGCCATCCGCGGCGACGGTACCAGCAACGACTACTTCCCGCCCGAGGTGCCCGCCCTGCCGTCATTCGCCCTGCAAAAGGCCATCTCGACCACGATCCGCGACCACAAGAAGGATTACTGGACCGGCACGGTCTACACGACCAACCGCCGCGTCTGGGAGCATGACGGCGACTTCAAGAAGTACCTGAAGAAGATCCGCGCCATGGCGGTGGACATGGAGACCGCCACGGTTTTCATCACCGGCTTCGCCAACGAAATCCCCACCGGCGCGCTTCTGCTCGTGTCCGACGAGCCCATGACGCCCGAGGGCGTGAAGACCACCGAGAGCGACAAGAAGGTCGATGACAAGCACGTCTCGACCCACCTGCGCATCGGCATCGATTCCCTCGAGCAGCTGATCAACAACCGGCTCACGGTTAAGCACCTGAAGTTCTGATCCGGCGATCATGCGCGCCTGGCGAAAATTCCTGGCCCTGCTGCTCCTCGGCGTCGTGCCGCTGGCCGCCGCGGAGCCAGGTCGGATTCGCGTGCTGATTGTCGACGGCTGCAGCAACCACGACTGGCAGCTGACGACCCGCTCCATCCGCGCGATCCTGGAACCGACCGGCCTCTTCGACGTCGCCGTCTCCACGGCCCCGCCCGCCGCCGACGCCCCGGGCTGGGACACGTGGCGACCGAAGTTCAAGGACTACGACGTGGTGATCCAGCACTACAACGACCTGAACGGCAAAGCCGCCCAGTGGCCGGACGAGGTGCGCACCGCGTTTGAAGAATACGTCCACGACGGCGGCGGCGTGTACGTCTGGCACGCCGGCAACAATGCATTTCCCGACTGGCCGGCGTACAACCGCATCATCGGACTCGGCTGGCGCAAGAAGGACCAGGGCATCGCGCTGCAGGTGGGCAACGACGAGCAAATCATCCGGATTCCGTCCGGCGAGGGCAACAACACCGCCCATGGCTCGCGCTTCGATGCGCTCATCGTCCGCCTCGGCGAGCATCCGATTCACCAGGGCCTGCCGCGCCGCTGGCGCGCGGCGAACATCGAGGTCTACAACTACGCCCGCGGCCCGGCCGAGGACGTCGAGGTCCTTTCCTACGCCAACGACACCGCGCAAACCAAGCTCAACTGGCCGATCGAGTGGACCGTGCGGTATGGCAAGGGCCGCGTCTATACATCGACCCTCGGACACATCTGGAAAGGCGACAACCAGCCCGTGACCGTGCGCGACGCCGGCCTGCAGACGCTGCTAGTGCGCGCCCTGCAATGGCTCGCGCAACGCGAGGTGGCTTACCCGGTGCCGTCTGATTTCCCGACCGAGGACAACACGTCCGTGCGCGCGGAGTTGGTCCTGCCGCCGTAATTTCTTAACCACGGATTGCGCGGATGGGCGCGGGCAGAAAAAAAGCCCGGTCCTCAATTTATCCGTATCCATTTGTCGTCATCCGTGGTCAGATAATTTCCGCCGGCCCTTCCATGGTGATCAGAATCAAAGGCTCGATCTCGAATTGTTACCTGCTGACAGGAGACAAGCCCGTGCTCGTCGACACCGGTGCCCCCGGCGACCTGAAGCGCATCCTGGCCGCGCTCAAGGCGCACAAGGTCGAGGTGAAGGACATCGCGCTGATCCTGCTGACGCACGGCCACAGCGACCATGCCGGTTGCGCCGCGGAGTTGCGCCGGCGCAGCGGCGCGCAAATCGCGCTGCACACCGGCGACGCCGAACTCGCCCGCGAAGGCCGCAACGGCGTGCTCGCCGTGCGCGACATCCTCGGCCGCATCCTGCGCCCGTTCGTGGACGAGCAGTACGAAGCCTTCGAGCCCGACATG
>JBEHWZ010000017.1:0-36675 GCA_048498955.1 Verrucomicrobiota bacterium | reverse complement strand
CGCGGCTCACGGCGCGCAGGCGGAAATCCTCCTGAAACTCGAGTTCTTCAACCCGCTCTCCAGCGTCAAGGATCGCATCGGCTTCGCCATGATCGATGAAGCGCTCAAGTCGGGCAAGATCACCAAGGACAGCGTCCTGATCGAGCCGACCTCCGGCAACACCGGCATCGCGCTGGCCTTCGTCGCCGCCGCCAAGGGCCTCAAGCTCATCCTCACCATGCCCGAGACGATGACCATCGAACGCCGCAAGATCCTCAAGATCCTCGGCGCGCGCGTGGTCCTCACCGAGGGACCGAAGGGCATGAAGGGCGCCATTGCCAAGGCCGAGGAACTCGCCGCCAAGATCCCGGGCTCCGTGATTCTCCAGCAGTTCGCCAACCCGGCGAACCCGGCGATCCACCGCAAGACGACCGCCGAGGAAATCTGGCGCGATACCGACGGCAAGGTCGACATCGTCGTCTCCGGCATCGGCACCGGCGGCACCATCACCGGTGTCGGCGAGGTGCTGAAGCAGAAGAAGCCGGGCATCAAGATCGTCGCTCTCGAGCCCGATGCGTCCCCGGTTCTCTCCGGCGGCGCGCCCGGCCCGCACAAGCTGCAGGGCCTCGGCGCCGGCTTCGTCCCGTCGATCCTCAACACGAAGATCTACGACGAGGTCATCCGCGTGAAGGAAACCGACTCCGCGCCGGTCTCCAAGCAGGTCAACAGCCTCGACGGCATTCCGATCGGCATCTCGTCCGGCGCCGCCGTCTGGGCCGCCATCCAGCTCTCGAAGCGTCCGGAAAACAAGGGCAAGCAGATCGTCGCCGTCATCCCGTCGAGCGCTGAACGCTACCTGTCTTCGTGGCTCTTCGCCGATGTGAACGTCGAGACCGACAGCATCGACGACCTCATCCCGGCCGCCACGACCTGATTCGTCCGCGCCTCGCGGCGCGTGGTTCTTTCCTCCGCATCCCCACCCGGGAACGGAGTGCAGTTCATCCGGCCGGCTCCGCGCAAACGGGGCCGGCCTTCTCTGACGCGATGTTGACCAGACCACTGGAATCGATCGCGGCCCTCACCGGCCAAACCATCGATTCCCGTTCATGTTCACCTCGCGTTTTTCTTTTTTAGGGGCCCGGATCTCAATCGCCTCGTTCGCCCCTTGCTGGAGGCGGGACTATCAGTCCCGCGCGGCATGCGCATCGCAGCCGTCAACCCGCGGGACTGATAGTCCCGCCTCCACTCACGGAACGTCGTTGTGACGGCGCTGGTGATTTCCCTCTTGGCCGCTCGCCCGGCCCGACCTTTCTCCTGGCGCCTTCGGGATCGCGAGGGCTTCGGTCGGGCCGGCGGGTGCGCCAGTCTTTTTGGTGCGTCCGTTCGCGCGGCCCGTTCATGGGGTAGTGTGACGGGTCTCGGTGTCCGGATGGACGCAGCATTCTTTTTCCGCGCCTGACCGGCGCCCAACTCATCACTCCATGATCTCCATCGATATTCCCGACTTCGGGCCGCTTCAGCTCGATCATCTCGTCAGCGACTACAACGGCACGCTCGCGCTCGACGGTTTCCTGCATACCGGCGTGGCCGAGCGGCTGCGCGCGCTCTCGAAGGAGGTCGCCATCCACGTCATCACGGCCGACACCTTCGGCGTGGCGCGCCAGCAGCTGGCGGGGCTGCCCGTGACGCTCACCATCATTCCCTCGGAGAACCAGGCCTTCGCCAAGCTGCGCTACGTCGAGCAGCTCGGCGGCAAAAACGTCGTGGCCGTCGGCAACGGGCGCAACGACCGCAAGATGTTCGGCGCGGCCGCGCTCGGCATCGCGCTGATGCAGGAAGAGGGCTTGTCGACTGCGACACTTTTGGAGGCCGACATTGTCTCCACCTGTGTGCTCGACGTGCTCGATCTCCTCGCGAATCCGGACCGGATCAAAGCCACGCTGCGCTCCTGAATTTCTTCCTTTCGTGACCCAAATCATCGCCATCATTGGCGGGGGAGCCAGCGGCTGCCTCGTCGCGACCCAACTGCTGCGCCAGGCGCGCCAGCCCGTCCGCATTTTGCTCTTCGAGCGCATGTCGGACGTCGGCCAGGGCATGGCCTACGGCACCCGCTACGCCGAGCATCTGCTCAATGTGCCGGTGGGCCGGATGGGCGCGTTTCCGGAGCAGCCGGACCATTTCTTCAAATGGGTGCAGGCGAGGGTGGGGCGGACCGGATTTCCGGCGGCGGTGACGCCGGGAGATTTTCTCCCGCGCCAGATTTATGGGACTTACCTCGCGGAGGTGCTGGCCGGAGTTCGTACTGCCGCGGCAACCGGCGTCGAACTCGAGGTGATCAAGGGCGAGGTGCTCGACATCGAGCTCACCGGCGCGGCGCTGAGCCTGCGCCTCGGCGGTGGACGCTATTTCACGGCGGACCGCGTCGTGCTCGCGATCGGCAATCTTCCCGGCGAATACCCGATTCGCGGTTCGCTGCCCGTGTACCACTCGCAGCGCTACGTGCACACGCCCTGGCAGCCGGGTGCGCTCGAAGGTATTCCGATCGAGGCGGGGGTTCTGCTTGTGGGCGCGGGGCTCACGGCGACGGACCTGATCCTCGAGTTGCGCGGACGCGGTCACCGCGGCCCGATCCACGCGTTGTCGCGCCGTGGCATCCTGCCGCAGGAACACCGGGCCTCGTCGCCCTACACTGACTTTCTCGGCGGACGAGAACTCCCCCGCACCGTGCTCGGCTTTTCGCGGCTGTTGCGCGCCGAGATCAAGCAGGCTCGCGCGCAAGGCATCGACTGGCGCCCGGTGCTCGATTCACTCCGGCCGCATTCGCAGCGGGCGTGGCATGGATTTTCGTGGGCGGAACGCGCGCGCTTCATGCGGCATGCGCGTCCGTTCTGGGACGCGCACCGTCACCGTGTGGCGCCGCCGGTCGGTGCGGCCGTGGCCGAGCTGCAGAGCGCGGGCCAGCTGCAATTCTACGCCGGGCGCCTGACCGAGCTGGTGGAAGTGCCCGACGGCGTGACGGCGCGCTTTCGCGCGCGCGGCACGACACAGGTGCGCACGCTGCACGTCGCCAAGGTCATCAACTGCACCGGCCCGCGCACCGATTACTCGAAGTACCAGCATCCGCTGATGCTTAATCTCCTCGCGAACGGGTTGATCGACCACGATCCGCTCGCGCTCGGCATTCGCGCCACCGACGAAGGCCAGGTGCTCGATCACAACGAACGGCCGGTCGACTGGCTCTTCACGCTCGGCGCGCCGCTCAAGGGCGATCTCTGGGAATGCACCGCGCTGCCCGAGATCCGCGTGCAGGCACAGCGTCTCGCGGAAAAAATTCTGCGTTAACCGATGACCAATCGCGGCATCGCGTGATATGACAAGATATCCAGACCAATTTAGTGGACATTCGCGCGCGAGCGCATTTTGTCCGCATCCGATTCGACGCTGCACAGCGAGAATCAGCGTCCCCGGCAAATCGCTCTGGCCGACCACGGCAGGCAGGCACGGGGAATAAGAAACCAAGAACCAACCGCGGATCAGCCGGACGACCGGCTTCCTTCCGACTCAAGCCGCGCGGCACCTATCCGCGCCGGCATGGGGACATCCGTCCCCCAGCTGTGCACATGATTCCCAACTCACACCAATCCAGCCCTTCCCGGTTGACCACCGGCCTGCGGCTTCTCGCCCTTGCGGCCGCGCTGCCTGCGCTGGCCCATCCCGCCTTCGCCCAACAGAAAAACGCCGACTCCGCCGCGGGCAAGTCCGGCGCCGTCGATCTCGGCAAGGTCGACGTCCAAGGCCAGAGCTTCGAGGACACCGTTTTGCCGGTGCGCCCGACGACCGGCTTCAACGGCTTCGAGGAAACCGTGAAGGAGATTCCGCGTTCCGTCTACCAGGTCTCCAAGACGCAGCTCGATCGCGACATCATCGAGAGCTTCGCCGACCTCGCGCTCTACGCGCCCGCCGTGCAGCGCTCGTCGCCGTCGGCTTACTCGACCTTCGCCGCCATCCGCGGCGGCAACACCGACACGATGCGCAACGGCACGCTCCTCCTGAATCCCGAGGTGCACCCGTTCGCCAACAATTCCTGGGAAGCCGTGGACATCGTCGCCGGCACCCCGAGCGTCGTCTACGGTTCCACCACGCGCACCGCGGGCTACGTGAACTACATCACGAAGAAGCCGGCCTTCGACGGCCAGCACACGGAAATCAACGTGACGCTCGGTCGCGTGAGCCCGGACACCGACGGCAATCTTTTCCAGCTCACCGGCAAGATCGACAACACCGGCCCGATCAATGACAAGGTCGCCTACCGCATCAGCGTGCAGGGCTCCGACTCGCGGCAGTACTGGGCCAATGCCGAAGCCAACTTCGTCGACAGCTACGGCGCGATCACGTGGAAGCCGAACTCCCGGCTCACCGTCGATTTCAACTTGAGCTACGGCAAGTCCAACGGCGCGGTGCCGTACGGCACGAACCGCCTCACGCAGGACCTGATCGACAACGGTGTCTACAGCGCCGGCGTTGCCACTCCGATCCTGAAGTACAACGGCACGTTCTACCGCGGCTCGCTCGACGGCACGGGCTTCGACGCAGGCACCGTCGTCAACGGCATCTTCACGCCCAACGGCACCAAGGTGGTCGGCACGGCCACCAGCGGCACGCTGCCGTGGTCCGCGTCCAATCCCGCTTCGCTCAACGGCTGGGTCACCTACGCCGAAAACGAGAAGAAGGTCTCCGTCGACGGCAGCCAGACGATCTACGACAAGAACGCCTTCGGTCAGGCCGAGGAACTTATCGGTCAGGCGATCGCCTCGCTCGAGCTGAGCGAGCAGACGACGATCCGCAACACCACGACCTACCAGTTCAGCCAGGACTACCGTTACGGCTACGACCTGTACCAGAGCTACATGGTCAACAAGCTCGGCACGAACCGCACCGAGATCATTCACAAGCGCGAGTTCACCGTGCTCGGCAAGAAGGTGAAGTGGCAGAGCAACACCGGCACGGACATCCGCTACCTGTGGAACTTGTGCGACAACCTCGGCGGCATCAGCGGCAGCTCGGAGAAATCCGCCACCGCGGTCGACGCGACGCTCGATGGCTCGCTCGGCGCCGGCAACCTGCTGCTCGATTCCGCTCTCGTCAGCCAGTATGGCAGCGCCAGCGGCGGCTACATCGCGCAGATCCTTCGTCCGGTCGGCTACAACGACAAGAACACCAAGCTCTACAACGCCGTCCTCACCAAGTACGGCTACGTCCAGGTCGCCAAGGCCTACCAGGTTGGCGCCAACCGTTGGGACGGCGTCTCGGTCCAGAGCGCCGGCGGCAGCGACATTCGCAACAACCAGCTGCTGCAGGGCAGCATCTTCACCGAGCACCGCTTTGACATCGGCGACCAGTGGAGCGTGCACGTCGGTGGCCGTCTCTCGAATCTCTGGCAGTGGATCAAGGCTTCGCCCACCACCTACGCGGTGCGCGACTCCGGTTATTTCCCGGCCAACACGAACCTCGCCGACCACGCGTCGGTCAACAACGGCGACTACAACGCCAGTCTCACGTATCGCCCCACGAACTGGCTCTCCATCTACGCCACGGTCGATCATGACCTCGCGGCCACGGATTGCGGCTGCTGCTTGTCGCAGGGCTTCACGAGTCCGAACAACACGCTCACGTGGAGCTATTATCGCACGCTCAGCACGCTCCGCGAAGGCGGCGTGAAGCTCGACCTGATCCCCGGCAAGCTCTTCGTGACCGGTGCGGTCTTCCGCCAGCAGCGCCAGGTGTCGTCGACCATCTCGCCGTCCTCGCCGCTGTATTTCCCGGTGCAGCTGCTCTACAGCGGTGCTGAGGTCGCGCTCAACTACCAGCCGAGCCGCAACTTCTCGGCGGGCATCAACTACGCCTACCTCGACGCCACGCTCGAGAACCAGACGCGCAGCGCGCTGGCCTCGGATTACAACGGCTACGTCGCCGACGGCGTGACGATCTACTCGAACGGCACCGGCAGCGTGAATCCCGACTCCACCGTGCGCGGCAACTGGCGCGCGACGGGCAACCCGCTGAACTCGGCCAACGCCTACGTGAATTACCAGTTCAACAACGGCTTTGGCCTCAACGCCAGCGCCTGGTTCACCTCGAGCTGGCAGGCCAACTATCTCGTGACCGTGCCGTCGCAGTACAACCTCAACGCCGGCGCCTCCTGGACGAACGGCAAGTGGCGCCTCGCCCTCGACGTCACGAACCTCACCAACGAGCGCAACTGGAACCACGCCGCCGGCGTCGGCGGTGACACCACCGCCTACCTGCTGCAGAGCCCGCCGATCAGCTTCCAGTCGCGCATCACCTACAAGTTCTAAGCGCTTCAGAAATCCATCCGCGCATGAAAACGCATCGTTCCCGCTACCTCTCGCTGCTGGCCGGTTCGCTGGCCGCCCTGACCTCGGTTTCGCTCCACGCCGGTTCCGCCTGCTGCTCGGGTGCCGGTGATTACGGCCTCGAAGGCGATTGGGCGGCTCCGGCCGGCGCCAAGGGCCCGAAGACCGTCACGTTCTCGCACGCCTCCTACGAGTCGAGCCGTCCGCTCTTCGCCGAGCTCAACGCCGACTTCGCCCAGCGCTGGTCCAAAAAGACCGGCTTCAAGCTCACCGTGACCGAAACGCACGGCGGCACCGAGGCGCAGGAGCGCGCGATCCAGAAGGGCGCCGAGCCGGACATCATCACGCTCGATAACCCGGGTGCGATCGATTCCCTCGCGCGCAGCACTCTGCTGCTGCCGTCCTTCTGGCAGTCGCGCCTGCCCGACAACAGCTCGCCGTACACGACCACCGTCGTGTTCGTCGTGCCCAAGGGCAACCCGAAGCACATCCGCGACTGGAACGACCTCGTAGCCGAGGGCGTCAAGGTCATCACGCCCGATCCGCGCACCAGCGGACGCGGGCAGTGGAACTACCTTGCCGCGTGGGGCTATGCGCAACGCGCGCAGGGCAACGACGCGGCGGCCCGCGCGTTTGTCACGCGGCTGTACGAACACGTTCCCGTGCTGAACTCGAGCGCCCGCGGCGCAGCCGACACCTTCGCGCGCCGTGGCGAGGGCGACGTGCTGCTCGTCTGGGAAAGCGAGGCGCACGAACTCGTGAAGGATAGCAGCCGCCGCCTCGAGATCGTCACACCGCCCACGAGCATCCTCGTGGAGCCGGCCGTCGCCTGGCTCGATGTCAACGTCGGCAAGCACGAGAACGCGCGCGTCAGCATCTCGTTCGCGAAGTATCTCTACACGCCCGAGGCGCAGGAGATCATCGCCCGCTACCATTATCGTCCGCGCCTGCCCGAGGCCGCGGCCAAGGCCGGGGTGAAATTGCCGGACACGAAGTTGTTCTCCGTCGACGAACAGTTCGGCGGCTGGAACGGCGCCGTGCAGCAGCACTTCGGCAAGGGCCAGCTCGCGGAGCAGATCCTCCACACCGCGGACGCCACGCCGGTCGCGCCGTCCTATATCGCCACCCGCTGATGTCCGTCGCCTCCGCCACCCCCGCGCAAGTCCTCCCTCCGGCCGCGCCGCCGGACGAATCCCGTTCGTCCGGTCGCGGCCCGTGGGCCGCCTTGCTCGTGACCACCGCCACGCTGCACCTGTTGTTGGTCGGCATTCTCGGCTTCGGGCTGGGGGAGGAGAATTCACGCCGTCCGCGTGAAGAGAAAACCATCCCGCCCACGACGCTCGAGCAACCGGTGGAGCTCACGCCGCCGCCGGTGGAGCAAAAGCCCATCGAGGAAACGCCGCCGCCCGAGCAGCTCCCGCCGGAGCTCTCCACGCCGGTCGTCGACAACCTCGCATTGCCGCCGCTGCCCGAGCTCACGCCCATCACTGCCGTGGCGCCCAACGTCCCGGTCGCGTTCTCCATCGCGGTCAAGGGCCCGGTGCATCTGACCAACGACCCGGCCCGCGCCGGCGGCACGGTCGGCGGGGTTCGCGGCCCGGTTTCGATCGACGGCGACGGGCAGCTGGCGAGCAACCTCGTGTTGCCGCCGCTCTCGTATCCGCCGACGGCCCTGCAGCGCCGCATCGTTGGCACTGTCGACATTGAGTTCCGCGTGGCCGCTTCCGGCGGCGCCATCGCCGAGGCCCGCGTGCATCGCAGCTCCGGTTTCAGCGAGCTCGATGCCGCGGCGCTGCAGAATCTTCGTCAGGGCAGCTGGCTCGGCCGCCCCGGCTATTATCTCAAGACCTACGCCTTCTCCATTCGCAAGTAACCCAACCTTTTCCTCCTGTCTTTATGCAAACACCGCTTCTCGCCAACGTCGTCGTCGATACCTTCACCCACGGCGGCATCATCATGTGGCCGCTGCTGGCCCTCTCACTCCTCTCGATCGGCATCGTCGTCGAGCGCCTCATCTGGTTCAAGGGCGCGAGCAAGGCGCGTTCCCCGCGCACGCTCGCGCAGGTCTATGCCGCGCTCACCCGGGGTGATCGCGACGCCGCCCAGCAGCTCGCGCAGAATTCCGCCGACCCGCGCGTGCGCGTGATCAGCTACGGCCTCGAGCACGCCGAGATCGACGTGGAGATCGCCACCGAGATTCGCGCGGAGGATGAGGTGAAGCTCGGCCGCCGCTTCCTCGGCGCGCTCGACACCATCGTCACGCTCGCGCCGCTGCTCGGCCTGCTCGGCACGGTCACGGGCATCATGCACTCGTTCCAGTTTGTCGGCGGCGACCAGGAACTCGCGGTCAGCAAGGTGAGCGGAGGCATCGGCGAGGCGCTCATCGCCACGGCCTTCGGCCTCGGCATCGCCATCTTCACGCTCATCCCGTTCAACTTCCTCGGCCATCGCGCGGAGGACCTCGAGGTCGAGTTGGAGACGGTCGGCAAGAACGTCCGCCTCCTCCTGCAAAAATCCCAGGCCGTGCCCACGCCGCTGGTTGAGGTACTCCCGGAAGCCACCGCCGTCGCCCGCTGATTTCCCGCCATGGCTCGCAGACCCAGAAAAAAGGCGCGGATCGAGATCATCCCGCTGATCGACATCATGTTCTTCCTGCTCGCCTGCTTCATGATGGTCAGCCTGAGCATGGCCACCACGAAGAGCGTCAAGGTGAACCTGCCCACGGCCCAGTCCGCCGATCCTGATCGCCATCCCAACACGGTCGTCATTTCCGTGGATGCGGCCGGGGGCATCTTCCTCGACAAGCGCCCGCTCGGGCGCAACGAGCTGCAGAACGAACTCACGCGCCGCCACGGCGCCGATCCGGCGCTGCGCGTGCTGATCACCGGCGACACCGATGCGCGCCACGGCGCGTTGCTCGGTGTGCTCGACCGCGTGCGCCTGACCGGCATCCAGAGCGTTGCCTTTGAAACCCGCGAGGCACCCGCCACGCACTGAACCTGATTTTGCCATGTCCGACCACCTGCATCGTCTCAATTTCGGCCTGCTGCTCGCGCTCGGGGGCCTGTGCGTCTTCCAATGGAACACAGAGCGCATCGCGCGCGGCCGCATCGACGGCCTGCTCAAGTCCGAGTCCGGCCTTACCCGCCAGCTCGGCGAGTCCAACGAATCCCTGAAAGCGGCTCGCGAGGACCTCGACACCTTCCGCACGCAGATCCTAGCCCTGAAGACCCAGGGCGACGAGCAGGCCGCAACCATTCGCACCCAGACCGCGCAGATCGCGCGCCTGGAAAGCAGCGAGAGTTCGCTCACCAAGCAGCTCGACCACTGGAAGCAGGCAGTGACCGAGTACACCGCGGCCGTGAAGGCTCGCGACGAGCAGATCACCGGTCTCGTCCAGCAGCGCGACCAGTTCTACGAGGCCAACAAGGCTTCCATCGTTCGCGCCAACGCCGCCGTCGCCGCGCTCAACGATCTCAACCAGAAGTACAGCGAGGTCGTCACGCACTACAACGAGCTCGTGGCGCAGGAGCAGGCCCGGACCCAGGCGGAAGCCGCGGCCAAAGCGAAGGGGACTTGACCCCGCGCACCATAATCTTCGTTTTCAACTGACATGCGTCACCGCTACGCCCGCATCCTGCTGCTCTCCGCCTGGCTCTTCGCCACGGGCGGGTTGTGGGATTTGCTGCAGGTGGTGGCTTGGGCGCGCATGTTCTCGAACGAGGTCGCAACGGTGTCCGTGGTGGAAGCCGCGGAGAACACGTTCTCGGTCGAAAAGAAATGCGACATGTGCCGGCTCGTGGAGCAGGGCAAGCAGAAGCAGGACGAGACCGGCGGCTCGACGTTCGGCCTGATGAGCAAGGCGCCGGTGGTTTTTCAATCCGTGTCCCGGATTGTCGTGAGTGAACCCAAGGCAGTGACGGCGTGGTGGCCCGAAGCGGGCAGCGCCCTTTACCGGCGGGAAGCCCCGCCGCTGCCGCCGCCGCGAGTGTTGGTCTGAGGGAGCTTCGGCTCCAACGCATCGGTCCGCCGTTCGGGCGGCGGTGCGTCCTGTGTTCGTTTCCTGCCGGCACCGTGCGCCTCGTTGCGCTCGTGATCCGGGAAAGCTCCGCGCTTGGCACGCCGGCTTTCCGATCTGCCGGCTCACCACACCTCGCCTCGACCTCCGTTCATGAAATTTTCCCGACTGTTCCTCTTGCTCACTGCCTTCGCCGCGACGTCCGCGGTGCGGGCCCAAACCGCGGCGCCGGATCCCGGCGCCGCGCCCATCGTTCTCGACAAGGTCGCCATCGTCGGCGAGCGGGGCGATGTCTCCATCCTCACGCCGCTCGGGCTGCCGCAAACGGCCAGCGTTACGGCCCAGCGCCTCGAGGAGACCGTCAACCTCGTCGACACCGAGGATGCGGTGAAATACCTCCCGAGTCTTTTTCTCCGGAAGCGCAACTACGGCGACACGCAGGCGGTCATGGCCACCCGCGTGTGGGGTGTCAGTTCCAGCGCGCGCAGCCTGGTGTTCGCTGACGGCGTGCCGCTGACGGCGCTCATCGCCAACAACAACACGATCGGCGCCCCGCGCTGGGGACTCGTGGCTCCCTCCGAGATCGCGCGCGTCGACGTGATGTACGGGCCGTTCTCCGCCGCCTACGCCGGCAATTCGATGGGCGCGGTGCTCGAGATCACCACGCGCCTGCCGGAGAAATTCGAGGCGTCGATCAACCAGACCGCTGCGTTCCAGAATCACAGCCTCTACGGCACCAAGGACACCTACGCGACCTACCAGACCGCCGTCACCGCCGGCGACCGGGTGGGGAAGTTCGCCTACTGGGTCAGCGCCAACTACCAGGACAGCGAAAGCCAGCCGCTGTCGTACATCACGAGTGCGACGTTTCCCACCGGTACCACCGGCGGGTATGCCGCCGTCAACAAGCTCAATCAGCCGGCAAACATCCTCGGCTCCTCCGGTCTGCTGCACACGCAGATGGCGAACTTCAAAACCAAGGTGGCCTATGACCTGACGCCCGCCCTGCGCGCGGCCTACACCTTCGGGCTTTGGCGCAACGATGCCAGCTCTCGCGTCGAGACCTACCTGCGCAACGCCGTCGGCGATCCGACGTTCGCCGGCCAGGCGGGCTTCGCCACCGGCACGTATCAACTGGAGCAGCAGCACAACTCGCACAGCCTCAGCCTGCGCACCGACACGCAGGGCAGCTGGGACTTCGAGGCTGCGGTTACGCGCTACGCCTTCGACAAGGACCAGCAGCGTTCTCCGACGACGGCTTCCGCGACCAACGCGCCCGGGCCCGGACTCGGTGCCGGCGGTCGCATCGCGGTGCTCGATGGCACCGGTTGGACTACGGTCGATGTGAAGGGCGTCTGGCGTCCTGACATCTGCACTGGCACGCACATCATCAGCTTCGGCGCGCACGACGACCGTTACCGCCTTTTCAACCCGACGTACAACACCGCCGATTGGTATGCGGGTGGAGCGCCCACCGGTATCGCCACGGAAGGCGACGGCAAGACCCGCACGGAAGCGTTGTGGATTCAGGATATCTGGCAGGTGGCGCCGACGGTGCGGGTCACCTCCGGACTCCGCTTTGAGGACTGGCGTGCTTACGATGGTTACAACGTCAACGGCTCCGCGACCGTGAAGCAGCCCGAAGTGAGCCGCTCGGATTGGTCGCCGAAGCTGGCCGCGACCTGGACGCCGTCGCCGCGTTGGGCCGTCACCGCCTCGGTGGGCCAGGCCTATCGCTACGCCACGGCTTCGGAGCTTTATCAGCTGGTCTCCACTGGCACGACGTTCACGTCGCCGAATCCGAACCTCAAGCCCGACGACGTCCTCGCTGCCGAGCTGCGCGTCGAGCGCAACTTCGAGCAGGGGAGCGTGCGACTGTCGTTGTTCCAGGATGACATCCACGACGCCATCATCTCGCAGTTCAAGCCGCTCGCCGCGGGTTCGACGCAATTGTATTCCTACATTTCCAATGTCGATCGCGTGCGTGCCCGCGGTGTCGAGCTGGCGCTGCAGCGCAACGACCTGTTCGTCCGCGGCCTGGAGTTTTCCGGCAGCGCCACGTACCTCGATGCCCGCACGCTGGCCACGTCCGGCGCGGCCAACGCCAGCGGCGGCAGCGCCATCGACAAGCGCCTGCCCAATATCCCCGAGTGGCGCGCGACGTTCCTGCTGACTTATCGCCCCAACCGCCAGTGGGCCTTCACCTTGGGCGGCCGCTACAGCAGCCTGCTCTACACGACGCTCGATAACGCCGACGTGACGCCGAACAACTATCAGGGTTTCGCCAGCTGGTTCGTGGCCGACGTACACGTGAACTACCGGATCAACGCCCACTGGAGCGCGTCCGCCGGCGTCGATAACGTGCTCAATCGCGAATACTTCCTCTTCCATCCGTTTCCCCAGCGCACCGTCGTGCTGGATGCGAAGTACACCTTCTGACCTGACTTCCGTCCATGAGCACCAATCCCGATCCCGGCTCTCTCTACCGTTCCGCGTGGCGCCTGCATTTCTATGCGGGCCTGATCGTGGCGCCGTTCGTGATCTTCCTCGCGATCACCGGGGCGATCTACCTGTGGATGCCGCAGTACGAGGCGTGGAAGTATCACGATCTGTTCAACGTGCCCGTGCCGGCGGGCGAGGCGCCGCTTTCCGCCGATGGCCAGTTTTCCGCCGCGCGCGAGGCGTGGCCGGCGTATCGTCCGGTGCAATTCATTCCGGCGCAGTCTCCCGGCGACACGAGCCAGGTGATTTTCAACGCACCGCAGGGCAAACTGACGACCTACGTCAATCCGTACACCGGTGACATCGCCGGCAGCCTCGAGGAGGACAAGCGTCTGAAGAACATCGTGCACGACCTGCACGGCGAGCTGCTCGCGGGTCCGGCGGGCGGTTACATTGTCGAGCTCGCGGCGAGCTGGGCCTTCGTGCTGTTTCTCTCCGGACTCTACCTCTGGTGGCCGCGGCCGAAGTTCGCGGTGTGGGGTTTCCTGCTGCCGCGACTGCGGGCGAAGGGACGCACGTTCTGGCGCGACATTCATGCGGTGCCGGCGGTGTGGTTTTCGGTGGGCACGTTGTTCCTGCTCAGCACCGGCTTGCTCTGGTCGCACGGCGGCGGCACGTGGTATCGCAAGATTTCCGCGACATTGGGGCAGGGTACGCCGGTGGAATCCAGCGCGGGTGCGCACCGCTCCGAACTCACTGGCTGGTCGCCGCCGTTGCGTTCCGGTTTGGCGGAGAAGATCGATACCCTCGCTTCCGCGCCGGAACACGAAGGCCACGCCATGCACGCGAAGCAGGCGGCGAACTCTGCTGCCTATAACGGACCAGAAGCCGGCGCGGTGACGCTCGACCGTGTCATCGCCATCGCGATGGAGCGAAATGTGCCGCAGCCTTACACGATTGCCCTGCCGGTCGGACCGAAGGGCGTTTACAGCGTGTTGTCCGATCGCAATCGCGCCTTCAGCCGCACCTACCTGCATCTCGACCAGTATTCGGGTAAGGTGCTGGCCGATGTCCGCTTCAAGGATTTCGGCTACCTCGCGCAATTCATGCTCTGGGGCATCATCGCGCACGAGGGCCAGCTCTTCGGCCTCGCCAACCAGATCCTCGGCACCGTCGCCGCCGGCGGCGTCCTGCTGCTGGCGCTCTCGGGTCTTGTGATGTGGTGGCAGCGCCGCCCCGCCGGAAAACTCGGCGCGCCCGTCGCCGCCGGTTCGCTGCCGCGTCCGGTGTTGTGGGGCACGCTGGCGCTGGCCGTTTTCTTGCCGCTGCTCGCGGCCAGCTTGGGCATTTTCCTGCTGATTGATTTCGCTTGGTCCCGTTTCCGTCGCCCCGTTGCGTCTATCCAAGCCTGATTCACAGCTCCCTCCGGTTTGTAACGTATTACGTTACAAACCGGGATTGGCAGGACGGACTATGACAAGGAACCAACCGGGGACGGCAGAGTTTATACTTTACCGGTTTGGTGGGATTTAGTTTCTTACCGCCCGACTCAACGCCACGTGGCGAGAGTCTTTCGCTCCGACAGAAATCCTGGCCGACCACGGCAGACCCTGCGGAGATTTCCAATCAGCCTCGCTGCCACCGGACACCCGGCTCTCCAGCGCCAACGAAAATTATCTTTCGGCCGCGCCGTGCTCCTGCAGGGCGTGTCCTTCCGTCCATGAAACTTCCGATCCAGAAAAACCTTCAGCGCCTTGTTATCGCCGGCACCGGCCTGCTCGCGCTGATTTCCCAACCGCTCCACGCCCAGGCGACACACGCGTCGCAGGATTGGGCCCAAACGCCCGCCGGCTTCGACAACGGCGACTCCATCCGCGATTTCCAGGCACGCTTGCGCTCCTCGCTGCTGCTCCTCAAGGGCACGCCCGAACTCGAGCAGCCGCTGCAGCTTTCGGCCAAGGTCACGGCCATCAGCCGTACGGGCATCCGCCGTTTGAAGATCCGCAATTTCCAGCTGCTGAGCGACGGCCCGCGTGACAGCGGTGAGTTCGGCATCGCCGCCGGCTCCTGGCCGAGCGTCGTGTCCGCGCTGAGCAGCGCGCTGGCCGGTGACTATCTCACGCAGGCTTCGCTCAAGGGCATTCCGATCGACGAGCTCGAAGTCGTCTTCACCAGCCGTCCGGGCACCGCGCCGTCGCAGACCACCGGAACGCAGGTGACCTATCCGCGCAACCTCGCTTACACGGCGTTCATCGTCTCGCCGGCCACTGACGCCCAGCTCGAGGAACTGCGCCAGCAAGTGGAGCGTGTCTCGCCGGTGTATCACCTCGTGGCTGACGCGCAGAACGTCGACCATGGCAAACTGTTCTACACCCAGACCCCGCTGCAGCCCGAGGGCAAGCAGCTTGACGGCCTGCGCGAGTTCCTCGCGGACAAGTATGCCAGCACGCAGGGCGCGAAGCCGTTTGAAGGCCCGAGCGCGAAGCAGGACGCCAATGACTGGCGTCCGCCGCTGCGCGCGCACGTCAAGGTCGAGGGTGGCACGGGCATCCGCAACATCCGAACCGACCTCGGCAATTTCCAGATCGTCCACGACTATCCGCGTTACCTCGGTGGCCACAATCTCGGGCCGGTGCCGGAAGAAGACATCCTCGGCCGCATGATCACCTGCCTGACGCACATCTATGAAATCGAGGCCTCGAAGCGCCAGGTGAAGCTCGATGCCTTGGAGCTGAACGTTCACGGCGCGCTCACGACGCATATCGGCAACATCGAGCACCCGCCGGTCTACAAGGACATCGCCTACGAGGTGCACATCTCGTCGCCGGAATCCAAGGAGACGATCGAAGCGCTGCAGAAGGCCGTCGAGTCGATCTGCCCGATTTATAACATGATCAAGGATTCCCAGCCGGTGGCGGGCCGCGTGGTGCGCGGACCGTACACGGAGGAGAAGGAAAAAGCTGCGACCGTCGCCGCCAAGTAACCCCGACTTTGGAGTATATGGACGGGGAGCCCACGGGAGTGGGCTCCCCTTTTTTCCATGAAGCTTAAATTTCTCCTGCTGTGGGCAGGGCTGCTCTTTGTGGGCACTGGTCGTTTGGCGGCGGACTATACGCAACAAATCGAATTGGCGCGGGCTGATCGTATCGACCGGCTGACGCAGGCCAACGGATGGCTCGCGCTGGTCAGTTTGCCGTCCCTGCCGCCGGGGATCAGTTCAATCGGCCAGGCGTCCGACAATCGCATCGTCCTGGCAACCGGCCCGGCGCACCTCGGCGTGCTGCAGGTGGAGGACCGGGTGACTTTTTCTCCGGCTCCCGGGGCTGGCGTCAGGGTGAATGGGGAGATCGCCACCGGAGTTGTAGAGTTGATCGGTGGCGACCGGGCGCACCGCGCCACTTTGGTGAGCGCTGGCACGATGGGTTTCTATCTGGTCGAAGAGAACAACCGGAAGCGGTTGCATGTGCGGGACGTCGCCCGCCCGCAGCTCGTGTATTTTCCCGGCGTCGATTATTTTCCGATCGACCCCGCGTGGCGCATTGAAGCGGATTGGATTCCTTCGGAGGGGAGGGCGGTTTTCACGCATGACGGGAAGGCGATCCAACTCGTCCCGTTCGATCGTTTCGCGGACAAACTCCTGTTCGTTTTCTCCGACACCACCGGCGGCAGGGAAACCTATCCCATGCGCTTCCTCGAAGCGGATCTGCCGCAGGACGGCAAGCTGGTGCTCGATTTCAATCTCGCGGTGAATCCACCCTGCGCGTTCTCGGATCTCGCCGCCTGTCCGCTGCCGCCGGCGCAGAACCGGCTGCCGTTCGCCGTGCGCGCCGGGGAAAAGGCGTTCCATGACGTCTCACGGCAGACCGACTGCGGTTTAGCCGCGCTTGAGTTTCAGCAGCCGTTCGCCGGCGGCGTGGATGGTCTCGGCCTTCTTCGCGAAGTTCAGGCGGACGTAGCGGTGTTCGGGCGTGTGGAAGAACACGGAACCGGGCACGGGCGCCACGCCGATCTCCTTGGTCATCCAGCGGGCAAACTCGACGTCGTTGGCGTAGCCGAAGGGTGAGACGTCGAGCATCACGAAGTAGGCCCCTTGCGGCTGCGTGTACTTCAGGCCGGTGCGGTCGAGGTAGCCGAGCAGGAGTGCGCGGCGCTCGTCGTATTCCTGCGCCAGGTCGGCGTAGTAGGAGTCAGGCATCTGCAGGCCGGTGACGATGGCGTGCTGTAGCGGCGCGGCGGCGCCGACGGTGAGAAAGTCGTGGACCTTGCGACTCTGGCTGACGAAGGCCGGGTCGGCGAAAACATAGCCGAGGCGCCAGCCGGTGATCGCGAACGTCTTCGAGAGCGAGCTGCATTGCACCGTGCGCTCCGCCATGCCGGGCAGCGCGGCGATGTAGGTGTGCTGGTGCGGGGCGAAGACGATGTGCTCGTAGACTTCGTCGGTGATGATGAAGACATCGAACTCGATCGCGAGGTCGGCGATTTGCTGAAGCTCGGCGCGCGTGAAGACCTTGCCCGTCGGATTGGACGGATTGCAGAGGATGAAGGCCTTGATGCCGCTCGCGAAAACCTTGCGCAGCTCGGTGAGGTCGAAGGTGTAATCCGGCGGGTTGAGCGTCGCGAAGACGGGCGTCACGCCCGAGAGGATCGAGTCCGCGCTGTAGTTTTCGTAGAAGGGGGAGAAGAGGCCGATCTTGTCGCCGACATCGGCGACGGTCATCACCGCGACCATCATCGCCTCGGTGGAGCCGCAGGTGACGATGAGATTGCGGTCCGGATCGCAGGGCAGGCCGGTGAAGCGGGTGAGTTTCTTCGCCAGCGCCTGGCGCAACGGCGTCGCGCCCCAGGTGATCGCGTACTGGTGGTTGTTGCCGTCCATCTCGGCCTTGGCGGCCTCGAGGATTTCGCGCGGTGGGTTGAAGTCGGGAAAGCCCTGCGAGAGGTTGATGGCGCCGTGCTGCTGGGCGACACGCGTCATTTCGCGGATCAGCGATTCAGTGAAACCAGCGGTGCGACGGGAAGTGGACGGCATGCGGTTTTGAAGATGATGCGACCGGGCGGTGTCGCAAGGGATGGCTTTGGCATAACGCGGCGGAAGATTGATCGGATGTAGCCGGGGGCGCTGACCCCGGTCGGTCGCGACATCACGTTCGCTCCGGGGTCAGTGACCCCGGCTACAAAATAGGCCAGCCCTCATCGCCTTGCCTCCTCTCCGTGATTCCGGCACCAACACGCCATGCAGATCGTCCCGGCCGCATCCCCGCAGGAAATCGACGCCATTCGCGCGCTGTTTC
Source organism: Verrucomicrobiota bacterium (assembly GCA_048498955.1). Classification (GTDB taxonomy): domain Bacteria; phylum Verrucomicrobiota; class Verrucomicrobiia; order Opitutales; family Opitutaceae; genus Lacunisphaera. Next base: position 18,571 of record JBEHWZ010000017.1, on the reverse strand, counting down.
GCGAGTACGCGGCGTCGCTGCCGATCAAGCTCGACTACCAGGGGTTCGACGCCGAGTTGGCCGGTTTGCCGGGCAAGTACGCCGCGCCTGGCGGGCGGTTGTTGCTGGCGGTCGAGTCGGGGGTGGAACTCGGCTGCGTGGCGCTGCGGCCGTTCGAGGGCGAGATCTGCGAGATGAAGCGGCTCTATGTTCGTCCGGCGAACCAGGGTCGGGGGCTCGGGCGCTCGCTCGCGCAGCGGGTGGTGGAGGAGGCGCGGGTGGCCGGCTACCGGCGCATGGTGCTCGACACGCTGGCGTCGATGACCGGTGCCATCCGGCTTTATGAGTCGCTGGGTTTTGAGCGCCGGTCGGCGTATTATCCGACGCCGGTGATGGACACCGTTTTTATGGAGCTGACGTTGTGAGCCGGCTACAACTCCGAGCCGTGCTTACTTCGCGATGTAGCCGGGATCGATGCCGTGGCCCAGTTCGAAGGTCGCGCCGACGGCTCCGACGACGGCATGCGCGCGATCGAGTCCGAGCTCTGCCCGGAAACGATAGACCGTCTCGACGCCGGTGCAGTGTGCGCCGATCAGATTTTCCACGCCGTAGGCCTTCAGTTGGGCTGCGGTCCACGTGAGCGTTTGCTCGGAGGCGTTGAAGAGGTGGAGTCCACCGATCAAGGCATGGACCTTGGCCGGACGCACCACGGTGCGGGCATAGTCGAGGATGTTGACGATCCCGGCGTGGCCGCAGCCGGTGATGACCACCAGACCGGCGTCCGTGTCTACGACCAAGGCCATGTCCTCGGGCAGGTTGTCCTCGACGGTGCCGGCGGGGGTCGTGACGTGGCCGTTGCCGCTCCAGTTGCGCTCGGGATGCGGACGCGGAACCGGTCCCGTCAACCACACGCCGGGGTAGAGCTGCACGGGCCGGTCATGACTGACAAAAGTGCCGCCGATCTCCTCGTACTGCGTCCGGGTGACGATCATGGAATTGGTTTCGGCGTGCAGGGCCCCTTCCGGACGAGGGTAGAAAATGCCTTCCCCGACGTGGGCCCGCGCCAAGGCCGCAGGCGTGGCCGGAAGCACGGACCGGCGCAGCGTCATCAAGCCGCCGGTGTGGTCGTTGTGGTTATGGCTCAGGATAACCTCCGGCACGGTGGTCAGGTCGATGTCGAGCGCCTGCGCGTTCTTCAGCACGACGTCGGGATGCGCGCCGGTGTCGAAGAGCAGGCGATGGCCGTCGACTTCCACCAGAGCGGAGAAGCCCCATTCGCCGAGGCCCGGTCCATCGGCGAGCATGGTGGAGAGAATGGTGACTTTCAGGGAGCGGACCTTGGCTCCAGATTGGGGCGTGGAATCAGCGGCGAAAGCGGTTGCAGCGACCAGAAACAGAAGCAAGCGGCAGCACGGGCGAAGCATGCCAGCAGCAAAGCCACATTCCCCGCCAAGTCAGGCGCTAACGGTCCGCCTCGGTGTCACGGGTGGGTTTTGCTTTGCCACCATGAGCTGACGGCAGCTTGCTGGGTTTGCCGGTTTCCGACTGTGGGCCCAGCGGAAAATACCGGCAACCTTGCCACTATGTTTTGGAAAAAGAAGCCCGCTGCCACCGTTCCGCCGGTCAATCCGCCAGCCGTTGCGCCGGCATCCACGCCTTCACCGGGAAAGCATCCGACCAAGGAGTTTATCGAAAAACTGCCGGCCGACCTGCGCCAGGAACTGGCGCGAGACAATCCGGATACGCTTACCGTCAGCATCGGGATGATTAAGGCCGGCGCTCAGGAACTGATTCCGAAATGGTTCGGCATGTTTGTGCAGGCAGAGATTTATGGCGTGAGCATCGAGGCACCCCGGCCGGAAGCGGCCTTCGTGCTCGGGCCCACGGATGATCGAAATTATCTCGCGGTCTTCACGCGGCGCGATCTGGCCGAGCAGCTCCGGAAGCAATATCCCTATCTGCAGCACATTGTCCCGACGACCGGTCGGGAATGGTTGCGTGTAGCGCAAGCGGGTGGGCGCGGGATGATGATCAATCTGCTGAATGAAGCGTGCAGCATGAAGCTGCCGCCGGCGGCCGTCGCCGAGCTGTATCTGAAGGCTGGGCCGGCGGTTCCCGCCGAACCGCCGGTGATCAAGACTCCGGCTGCGGACGAGCCGCCGGTGATCGCACCCCCGATGGCAAAGCCGGTGCGGCTGGGCATCGGGCCGTCGCCATGGACCTGGGAGAACCGGTCGCACACTGTGGAGGGACGCCGCTATCGTTTCCGGGCGCAGGAGATCGACGGCAAGCCGTCGCCGGTCATTGCGATCCTGAATGACCAGGACGAGTGCCTGCTGTTGCTGGGTTTCCACAGTTATGGGCGCCTGCTCGACGACGGGACCTGCCTGCTCTGGTGGCGGAAGCAAGGCAAAGCCGGCCACGTTTTGGAGTTTCGCTGCTTCCGGTTGAATTCATTGCGAGCCATGGCGGATCGCGAGGCGGTGGCGCGCGGGCTTTTGAAGGAAGGAGGAAACGTTGCCGGACTGCCGGAGTGCGATGTCTTCGTTTACGAGAGTGCCGTATTGGCCGGTCGTCATCCTGTCGTCGCGCCGGCGAGCTTCGCCAAATTCGAGGAAACCCTGGCCTTGGGTCTTTACCAGCCGGAGAATCCGCAACCCGGGCACGAACGGCATGCGATCTTCGCCTTTGATTGGGTCGGGCGCCAAGTGGAGGTCATTCCCCAGGATTGGTTCAACCAGGGCAGCTACGATTTCGAGTACGCGTGGATCGCTCGCGTCGCCCGGCTGGCCAACGGTAAGATTGTGGGCGACGGGGTCCGCCTGGGCCGCTTTGAACTGGATGCGACGGGCCGGCAGATCGGCCGGTGGATCGAACAGGCCGATGGCTACATGCTGAGCTGACCGGCGACGAACCTAGGTTCGCACGGCCCAGCGCAGTTTGGCGGACGAGCTGCGCGGGTTGGCGCGGAGCTCCTCTTTGCCGGCGCGGATGACGTCTTCGCTGGCGGCGGAATAGACGCCGTCGCGCAGGCCGGCCTTGAAGGCGTGCTTCACACGTCGGTCCTCGCCGGAGTGGAAAGTCAGGATGGCCACACGTCCGCCGGGCTTGAGGCAGAAGGGCAGGTTGCGAAGGAAAAGATCGAGCACACCGAACTCGTCGTTCACCGCGATGCGCAGCGCTTGGAAGACGCGGCGCACCGGCGAGTCGTCGGTCTCCACGCCGCGCCCCGGGGGCGGCAGGCGCAGGATTTCGCGCAGCGCCTCGGCGAGCTGTTGCGTGCGGGTGAAAGGCGTAGTCTCGCGCCGTAGTACGAGTTCGCGGGCGATCAGCGCGGCCTTGGGCTCGTCGGCGTTTTCCGTGAGCGCGACGGCCAGATCGGCTTCTTTCACTTTCGCCAGCCAGCTGGCGGCGGAGGGTTCGCGCGTCGGATTCAAACGCAGGTCCAGCGGGCCATCGTCCTTGAAGGTGAAGCCGCGCGCCGGGTCGTCGAGCTGCATCGAGGAAATACCGAGGTCGGCAAGAATGGCATCGGCCCCGTCAACGCCCAGCTCCGCGAGCACCTTGGGCAAACCGGCGAAATTGCTGCGCACGGGAGTGAAGACGTCCTCGCCGAAGCCCGCGGCACGCAGGCGCGCGATGGTCTTCGGTTGTTCGAGCGGATCCACGTCGAGGCCGATGAGTCGTCCGCCGGGCGCGATCTTCGCCAGCATCTCCCGGGTATGGCCGCCGTACCCGAGCGTGCAGTCGACGACAGTGGCGCCGGGTTGCAGCGCGAGGGCCTTGAGAATCTCCGCGACCAGGATCGGACGATGACTGCCTGCGGGCGTCTTGCCGGAGGCGAGCACCTTGGCGACATCCTCGGCGTAGCGGGCGGGGTCGTGCTCCTTGTACTTGTCGGCAAACTTTCGCGGATTCTTCCCCGAATACCGCTTCCGCCGCTTGTGGGGGACGGGATCGGTCATGGCCGGGCCGCTTTGCCGAGGGCCGGGTGCTTCTTCTCCGTGGCTTGGTACCAGCGGTAGAAACTCACGGCGAAGGCAATCATCGCCACGCTCATGCCGATGAGCTTCATCATCGAACCCGCCAGCAGCTGGTCGCCGTAGGCGCTCAGGCTGCTGATGCGCGGCGCGTATTCGTAGGTCGGGTAGAGGACGTCCTGCGAGAAGGTGATGTAAGCAAAGACGGGCGTCATGCCGATGATCACCGCCGGCAGGTAAAGCATCTGCGTGCCGTAAGGCGCGCGCGGATATTCGGTCGATGGGCTCAGTAACGGCCACCAGTAGCACAGCGCGGCGCCGAACATGGAGAAGTGTTCCAGGATGTGGATCGGGCGATTCTGCAGCGCGAGGTCGTACAGCAGCGGCATGTGCCAGCCGCTCATGACTGCGGTATAAACGATGCCGCAGACGAGCGGAGCTGTTATGACACGCAAAATCGGACGCAGCCCAGGGCGTCCCGTGACGATCCGAATCATCCAATCCGGCAAGCCGAGCAGGAACAAAACGGCGGCCGGATAGATGATAATCTGGTGCTGCAGCATGTGCGCGCTGAGCAGAAAACGCTCGGCCACCTGGTCCAGCGGTGAGCCCACCGCGAGGTAGAAGCAAAGCAGCGCGGCGTAGAATTTGAGCGCGTGATGAAATGGATAAGGCTGTTCGGGGGCCAATCGCGCCCGCAGTGGTCCGGCAAGGATGGCGTACAGCCAGCCAAGAAAAATAAGTCCACCGATCAGGATCGGTTCATTGTGCCAGTGGGTCCATTCGATCACACCGCAACCAAAGCGAGATGCGCCGGGAAGGCCACACAAAGTAAGCAGGTAATCCGCCGGCTTTCGGCGGCATGAAATTCATTTGCAGAGGAAAATCCGCTGGCTCCCCTTTCAGCTCTGAAGACTCGTTACTCCACGACCATTCTTATTGCCTTGGTTTTGCTGGGAGCGCTTGTGATCGGCTGGAGCGTGGTCCGGTTGATGTCCCGGCCGGTGGCGGTTTCTACCGAAGTGGTTCCAGCCGCGCCGAAGACCATGCAACTCGCCTACGATCCCGTGGCCGTCGGCGCGCCGGTGGTCGAGGGCAAGCGTCCGCTGGTCACCAACGTGCAGGTGTTCGACCTCGATGGCGATGGCCTGCAGGACATCCTTTACTGCGAGGCGCAGGAGAATTCCGTCCACTGGATCCGCCAGAGTCCGCGCGGCACGTTCACCGACCTCGTGATCGGCGAGGACATTCCCGGCCCGGCGCATGTCTGGGCCGCCGACGTCAACGGCACCGGCCGGCTCGATGTGCTCGTGGCCAGCATGGGCAAGATCATGCCGACGAATGAGCGCATCGGCGCGGTCGTGGTGCTGGAGAATCTGGACAACCGTCAGTTCAAGAAACGCGTCATCATGGACCGCATGGCGCGCGTGACCGACGTCCGCGCCGCCGATCTCACCGGCCGCAAGAACGGCCTGCTCGATCTCGTCGTCGGCCAGTTCGGCTACGACCAGGGTGAAACGCGCTGGATGGAGAACAAGGGCGACTGGCAGTTCGAAAGCCACATCGTCAACACGCAGTCGGGCTGCATCCATACGCCGGTGGCGGATTTCGACGGTGACGGCCGGCCCGACATCGCCGCGATCATCACCCAGGAATGGGAGGAGGTGCACCTGATCCGGAATCTCGGCGGCGGACAGTTCAAGGACGCGGTCGTGTGGGGTTCGTCCAACGAGCAATACGGCGGCAGCGGGTTGACCACCGCGGACGTCAACCGCGACGGCAAGCCGGACATGGTTTTCACGAATGGCGATGCGCTCGATTATTTTGGCCAGGGCATCCGGCCGTGGTTCGGCATCCAGTGGCTGGAGAACCGCGGCGACGGCGTGTTTCAGTTTCACCGCATCGGCGACATGCCCTGCGCCTTCGGGCCCAACGTCGCCGACCTGAACGGCGACGGGTATCCGGATGTCTTCGCGGTGAGCCCGTTCGCCGATTGGTCCAAGCCCGATGCGGTGTCGCTCATGGCGTGGATCAATGACGGACACCAGACGTTCACGCCGGTCGTGCTCGCGCACTCGCCGACGCACCTCATCACCGCGGCGGTGGGCGACATCGATGGCACCGGCGTGCCGGTGATCGTGACGGGTGGATTTCATCAATTCCCGCCTTACGGCAAGATGAGCAACATCACGCTATGGCGCAGAAAGTGACAGCGTCATCCGGTCCCAAAGTCGCGGCGAAATCCGCGAGACGCTGGCTGCCTGTCGCCGTTGTGGGCGTGGCCCTGGCCGGAGGCGCGCTGGCGTGGTACGCGCAGAAGCGGCCAGCGGCAACGGTCGCCGTGCAGATTCCCGCGGTGCCCGATGTTTCCAAGCGTCCGGCCGAACTCGGACGCATCCTGAACGAAGCGCTGGCTCGTGTGGACCGAGAATCTGACTCGGTTGCAAGCGTGGCGGAGTTGGCTGGGATTTATCACGTCAACGGTTTCAGCGCCGAAGCCGAGGCCTGCTGGAAAGTCCTGCAAGCCCGGCAGCCGCAGGAAGCCCGCTGGAGCTATTATCTTTCCGATCTCAGCCGGATGCGTGCGGACGAAGCCGGTTTGCGTGCCGGGCTCGAGCAGACCGTCCGGCTGGCACCCAACTACGCGCCGGCGTGGCTGGAGCTGGGCGATCTCGAATTCAAGACCGGGCGGCTGGAGCGTGCCACTCAAGCGTATCAGGAACGCGTCCGGCTGATTCCGGCGGATCCTTATGCGCTGCTCGGGCTGGCGCGCATTGCGCTGCAGCAGGACCGCAAGGCGGAAGGCCGGGCGTTGATCGAGGATCTCGTCAAACGCGTCCCGCAGTTTCCCTCCGGGCACAACATCTATGCCGAGATCCTCACTCAGGAGGGCGATCAGGCCGAGGCCGGCAATCAGCGCTGGCTTGGCACGGTGGCCGGGCGCTTTCGCGCGGCGCCGGACCCGTGGAAGGAGGAACTTCGCCAGTGGTGCTGCGATATCGACCAGCTGATTGTTTGGGGTGCGATCGACTTTCAGACCCACCAGGGAGATCAAGGGAAGGCGTACTTTGAGAAGGCGATCCGGTTGGAGCCGAAGAATCCCCAGGGCTACGAAAATCTCGGCATGTATTATCTCGATGCCGGCAATGCCGCGAAGGCCGCCGAGGTGCTGGAGCAGGGCAGTACGTTGTCCGGCGTGTCCGAGCTGCTCTTTTCCTCGCTCGGCGATGCCTATCTCGCGTTGCGCGAGCCCGGCAAGGCGCTGCAAATGGCGGACAAGGCCATGACGGTGATCCCGGGCTCGAGCCTGTTGCAGAACGTGCGGGGCCTGGCTTTTGCGGCGAGCAATCGCCCGGAAGAAGCCATGGCCGCTTATCGCGCGGCGGCTGCGGCCTCGGCGGGCGCCGCGGAGCCCGTGGCGAACATGGGGCTGCTGCTCTTGCAGCAGGGCCGCAAGGACGAGGCGAAGGAGGCTTTCAAGCAGGCGTTGGAGTTGCAGCCTGCTTATGTGAAGGCCGCCCGGCCGCTGGCTTACCTGGAAATGGAGTCGGGTGACCTCCAGGAGGCGGGCAAGCTGGTTCTGGGCTATTTCCAGCAGTTCCCCGGTTTGCCGGAGGCGCGGAACATGGTGAGCCGGTATTTCCTGACCATCGCGCTCCATGCGGCGCAGCAGCAGAACAACGCGGTCGTCGAGCGGGCGTGCCGGCAGGGCCTGGCCTTGGTGCCGGAATCGGCCGAGCTCATGGGTTTTCTCGGGGTGAATTACCTGCAGCAGGGCCGGCAGGACGACGCGCTCAAAGTTCTCGAGCCCTCCTATCGCCTGCGTCCCGGCGACCCGCGCGTCGCGCTGGTGCTGGCGGATCTCTATATCCGGCTGGGCCGCGCGGCAGAAGCCCGGCCGATCGCCGAGAGCACCCTGCAGGAGGCCCGTCGCCGCAACGATGCCGGCGTGGCCGGGCGGGCGACGCAGTTGCTCGACCGGATTCATTGAGGCCGGAATCCGGGCACAAAAAAGCCGCGACTCGCGTCGCGGCTTGGGAATTTCAGCAGGTGCTCAGCTGACGAGCGAAGTCAGCGGCTTGGCCGCATCGGCGCCGAAGAGGTGGAGCAGGGCCCACATCGTGCCGCTGGCGAGGATCAGGCCGATGAAAAACAGGACCGTGCAGAACAGCTTGTCCCACTTCAGGTGCATGAAGATGAAGATAACGCACATGAACTTGAAGGCGGACAGGATGCAGAGCGACGAGACGATCACCCACTTGGCGAGCGGCATGTAGACCAGCACGACCTCGACGCCGGTGATGACGGCGAGGACCATCGCGAGCGCGATGAAGACATGGAACTTGCTCGGCTCGTGGTGGCCGGCGGCGGGAGCTTCAGCGTGGGCGGACATGTTAGAGATACTCCAGGAGGTAGACGGCCGTGAAGATGATGATCCAGACGATATCGACGAAGTGCCAGTAGAGGCCGATGGCCTCGACGTCGCCGGCGTTCTTCTCGCCGAACTCGACCGGGCCGGCGGACTTGCCGAACCAGATGACCAGCGCGAGGGCGACGGCGCCGACGATGAGCGGGGTGGTCGCGTGGTGCAGGAACTCGCTGAACGGCGTGCCGTAGACCATCTCGATGCCACCCGGGACGACCCAGATGAAGGAGACGCCCATCACCACGCAAACCGCGGCGAGGTGGAGGAAGTTCTTGAGGAGGCCATTGCCGTGGGTCGGCTTGAAGGTGCGGACGTACATCATGCCCAGCAGGAGCACGCCGATGGCGACGTGCGTACCGTGCGTGCCGGTGAGGGTGTAGAACGTGGAGCCGAAGATGCTGTTCGAAAGCGTCATGTGCTTCGCGTGCACGAAGTGACCGAACTCATACACCTGGCCGCCGAGGAAGATGCAGCCGAAGAACATCGTGCCGAGCAGCATGGCCCGGGTGCTCTTGACGTTGCCGCGGGAGATCGCGTCGACCGCGAGCGCCATGAGCAGCGAGGACATGAGCAGGATGAACGTGGAGAACGACGTCAGCTCGATGTTGAACACCTGGGTCGGGACCGCGTTACCCGGGGGCGGGTTGAGGCGGTAGACGAGGTGCGTCGAGATGAGGGCGCCGAAGAACATGCAGTCCGAGGCAAGGAAGGCCCACCAAAGGAGCTTCTTGTTCGGAATGCCGGTCGACGTCGTGTGGTCGTGGTGATGGTCAATGGCCCCGGTGGCCGCGTGGCTGCTCATGAGAGTAATCGGTAAGGCTTAGTGGTGGCCGCCGCGGGATTCCGTGGCGTTGCCGTTGGCGTCGAGGTGGAGGTGGTAGCCGCCCGGGCCCTCGAGGGACCAGAGGTAAAGCGAGACCACCATGATGACGCCGCCGGTGATGGCCAGGGGCAGGTGGGACGAAGCGAGCTGGAAGCCGAACTTCTGGAAAACCACCGGGTGGTGGAGCTGGGCGAAGTTGTAGGCGCCGATGAGCAGGCCGAAGGCCGCGAAGAGCGGGTACCACGACTGGTCAGGCATGTGGATGCCGCCATGGGATTCCTCAGCCTTCATGAGTTCGGCCTTCTCGGCCGCGATCTCTTCCTTGTGGGTCTTTTCATACCACCAAGCGTCGCGGGCGTGAACCTTCGGGATGGCCGCGAAGTTGTGCTCCGGCGGCGGGGAAGGGAGGGACCACTCGAGCGTGCGGGCATCCCACGGATCGTTGCCGCACTTCTGACCCTTGAAGAAGCTGTAGATCAGGACCGCGAAGTAGGTGAAGATACCGATGCCGAGGAGGTAGGCGCCGCAGGTGGCGAAGAGGTTGCCCTCGTTCCAGCCCATGTTGGCGTCGTAGGTCCAGGTGCGGCGCGGCATGCCGTTCAGGCCGAGGAAGTGCATCGGGAAGAACGTGCAGTTGAAGCCGATGAAGATGAGCCAGAAGGAGAGCTTGCCCCAGAACTCCGGCACCATGCGGCCGAAGAACTTCGGGAACCAGAAGTGGATGGCGGCGAGCAGCGCGAAGGTGGCGCCACCGATCAGCACGTAGTGGAAGTGGGCGATGACGAAGTAGGAGTCCTGCTGCTGCGCGTCGGCCGGGGCGGCGGAGTGCATCACGCCGGAGAAACCGCCGAGCATGAACATCCAGATGAAACCGAAGGCGAACATCATCGGCACGCGGGTGACGATGCGGCCGCCCCAGAGGGTGCCGATCCAGTTGAAGATCTTGACGCCGGTCGGGACCGCGATGGCCATCGTCGCGAGCGAGAAGGCCGCGGTGGCGATGGTGCCCATGCCGGTGGTGAACATGTGATGGCTCCACACGCCGAAGCCGATGAAGCCGATGGCGACACCCGAGAAGACCACGATCGGATAGCCGAAGAGCGGCTTGCGGGAGAACGTCGGGAGGATTTCCGAGACGTAACCCATCGGGGGCAGGATCAGGATGTACACCTCAGGATGGCCGAACACCCAGAACAAGTGCTGCCAGAGGATGGGCTGACCGCCGCCCGAGACTTCGAAGAAGTTCGTGCCGAAATTGCGGTCCATCATCACCTCGACCAGCGCGATGGCGATGGCCGGGAGCGCGAGGACGAGGAGGAAGCTCGTGACGAGCGCCATCCAGGTGAACACCGGCAGGCGCATCATCGTGAGGCCCGGGGCGCGCATGTTGATGATCGTGACGATGAAGTTCAGAGAGGCGACAATCGAGGAGAGGCCGAGGATCTGCAGGCCGAGCACCCAGAGGTCGGTGGACAGGTCGGGCGTGAAGACCTTGGACGAAAGGGGAGCGTAACCGAACCAGCCCACGTCAGGGGCGCCGCCGAATTCCCAGGACGGGACGAAGTGCGAGAGCCAGCCGATGTTCAGGAGGATGGCACCGACGACCCAGACCCAGAGCGAGAACGTGTTCAGGCGGGGGAAGGCGACGTCACGCGCACCGATTTGCAGCGGGATGAGCAGGTTGAAGAACGCCGCGTTCAGGGGCATGACCGCGAGGAAGATCATCGTCGTGCCGTGCATCGTGAACAGCTCGTTGTAGAGCTGCGCGCTGATGAAGCGGTTGTTCGGGACGATCAGCTGCGTGCGGATCATCAGGGCCTCGAAGCCGCCGATGAGGAAGAAGAGGATGGCGAAGCCGCCATACATCATGCCGATCTTCTTGTGGTCGACGGTCGTCAGCCAGCCGACGAGGCCGGTTTTGGCCGTCGGGCGGGCCATGACCTCGAAGGTCTGTTTGACCGCCGGCGCGTGCGCCGTGCCGGTGTAAGAGTTTTTGGTGATGGCTTGGGCCATAAAAGGTGTGGGTAAGAAAAGGACTGGATCCTTCGCCTGGGCTCAGGATGACAACCCACCTTGCGGTGCGTCATTCTGAGCGGAGCGAAGAATCCACGGTTTCATGTGATGGCTATCGAGAGTGGGTTGTCACTTCAGGCTGCGCAGGTAGGCGACGAGGGAGTCGATTTCCGCGTCGGTAAGGGTGAACTTGTGCTGGCCAGTCGCGACGTCGATGTAGCCGCCGTTGTACATTTTGTTACCCGGTTTGAAGTAGAGCGGGTCCTTGATCCACTGGTGGAGGCGGGACGGGGTGTTCTCGAGGACGCCGGCGGCGATCGTCGAGCGGGCGCCGACGTGGGTCAGCTCCGGGCCGGTGATGCCGATGCCTTCGTGGCCGCGGACGGTATGGCAGGTGATGCAGGTCTTGTCCTGGAAGAGCTTGCGGCCGGCGGCGATGGTCGCGGCGTTTTCGTCGGCATCGGGATGCTGCGTCTTCTGCCAGGCGGCGAACGGGTCGGCATCGAATTCCGGAGAGCCGGCGAGCGTGCTGTGCGGGCCGACGTCGGTCAGGTTGGCGAACTTCACGACCGGCTTGCCGGCTTCGTCGGCGAGCAGCTGGGCGGTGACGGTGCGGGCGCCATTCTTCTGATTCTCGAGCCACTTGGCGTAATCGGAGGGCTTCAGGGCGATGACGCGGAAGCGCATGATCGCATGGGACTCGCCGCAATACTCGGCGCACTGGCCGTAGTAGTAACCGGGCTTGTCGGCCTTGAACCAGAGGTGGTTCGCGCGGTTCGGCATCATGTCGACCTTGCCGGCGAGTTTCGGGATCCAGAAGCTGTGGATGACGTCGACGGTGCGGAGATTGACGCGGACGGCCATGCCGGCCGGGACGACGAGCTCGTTGCCCGTGGAAAGCGGGGCTTCACCGGCCGCGCCCTTCACGAGCTCGGACGGGTACTCGAACTTGAACCACCACTGGTAACCGGTCGCGGTGACTTCCATGCTGTTGCCGCTGTCCTTGTCGGCCTGAGGAATGTCGTAGGTGTACCAGATGTCGTGGACGGTCGGGATGGCGATGATGACAAGCAGGGCGACGGAACCGGCGATGAGGCCGATTTCGATGAGCGGATTGCCGTGGCCGGCCTCGGCGGGCGGCGTGGCGTGTTCCTCGGCCTCGGAGCGGGCGCGGAACTTGATCTGCGCGTAGGCGAGCACGCTGCCCACGACGACGAAGATGAACATGGTCACGTAGACCGTGATCATGAAGAGATCCCATTGCGCCTTGGCGACGGGGCCTTCCGACATCATGGTCGACTGCGGGCCGCTCAGGCTGAAGACCTGATGGAGCTTGTTGCAGCCCGAGAGGAGGGTAAGCGCGAGACCGGCGGTCAGCGCGGCCCCGATGCGGGTAAATAGGCGTGAAGCGGAACGTGTGCGGATCATGTGTAACAGCGGCGGCATCAGCGGTGTGCGCTGCGCCAAGTGTATCTGGGGAGGGTTTGGGAATTTTTAGCCATTTCAATCATAAAACCGCACCGGAAAATCCCCGGCGGCGGTGCTATTAAGCACGCTCCTTGCCGCATAAGCAGCGGATAAACCGGTTTTGCACGATTGCACCCGGCAATCGGCTGTGCATTAGTGCCCAACCATGAAAAAATCCCTCGTTTTCCCCCTGGTTGCCGCTGCGCTGGTCCTGACTGCTTGCGGCAAGAAAGATGAATCCGCCGCCGCTGCCCCGGCGAGCGCTCCGGCGGCGACGGCTGCCACCGCGGCTCCGGCCGCCCCGGCCGTGGCTGTGATCGAGCTCACCGCCAACGACAGCATGAAGTTCAGCCAAACCAAGTTCGAGGTTAAGGCCGGCCAGGACGTGAAGCTCACCTTCACCAACATGGGCACCATGCCGAAGCAGGCGATGGGTCACAACGTGGTCATCCTGAAGAAGGGCGTCGACCCGAAGGAATTCTCGACCGCCGCCATGGCCGCCGCCGCGACCGACTACGTTCCCGCTGACAAGGCCGACCAGGTTATCGCCCACACCAAGCTCCTCGGGCCCAAGCAGAGCGACGAAATCACCTTCAAGGCCCCGACCGAGCCCGGCGAGTACGTCTTCCTTTGCACGTTCCCGGCCCACTACCTGACGGGCATGCACGGCGTGATCGTCGTCAAGTAAGCGACCGATCTCCTCCAGAAATGACGAAGCCGGACCGCGAGGTCCGGCTTTTTTGTTGGATGGCGTCTGCCTTGGGGGAGGGCGGCGACTCCGCTCGCCGCCGCGGCGCGGAACGGAGTCCGCGCCCTACCTTACGATCCCGGATTCGCCGGCCACCAGATATACAGGAAGAAATACACCAGCACGCCGGTGATCGAGACGTAGAACCAGATCGGGAAAGTGAACTTCGCCCACTTCTTGTGGTTCACAAAATCGCCCTTGATCGCGAACCAGAAGGTCCGGGGCACGAGGTACGCGATGGCCATCGCCAGCAAAATGTGGGAGGTCAGCATCGTGTAATAGAACGCCCGCAGCGCCGGCTCCTCGCCGCCGAACGGGGTGTGCACGCCGCGCATTAGGATCTTGTGGGTCACATAACCGACAAGGAAGATCGCGGACACCACGCCGGCCGTCAGCATGCACGCGCGGTGCGCATCGGTTTTCTTCAACTTGATGCACACGAAGCCCGCGCTGATCAGCACGGTGGCCGTCGCGTTCAGCGCGGCGTTCAAGGTCGGGATTTCGTGGACGGTCATGGGAGGAAAAACACCAAGAAGCAAAGAAACCAAGTAAGGCTGGATCGGCTTCGCTTCTTGGCGGCTTCGTGTTGTTTTAAAGTTTGAAGATCATCCGGTCGGCCACGAGCAGCGTCAGCAGCAGCGGCAGGTAGGTGATGGAAATGAAGAACACCTTGCGCGCCTCGGTCTCGCGCTTCGCGGGATTCAGGAAATTGAAGGCCGAGCGCAGGAACCACAGGCCGAGCAGCATGGCCGCGGCGAAATAATACCACGTGCAATAGCCGAGGAGCGTCGGCATCGCGCTCGCGGCGACGAGCACCACGGTCCAGATGAAGGTCCAGCGCGATACCTTGTTGCCCGACGGATCCACGACCGAGAGCATCGGCATGCCGGCGGCGGCGTAGTCCTTGCGGTAGGTCCAGGCGAGGGCGAAGAAGTGCGGCATTTGCCAGGCGAAGAGGATGGCGAAGATCGACCAGCCGAGTCCGGGATTCGAGCGGCCGGCGGCGGCCCAGCCGATGAGCGGCGGCAGCGCGCCGCTGATGGCGCCGAGCTCGGTGTTCCAACGCGACCAGCGCTTGGCGGGCGTGTAGATGGCGAGATAGGCGACGATGGTGGCCAGCGCGAGGAACGCGGAATACCCGTTCACCATCTTGAAGAGAATCATCAGGCCGGCGATGCACAGCACCCAGCCGACGACAAACGCCGAGCCGGGCGCGATGATGCCGGCGGGAATCGGGCGGTCCGCCGTGCGCTTCATCTTCGCATCGGTATCGCCTTCCATCCACATGTTCAGCGCAGCGACGCCGCCGGCGCAGAAACCCGTGCCGATGACGACCAGCAGCGTGCGCTTCCATTCCCAATTGGGCACGGCGGCGAGATAGCCGAGCATCGCGGTGATGACCGACATGAAGCTCAACCGCGGCTTCGTCAGCTCGAGATAGTGTTTCCAGGTGGCCCGGGTGGCGGGAGCGGAGATTTCCTCGGTGGCGGTCATGCTTGGGAGCCTTCGACCGTGTCGCGTCGCGTGAGGAAGACCACCAGGAAAGTCGTGGCCAGCGTCAGCGCGCCGATCACGACGTGCCAGACGGTCATGACCACGCTGCGGCCGGTCCAGATGATCTGCGCGCCGAGGCAAATCTGCGTCACGATCAGCGCCACGAGCAAAAAGCTGCCTGCGCGCAGGGGCGCGGCGAGCGCCTTGTCGCGCCAGAGAATGTGGCCGTAGGCGAGAACCGCGAGGCCGATGAGCGCGGCCATCACGCGATGGGCGAACTGCAGCACCACGCGGTAATCCCAGGCTGCCGGCAGCAGCGCGCCTTCAGGAGTGGAGAAGGGGAAAGTCGGGATCGCCATGCCGGCGTAGTTATGGCGCATCGTCGCCGCGATCGTCAGCTGCGCGAAGAGCAGCGCGACCAGCCACCAGCCGAGGCGGCGCACGGCGGGCGTCGGCTGGCCGAGGCTGCCTTGGATCCACGGACGCGAGAGTCCGGCGGCGATGGCGAACAGCACGCACACATAGACCTGCGCCAGCACGCCGTGCGGGATGCGCAACATCTGGCCGAGCGTCATGTCGAAACCGGGCACGTGCACCGGATCGAGCTTCACGCGCGTGCCGCCGAGGATGCCTTGGAAAATTACGATGGCCAGCGCCCACCAGCCGAGTTTGCGCAACCACGCGCGCGATTCGACGCGATGCAGCGCGAACGCGAGGACGATCGTGATCAGGCCCATCACCGTGCCGCTCAGGCGGTGGGAGTGCTCGGCGAACTTGTCGATCTCCGTCAGCCAGCCGTGCGGGTTGACCGAGCCGTTCGACAGCGGCCAGTCGGGAAACGCCATGCCGGCCCCGATGCTGGTCGTGAAGGCACCGAGCGCCACCAGCACGAACACCCAGGCGCTGCCGACAGCGGCGAACCAGGCGAGGGCGGGTTTGTAGGTGGCGGTACGGGACATCAGGCAGGGTTATTGCGTAAAAGCGGCAGGTGATACTTCGGCCGGGGGCAGAGCAAACCTTTTGACAATTACGGTCATTGGCAAATGTCTGTGACCATGAAGCTGCGTTATTCGTCCGTCGCAGTGCTCGCGTCGTGCCTCCTTATGGCCGGCTGCGGCAAGCAGGCGTCGTCGTCCACCGCCTCCGCCGCGGCGCCCGCCGCCACGCCCGGTGAAACCCGCCACCCGCTGACCGGCGAAATCGTCAAGATCCTCGCCGACCGCTCCATGCTGATCGTCAGCCACGATGCGATTCCGGATTACATGATGGCGATGACCATGGAGTTCAAAGTCTCCAAGGCCGACCTCGCCAACGCGAAAGAAGGCCAGCGTATCCGCGCCGAGCTCGTCGTGAAGGGTAATGACATGTTCCTCGAGAAGATCTGGCCCGACGACACCGTCACGCGCACGACGATCGACGCGGCGGCCAAGGCGCTGACCCAAGACACGGCGCTGCGCGGCAAGGATGCCTACCGCGAGATCGGTGAGACCCTGCCGAACTTCACGCTGCTCGACCAGGAAGGCCGCGCCGTTGCCGCGGGCCGTTTCCGCGGCAAGAAGGTTGTGCTCAACTTCATCTTTACCCGCTGCCCGATCGCCACGATGTGCCCGGCGGCGACGCTGCGCATGGCCGATCTGCAGAAGAAGGCGCGCGAGGCCGGCGCGAAGGACTTCGAACTCGTCTCCGTCTCGCTCGACCCGGAATACGACACACCCGGCGTCCTCCGCGAATACGCCGAGGCCCGCGGCCTCGACACTTCGAACTGGTCTTTCCTCACCGGTCCCGATGCCGCCGTGCGCCAGCTGCTCGCGCAGCTCGGCGTCATTCGCGAATTCGAGGGCAACACCATCAAACACTCGCTCTCAACCGTGCTTATCGACGCCTCTGGCCGCATCACCTATCGCGTCGACGGCAGCACGTGGCTGGTGGACGATTTCGTGCAGCGGTTGAAGTGAGGAAGTCGCAATGGCCTGTTTTCCGCACCAGCTCGGCCAGTTTTCGACCGAGCCTTCTCCTGAAAAAATACACGACCTTCAATACCGTCATCCTGAGCCGCGCGAAGGATCCAAGGAGACGGACGTGTCAGCGGTGCGGCTTGGATCCTTCGCACGGCTCAGGATGACGGTAGCGGGGGTGTTGGTGATTTCGGGATCCGTTTTTTTGGGGGATGTCGTGTGCTATGAGCAGTAACACCATTTCATCTCTCACCCCCGCCCAGAAGCGCTCCATCGGTTTCATCACCGGCGGCGCGCTTGTGCTCTACGTCATCGTTCGCCTGCTGCCGACAGGTTCCAACGTGAACCACATGGATTTCCGCATGGAAGGGAAGGGCGCGCTGGAGTTCTGCGATCCCGCCAATCCGCAATTCATTCCGGTGGTGGCCGTGCGTTCGCCGGTGGTGATGACGCTGGAGTCGAAGCAGTCGCCGGCCAAGGACGCGCCGATTGATTTCACGCTCACCTTGCGCACCGCCAGCGGCAAACCCATCGGTCCGTCCGACCTGATCGTGGCGCACACACGCAAGCTGCACCTGCTCATCGCCGACCCGACGCTTTCCGACTATCAGCACATCCACCCCGAGCCGGGCCGCCGTGACGGCGAGTGGAAATTCCAGATGACGCCCAACCGTGCCGGCGTCTATCGCGTGTTTGCGGATTTCACGCCGGCGGCCACGCAGCGTGGTTTGTATGCGTCGGCGGATTTCACCGTGCCCGGCACCGTCCCGAAGGTGATCCAGCAGGTCAACACGACCTGGCAGCAGGGCAGCTTCACCTTCACGCTCGATCTGCCGCCGGTGCTGCATGCCGGCCAGACGACGGACATTAAGTTCCGCATCGAAAGCCAGGGCGCGACGAAGCGACCGGTGCCGCTGCAGCCGGTGATGGGCGCCTTCGCCCACCTCGTGGCATTCGACGATGCCCGCAGCGGTTTCGCGCACCTGCACCCGCAGGAAATCGATCTCTCGCAGCCGCCCGACAAGCTGCGCCCCGAGCTGAATTTCAAGGTCACGATCCCGCGCTCCGGTCGCTACGTCATCTGGGCCCAGATCAATCTCGACGGCCAGGAAATGTTCGTGCCGTTCTGGATCGAGGTGCTGCCGTAGCGACGGCAGCGGCTTCCGTCGCGGTTATGGGTTGGGTGTTATTTGTTATTGGGTCGAACGCATAACCCATAACAAGTAACTGATAACTGCGCCGCAGGCGCTACACCGGCTCGCCCGACAGCGCCATCACCTCGCCGCCGTCCGTGCGCAGGAAGTCGCCGAGTTCGGAGCCGGGGAAGCTGCCGAAGACGCCGGGGTGGCAGCGGAGCAGGCCTTCGCGCGCGAGGCGGACGAGGCTGGCGGTGTTCGAGTCGGGGTCGTTGCAGAAATAATGGTCCCGCGCCCGGTTGGGCATGATCAGGCTGCCGCGCAGAACGTCACCGATGATCGCCTCGCCGTTGGCCAGCACGACCGAGGAGGAGCCGGGGGTGTGTCCGGGCGTGGCCAACACGCGACCTTTGAGGCCGTAGGCTTCGAGCGAAAAGCCGTCGCGGAAAATCATGTCGGGCTCGAAGGCTTCGTACTGCTCGTCCACGAACGGGCGCAGGATGCGGCCGAGGATGTCGCGCACGGCGAGCACGCCGTTGCGGCCTTCGCG
>JBEHWZ010000016.1:0-60388 GCA_048498955.1 Verrucomicrobiota bacterium | reverse complement strand
GTGCAGGGACTGCTTGCCCTTGAACTTGAAGGCGCCGTGCGAGGTGCCGATGGCGCAGGCGAGGGAATCGCAGCCGGTCTTCTTGATGAAATCCTGGGCTTCCTCGGGGTTCGTGAGGGTGGCGTGGCCGTCCTCGACCTTGATGTCTTCTTCGACGCCGCCGAGCATGCCGAGTTCGGCCTCGACGGAGATGCCCTTGGCGTGCGCCTTCTCGACGACACGCTTGGTGATTTCCACGTTCTTGTCGAACGGGTCGTGGGACGCGTCGATCATGACGGAGCTGAAGAAGCCGGAATTGATGCAATCGTAGCAGGTTTCCTCGTCACCGTGGTCGAGGTGCACCGCGAAAATGGCTTCCGGGAAAATCTCGCCGGCGGAGCGGATGATCGCCTCGAGCATGCGCTTGTCGGTGTACTTGCGGGCGCCCTTGGAGATCTGGATGATGAAGGGGGCCTTCGACTGGATGGCACCCTTGAACAGGCCCATCGCCTGCTCGGCGTTGTTGATGTTGTAGGCGCCGACGGCGTACTTGCCGTAGGCGTGTTTGAAGAGCTGGGCGGTGGTAACGATCATGGGTGGTAAGGTGTACCGGCTGCAGGAAACGGGCCACAAGCTTTTAGTTTGGCGGGGTTGTGACAACGTTGTGTCATAGCGG
This sequence comes from Verrucomicrobiota bacterium, assembly GCA_048498955.1. Lineage (GTDB taxonomy): Bacteria > Verrucomicrobiota > Verrucomicrobiia > Opitutales > Opitutaceae > Lacunisphaera. Next base: position 59,733 of record JBEHWZ010000016.1, on the reverse strand, counting down.
ATTCAGCCATGGAGGCGGGACTATCAGTCCCGCGCTCACGGTGTCGCCAGGCAGTGCAATCGCGGGACTGATAGTCCCGCCTCCAGCTAGCGCAAACCTTACGGGCCCGTTGGCTTGGGCGGGGGCGTCGTCGTGGCGGCTGTCGTCCCGTTGGTCTGGTTGCGCATTTGTTGGCGGAGCGCGGCGGCGGCGGCTTGCTGCTGTTGCAGTTGCTTCAGGGCGTCGACCTGGGTGGAAGAAAGGATGCTCTGGCTCTGGGCGATGGCTGCATCGGTAATCTGTGCACCGCCGCCACCGCGGCCACCGAATCCTCCGCCGGGCACCAAAGGCGCGGCGCCACCGTTGTTGGTCCGCGCGGGTGTGGTCGCGGCCAGCAAGCTGATGAGTTGTTCGCTTTGGTCACTGGAAAGCGGCGTCGAAGAATAACTCAGGCGCTGGCCCAGCTGGTCCACGACATTGCGCTGGGGCAGGGTCTGTTCGTATTGCTGGTATTGTGCGTAGGCCGCGGGGCCGAGCGTGGCCTGGATGTTCGCGTCACTTTCGGCTTCGTAGTTGGACACGAGCGCACGGATCTCGTCGCGATTGTCACGCGGGTTGAGTCCCTGGGCGCGGGCGGCGGCGAGCACATCCATCATGGTGGCCTGCTTGTCGGCCAGCAGGTTCTTGAATTTCTCCAAGTCGGCCGGGCTGAGATTCAGCTTTTTGAAAAGTCCGGCGTAGCGGGAATCGAGCGCCGCTTTGCGCTCCATGGCCATGAGCGCCTGGGCTTCGGGCGAGTCGCGGAAGGCCGCAAACTGGCCGCCGCGATTCTGGCGTCCGCCCGGGGGACCAGAGCCGTTGTTGGCCTCGGGCGGTTCATCGCCGGGAGCGGATGTCGCGGACGACGACGCGGCGCGAGTCGCGGCCGCGCGCTTGAGCGTTGAGCTGGCGTGGGAGCGGGCGGTGGCGAGTTCGGTTTTCAGCGCGTCGCGGGCGGCCTCGGCCTCTGTGACTTGCAGGTGCTGCTGCCAGGCGTAGGCCAGGCTGGCGGCGGCGATGGCGCCAAAGGCGACGGTAAGACTCCAGCTGGAGCGGGACATGGGGGTGAGGCTAGGTGTGGCTTGAGCGGGGCTCGGGCTGGGAATCCGGGCCCGGGTCACCGCCAACGCGCGTCGCCGGTGTGGAAACCGGCGGCCACCTTAGCGGGGAGGGAACTCGAACTCGGCCTTGTCCTGCTTTTGTGACAAGACGAGGTAGGCGCTGAACTTGTTACCACGCTTGGATACGAAATTTTCGATCAGGTCGGAGCGGCCGTCCTCGACCAGCTTGCGGACCTGCTCCACCGGGATGTCAATCTCGCAGAGCTTCTTCGAAAGCTTGAACACCTGGCGATTGTCCTGCTCGGGCCGGCGGACGTAGTAGGCGTCGCCGAGCTCCACGAGCTCGCCGGTGGGATTCTTGGCTTCGCCGATGACGGTCGCCTTGGACAGGTCGGCCTTGGCCTTCGCCTTGCGGACGATCGGGTTGCCGTCCTTGTCGAGCTTCGGCGCGCGCGGCGGGAATTCCCACGAGAACTTGCCGCCTTCCTTTTTCAGGAACGCGCTGAACGGACGGCCCTTCTTGGAGATGAAATTCTCGATCAGGTCGGTTTTGCCTTCGCCGACGAGCTTGATGACCTGCTCGGCGGGAATGTTCTTCTGGCACATGATCTGGCCGATGCGGAAAGTCTGCTCCCAAGCGCCGTCCGCTTTCTTTTCGCGCACGATGTAGCTGCTGCCGTTGAGGCAAAGCTCGGCGCCCGTCTTGGCGTCGGTCCAGATCGGCGTGAGCGTGCCGATGTCGACCTTGTCGCCGAAGTCGAAGGCGGTCTTCCACTTCTTGGTGGTGACGTTCTCCTTGGTGGTCTTGTCCTTCTTCGTTTCCTCGACGACCTCGAGCTTGAGCAGGGCGGAGAAACGGTTGCGGGTCTTGTTGGAGATGAAACCGTCGAGCGGGCCGGCCTGGCGGGTTTCGACCAGCTGCTTGACCTCGGCTTCCTCCATGCGGCGGCCGCCGATGATCTTGTAGACCATGAGCTCGCCGTCCTGCGACTTGTAGCCGCGCAGCGTCTCGCGCATCGGCTTGCTGTCGGTCGGGGAAATGATGTCGGTCGTGCGGGCGACGGAGTCGTCCTCCTCGAATCCCTTCACGCGCTCCACGATCTCCTTCGTCTCCTTGACGATGCCGGCCATGAACTTTTCGCGCGGGAATTTGCCGTGCTCCATCTCGCGGAGCTCGTATTCCCAGCCGCCGGTCATGGCGGGGCTGGTGAGGTTCTCGATCTTCACCGCGCCGAGGAACTGGAAGAGCTGCTCGGCCTTGGTGGTGGGGACGAGTTCGCGCTGGTTGCGGTCGAGGTACTTCTGGTTGACGAGGCCTTCGATCGTGTCGGCGCGCGTGGCCGGCGTGCCGAGTCCGCGTTCTTTCATCGCTTCGGCGAGTTCCTCGTCGTCGACCAGCTTGCCAGCGCCTTCCATCGCGGAGAGCAGGGTGGCTTCCGAGTAGCGCGGCGGCGGGCGGGTCAACTCGCTGTGCAGTTCGGCGGAAAGGGTCTTGGCCTTGGCTTTGTCCTCGGCGGACATCGCCGGCAGCGCCTTGGCGTCGCCGGATTCGTCGTCGGTCGTCTTGCCGTAGACGGCGAGCCAACCCGGCGCGGTGAGCACCTTGCCCTCGGTCTTGAAGGCGTGCGTCGCGACCGTGCTGATGCGCGTCGTGATGTCGAACTCCGCGACCGGATGGAACGTCGCCACGAAGCGGCGCGCGATCATGTCGAACAGCTTCGCCTCGGCCTCGTCGAGGTTCTTGGCCTCGTGCTCGGTCGGGATGATGGCAAAGTGATCGGAAACCTGCGCGTTGTTGAAGATGCGCTTGTTCGGCTGCACCCAGCCGGACTCGAGGACGCGCTGCGCGTGCTCCTTGAGATTGCCGCCGAGGTTGCCGAGCGTCTGGCGCACGAGCGGGATGTAATCCTCCGGCAGCGCGCGCGAGTCGGTACGCGGATAAGTGATCATCTTGTGCCGCTCGTACAAAGCCTGGGCGATCTGGAGCGTGCGCTTGGCCGGGAAGCCGAAGCGGCTGTTCGCCTCGCGCTGCAGCGTGGTCAGGTCGTAGAGGCGGGGCGCGGTCGAGGTGCTGGCTTTCTTTTCCTCGGTGACGGACGCCAGTGGCTGGCCGGCGCAGGCGGCGACGATCGCCTCGGCCTGTTCCTGGTTCCAGATGCGGTCGATGCGATCGTGTTCGTCGTCGGTTTTCTTGAAGGCCGGACGCTGATACGCGCCCTCGTATTCGCCCTTGGCGACGCCGAACTTTGCCGTGACGCGCCAGTAGCCGCGCGGCTTGAAGTTCCGGATCTCGAGTTCGCGGTTGTAAACGATGGCGAGAGTGGGGGTCTGGACGCGGCCGACGGAGGCGACGTTGCCGGCGCGGGAGCCGAACATGCGCTTGGTCAGGGCGCGGGTGCCGTTGATGCCGATCAGCCAATCGGACTCGCTGCGGCAGCGGGCGGCGTCGGCCAGGCCCTGCATCTGCTCGGGCGTGCGCAGCTTCTTGAAGGCTTCGCGGATGCCCTCGTTGGTCATCGACGACATCCACAGGCGCTCGAACGGCTTTTTGCAGTTCGCGAGCTGGTATATATAAGTGAAGATGAGTTCGCCCTCGCGGCCGGCGTCGCAGGCATTGATGACCTTGGTGACGTCCTTGCGGCCAAGAAGTTTTTTCAGCTGGCCGTAGCGTTCCTTGCCCTCGGGCAGCGGCTGGAGCTCAAATTCGTCCGGGATGATCGGCAGGGTCTCGAGGCGCCAGAAACCGTACTTCTTCTTGTCGATATCCTCGGGCATCTGCAGTCCAACCAAATGGCCCACCGCCGACGAAATCACGTATTCGTCGCTCTCGTAGTGGTCGCCTTTTTTCGGAATCTTGCCGAGCGCGCGCGCCAGATCGGCGGCGACGGAAGGCTTCTCGGCGATGACCAAAGTCTTCATGTGGGGTTTGACCGGGTACGCACCGGCAAAAGAATTACAAGCTATACTTTTTCGGACGCGGCCGAAACAACCGCGGAGATGATTACGGGAAAATTGCGGAAATGGGCTCGAAGCGATTGATCCAGTGCTTGAATTGAGAGGCATATTTCCCCTCTGAAACCCCCGATCTACCAACCGTCATTCTGAGCGCAGCGAAGAATCCAAGCAAGGGATGTCCGCCATGCCATCAACGCGTTCTTCATGGGTCTATATTCTCGCGAGCCGAAAGAACGGGACCTTGTACGTCGGTGTGACGACGGACCTCCGCAGTCGGATCGGGCAGCATAAAACCGGAGCCAAGGCGGGATTCACCTTGGAGCATGGCGTCGGTACCTTGGTGTATTTCGAGGAGCACCGGCGGATCAAGGATGCGATTGCCCGGGAGAAAGCACTGAAGGGGTGGAGTCGGAGTAGAAAGATTGCGCTGATCGAGTCGACGAACGCGGACTGGGATGATCTGGCTGCGGGGTGGTTCGAGGGCGGCTTGGATCCTTCGCTGCGCTCAGGATGACGGGAGAGGTGGTGGAAGTTTTCTTCGAGAGCGCCTGTGGCGGAAGGACAGGAGCGTATAATAAAAAAAGGCGCACCGAAGTGCGCCTTGAAGATCGTATCCGCCGGAGTCCTTACTTCACACCCAGTTCCGCCAGACCCGCATCGAGCGCCTTGATCAGCGCGGCGATCGTCTCGTCGGTCTCGTCACCCATGTTCGAGATGCGGAAGGTCGTGCCCTTCAGCTTGCCGTAGCCGCCGTCGATCACGAGCTTGTGCTTCGACTTGAGGATCTTGTTCAGCGCGGCGAGGTCGACGTTGAGCGTGTTGGCGAAGCAGTTGAGCGTCACCGAGCCGTAGCCTTCCTTCGGGAAGAGCTTGAAGCCCTTCGCGAGCGCCCAGTCGCGCACCGTCTTGTTCAGGCGGGCATGGCGGGCGTAGCGGGCTTCGGCGCCCTCGGCCTTGATGTCCTCGAGTTTCGACTTGAGCGCGTAGATCAGCGAGATCACCGGCGTGCTTGGCGTCATGCCGTTCTCGTGGTTCTTCTGGAACTCGACGAAATCGAAATAGTAGCCGCGGTCCGGGATCGAGGCGGCGCGATCGAGCGCCTTCTTCGAGGCCGAGATGAGCGAGAGGCCGGGGGGCAGGGCGAGGGCCTTCTGCGAGCCGGTGATGAACACGTCGATGCCGAGTTCGTCCTTCTTGATCGGCAGCGCGCTGAACGAGCTGACGGTGTCGACGATCGAGACGACGTCCGGGAACTTGCGAACCACCGCCATGACCGCGGCGATGTCGGTCATGCAACCGCACGAGGTTTCGTTGTGGATGAGCGTAATGGCGTCGTAGGCGCCGGTGGCGAGTTCCGCCTCGACCTTGGCCGGGTCGACGGGCTGGCCCCATTCGAACTTGAGCGCGGTGGTCTGCTTGCCGCAGCGGAGGGCGACGTCGTTCCACTTGTCGGCGAACGCGCCGTTCATGCAGCAGAGGACCTTTTTCTTAACGAGGTTCCGGATGGCGCCTTCCATGGAGCCGAACGCGCTGCTCGTCGAAAGCCAGACCGCGTCCTTCGTGTACACGAGGGCCTGCAGGTCGGGCTGGATAGACTGGTACAGGGCGACAAAGTCAGTGCTGCGATGGCCGATCATCGGCTGTGCCATCGCACGCAGCGTTTTTTCTGAGACCGCGATCGGTCCGGGAATGTAGAGTTTGTAGCTCATGGAGATTTGTGAAGCCGGTGTTGCATGGCGCCCGGCCGGCACCTAGATAGACAGACTCACAACCCGAGCCGTTCCCGCGTCAAAGCCTATTTGTTCATGCCCAACCGATGGTTTCGTCATAAAGCCGAGGATTTCGAGCAGTTCCTCATCGACGTAATCATGGGCCGGCGGGAAGGCACGCTCGCCACGCTGTTCGGCGCGTTCCTGCAGGTGTGCTCTTATCTCTTCAGTGGGATTGTGCAGCTACGGCTCTGGCTCTACCGCAACCGCATCCTGCGCGACCAGCCGCTGGGCTGTCTCGTGGTGGTGGTCGGCAATTTGACCGTCGGCGGCACCGGCAAAACACCGGTCGTGGAAAAATTCGCGCGCGCCCTGCGCGACCGCGGCCGCAAGGTCGCCATCCTCAGCCGCGGCTACAAGAGCAAGGCGCCGCCGTTTTGGAAGAAGTGGTGGTTCTGGATCAACCACACCGAGGAGACGCCGCCGCGCATCGTGAGCGACGGCAACAAGGTGTTGCTCAACTCGGAAATCGCCGGCGACGAACCGTTCATGCTCGCGCGCAACCTGCCCGGCGTCGTGGTGCTCGTGGACAAGGATCGTGTGAAGGCCGGCGCCTACGCGATCAAGCATTTCGGCTGCGACACGCTCGTGCTGGACGACGGCTTCCAATACCTGCCGCTCAAGGGCCGCCTGAACCTGCTGCTCGTCGACAAGACGAATCCCTTCGGCAATGGCTTCCTGCTGCCGCGCGGCATCCTGCGCGAACCCATCAAGCACCTGAAGCGCGCGTCGTATGTTTTCCTGACCAAGTCGAAGGGCGTGCGCGACGAGGAGCTCGAGGCGATGATCCAGCGTTTCAATCCCGATGCGGAAATCATCGAGTGCGCGCACAAGCCGCAGTACCTGCAGCGCCTGGACAAGGATGAGCGCGTGCCGCTTTCAATGCTCGCCGGCAAACGCATCGGCGCGTTCAGCGGCATCGCAGCGCCGGAAAGCTTCGAGGCCTTCCTGCGCGAGACGGGTGCCAAGCTCGGCTACACCCGCCGCTTCCTTGATCACCACCGCTTCGAGCCCGAGGAGGTGCAGACCGTTTTCGCCGAGGCGGTGCAAGCCGGCGTTGATGTGATCGTCACCACCGAGAAGGACGCGGTCCGCATCGAGGAAGGAACGGAATTTCCGCTGCCGACCTACTATCTTCGCCTCGAGATCGAGATTCTGCGCGGCGCTTCCGACTTCGACGAAGCGGTGGGCAAGATCTGCTTTCCGAATGGGAAGGCGGTGCTGGATACAGGAGTATGATCGTTGTCTTGTGTAGGGCCGGCGCTTGGCGCCGTGCCTCGGGCGCGGCCTGCCGGCGAGCGGCAGCCCTACACCGCGCCGAGCCATCCAGTTCGCAGCTTTTCTGTTGAAGGCGGCGCATCCTTGGAGAACGTCTTTGCCATGAATGACTCCCGTTTCGACCGGCTGGCCGAGGTGCTGACCGGCTTCTCCTGCGAACTGAAAAAGGGCGAGCGCGTCCTGATCGACTCCTTCGACATTCCCGAGGACTTCGTCATCGCGCTCATCCGCGCCACCCGGAAACTCGGCGCGATTCCCTACGTCAACCTGCAGCGCGCGCGCATCACCCGCGAAATGCTCAAGGGCGCGGTGAACGAGCAGTACAGCCTCACCGCCGAGATCGAACTGGCCCGCATGCAGAAGATGGATGCGTACATCGCGGCGCGCGGCTCCGATAATATTTTCGAAACCTCCGACGTTCCCGCCGAGCGCGTGCAGCTGGTTTCCCGTCTGATGAAGCCGGTGCTCGACCACCGCGTGAACAAGACGAAGTGGGTCGTGCTGCGCTGGCCGTTGAGCGCCATGGCGCAGCAGGCCGGCATGAGCACCGAGGCCTTCGAGGATTTCTTCTTTCGCGTCTGCACCTTCGACTACAGCCGCTACGGCCCGGGTATGGCCGCGCTCGAGGACCTGATGAACAAGACCGACAAGGTCCACCTCAAGGGTCCGGGCACCGACCTGAAGTTCTCGATCAAGGGCATTGGTGCCGAGTCATGCGGCGGCCTGCGGAACATCCCGGATGGCGAGGTGTTCTCGTGCCCGGTGAAGGACAGCGTCGAGGGCGTCATCTCGTACAACGCGCCGACCGTCTATCTCGGCACGGCGTTCGACAACATCCGGCTCGTCTTCAAGAAGGGAAAAATCGTCGAGGCCACGGCCAACAACACGAAGCGCCTGAATGAGATTCTCGATACCGACGCCGGCGCCCGCTACATCGGCGAGTTTGCGATCGGTTTCAACCCGCACATCACCGAGCCCATGCGCGACATTCTCTTCGACGAGAAGATCGCCGGATCCTTCCACTTCACGCCCGGCAAGGCCTACGAGCGCGCCGGCAACGGCAACGAGTCCGTGGTGCACTGGGACATGGTCAACATCCAGCGCAAGGAGTGGGGTGGCGGCGAAATCTGGTTTGACGGTAAACTCATCCGCAAGGACGGCCTGTTCACCACGCCGGCGCTGAAGAAGCTGAACCCGGATCAGCTACTGAAAGTGAAGTAGAAATTGACCACGGAATACACAGAATACACGGAAATCGATCCATCTGCTTCTGTGTATTCCGCGTGTTCTGTGGTTAACTCTATCTTCCATGGCTTCTGATCTCTTCAACTTCGTCCAATCGCTCCCGAAAACGGAGACGCATCTCCACCTCGAGGGCGCGCTGCCGCTCGAGCTGCTCCGCCAGGTGCGGCCAGAGTTCGCCGAACCGCCGGCATCGTGGGCGCACAACTTCAAGTTCCGCGACTTCGCTCATTTCGAGAAGGAGCTGCTCGACATGGCATTCTCGTGGTTCACCTCGCCGCAGCGCTACCACGAGGCGGCCAAGGTGATCTTCGCGCGGTTGGCCGCGCAGAACGTGAAGTACCTCGAGACCAGTTTCGCCTCCGGTGGCATCGAGTTCCTCGGCTTTGACGGCCGCGAGGTGCTGGCCGCGATCCGCGCGGCGGTGCCGCAGGGCATGGAAGTGCGGGTCTTCCTCGGCATCCATCACACCGGCGCCGGCCCGAAAATGATGCCGGTGCTTGAGCAGGCTCTCGGCTGGCCGGATCTCGCCGGCATCGACCTGCACGGTTTCGAAGACCTGCCGATCGAGCCCTGGACCGCGCCTTACTGGGAAGCCGCGCGCAAGGCGGGCAAATATACCAAGGCGCACGCTGGTGAGTTCATGGGCGCGGATTTCGTCTTGAAGATCATGGACGAGCTCAAGCCTTCGCGCATCGAGCACGGCGTGCGTTCCGTCGAGAATCCCGCCGTGGTGCAGGAGCTGATCAAGCGCGGCATCGCGCTCGATGTCTGCCCGATCAGCAACCACAAGCTCATGCCCGGCGTGAACCTCGCCAGCCACCCGTTGCGGAAACTCTTCGACGCCGGCGTCAAGGTGACGATCAGCACCGACGACCCCATTTCCTTCGGCAACCGCATCAACGACGAATATGTCGCGCTGGCGGAGAAGGGCGGTTTCACGCGTCGTGAGCTGGTGGAGATCGCCCGCAACGGCTTCGACGTGGCGCTGATGCCCGAAGCGCAAAAGCGGCCATGGCTGGATCAGCTAAATGTGATCAAGGCCGGGCTCTAGCCGGGCCGGTTGGAGGCGGGACTATCAGTCCCGCGGTTAACGTTTGCGGGACCACTGGTCCCGCCTCCAAATAGGTGCCGTGTCCGCAACCTATACCGTCCCCGAGGGCAAACGCCGCGAACGCGCCGATAAGGTGCTGGCGGCGGCGTTCCCGGAACACAGCCGCGCGGCGTTTCAGCGCGCGCTGGAAGCCGGGCTGGTGAAGGCCGATGGCAAGGTGATCGGGCAAGCGAGCGAGGTGGCTTCCGGTCAGACGCTGGAGTTCAGTTTTCCCGAGACGGTGGTTTCGGAAATCAAGGCGGTCGATATCCCGCTCGAGGTTATTTTCGAGGACAAGCACCTGATCGTGCTGAACAAGGCGTCCGGCATGGTCGTGCATCCGGGCGTCGGCACGGGAGAGGACACGATGGTCCACGCACTGCTGGCGCACTGCGAAGGCGAACTCAGCGGCATTGGCGGCGTGGAACGTCCGGGCATCGTCCACCGGCTCGACAAGGAGACGACCGGTCTGCTCGTGGTGGCGAAAAACGACGCCGCGCACCGCGCGCTGGCTGACCAGTTTGCGAGCCGTTCGTTGCAGAAGGAATACGTAACGCTGATTTCTGGTGTGCCGAAGGAGAAGACCGGCACCATCGATCGCGCGATCAGCCGGCATCCGGTGCATCGTCATCGCATGACGGTCGGAGAAGGTGGGCGTCCGTCGCGCACCGATTACGAGGTCTTGGAATCGTTTGCCGGCAAGGCGGCGTACGTGCGCTGCCGGATTCATACGGGACGCACACACCAGATCCGCGTGCACCTGAAGTCACTCGGTCATCCCGTGCTTGGCGATGAGACTTACGGCTGGAAACAGAATCCCGATCTGCCCGTGCCTGGGCGCGTGATGCTGCACGCGGAGCATCTCGTGTTCAGCCACCCGGTCAGTGCCAAGGTGTTGGATTTGCGCGCGCCGCTGCCGAAGGATTTCAAGCAGATGCTGGTGGCGTTGCGGAAATTGTAGGGCTGCCGCCCCTCGACCTGCTCGGGGCCTTGGGCCCATCGAAACGGCTCGTCGGCAGGCCGGCCCGGCGACGAGCGCCGGCCCTACATTTTAGGCAATGCTTCGTCCGCGATTCCCCAGCGGAGATTGTGCAGCGAGTGATGGAAGCGATCGATGTGCGCGTAGTCCGCGACGGTCAGCATCGTGACCAGCGCGGCGGGAAATACGTCCGCACGCGCGGCGGGCAGGCCGGGCAGGGCTCGCCGTTGCTCGAGATCAAGCGGGGCGAGTTCGTCGAGCAATTCGGTCAAGGTATCGAGTCCGATGATCGGCGTCGTCTCTTCCAAGGTGAGTCCGTGCCGCGCGCCCTTGATCGCGCGCACCGTGCTCATCGTGCCACCGGCAAAGACCGCGGGTGGGGCCACGAGGGCGAAACGAAAGCCGGAGCGCTTGAGTTCGTCGCGCACATGGATGGCGAGCGCGTTGGCTTCCGCCTGCACCAGCGGAGCGGACGGATCCTTGATGAAACGCTCGGTCAGGCGCACGCAGCCCAGTTTCAAGCTCGTGGCTTGGGCGATCTGGCGGTCGCGGAAGGCCAGGCACTCAAGGCTGCCGCCGCCGAGATCGAAGACGTAGAAGTCACGGAAGTCGGTGAGCGCCGGATCCGAAGTCAGGCCGCGCCCGATGAGATTCGCCTCTTCGTCGCCGGTCAGGATGCGGATGTCGTGTCCGGTGACGGCCTTCACGCGCGCGCGGAAGTCCGGGCCGTTAATCGCGTCGCGCACGGCGCTGGTGGCAACGAGAACGATTTGGGCCGGAGAAAAGGTGGCGGCGACCGTGAGCAGTTCCTGGATCGCGGCGAGCCCGCGCGCCATGCCTTCCTCGGCGAGCATGGGCTTCTCCTTGCTGATACCGGCGCTGATGCGGGCGTCGATCGTCTTGGATTTCAGCTGCTGGAGCCGGCCCGCCGCATCACGCACCGCGACGAGGATCTTGATCGAGTTGCTGCCGATATCGATGACGGCGACGGAGGAGGACACACCGCATGGCCGCAAAAACGGACGGGAGGTGCAAAAGGAAAATAGCTACGATCCCGCGACCAGCTTGGGCCAGCTGGTGGTGAATTCATCGACGAGCCGGCTGAAGGCGCGCTGCTCGGTTTCGCGGCGCACGGAGTCGGCGGAGTCGGCTGAGCCCCACGAGGAAGCCAGCGTGCCCTGCCTTTCGGTGACTTCGTAAGCGGAGTAAACATAGCCGGTGCGGGTATCGAGCAGGAGGGCGGATGCGGTGGTGATGGCCGTGATTTTTCTGGTCGGGGACAGGCCGAGCGTGATGACCGACAGCGGCTTGGCCGCGTCATGATCGATGAAGGTCGTATCGAAGGTGTAGAGCAGCACGAGGTCGGCATGGAGACGGGCAGCAGCTTCGCGGATCTCGGCATCGCTCTTGAGCTCCGGGCGCAAAAGCATGCGGTTCAGGGCGACAATGCCGTTCATCTGCGGCAGGCTGGTGATCCGGTTGAACTGGGTTTCCTCGCCGGACTCCCGGGAAAGAATCACCGAATACCGGCCCGATCCGTACTGCCCGCCGTAGCGGCGCAAGTTGTAGTTGGTGTAACCGGGGGATTGGACCCGCACGACGGCCATGCTGGCCGGGAAAGGCCGGGTCGGCTTGGCTGCGAAGGCTTCCTGGATATTAGGCGGGGCGAACGTTTGGAGGTCGGCCTTGGCGCCAGGGGTGATGTATGTCGAACAGCCGGTCAGCAGTGCGAGCGCGCCAACCAGCGCAAGAAAGCAGGGCAAGATTTTCATCTTGGGATGGGTCCGACACCGGATCACCCCCAAGGTTCTTTCTTTCGCGCTTAAAGCGTGAAATCGTTCGGCGCGATCAGGACGACAAATTCGCCCTTGAGGCTCGCCGTCGCCAGCTTGGCCTGGACGTCGCCGGCGAGGCCGACGTGGAAGGTCTCGTGCAGCTTGGTAATTTCCTTCGCAATGCAGACCACACGGCCCGGGCCGAGCACTTCGACAATCTCGGCAGCGAACTTGTCGATGCGGTGGCAGCTTTCGTAGAGCGCCAGGGTGTAGTCGAAGTCGCGGTACTTGTTCAGGAAGGCGATGCGCGCGGCGGATTTCGCCGGCAGGAAACCGACGAAGAGGAAACCATTCGTCGGCAGGCCGGCGGCGGAGAGCACGGACGTTAGCGCGCTGGCGCCAGGGACAGGCACGACGGGAATCCCGCGGCGGCGGCAGGCGCGGACGATGCGGAAACCCGGATCGCTCAGGCCGGGCGTGCCGGCGTCGCTGACCACGGCGACGGATTTGCCGGTGGCGATGAAGTCGGCCAGTCGGTCGGCGGCTTCGGCCTCGTTGTGCTCGTGGTAGGCGGCCAGTTCGCGGTGCAGGCCGAGGCGGGTGAGCATGGCACCGGTGGTGCGCGTGTCTTCACAGGCGACGAGATCGACGCTGCCCAGCAGGGCGCGCGCGCGTTCCGTCAGGTCGGCGAGGTTGCCGATGGGTGTAGCCACCACGTAGAGGTGGCCAGGCTGAGGTGTCAGCGAGGGATTGGCGGCCGGCGCGGTCATGACCAAAAACGGCCGCGAGATTGCCGGAGCTTAGTTGCCGGTCATGCCCGGGATGCGGCCTTCCCACTCGGCGGGACGGCTCCACGGGATGGACGAATCCTGCTGTTCATTCATGCAGCCGGAAAGGCCGAGCAGGACGAGGGACAGCAGGAAAAGGGCAACGAGACGTTTGCGTGAGAGGGACATGTCTGGAGGAAGAGATACGGTTATGCGTGGACTCTGCAACTGTCGTTTCTGACGGGTAGAAAGGGAAAATGTTTCAGGGAAGTAGCAGTGATCGTTAGATCGCTGGAGCCGGCGATCTAACGATCGCCGCTACTTTCAATTAAACGGTCCCCGCGTAAGTCGATTCGTTCCAAGGCTTGCGCACGGTCTTCTTGACCGCGCCGGCCGGGTTGGCGGCCAGATGCTCGAGGATCTTGAAGACGGTTTCGGTCTGCTCGGGCGCGCCAATTTGGGCGGCGAGTGTCTCCGGCGTAAACTCGCGGCCGGCCGCGGCCTTGAGAGCGGCGGCGATCTTGAGGCGCAGGGCGATGACGACCGTCGCGGCCTTCTTGCCGGCTTCGACACCGGGCTGGTGGTAGGCGTTGATGTTGACGAGCGAGGCGTAGAAGCCGACCGCGCGTTCATAGAGGGCGATGAGCATGCCAAGCGAACGCGGCGACACCTCGTTCACCGTGATGGTGATCGAATGGCGGTTCTTTTCGCTGAGTGCGTCACGGGTGCCGAGCAGGAAGCCCTGCAGGTAGTCGCCGCTGGTGACGCCCGGCTCGACTTCCATGGATTCCTCGGTGCGGTCCTTGAGGACCTCGAGGAACGTCACGAAGAAGTTGTTCACGCCCTCGCGGAGCTGCTGGACGTACGCGTGCTGGTCGGTGGAACCCTTGTTGCCGTAGACGGCGATGCCTTGGTTCACGACGTTACCGGCGAGATCGAGCTCCTTGCCGAGCGACTCCATGACGAGCTGCTGGAGGTAGCGCGAGAAGAGGAGGAAGCGGTCCTTGTAGGGGAGAACGACCATGTCCTTGGTGCCCTTGCCGTCGGTGGCCCAGTACCACATCAGGGCGAGCAGCGCGGCGGGATTGTCCTTCGCGGATTTCTTGCGCGTGACCTCGTCCATCGCGGCGGCGCCGGCGAGCATCTGGTCGATCTTGATACCCTGGAGCGCGGCGGGCAGGAGGCCGACGGCGCAGAGCTCGGAGGTGCGGCCACCGACCCAATCCCACATCGGGAAACGAGCGAGCCAGCCTTCCTTGAGCGCGACCTGGTCGAGCTTGGAGCCTTCGCCGGTGACGGCGACAAAGTGCTTCGGATAGTCGAGACCGACGGCCTTGAAGGCGGCGGCGGCTTCGAGCATGCCGTTGCGGGTTTCCACGGTGCCGCCCGACTTGGAAATGACGATGACGAGCGTCTGCTTGAGGCGGCTGCCGAGCGTCTTCAGCACGTAGTCCATGCCGTCCGGATCGGTGTTGTCGAAGAACGACACGCCCATCTTGTCCCGTCCGCCTTTCTGGCGGCCGAGCGCGTGGCTGACCAGTTGCGGCCCGAGGGCCGAGCCGCCGATGCCGACGACGAGCACTTCCTTGAACTTGACGCCACCGGGAGCGGTGAGCTCGCCCTTGTGGACCTTGGTGGTGAAGTCCTTGATCGCGTCGAGCGTCGACATGATGGCGGTCTTGAGCTCGGTCGTGGGGGCCAGGTCGGCGTTGCGCAGCCAGTAGTGGCCGACCATGCGCTTTTCATCCGGATTGGCGATCGCGCCGCCTTCGAGGGCGGCCATGTCGGCGAAGGCCTGCTGCAGCTTGGGCTGCATGCTGGCGAGGAAGTCGTCAGGGAACGGCATGCGGCTGATGTCGAGCGACAGGCCGAGCCGGGGGTTGGTGTAGTACAGCGACTTGAAGCGATCCCACGTCATAGTTCGGAAGAAGTAAGCCGCATCGCGGGCGGGCGCTAGCTCGAAAACGCGTAGGACAGGGTGAGGCCTGCGGCAGTCGAAGGTCGAAAGCCGAGAGTCGAAGGCCGGCCTGCATGCTTGGTGGCTTTAGACCCTCGGCCCTCGACTTTCGACGGTGTGGTTTTCTTGGTTGCTAGGCATGGTCACGCCCCCATTCACTGACGCCTTTCCCGCATGGCATTCGATCTCAAGCGTGTGTTGAAAGTGATGTTGTTCGCCTCGAACGGCCCGCTTTCCGTCAAAGATATCCAGACTGCCGTCACCCGCTTTCACGAGCAGGCGACGGCGTTGCCGCTGGAGGATGCCGAGCCGGCGGCCGAAGGTGCGGAGGCTGCGGCCGCGTCCAATCCCGATGCGCCGGTTGCGGATGCCGCCCCGGCGGAGCCCGCCGAGCCGGTCCTGCCGGAAGCGGTGGAGGACGACGAATTTTATCTCAACGTACCGACTCTGATTTCCGCCGCGGAAATCCGCGAGGCGATCGACGCCATTTCCCTCGAGCTGCAGGCCGCTGACAGCGAAATCATGGTGGTCGAGAGCCACAGCGGCTGGCGCTTGGTCACGCATCCGCGCTTTGCCCGCTGGGTGCGCCTGTTGCGCAATGAGCCACCGCCGCTGCGCCTGACGGCATCCGCGCTCGAGACGATGGCCGTCGTGGCTTACCGTCAGCCGGTGACCCGCGCCGAGATCGAACAGATTCGCGGCGTGTCGGCCGAGGCCGGCCTGACGAAGCTTTTGGAACGCGATCTGGTCTACATCGTCGGCCGCGCCGACCTCCCGGGCCGCCCGATCCAGTACGGCACGACCGAGGCTTTCTTGGAATTCGTCGGCATCAAGTCGCTCGACGAACTGCCGGCGTCCGATGTCCTGTCCCCGCGTCAGATCGATGCGTGGCTGCAGACTTCCGCCAATCCTCGTCCGGCGGGTGATTCCGACATGGGCCTCGACGAAACCGAGGAGCAGCAGATGGACCTGCAGCAGGCCGCGCCGCCGAGCACACCCGCCAGCTAAACCGACTGGGGGCTCAGGCCCTCAGTTTTTGTGAAACAAGTAGAGCAGGGCGATGCCGAGGCCGACCAAGCCGAAGGCCGCGAAGAAATAGATCATGCACCCGCTTTTCACCTGATCGTGGATCGGCCGCGGGTTCTGGTTGTATTGCGCGATGATTTTATCGGCTTCCGCGGCCGACTCGACGACGGGAACGGCTGACGGGGGCGGGGTAGCTGGCGTGGCGGAGGACGTTTCCGGCGCAGTCTGGCTCATTTCCCGCGCGATCTCGCGTTCCAGCTGCTCCTGCTGCTGTCGGGCAAGTTCGCGCTGGCGCTGGAGGTCTTTGAGGCGGTCGGACACGGGGAAGAGGCAATAGTTTTGCGGCGACGGGAGCAACCCTGCTTCGCCCGGGGCTTCGCAGGGTGTTTTTTGACTGCGCCAAAAAACAAAGGCGCACCTTGCGGGTGCGCCTGAGATTCAAAGCGAAGAGATCGCTTAGACGACGTTCACCTTGCGGTGAGCCTTGTCGAACTGAACGGTGCCGTCCTTGAGGGCGAACAGCGTCCAATCGCGGCCGGTGCCGACTCCCTTGCCGGCGTGGTGCTTGGAGCCGCGCTGACGGACGATGATGCCGCCGGCGAGGACCTTTTGGCCGCCGAAAATCTTCACGCCCAGGCGCTGCGAAGCTGAATCGCGGCCGTTGCTGGATGTTCCCTGACCTTTCTTATGTGCCATTGTAGTGGTTCCTTTAAATTAGGCGGTGATGGACTCGATCTTGATAACCGAGAGCTCCTGGCGATGGCCGCGCTTGCGCTCCATACCCTTGCGCTTCTTCTTTTTGAAGACGATGACCTTCTTGGCGCGCTTGTTCTCGAGCACCTTGGCCGTGACCGAGGCACCGGCGAGGAACGGAGCGCCGATCTTAAAGCTGTCGCCTTCACCCGTGGTGAGGACTTCTTTGATTTGGACCGTGGAACCGGCTTCCGTCTTGGGATAGCGGTTCACGATGAGGATGTCGCCCTCGCTGACCGAGAACTGCTTCCCCTGTGTTTTGATAGTGGCTTTCATAAGTTCAAAGGGGCGAAATAAGGGGAGTCGGACAGGGGTAATCAAGGATTTATTTACGAATCCTGCCGAAACTCTTCGCGTGGCGAAAAACTGCCCGTTCAGCGGCGACTTGCGAGCCGCATTTTCATCCGTACTTCTCCTCCGTGCGCCGCATCATCAAGCCTTCCGAATTGCACGGCAAGAATACCGTTACATTAGCGAGGTGGCTGCTGGGCAAGGTGTTAGTAAGGGCGACTGGTGCAACGCGGAGTGAGTACATCATCACTGAAGTTGAGGCCTACCACACGGAAAAGGATTTGGCCTGCCACGCGAGCAAGGGACGGACGAAGCGCACCGAGGTGCTCTATCAATCAGGCGGACGCTGGTATGTTTATCTCTGCTACGGCGTCCACGAGATGCTGAATATCGTGACGGGGCCGGCCGATCATCCTGCTGCGGTGCTGATTCGCGGACTGGATGGTGTCGTTGGTCCGGGGCGGCTCACGAAGCGACTCGGAATCAATCGGACCCTCAACGATCAGCCGGCCGCTCCGGAAAGCGGCCTGCATTTGGAGGATCACGGCATCGTCGTGGCGCGCCAGCGCGTCAAAACCGGGCCGCGCGTCGGCATCGATTACGCGGGAGAAGTCTGGGCGGCGAAACCGTGGCGGTTTCAGTACGAGCACAAGGCTTCTTGAATTGTGTAGGGTCGCCGCTCGTCGGCGGACCACGCACGCGGCCAGGCCCGGCGACTAGCGCCGGCCCTACACGAAGCGTGGCGCCTTATTTCGCCGGCGGTTCGTACGCGCTCAGCAGCAGCTGTGCGGTGCCGAAGTTTAGCTTGAGCTGCATCTTCACCGGCAGGCGGCTGCCGTCTTGTGCGATCCAAACTTTGATTTCGCCGCCGCGCTTGAACATGCCTTTCGGCTCTTTCTCCATGCGCGGCACGAGCACGAGGGTCTTGTACTTGCCCAGCGGTGTGCGGATTTCCTCGTAACCCTCCGCGGTGATGGTGATCGCGTAAAGTTCTCGCGTGAATTGCACCACGACATCGCGCTTCTCACCGGGCTTGAGATCCCAATCGCGCGTCTGCACCAGCGCGCTGATGAGATCGAGCGGATCGCCGCCCTCGGGCAGGGCAATCTCGCGGCTGCGCTCAGGCCGGGCCTTGTCGGTGTAGGTCGCGACGCGTTTCGGGTAATCGACGACGAAGTCGCTGTTGGTGGTGCGGTCCTTGTCCGTGCCGCTTTCGTGGACCGACAGCAGCCGGCTCGTCGCTTTGTCGATCGTTGCCTCGGCCTTGTTGTCGAAGGTGTACAGCCCGCGCACAAACCCGCGCGAGTTCGTCTCCGCGGTCACCTTGATCGTGTCCTTTCCGTTGTCCTGGCCGGAAATAACGATCTCGCCCGCGCGGCTGAAGATAGCAAAGCCGACCTTGTAGGTGAACTTTTCGCCGTTGCGCACGCCTGTGAACGGCATCGCCCAAGCGGAGGCGGCGGTTGAAATCAGCAGGAGAAAAAGCAGTCGCGGGGCAAAAGACATGGGGAAGGGATGTCTCTTGGACGGCGTGCCTACAAGGAAAGTTCCATCTGATTGCCGTGGCCGATCGCCCAGGCTTCGATTCCGCGGTTGCGCAGGGTCGCGGCAAACTCCTTGGCAAAACCGTGCAGGGTGTAGACCACCTTCGGTTGGACGAGATCGACGAACTTCAGGAGATCGGGGTAGTCGGCGTGATCGGAAAGCGGGAACGCGGCATCGACGCCGCTGCGATAGCGCGTGCTGCTGTCGAGTGCCCAGCCGGTCGCGACGGCGGTGCGCTTGGGGTTGATCCAGTCGATCAACTGGTCCTGCCCATTGGGTGGCGGGGCGATGATCACATGGCCGGCGTAGTGGTGTGTATCGAGCGGCTTGAAAGGCGGCAGCTTCATTCCGAGTTCGGCGTAACGCTGCGTCATCCGGTAGCCATGCGGGTGCAGCATGATCGGCAGGCCGGCTTGGCCGACGATTTGCACGAGTTCCTGAGTTTTCCCCAAGCTGTAACCGTAGAGCACCGGCGTCACCTTGTCCGCGAGCGCGGTGCGGCAGAAGTCGACGATGTCCGCGATGATTCTCTCCTGCGGCGGCAGCACATAGCGGGGCTGGCCGAAAGTGGTCTCCATGATCAGCACGTCGGCTTGTGGCGCGGCGCAGGTTTCGGCGGCGAGGCTGGGGCGCAGTTTGAAGTCGCCGGTGTAGAGCAAGCTGCCCTGGTCGGTCACGGCCCGCACCATGGCCGATCCGAAAATATGTCCGGCCGGGTACAGCGTGAACTCACAGCCGAACTCCGCGCTCCACGGCTCGCCATAACCGAGAATGGTTTCGTGGCGCCGGCCCGACAGACGCAGGCGCATCAGACTGGCTGTTTCGCGGGTGGCGACGATCTCCCGGTGCGGACCGATGTGATCCGAGTGCGCGTGGGAAACGAACGAGCGTTGCTGCGCTTTCTGCGCATCAAGCCACCAGCCGATTTGCGGCAGATGAACTCCCCGGCTTTGGCGTACTTCCCACGGCATGGAGCCAGAAAGGCCGGGCGTCGGACGAAGTCAAAGGCGGGCAGGGCGGCTCCTGACAACCCTGCGTCAGGAGTCTCGCCATGGTGAAGTGTCGCCGCCTGAAGTAGGGCGCAGCCCTACGCGAAATCAGTGATGATCAAGAAGAATGTGATAGCAGTTCGTCGATTTGAACTCGCGGACGACAACCCAAGCCGCATGATGCCGTCACCGGTCACACCCCCGACCGCGCGTTAGTTCGGTATTGTTACGTTTCCCCAACCCTAAAAGCACGTATGAACCCTCGTTGCATCAGCATGCTCGTTGTCGCGGCGCTTATCGCACCGCTTGCACTAGTCGCCCAAACCCCCGCCGAATCCGCTCCGGCGGCCGACGCCTCCAAGGACGAAGTCGTCGAACTGCCGACCTTTTCCATCAATGCGGAAAAGGATACCGGTTACGTCGGCAAAAGTTCCCTCAGCTCGACCCGTGTCGCGATGGACATCGGCGAACTGCCGCAATCGGTGAAGGTGCTCAACAGCTCCTTCCTGAAGGCGGTCAATCCCTTCAACATGGCCGATGTGTTGAACTACACCGGCGGCGCCCAGAACGGCGCGCTCAACTGGACTCCCGGCCGCCTCGCCATCCGCGGTTTCTCCGGTGACGGTGACTATACGGACAGTTTCGCGCCGACTGCCGGCTCGGTGGTCGATCCCATTGTCTTCGAGCGCTTCGAGGTGATCAAAGGCCCCTCCAGTATTTTCCTCGCCGCCGACGGTTCGCCGGGCGGTTTGATCAACAAGATCACGAAGAGCCCGAGCTCCGAGCAATCCACCACCATCGCGGTGCAGACCGGCATCTATGACGGCAATCGCGTGTCGTTCGACAGCACCGGCAAGGTTTGGGGCAGCAAAAACCTCCTCTACCGCATGGTCGGTGCCATGCAGTATTCGGACGGTTTCTACGATGCGACCTATATGCACCGCATGACGCTGATGCCCGCGCTCAGCTACCAGTTCTCCGCTGACACGAAACTGGAACTCAAGGGGCTGTGGGTGAAAACCAGCTGGCCTTCCTACAACGGTCTGATGCTCGATCCGCGCACGATGCAAATCTGGGACGTGCCTTACACCCGCTCCGCCTCGGAAGATGACCCGTACAATTGGCGCCACGATCATGTGCAGCGTGTCTGGGCAAATTTCACGAGCCGTTTGAATGACGTCGTGGCTTTGCGCATTTCCGCCATGGACGCCTACGATCGCGCCGACCGCCAGGAATCGCTGGCCAATACCTGGAACGACGGCGGACGCACGTGGAATGCCGCGACCACGCCCACGAGCTACGTTGGCGGCGCTTATCCCCGCACGACGACCGCCGACGATGCGGCCAACACCTACCAGGACGTCCAAGGCGATCTGAACTTCAACTTCAAGACCGGGCCGGCGAACCACAACCTGCTGGTCGGTGGCGAGTGGAAGGAGAACCCCAACTACACTTTCGGCTACGCCGGCACTTCCTCGCCGTGGGATCCGTTCAACAAGACCACCCCGACGGTAACGGTCAACTACGCCACGAAAACGGCGTGGACGCAAAGCACCGACCATCTGGCCCGCTTCTACGTGTTGGAGAATTTAAAGCTGTTGAGCGACAAGCTGATTCTCTCGTACGGCGTGACGCGCAGCCAGGCCACGCGTTCGACGCTGAACAAGCTGACCAACGTGTACAATCCGGCCGAGTTCACGGTGTACAAGAATCTCAAGCAGTACGGCGTTGTGTACAAGGTGGTCGACGGCATCAGCCTCTTCTACGGCTACAACGAAAACTTCGCGCTCAACGGCGTCGGCCTGCGCAACGGCGTTTCCGGCCCGCTGCCGCCCAAGCAGGGCAAGCAGACCGAAGTCGGCATCAAGGCCACGCTGCTGAACAAGAAGCTGACCGCGAACATCTCTTACTTCGACGTGCAGCAGCAGAACAACACCGTGCCGTCCTCGCCGAACGATCCGTTGAATCCCAACGTCCTCATCCCGGGCGTTATTTCCCGCGGCTTCGACGGCGACCTGAGCTACCAGATGAACAAGAACCTCTATCTGATGGGTTCCTTCTCGCTCTTCGACGCCAAGTCGATCCTCGGGCCGGCGGCCGCGACGTTCATCCAGCCTTACACGAAGACGATCATCACGGGCTCGATTCCCGTCGATAACATCTCGGAGAAGAGCTGGAGTCTGCTTGCGCTCTATCGCTTCACCGAGGGTCCGCTCAACAAACTGAACCTCAGCATTGGCGCGAACAGCCAGGCCAAGCGCGCGATCACGGACAACGCCAACCAGGTTTGGTTCGGCTACGTCCCCGGCCGCACGCTCCTCAACCTGACTGCGTCGTACCGCTACGACAAGCACTGGAACTACAACCTAAACATCGACAACCTGCTGAACAAAAAGTATATTTACTCGGTTCGCAGCGTGAACGTCATTGTCCCGGGTCCGGACATCAACGCGAAGTTCAGCATCGAGTACACGTTCTGATCCGAACGCCGCCTGCGCTCCCGCGCAGTGTGATTTAAATTCCGCAGCCCGGCACGAAAACGCCGGGCTGCGTTCTTTGTGGGAGGACTTGCCTCCTGCCCAGCCTGTCCGGCCGGAGGGAATTGAACCAGGCAGCCCCGCCGAAGTTCAGCTCGCGTTGAAATACTTCTTCCGGACGAGCCGCCACGCCGTCACGAAGAAAGCGGTCAGCGGCACCGCCAGCATCATGCCGAGAATGCCGCCGAGCGCCTTGCCCCAGAAGAACACGGCGACGATGATGGCCACGGGATGGAGGCCGGTCTGCTTGCCCATGATGCGCGGCGTCAGGAACCAGCCTTCGATCGCCTGCACGATGGCGAAGACGGCGAGGCAGATGCCGACCAACGGCAGGCCGCCACCGTCGGGTTGGAAAAAAGCGAGCGGCAGCGCAATGCTCAGGCCGAGAATCGAGCCGAGGTAGGGGACGATGTTGAGCAGACCGGTCAGCAGGCCGATGGTGAAGCCGAAGCGCAGGCCGCCGATCGAGAAGCCGAGGGCCAGCAGCACGCCCATGATCAGGCCGATGAGCAGCTGGCCGCGAAAGAACGCCACGAGGATGCCGAGGAATTCGCGCACCAGGAATACGACGTCGTCGCGGTGTTCCTTTTTCAGGAAAGGCAGATGATCGGGCAGCGTGCGCGTGGGATCGTCGTTCGAGAGCAGGAAGAAAAACAGATAGACCGGGATGACCGCCAGCGAAGCGGCGAAACCGAACAGCCCCAGCAGCCCGGCGCCGGCGGACTTCAGCGTGGGCGCAACCTGGCCGAGCAGGTTCTGCGCCTGGTGGCTGAGGCTATCCAAGGCCGCCTTGACCGTCGGGTTGTCGAGGTACTGGCGGGCAATCGCGAGCCATTCGGGGAAATGCGTTTCGCTCCAGGAAACCGTCTTCTGCCACAGCACCGGCAGGTAGGCGATGAAGTCGAGCAGTTGCGCGATCAGGGCCGGGACGAAGGTGACGAGCAGGCCGGTGAGGATCAGCAGAAAGATCGCGTAGAGGAGCAGGACCGCCATGGGCCGCTTCAACTTCAGGCGCTTTTCGAAGATCGTGACGACCGGACGCAGGACGAGGGCGACGATGCCCGCGACCGCGAGAGGCCAGATGACGCTGGAAAAGGTGCTGACGAAATCCGCCACACCCGAGAGCACGACGATCAACAGCCAGCCGATGGCGCAGAACGCGGCGAAACCGAGGGCGTAACCGACCAGCTTGCGCTGGACGGGAGTGAGCAGCGGAGCGGACTCGGAAGACATCGGAGGACAGAGAACAGAGGACGGAGGATGGGGCAACCCAAACCCGGGCCGTGGAAACGAACGTCGAACTTCCAACGTTGAACGTCGAACGTCGAAATTTCCGATGCCGAGCCGAACCGGCTCGGTCTGGACGATTCCGGTCCGAGGTTCAGCATTGGAAGTTCGACGTTCAATGTTCGACGTTCGTGCGAGCAGCGCGCGTTCTCCTTGACATTCTAGGAGAGAGGCGGCTTTCTCCTAGACAATCTAGGAAACATCATGGCCAACCACAAAGCCGATCTCCTGCAGGGCACGCTCGACCTGCTCATCCTGAAATCGCTCCAGAACGAACCGATGCATGGCTTCGGGATTTCGCTCCGGATCCAGCAAATGTCGAAGGACATGCTCACGGTGGAGCAGGGGTCGCTCTATCCCGCGCTCTACCGGCTCGAGGACCAGGACTGGATCGAGTCGGAGTGGGGTGTCTCGGAAAACAACCGGAAGGCGAAGTTCTACACGCTGACCGCCGCCGGAAAAAAGCAACTCGCCGCCGAAGAACAGAGCTGGGCCAAGCTCTCCACGGCGATCAACCTCGTGCTCGGCAGCGCCTGATCCGCTCCCGCCATGCAAGCGATTCCCAGTGATTTTCGCCGGGCGCTGCAACGTCACGTGCTCGCGGCGTTTTTTGAGGAATGTCCGTATGTGCATCGCGCGGGTTACCTCAGCTGGATTGGCGCATCCCGGCGTCCAGAGACCCGGCGCCGCAAGATCCGGCAATCGATCGGGCGGTTGCGCTCGGAGCGGGCCGGATTGATCGGCGCGGCGAGTGGAGGGGCGAACCAATGAAATTTTTATCCCGGCTTCGTCGTCTGTTTCACCGCTCGCGGCTCGACGCCGAGATGCGCGCGGAGATGGCGCAGCACCTCGAGCTGCAGGTGGAGCGGAACCTCGCAGCTGGCATGACACCGGAAGACGCGCGGTACGCGGCGCACCGTCAATTTGGCAATCTGGGCCGCGTTCAAGAGGAGGCGCGCGAAATGCGTGGCTGGCTTTGGCTGGAGCAACTGTCGCAGGATGGCAGGTTTGCCGTGCGTTCGCTGCGGAGAAATCCGGGCTATGCGCTTGGCACGGTGGCGATCCTGGCCTTGGGCATCGCGGCGAGCACCTCGGTGTTCAACATGATCTACGGTGTGTTGCTGGCGCCGTATCCCTACGCGAAGTCGAGTGAGATCTGGGCGCCGCGCCTGGCCGAGGCGAAGACCGAACGCGGCGTGCGGCTCACACTCGGCGATTACCTCGAGATGCGCGAATTGCCGGCGGTCGACCAGGCGATGGCCACGACGGTCGTGTCCGCCCGCCTATCGGGCGAACCGTTTCCGGAGCACCTCTATACGGCGCCCGTGACCGGGTCGGCTTTCCCCTTTCTCGGGGTGCCGCCGGTGTTGGGCCGGGGTTTGCTGCCGACCGATGTCGGGCCGGACGGCGTGCCGCTGCCGGTCGCGGTGCTCAGTTACAACCTCTGGCAACAGCGCTTCAACGGCGACCCGCAGGTGATCGGTCGCGAACTGATCGTGGACAACGTGCCGCATGCCATCGTCGGCGTCATGCCGCCGCGCTTCGGCTGGTACGGGACGGATTCGTTCTGGCGCCCGCTCGGGGTGCTCGACCGGAAGATCGGGGTGAATCCCTTGCTCCGGCTGAAACCCGGAGTCTCGCCAGAGGCAGCGGAGCAGCAGCTTGACGCCCTGTTCAAGCGGCTCGCGCGGGAAACCCCAGAGCGATTCCCCAAGGATGGTTTCTCGGTCCACCTCGACAACTACCTCGACGTCACCGTTGCGCACCGCGGCATGATGAGCACCAGCCTGCACCTGCTTTGGGGCGCGGTGGGAATCCTGCTGCTGATCGCGTGCGCGAATGTCGCCAACCTGCAATTTGCCCGCGGCGCCGGCCGCGCGCGGGAGATCGCCGTGCGCGCCGCGGTCGGTGCCAGCCGGGTGCGTCTGTTCCGCCAGCTGCTGACCGAGAGCGTGGCGGTGTCGGTCGTCGCCGGGTTGCTGGGCATCGCGTTGGCCCATGCGATGACCCGAGGTGTCGTGGTGCTGCTGCCGCCCAATGCCGTGCCGAACGAAGCCAGAATCGAAATGAATGGGTGGGTACTGGGCTTTGCCGTCGTGGTGTCGCTGGCCACTGGAATCATGTCGGGATTGCTGCCGTGCCTGCAGGGATCGCGTCCGGATCTGAACCGCGCCTTGAAAGATGGAGGGCACGGTTCCGGCGATCGCCAGTCTTCGCGCACGCGCCGCGCACTGGTGGTCGCCAGTGTGGCCTTTTCCGTCGTGCTGCTGGTCGCCGCGAGCCTGGCCATGCGCAGCTTCGCGGAAATCTACCGCCATGACTGGGGTTTCCGCGCCGATCATCTGCTGGTGTTGCGCGTGCCGCTGACCCCGGAGCGCTATACGACGCTGGAGCAGCGGCAGCAGTTTGCCGAAACGTTGCTGGCGCGCGTGCAAGCCCTGCCTGACGTGACGGCGGCCGCGATTGGCTCGCTGCCTTTCAATGCCGGCGAATCGAGTCCCTTTCAAATCGCCGGCCAGTCGCGGGTGGAAGGCCGGCGGCTCGGCGGCAGTTTCGTCAGTGCTGACTTTCGCGCAACCTTCGGTCTGCGGTTGCTGGCCGGGCGGGATATCACGGAAGCGGAGGTGGCACGCGGCGAACCGGTCGTGCTGATCAGCGAAGCCCTGGCCAAACTCTGGCCGGCGGGGGAAAGTCCGATTGGACGATTGCTTGAGGTGGATGCCCTCGCGGTGAAGGACACGCCCAGTTTTCTCGCTGGCCGGAATTCCAACAAAACCCTCACGGTCGTTGGCATTGTGAACGACACCCGCAACGCGAACTTTCGGGCGGATCCGCCGCCGGCCGCCTATGTGCCTTTCACGGTCCGCGGTTTGGGCACCACCCAACTGCTCGTGCGTACCAAAGGCCCGCCGATGAACCTGCTGTCGCAAGTGCGGGCGGAGATGCGCGCGCTCGATTCTTCTCTGCCGCTGCATCGCCCGATCACGGTCGAGGAGATCATGGGACAGCAAACGGTCCTGCCCAAGTTCAACCTCGCGCTCTTTGGTTCGCTCGCCGTCCTGGCACTCGTGCTGGCCGCAGCCGGCCTCTACAGCCTGCTGGCATTCAGCGTGGCACAGCGCACGCACGAGATCGGCGTCCGCATGGCGCTCGGTGCGGAGCGGAGTGATGTGATCCGGCTCATCGTGGGTTCCGGCGGCAGGCTGGTGGTGGCCGGGCTGGTGCTCGGGCTGGGTATCAGCTTCGCCGCCACGCGGCTCATGCAGAACAAGGTGTTCGACGTGCCGGCTTTCGATCCTCTGGCTTTCCTGGCGGCAGCGGGTGCGCTGGCCGCGGCCGCAATTGTGGCGTGTCTGCTCCCCGCGAGACGGGCGACCAAGGTCGACCCGGTGGTGGCGTTGCGCGCGGAGTGACCAGAAACCAACCGCGATGAAATTCATCAACCAACTCCGAGCGCTCTTTCAAAAGGAAAAGATCGAAGCCGACATGGCCGAGGAGATGCGGCTCCACGTCGAACTGCAGGCTGGCTTGAATCGCAAGGCCGGCATGAGCGCTGAAGAAGCGCTCCTTGCGGCGCAGCGCCAGTTCGGCAACGTTGGCGTGATCCAGCAGCAGGCAAGGGAGGCTCGCCCGTGGATCTGGCTCGAGCAATTCGGCAAGGACTTTCGTTATGCGGCGCGCATGCTGGGCAAGACGCCCGGGTTCACGATCACGGCCATCGCCACGCTGGCGCTTGGGATTGGCGTGAATGCGGCCCTGTTCGCGGTCTACGACATCCTGGCTTTGCGACCGCTGCCCAGCCGCGCACCGGATGAGATCGTCGATATCAAGGGGCGCAACGACAAGGCGCGGGGCGGTGGCATCGACGCGCGTTTCTCGTATCCGGACTATCTCGACTATTGCGCGGGCACGGAAGCGTTCACCGATCTCATCGCCGTGAACGAGATCGGAGTGCGCCTGCCGGAAGTGACGCCTCCGGTTAAGGACGCGACGCCCGATTCCATGGACGACATCGTGACGCTGCAGACGGTGTCGGGGAATTATTTTTCCGCCTTGGGCGGCGAGCTGGCGATGGGGCGCGATTTTCTGCCGCACGAGGCTGGGGTGCATGTCGGAAAACCAGTCCTGATCCTGAGTCATCAATTCTGGCAAAAGCAGCTGGCCGGCGATCCGAACGTGCTCGGTCGGGTCATCCAGGTTCAGCATCGGCGCGCTACCGAGCGTACGGCCTACACGGTCATTGGGGTGGCCGCGCCGGATTTTGTCGGACAGTCGCCGCTGACTCCCGCCGGTTGGATTCCGCTGACGGCGGCGCCGCTTAATCTCACCGACCGCACCACGCCTTTACTTTCGGTGACGGGCCGCATGCGCGCGGGCATTTCGCAAATCCAAGCCAAGGCCGATCTCGATGTGATTGCCCAGCGCCTGGTCGTCGCCTATCCCGCGGAGCGCCGGGCCATCAGTGTGGAGCTGCTGCCGGGCATGCGCATCCTGAACCTCGGCATGGATGCCCGCCTCGCGATGGCTTTGTCGCCGGTCCTGCTTGGATTTGTCCTGGTACTCGTGGTGTCCTGCCTCAACGTCGCCAATCTGCTCCTCGCGCGCGGGGTCGCGCGGCAGCATGAGATCGGCGTGCGTCTGGTCTTGGGCGCGGGACGAGGAAGACTCGTGCGCCAGCTTTTCGCCGAGAACCTGTTGCTCTGCGGCATGGGCGCCGGTGCGGCGCTGGTGATCGCCCTGTGGACGCTGCGCGCTTTCAAGCCGGTGATGGTGTCGATGCTGGCGACCGAGCCCAAGGCCCAGGCATTCGTCAGCATGATCAATATCGGACTCGATGGCCGCATCGTGGGTTTCGGCGCCTTGCTGGCAGTGGTCGCGGGGTTGACGGCCGGACTTGCACCGGCGCTGCATGCCGTGCGGCGCGATGGTGTGTTTGCCCTGAAGAACGAAGGCACGGCGTTCGGCCGGGGCATGACCCAGTCGCGTCTGCGAGGATTTCTGCTCGTGGGACAGGTGGCGGTTTGTCTCACGCTGCTCGCGGTGTGCGGCATGATGAGTGGCAAGCTGCTGCGCATTCGCGCCAATGGCACGGGCTTTGTTACGGACAATGTCTACCTGGCAACTCCCGCAGCCCGCAGTGGCGCGGCGACGGAGTTGTCTCGCGACCCGCTCGGCGCGATCGAGACATTGCGCACGCTGTCCGGCGTGGAGTCGGCGTGTCTGGTGGAGTCCATGCCCTTGGGCAAGCCGGGTGGCAACGTGCGGGGAGTGGCGATCAAGGCCGGGGAGGAAAAGACACGGATTTCCTACAACCGCGTTTCCGCGGGCTTTTTCGATTCCTTCGGCGTGCCCGTCGTACGCGGACGAGCCTTCACTCCGCAGGAAACGTCGGGCGGCGCGCCCGTGGTCATCGTCAGCGAGTCGGCGGCGAAACGCTTGTGGCCCGGGGAAGAAGCCTTGGGCAAGGTGCTGGCGGTTGACGACGTGCTCTTCGTGCAACGCAGCGCGACGGATGTGGCGGAGCAAGTCCAGGGTTTCCACGAGTGTGCGGTGATTGGCGTGAGCCGGGATTTTCTGAGCAACTGGGGCGGGACGCAGGACAAGGACATCATGCTGCTGCCGGTGCCGGTCACGGGCGCAGCGGGCACGATCCTGATGCGCTTGCAGTCGGACTCGCTCGCTGTGCGACAGGCCGTCGAGGCAACGGCCCTGGCGGGAGGCCTGCCCATCAAGCTGCAGGACACTCTGGCCGAAGTCGTAGACCGCGGCCTGTGGCCGTATCGCGCCTTTGCGTCGATCAGCGGCGCGCTCACCGGGCTGACGCTGCTGCTCGCGACTGTCGGGCTCTATGGCGTGGTGTCCTTCGGCGTGAACCAGCGCACCCGCGAGATCGGTGTGCGCATGGCGCTCGGCGCCACGGCCGAGCGCGTGACCGGATTCTTCGTGCGGCAGGGCATGCGCTTGGTGGCGTATGGCATCGGCTTCGGTCTCGTGGGCGGCACCGCGTTCGGCGTGTTGCTCAGCAAGGTAATGCCCGGCGCCGATTTCGCCGGACCGGTGCCGTTTCGCTGCCTGGTGTTCGCCGTGGTGACGATCTTGCTCAGCGTCATCGCGCTGGTCGCATGTTGGCTGCCTGCGCGTCGCGCGGCGAAGGTGGATCCAATGGTGGCGCTGCGGGCGGAATAAACGCGCTGCAACTCAAGCCAACCATGACGACTCGATTTCCATTCGCGCTTCTCGCCGGCCGTAGCCTTAGGCGAAGGCTGGTGGTCGCTTTGCGTGCCGAATGAAATTTCTCCGCCAACTCCGCTCGTTTTTCCTCCGCCAGCGGCTCGACGACGAGATGCGCGCGGAAATGGCGCAGCACCTTGAGCTGCAGGCCGCGCGCAACGAGGCGACTGGTATGGACGCGACGGAGGCTCACCATGCCGCGCAGCGACAGTTCGGCAACGTGGCCAGCTTGCAGGAGCGGGCGAGGGAACGGCGCGCCGGGGCGGGCTTCGAATTCCTCGTGCGCGACGCAGTCTTCGCCCTGCGGTCGTTGCGCCGCAACGCGGGCTTCGCCGTGACCGTTACGGTATCACTGATGCTGGGCATCGGCGCTGCCACGGCGGTTTACTCCGTGGTTCATGCCGTGCTGCTGGCTCCGCTTGCCTATGGACGTCAGGGCGAGCTCGTCCAGATCCAGTCGCGCCACACGCGCGAGGGCGCTTCCGATCTGGCGCCCGCCACTTTTGGCGATGTGGCTGCGAGTGCGACATCCTTCGATGCCGTCGCCGCGCAATACTACTATTACCTCAACCTGACCGGGACGGAGGTCCCAAGCGTGGTGAACAGCGCCGATGTCGCCGGCGATTTTTTCCGGGTGTTCCAAGTGCGGCCCTGGCGCGGCCGCGTCTTTGTCGCCGAGGATCTCCAGAAGAATGCGCACCCCGTGGTGATTCTGAGCCATGCGTTCTGGCACAGCCAGTTTGGTGGGGACGAGTCGCTGCTTGGGCGCCAGATCGTGCTCGATGACGTTGCGCACGAAGTGGTGGGAATCATGCCGCCCGGCTTCACCGATCCGGCGGGGACCGCCCAGTTGTGGCGACCGATGCAGCCGGGAAGGGACGATCTCACGAACCGGGGTTCGCGCTACTGGACGGGCTTCGGGCGTTGCAAGGCCGGCGTCACGGTCGAGCAGGCCAACGCGGAACTCGACGCCATCGGCCGCCGTCTCGCCCGAGCGTATCCCGCCAACTATGAGAACTGGACGCTGCAGGCGGTCGACTTGCGTGCGTACCTGGTGGGCGATTACCGCCGCGGACTGTGGACGCTGCTCGCGGCGGTGGGGTGCCTGATTGCGATTACCTGCGCCAACGTCACGGGTCTCTCCCTGGTTCGCGCCGCGGCCCGCGGGCGAGAGTTGGCGGTGCGGACTGCGCTCGGTTCATCCCGCGGCCGGCTGGTCCGCCTGCTCGTGACGGAAAGCCTCGTGCTGGCGGCGGTCGGCTGCGCCGGTGGCGTGCTGTTGGCGCATTGGGGTGTGGCTGCGTTGCTCGCCGGACTTCCTCCCGGCTGGCTGCCGCGCGCCGGGGAAATCTCCCTCAACTGGGCGGTGTTGGGTGTCAGCATCACACTCGCCTCGGGTTGCGGCCTGGCCGCCGGCTTCGTGCCGGGCTGGATCGCGGCCCAATCGCAGCCCACAGATGCGCTCAAGGATGGCGCGCGGGGCTCCGGCGGATCGCGCGGCCGCCGCTTGCGCTCGTTGCTCGTGAGCGCGGAGATCGGGCTCGCGGTCGTGCTACTGTCAGGCGCCGGCCTGATGGTGCGCAGTTTCGTTCGTGTCGCGGCACGTCCGTCCGGAATCGAAGCCAGGCACATGCTGTCGCTGACCGTTTCTCATTCCGGCAAACGCTACGACGAACCGGCCAAAAGCTGGGCTTACTTTTCCCGGGTCGAGACCGCGGTCGCTGCGCTGCCGGGCGTCGAGGCCGCCGATTTCACCCAGACGTCGCCGTTTCGCTGGGGAATTCCGGTGGGGTTCTCCGCGGTCAACCCCGCGGCGCCGAATGTCGCCGGAGAAACGGTGCAGGCCTTCGTGGATTCGGTCGGGGTCAATTATTTCAAGGCGGCCGGCATTCCGCTGCGCGCCGGCCGGACGTTTGGTCCGGAAGACGATCACCGCGCGCGCCCGATGGTAATCATCAGCGAAAGCGCGGCGCGACACTTCTTCGGCAAAGACGATCCGATCGGCCGGCGTATCACGGCGGGTGATCCGCGCGGGTTCGAAGTGGTCGGGGTGGTGGGCGACGTGCGCCGTTCGGGATTGCTGGCGGACGCACCGCTCCAGGTGTATCGGCCGCTCGCCCAGCGTACGCCTTCCTTTGCCACGCTGATGGTTCGCACGTCACTACCTCCGGCCTCGCTGGCGAAAACGGTGCAGGCGGCAATGCTCGCGATCGATCCGGATACACCGGTGACGGACGTCGCGGTGATGGACGAGATTGTCGGGCGCAGCATCGCGCAGCCGAAGTTGCATTCCCAGCTGTTCGGAATTTTTGCCCTACTGGCGGTGCTGCTGGCCGGGGTGGGGCTGTACGGACTCGTTGCGTACAGCGTGGGACAACGCCGGCAGGAGTTCGGAATCCGCCTGGCGCTCGGAGCCAGTCCCGCGGGGCTGGCGGCTCAAGTGATGCGGGAAGGCGTCAGGCTGGTCGGCTGGGGGGCGCTCGCCGGGCTGGCCGTCACTTTGCTAGCCGTGCGCTTGCTCGAGAACCTGGTCTACGGCGTGTCGCTCTACGATCCGCTGATCCTGGGCGCAGTGCTGGGCGTGCTGGGTGGTGTCACGGCCGTCGCCTGCTGGCTGCCTGCGCGGCGCGCAGCGAAGGTCGATCCGGTGGTGGCGTTGCGGGCGGAGTGAGGCGTCCAGAGGACGGAGGACAGGCGACGGAAGGCAGTGATCGATCTTTCCTATTGACGTTCTGAAGGAGCGGCGTCTTTCATTCAGAACATCTGAAGGAGACGCCTATGAGTACTGAAAAAGCCGATTTGCTACAAGGCACCCTCGACATGCTGATCCTGAAGGCGCTGCAGCTGGAACCAATGCACGGCTTCGGGCTCGCGCAGCGGCTCAAGCAGATGTCGGCCGAGGTTTTTCAGGTGGAGATGGGTTCGCTCTATCCCGCGCTGGTCCGGCTGGAGAAGCAGGGCTGGATCAAGGGCGAGTGGGGCACCTCGGATGCCAATCGCAAGGCGCGCTATTACTCCGTGACGGCGGCCGGGCGCAAACAGCTCGAGGAGGAGAAGGCGCAGTGGGCGCTGCTCTCGAGCACGATCAACGCCATGTTGAAGGCGACCTGAACCCAACGAGTCAGTCGATGCGCTGGTTCGCCCAAGCCGGTTTTTATCTGCGGTCGCTTTTTCAGAAGCGAAAGCTGGACGAACAGCTTGCCGCCGAGATCCAGGCCCACGTGGACATGGCGACGGCGGACAACGTCACGCGCGGCATGACTCCCGAGGAGGCGCGACATGCGGCGCTGCGGGAGTTCGGCAACGTGGCGAGCGTGCAGGAGCGGGCGCGGGAGGAGCGCGGCTGGTTATGGCTTGAGGAAATTGGGCGCGATTTTCGGTTCGCCGTGCGCGGCGCGTGGCGCCAGCCCGGCTTCACGCTCGCCGTGACGGTGATTCTCGCACTCGGCATCGGGGCGAACACCGCGGTCTTTGCGCTGCTCGATGGTTTGGTATTTCGCTCGCTGCCCGTGCCGGATGCTGCTCAGCTCGTGCGGCTGGTGGCCACCGGTGAAAAGATGGCGTATCCGTATCCGCTCTACGGCCAGAAGGGGAACGAGCATCCGTTTTTTCCTTATTCCTATGCGACGCACCTCGCCGCGCAGGATGCGGGGCTTAGTCACGTCATGCTCGCAAGCGGCTGGTATTTGCAGCGCCCGGTGCGGATCGGATCCGGCGAAGGTCTGTCGGAATCCCTCTATATCGAGGAAGTCTCGGGAAATTACTTCGAGGGCTTGGGCCTGCCTGCCACGCTGGGACGCACGCTCACGCCCGCGGACGACCAGCCAGGTCAGGCCGCGCCCGTGGCCGTCATCAGTTACAACTACTGGCAGACGCGTTTCCATGGGGACCGCGCGGTGCTGGGCCAAACCATGGCGATCGACCATGTGCCGCTGACGATCGTGGGTGTGGCCGGCCGCGGCTTCGGCGGGATGCAGGTGGGCGGCAACGCCGCGGCGTGGGTGCCGATCCAGCTGAGTGCGCAGATCGATGCGAACGCGCCGTGGGGCGCGGGGGCGCTGCAATCGAACACGATGGCGTGGGTGCATGTTCTCGGACGTTTGAAAAAGAACATGTCGTCGGAGCAGGCGAGGGCGGCGCTCGACCTGGCGTATCGGAACAAACTGGCTGAGATGGATCCGCGGCGGAAAACGGCCGAAGGGGCGAGCCTGCCCGTGCAACGCCTCGAATTGCAGCCGGCGGGTTCGGGCTATGGCGGCCTGCGCCCGCAGTATGAGCAAGCCACCCAACTGCTCCTCGGCATGGTCGGCATCATGCAGCTCGTTGCCTGTATCAATGTGGCCGGCCTGTTGCTCGCGCGCGGGGTGGCCCGCCAGCGGGAGATGGCCGTGCGCGCCGCGTTGGGCGCGAGTCGCGCGCGGTTGATCCGGCAGGTGCTGACGGAATGCCTGTTGCTGGGCGTCGTCGGTGGCACGGCGGGCCTGCTCGTGGCATGGCTGGGCATGCAGGCTGTCAACCGGCTCTTCGCCGGCGGACTGGAGCTGGCGTTTCATCCCGCCAACGTGGGTTTCGCGATCGCGCTGACTTTGCTCACCACGGTGCTGGTGGGACTCGTTCCGGCGCTGACCTTGGGTCGGCGCAGTCTTTCGTTCCTGGTGCGCGCACATGGCGGTGCGGTGCTCTCCCGCTTTGGCACCGGGCTGGTGGTGGTGCAGGTCGGCTTTGCGCTCGTGCTGCTGGTGGTGGCCGGCCTGCTGGCGCGCACCGTGCAAAACCTGGAAACCACGGATCTCGGGTATGCGCGCAGCGGAAGGTTGCTGGCCGACCTGAATCTGCCTCAAAGTTACGCGGCGAAGGATCGGATCGCCTTCTACCGTCGGGCCATGGCGGCGGTGCAACAGCTGCCGGGCGTTACGCACGCTTCGATCTACCAGGGCATCGGCGTGCTGGGGGTGAATTCCTTCGTGCACGATTTCAGCGTTGTGGGCGCGCCGAAGCCGCCGGGGGAAGCGCAGGAGGCGGAAATGGCGATGGTCTCGGCGGATTTTTTTTCCGCGATGGGAATTCCGATCCGGCACGGCCGGGCGATCGACGAATTCGACGGAGTGCCAACGTCCGGCCGCGCGCCCGCGATGGTGATCAGCGAATGGAGTGCGCGGGAACTTTTTGGCGCGACGGATCCGCTGGGCCGCCGGGTGAAGCTTGGGCAGGAAGAATACGAAATCGTCGGCGTGGCCCGGGACGCGAAATTTGGCTCGGTGCGCGACTCGTCCCGCTTCGTGGTCTACACGGCCCTGGCCCAGGTGCCCAACACCTACGTCGCCACGCTGGTCGTGCATTTTTCCGGCGCGGACACCGGGCTGCCGCTCGCGATCGAATCCCGGTTGCGCGCGGACGAACCGCTGGTGCAGCTGAGTGCGGTGCGCACCATTGCGGACCGCCTGGCACAGGTGAACCAGCGGGAACATCTGCTTTCGGGGCTCAGCGCGGGTTTCGGCTTGTTTGCGCTGGTTCTCGCCGGCACCGGGCTCTTCGGGTTGCTGGCTTACACGGTCGGGCGGCGGACGCGGGAGATCGGCATCCGCGTGGCCTTGGGCGCGACGCGCGGGTCAGTGTTGGGGCTGGTCACGCGGCAAGGACTCGGTCTCGCGGCCGGCGGCGTGTTCTTTGGCGTGATCGCCGCAATGGGAGTGACGCGCCTGTTGCGGAATTTCCTGTTCGGCGTCGGAGCGGCGGATCCGCTGGTCTTTGGTCTCGCCGCCGGAGCGCTGCTGGCGGTCGGAGCGCTCGCGTGCTGGCTGCCGGCGCGGCGTGCGGCGAAGGTCGATCCGGTGGTGGCGTTGCGGGCGGAGTGAATGCGCCGAAACTGAGTCAAATTATGCCAACTCAATTTTCGCTTACTTTACTCGTCGGCCGTAGCTTTGAGCGAAGGCTGATGATTGCGCTGCGGGCGGAGTGACGGCTGGCTTTCTTAAGCATGAAGAGAATCGTCCTGGCCTTGGTCGCGCTCGTGGTGGCCGGTTGTCACCACGCCCCCGTGGTGCTGAACGAGGATTTGGCTGGGCGGAGTTCGTTCGCGTTTGTCGATCCGCCGGTCCGGCCACCGGCGGAAGTGAAGAGCGATGGCCCGGCGCTCCTGAAGCAGTCCAACTTCCATGAGGCGCAGTTGCAGGAACCGGCCCCGATGCCGGTCTATCCGGCGAAGGCGCTCAAGGCGAAGGCGCGGCTTACGACGATTGGCGTGCATATCACGGTCGACCCGACAGGGCGCGTTTCCGACATCCGCTCGAGCATGCTGGTTTTCAACACGCCCGGACCGTTTGCCGATGATTTCCGAGAGGCGGTCGAGACGGCGGTGCGGCAGTGGCGCTTCAACCCGGCGCAGGCGGATGAATACGAAATCGTCCACGAAGGCGCCGCGACCTTCAATCGGCTGACTCATTCGGAAAAGGTGGAGACCGAGTTCGCCCTGTCTTTCACTTTCAAGGCGGATGGCACGGTGAAATCGGGCGATTAAGCGGACGCTCCGACTCCGTGAAGCGTGTGACTTCGGTAAAGTTCCCGCATGTTCCGGTCCAATCCGATCCGGCATGAGCACCCCCTCACGCGATCTTCCTGGTTTCTTCCAGCGGCGCTTCATCGTTCTGGCGATCGGCGGGTTCATGGCGGTCGGTACCAGCGTGCGTGGCGCCGACTCGATCGCGATCAGTGCGAGCGCCGTGCGTCACTACGTCCGTCCGGTCGATGACAAAGGCCAGCCGAAACCGGAGACCTATGTTTTCATGGAAGGCGTCAACATGGGCGGCTCGACGGTGGATGGCAGCGCGAAGCGCCTGACCTTCGATCAGATCACCCGGATGCTCGCCGTGAACCTGGCCAAGCAGAATTATTTTCCCACGCGGGATGTCCCTGCGGCGAATCTCGTCATTCGCGTGTATTGGGGGACGACCATCACTTACGAGGACCCGCAGAAGCAGGAAACGACCGAGGCGCTCAATTCGGCACTACAGACCTATCGTGACACGATAGCGTCCACCGGCGGCGGCATTGCCGATCCCGGCGACATCAACCAGTCCCTGCAGCAGATGAGCACGTCCGGGATGACCAGGGCCGGGGCCGTGAATCGCAATGCCACCTTGCTCGGCTACAAACCGTTTCTGGAGCGGGAACGCGCCAAGCCTGTGGTTTCCGCCACGGAAGAAACGCTCGATGGCGAGCTGAACGAGGAGCGTTATTTTGTCGTGCTCATTGCCTACGACTACCAGCGGCTGCGTCAGGAAAAGAAGGGACGGCCGCTCTGGGTGACGCGCCTGAGCATCCGCTCGCCGGGCAATAATTTCACCGAGGCGATGCCAGCTCTCGCCCTTGCTGGGGCGGACGTCTTCGGCAAGCAGATCGACGGGCTGGTGCGCGTGAAAAAGACCACCAAGAGCGCCACGGTGAAGCTCGATGACTTGAAATTCCTCGAGGACGTGAAAGTCGTCCCGGATCCGGAAAAGCCCCCGCGGGCCAAGTAAGGCGGATCACTCGTTCACGCCGGACGGGAACGGACACTCTTCGACCGGCGTCATCCTGCCGGCCAGCTTGCTCCGGAAAAGAAGCGAGGCGAGCGCGGGCATCACGAGCATGGCGCCGAGCATGTTGAAGAGGAACATGAACGCCAGCAGCACACCCATGTCGGCCTGGAACTTCAGAGCGGAGAACGCCCAGGTACCGACGCCGATCGCGAGCGCGAAGCCGGTGAAGACGACCGAGGTGCCCATCGAGGCGAACGCCCAGTTGAGCGATTCCTCGAGCGAACGCCCCTCACGCAGCTTCTCGAGCAGGGCGGAGCAAAGATAGATGCCGTAGTCCACACCGATGCCGACGCCGAGCGCGACGACCGGGAGGGTGGAGGTCTTCAATCCGATCTCGAGATAGACCATCAGCGCGTAGGCGAGGTCGGACACGATCACGAGTGGCAGCACCACGCAGATGGTGGCCCGCCAGGAGCGGAAAGAAATGAGGCAGAGCACGATGATCGCGGCGTAGAGCCACATCACCATCGGGAACTGGGCGGCTTCGACGACCTCGTTGGTCGCTGCCATCACGCCGACGTTGCCGGTCGCGAGCTGGAACTTCACGCCCTCGTTGGGGTGCTGCGCGCGGAATTCCTTCACGGCGGCGACGACGCGGCGTATCGTCTCGGCCTTGTGGTCCTTGAGGTAGATCATCACCGGAATCACGCTGCCGTCGTTGTTGAGCAGGCCGGAGGAGGTTTCGACGGGGGAGACGGATTGGGCGAGCGCCTGCGGATTGCGCGCGATGACGCGCCACTTGAGGCTGCCTTCGTTCCAACCGGCGTTGATGTTTCGCGCGTAGTCGGGAAGGGCGAGCGTCGACTGCACGCCCTCGACGTTGCGCATGTGCCAGGCGAAGTTGTCGATCAACGCCATGACATCGTGGTCGATGACGCCGTTGGGCTTGGTCTCGGTAAGCGTGGTGATGGTGTCGGCGCCGATGCTGAACTTGCCGGTGATGACGGCGGTGTCGCGGTTGTAGCGCGACGACTGGCGCAGCTCTGGCACGCCGGCGTGGAAGTCGCCGATCTTGATCTCCTTCGCCTTGTAGAAACCAAAGGCCCAGAGCGCACCGGCAACCACCAGGATGACCGCGGCATAGCGGCCGGTCGTAAGGGTGACGAGCCGGCGCCACGTCGGCTGCAGGGCGAAGCGCCGGAAGTTCACGCGTCGGCGGAAATCCGGCGGCATCTTCGTATACGACATCAGTACCGGCAGAAGGAAGCGGTCGGTCAGGATGATCAGGCTCACGCCGACACTCGCGGTAATCGCGAGGTCTTGGATCACGGGCACCTTGACGAGATAGATGGTCAGGAAGCCGACAGTGTCGGTGAGGATCGCCACCGTGCCGGGGATGAAAAGATTGCTGAACGACTCGCGCGCGGCGTGGAGCTCGTTGCCGCCGATGTTCAGCTCGTAGCGGAACGAGCGGAGCATCTGCGTGGCGTGACTCAGCGCGATGGCGAAGACGAGGAACGGCACGAGGATCGACATCGGATCGATGCCGTAGCCGAGAAGGTTCAGCAGGCCCAGCTGCCAGATGACGGCGCAGAACGAAGTCACCAGCGGCAGGATTGTGAGCGCCAACGATTGTGAGAAGTAGTAGAGCAGCACCGCGGACACCACGAGCGCGATGCCGAAGAAGAGGAGCACGTCGCGGGCGCCCGCGCGCACGTCGCCAATGACCTTGGCGAAACCGATGATGTGGACGCCGACCTTGTCGGACTCGTATTTGGCGCGAATATTCGTCTCCAGCGCGGCGGCGACCTTGGCGTAGTCGAGACTCTGGCCGGTCTGCGGGTCGATTTCCTGCAGGGAGGCGATGACCGCGGCGCCGGTGTAGTCGTTGGCGACGAGCATGCCGAGGCGGCCGGACTTGACGATGTTCTGCTGGACGTGGGCGAAACCCTCGGGTGTCGGGGTGAAGTCGGCGGGGATGATGTTGCCGCCCTGCAAGCCAGCCTCGACGACTTCGATGTAGCGCACGTTGGGCGTGAAAATCGAGGTCACCTGCGCCCGGTCGACGCCGGGCAGGTAGTAAACCTCGTCGGTCACCGCTTTCAGTTTCTTGAAAAAATCCTCGGTGAAGATGTCGCCATTCTTCGCTACGAGCGCGACCACCACGCGGTTGGCGCCGCCGAACTGCGTCTGGTAGATCTTGAAGTTGCGGATGTACTCGTGGTCGATCGGCAGCTGCTTGGAGAAGCTGGCGTCGACGCGGGTCTGCGCGGCGAACCAGCCGAGCACGAGCGTGGCCACGGCGAAGAGCGCCACGGTGACATGGCGATGGCGGAAGATGATTTCCTCGACGCGGCGGATCATGGCGGGAGGTCGACGCGGCCCGCGCCCAGTTCGCCGACGACGAGTAGGACGCCGTCGGTGGTTTCGATCATGGCGGAGACGCCGCCTTTGTAGTCGTTGGGCTTCCAGTTGAAGAAACTCTGCCCGAGATCGCCGCTGCTGAAGAAATTACCGCCGGCACCGGCGAGCACGATCAGGCCCGTATGGAGGCGGATTCCGGCCATGATGAGGACCGGGGCGGTCATCTCGGACTCCAGCCAGCCGGCGCCGTTGTCGCTGGAAGAGAAAACGTGGCCGCGCAGACCGTAGGCGAGTATCGCATGCTCATTGATGTAGAGCAGCCCGTAGAGAGAGCCTTCGTACGGCACGTTCAGTTTCTTCCAGCCGGTGCGGGCATCGCGGGAGGTCAGCAGGGTGCCGGATTCGCCCACGAGATAAATCTGGTCGGTTTCGGTCGGGGCAATCTGGTTGATGTGCACTTCATCTGGAATCGCCGCGGCGGGCTGCCAGGTTTTACCGCCGTCCATCGTCAGGATGCATTTGCCGTAGGCGCCGACGGCGAGGCCGTGCAAGGCGTCGCTGAAGAAAACGTCGAGGTAGATGGTATCGGCGTCGTTGCCGTTGTCCTGTCGCTTCCACGTCAGGCCGCCATCGGTCGTGGCGAGGATCACGCCCTCGTGGCCCACCGCCCAGCCGTGCTTGGCGTCGCCAAAGGAAACCCCGGTCAGCATGGCGCGCGTGGGCACGATGATCTGCTGCCAGTGGAGTCCTTCGTCGGCCGAAAGGAGCACGTGCCCGCGATCGCCGACGGCGACGAGACGCTGGCCCGCGCGAGCGACGTCCAGCAACAGTGAGCGGCTGGCCAGAGGCGCGGGCTCGGAGTCGAGGGCGGACAGACCTGGACAGGCGATCAGCAGCAGGACCCACGGCAGCAAACAAGCGCACCATGAACTGTAGCGGCGGTCTGTGACCGCCGTCCGCCCCGATCGGTGGTCACAGACCGCCGCTACAGAAGAAGACTGGGCAAGCATGGGAGAAAGCGGCGACAGTGTGCGCGACGGGCCGAATAACAGGCAAGAAAAAGGGCGGCCGGTGAGGGCCGCCCGAAAGACTGATACGGGATTTTAGCGCACGCCTTCCTGGCGCAGCTTGGCGGGCGTGTAGTCGCCCGGGGTGCGCTTCAGGGAGAAGTCGTACATCTTGTTTTCGTTATCGAGGCCGAACGCCAGGTAGCGGCCGGCGAGCAGATCGGTGTGCACCTCAAGCGTGCTCCAGAACGTCTGCGCATCGTAATAATTGATGCAATGCGCCTCGGACGCGCGCCAGAGCTGGCCGCGGCCGTCATACTGGTCGACCGCGAGCGCCTGCCAGCTGTCCTCGTCGAAGTAGAACGTGCGGCGCGAATAGAGGTGGCTGGCGCCGGGCTTGAGCGTGGCGTCGACGACCCACACGCGGTGGAGCTCATAGCGGGTAAGATCCTGGTTGATGTGGAGCGGCTTCAGGATGTCCGCGACCTTCACCTGGTCGCTGTGCAGCTTGTAGGAGTTGTACGGAACATACATTTCCTTTTTGCCGACGAGCTTCCAGTCGTAGAGCGCGGGCGCACCGTTGAACATGTCGAACTGGTCGGACGTGCGCATGCCGTCGGCAGCGGTGCCGGGATTGTCGTACTCGACGGACGGAGCGAGGCGCACGCGACGCTGCCCGGCGTTGTAGATCCAAGCGCGGCGCTTTTCCTTCACCTGGTCCATGGTCTCGTGGACAACGAGAATGGAGCCGGCGAGGCGGGCCGGCGCGGTCACGGCCTGCTTGTAGTAGATAAGGACGTTGTCGGCGGCGAGTTCGGCGGCGAGCTTCTCCTCGGAGATGTCGTCGCGCGTGTAGTTGAAGAGGAACTCGTCCTCGAACTGCACGAGGTTGTAGCTGCCGTCGCGCTGCGGGGCGGCCTGGCCGATGTGGCGGTCGGCGGCGATGCCGCGGTAGCGCACGAGGTGGTTCCAGATCACCTGCAGGCCGTTTTCCGGCTGGGTGAAGGGAATGCCGACGACGCTGCCGGTGATGCCGTTGCCACCGGCGGTGAGCGCGGCGGTGTTGGCGTAACGCTTCGTCGCATCGTAGATGCGCTGCGGGTTCGAGGCGCTGCGGTGCGTCTTGTAGACCGGGATCGTGTAATCCGGGTAAGCCTTCAGCAGCGCGAGCTGGCCGGCGGTGAGCTTGTCGGCGTATTGCGACGCGTTGGCCGGTGTGATGATGAAGAGCGGCGACTCGCCCGCGAACGGATCGGGATGATGATCGCCCGGCTTGTAACCGGCCGGGGCGGTGACGCCGCCTTCCCACGCGGGGATGGAGCCGTCGGCGTTGCCGGCCTTTTCACCGCCGAGCGGCGTGAGGTCGGCGCCGAGGCGGCTGGCGTCGACGGCGAGCGCGGTTAGAGCGGAGGACCCGCCTACGCACAGAAGTGCTACGACGCGACGAGCAGAGAACAGGAAGGATTTCGTTTTCATGTCGGTTGGGTAGGGCGGATTAGAAGGAGTACTTGAGGGTGGCCGAGACGTAGTCGCGGTCGGCGAGGAGGTTGTAGCGACCGGCGCCGGTGAAGTTTACGTAGCGCAGCTCGAACGCCCAGGCGTTCTGGAAGGTGAAGTCGGCGCCGATCGTGATGGTCTTGCGGCCATGGACGAAGTTGCCGAGCGGCAACGGTGTGTTGCCGCCGACGTCGTGCGCGAACACGAAGAGCGGCGAGACGTTCACGCCGGCGAACACATTGTTGTAGTCGAGGCGACCGACGAGCTGATAGCCCCAGGAGAACTCATCCGCGAAGGCGCTGGAAGGCTCGGAGAGCGGCAGCGTGCCGGCGGCATTGCTGCCGGAGCCGTTCATGTAGGCGAGTTCGCCGCCGACGAAAGTGCCCGGACCGTCGAAGCGCAGCGTGCTCTTCGAGGGCAGGTCGGCGTTCACGAAACCGATTTCGCCGAGGAGCGTGGACTGGGCGGCGCCGAGGATGCCGCGGCCGACCTTGGTGGCGGTGAGCTGGCCG
The DNA here is from genome assembly GCA_048498955.1 of Verrucomicrobiota bacterium. Lineage (GTDB taxonomy): Bacteria > Verrucomicrobiota > Verrucomicrobiia > Opitutales > Opitutaceae > Lacunisphaera. The sequence goes on along the minus strand of JBEHWZ010000016.1, from coordinate 17,283 downwards.
GTGACGACCTTCGAGCGGCGATAGCCGGGCAGGTAGGTGTTGAGCTGGCCGGCGTAGTTGCCGATCTGGTTGTTCGCGCCGTAGGTCGGGTTGATCGAGGAGAGGGCGGCGAACAGGAGTTCGACGTCGTCAACCTGCAGCGGCTGGTTCGAGCGGTAGCTGAGTTCGCCCTGGAGCGCGATACCCTTGACGCTGGTGTTGAAGCTGGCGCCGATCAGGTGGATGTCCTCCGGAAACTCGATCAGGTAGTTGCCGGTCTGTGCGGCGGTGAGGAAGCCGATCGTCTTCGCGCCCGAGGCGATCTGCGCCGCGGCGGGATAGAATGGCTGGAGGTTGGCGGGCAGCGCGGAGGCCGGCACGCCGGTGAGGGCAGCGCCGAGCAGAGTCGTGAGTGCGGTGGGAGTGTTGGCACCGAAGACCGGAGCCATGGCCGGCACGAGCGACGTCTGCGCGAGCGAGGCGGCGGTGCTTTGCACGAGGGCCGAGCTGATCGCCGTCGTCGGCGTGCGGGCCGAGATGGTGGGCAGGCGGCTCGCGTAATTCATGAAGTACAGGCCGAACTCGGTGTTGTTGAGTTTCTCGGCGAGGTAACGCGCGTTGATGCCGTACTGGCCGGACTTCGACGGGGTGTTGTCCGTGCCGCGAAGAATCGCGCCGAGCGGGTTGCTGTCGCTGATGGCGCCGAAGCCGAGGTAGACTTTGCGGCCGCCTTCCGCGACGAAGTCATTCGTGCTGAAATAAGTGCCCGGGGGATCGACGCGGGTGCGCTTCCAGTCGAGGAGATAGAAGGCTTCGAGCGTCAGGTTGTTGCTCACGCCGAGCGAGGCGGAGACCATGTTGATCGGAAGCAGCGCTTCCTTGAGTTCCGAGCCCGGCGTGCGGAGTTTCGCGACGTCGATCGGGTTGATGGAGTTGATGCCGTTCGGGATGAAGGTGCTTTCGCCCCAGCTCAGTACCTGCTGGCCGATGCGGAGGTTCGCCGGCATGCCACCGACCTCGGTCTTGAAATAGGCGTAGGCGTCGAGCAGTTCGCCGCCTTCGGCGACGATCTTCCTGGCCTCGGGGCTCAGCGCGGCCTTCTGGCGCGTGCCGTTCGAGTTGACGAAGTCGTTGAAGTAATAGCCGCGGACGAACACGCCCGCATTCTTGTAGTCGAGCTGGAGGTCGTGGTTGGCCTTCACGAGGAAGGAGGCCATGCCCTTGCGGTAATTCAGGTCGCCGTCGTCCGCGTTGACAGAGCGCTGCTGGCCGTAGACCGCCGGCTTCGAGCTCGAGGTCGGGTCGCCGACGTAGTTGGTGATGCCGTAGAGCGCAGGATCGGGATCGCCGAGGCGGTAGAGGCCGCCCACCGACAGGGTGGTGTCAAAACTGCCTTTGACGTCGCCGACTTCAAAAACGAATGCCCGGGCGGTGACCGCCGAGACGCCGGCGAGAGCCAGCAACAGCAGTCGGGAGGAGGTAACGTGGCGTAGGTTCATAAGGAAAACATCGGTAGCTCGAACGGCTTCGCACGGCGCGAAGCGCGGGTTTGGGGTAGGTGATCGGGCGGTGGGGGAGCGCCCGTTTATGACATCACGATGAAGTTGGGAGTCGCGCCCGAATTCAAGTGCGAAACGGGCGGCCGGTCGCGGAAAATTAGCCCTTTGACGCCCGCGACGAGTTGGCAACTTTAAGCGGGTTCGGGACCGCTCAGTACGCGCGTGCTACGCACGAAGCTTCATCGGTGGCCTCGGACTTACTTCATGGACGGAGCGACACACATTCACGTCAAGGGCGCGCGGGAGCACAATCTCCGCAACGTCGAGCTGCGCATTCCGCGCGGCAAGCTCGTCGTGTTCACCGGCCCCAGCGGCTCCGGCAAGTCGTCGCTCGCGTTCGACACAATCTATGCCGAGGGCTACCGGAAATTCATGGAGAGCCTGTCGGGGCACGCGCGCCAGGCGCTCGAGCAGCTGAAGCGGCCCGACGTCGACTACATCCACGGCCTTTCCCCGGTGCTCGCGATTGAGCAGCGCACCGGCGGCGGTTCGCCGCGCAGCACGGTGGCGACGGTGACCGAAGTGGCCGACTATGCGCGCCTGCTCTGGGCCCTGTGTGGCGAGCAACGCTGTCCGAAGGACGGCGGCAAAGTCGAGAAGCGCTCGCTTGACGACTGTCTGCAGCAACTCTTCACCAACGCTCCGGCCGAACGCGCCATCATCCTCGCGCCGTGGATGCGCGCGAAGCCGGCGGTGCTGCGCGAAGAACTGCCGCGGCTGCGGCAGCGCGGCTTCCAGCGCGTGCGTATCGCCGGCGAAATCAAGTCGCTCGACGAAACCAAACTGATCCCGACCGGCGCCGAGGATATTCAGGTGGATCTTGTGGTTGATCGCGTGGTGATCAACGCCGACCAGCGCAGCCGGCTTGCCGACTCGCTGGAGCTGGCGTTCCGTGAGGGGCAGAACCGCGCCATCGTGCTCGTGCAGAAGAATGCCGAAGCGCCGTGGCGTGAGATTCCGCTGAGCCAGGATCTCAGCTGCGCGATCTGCGGCGACGTCTTCGAACCGCTGACGCCGCGGCATTTTTCCTTCAACCACAGCGCCGGCGCCTGCCCGGAGTGCGGCGGCTTGGGGCGGAAACTCGCGTTCAGCGAGGAGCTCATTGTGCCGAAGCCGGAGAAATCCATTCGCGAAGGCGCGATCAAGCCGTGGCGTATTGGCGGCCGGAACCTGATCATCCGCCACAACGCGATCCTCAAGCAACTCGCCGAGCAGCTGCCTTTCGATGCCGAAACCCCGTGGGAAGATCTACCAGAGGAAACGCGGAAGACTTTAATGTACGGCGCTGGCGAACGTTTGTTCAGCTTCCGCCTGCGCAAGACCCAGAAGACCGAGGCCCAGTATTTTCCGGGCATTATCGCCATGCTCGACGAGTCGCGACGCGAAACCACCAGCGAAGGTTTTCGCGCCCGGCTGGCGACGTTCATGTCGAGCGGCGATTGTCCGCTCTGTCATGGCCTGCGGCTCAATGCCCGGAGCGCTGCGGTGCTGCTAGGCGGACTGAGCTTCGCGGAGTTCTCACAGCGCGACATCCAGCAGGCTCTCGGCTATGTGAAAACCCTGCCGGCCGCTTTGCCGGCGACGGACGCCGTGCGCGAAGTCTTGGACGGCGTGGGCCAGCGGTTGCATTTCCTGAATGAAACCGGCCTTGGTTATCTGACGCTCGATCGGGAAAACGCCACACTCTCCGGTGGAGAAGCCCAGCGCGTACGCCTGGCCACGCAGCTCGGCATGGGGCTGGTGGGCGTGATCTATGTACTCGATGAACCGAGCATCGGCCTGCACCCCGACGACAACCAGCGCCTGCTCGCCACGATTCGCGAGCTGCGCGACCGAGGCAACACGGTGCTCGTGGTCGAGCACGACGCCGATACGATGCGCATCGCGGACCAGTTGATCGAACTCGGACCGGGCGCCGGCACCGAGGGCGGACAAATTCTTTTCCAAGGCACGCCGGCGGATTGCGCAAAATTGCCGGCCTCGGCGTCGCGCACCGGTGCTTACCTGAGCGGACGGCTTGGTGTGGTGAAGGACGTGAAGACCAAGGCGCCCGACGATCGCTGGCTCACGATCAAGGGCGCGACGGAGCACAATCTGAAGAACGTGGACGCGCGTTTCCCGGCGGGCTTGTTCACGTGCGTCACGGGCGTGTCCGGTTCGGGCAAGAGTTCGCTCGTGAATGACATCCTCGCAACCGCCGCCGCTCGCAAGCTGAACGGCGCGAAGGCGCTGCCCGGCAAGCATCGCGGCCTGACGGGGCTCGAGCATTTTGAAAAGGCGGTGCAGGTCGACCAGGAGCCGATCGGTCGCAGCCCGCGCTCCAATCCGGCCAGCTACGTTGGCTTGCTCGATTTGTTGCGCGATCTCTTTGCCAAGATCCCGCTCGCCAAGGTGCGCGGTTACAAGGCGAACCGCTTCAGTTTCAATGTTCGCGGCGGACGCTGCGAGCGCTGCCAGGGCGACGGCCAGATCCGGCTCGACATGCAGTTCATGGCCGACGCCTACTCGCCGTGCCCGAGTTGCGATGGCCGGCGCTTCAACCGCGAGACGCTCGAGGTGCGTTATCACGGCAAGAACATCGCCGACGTGCTGGACCTGACGGTGCGGGAGGCGCTGGAGCTTTTCCGCGCGCATCCGCGCATCGTCGAGAAATTGGAAACGCTCGATGCGGTCGGTCTCGGTTATCTGCAGCTGGGCCAGTCGGCGACAACCTTGTCCGGTGGCGAGGCGCAGCGCATCAAGCTCTCGCTCGAGCTGAGCAAGCGGGAGCAGGGGACCACGCTCTACATTCTCGACGAGCCGACGACCGGCCTGCACTGGACGGACATCCAGCGGCTGGTGGACCTGCTGTTCAAACTGCGCGAAGCCGGCAACACGATCGTCATCATCGAGCACAACCTCGACGTGATCCATCTCGCGGACTGGATCATCGATCTCGGCCCGAGCGGCGGCCCGGCTGGCGGTGAAATCGTCTATGCCGGCCCGCGCGAGGGGATTGAGAAGGAAACACGTTCCCGGACCGGTCAGGCGCTGAAAGACTGGCGGCCGCCGGCGAAGGGGTAGGCCGGCGTCTGTGGTGGGAGGGGCTTTATGCCCCGACGTATTCCGCGTGCTGCAAGTAGTTACCGGATTGTCATCCTGAGCCGTGCGAAGGATCCAACCGCGTGAGTTGCCGCGTCCTTTCTCGTTTGGATCCTTCGCACGGCTCAGGATGACAGGCATAGGAACGGTGCCGAATTCCAACTCGCTGCAACTTTGCGCCCACCTGGCGGGTGATAGGGGAAACAGGCCGTCTGGCCTCAACCCTAATCTCCCCATCATGAAATCCATCCGTTCCCTCCTGACCGTCGCCGGCCTTGCCGCGGCGTTGACCGTTTCCTCCTACGCCGCTGAAGACGACTCCGGCGCCATCGACATCGGCAGCCTCGTCCCCGCCGCCAAGGGCGAGTTCGTCGAAGTGAACCTGTCGCCGTTCATGCTCAAGTTCGCCTCGAAGATCGCGATGACCCACGACAAGGAAGCTGCCGCCCTGATCGGCAACCTGACGAGCGTGCGCGTCAACGTGGTCAGCCTCGACGACTCGAACCGCGACGGTGCGGTCGCGCACATCGGCGACATCCGCCGCAAGCTCGAGGGCAAGGGCTGGCAAAAGATGGTCACGGTCCGCGAAAAGGAAGGCGGCGACGACGTCAACGTGCACGTCAAGCAGCACGGCGAAGATTCCATCGCCGGGCTCGTGGTCACCGTCATCGACAAGAAAGGCGAGGCCGTGGTCGTCAATATCGTCGGCAACATCAGTCCCGAGCAGATCGCCAAGGTCGGCCAGGAGCTGGACATCGAGCCGCTGCACGGGATCAAGCTGAAGATGAAGAAGCACAAGCATCACGACAAGGATGACGACAAGGACGAGGACGATTCGGAGGCCTGAGCCCTGTCCAAGATAACCCTTCGACTCTTTTCCCATGAATCCCACCGCGAATCCTCCCACCATCGCCCCACGCCGTTCTTACGGTAAGTGGATCGCGGCGGGTCTCGTTATCCTGGTGACGCCCGTAATCCTCCTGGGCGTTGCCGTTTGGTCGACGCTGACGCTGAACAGCGACGCCGCCCTGTTGCGGCGCGAGGTTATGGCGGCAACCGGTTCCGACTGGCACACCAAGGTGCAGATGGACGTGGGCTCCGTGACCCTCGGCGCGGTCCGGACGGCGCTTCGGTTTGTGCAGCACAAGGACATGGACGACGCTCGCCTGGCCTTGTCCGCCGTGCGCTCGGCCAGTGTCGGAGTCTATGAGCGCAAGGACAGCGACCAAGGCGTCGCGCCAGAAAAACTCTTTGGCCCGACCGACAAACTCATGCGCGCCCGCGGCTGGACGCGACTGGTCGGTGTCGCCCAGGGCAAGCAGAACGTGCTCGTCTATACGGCGGATCACGACAGCGGTGACCGGGTAGATCTCTGCATCGCCGTCGTCGACGGCAAGGAGCTGGTCGTGGTCTCCACCCGGGTGGACGCGGAAGCGCTCATGAAACTGGTCGAGAAGCACGCACCGGGCGACTTCAAGTCGAAGATCAAACTGGCGAATCTCGATCTCTGAAAATTCTTACAGGAGGTAACGGAGAAAACGGAGGAGTCTGATGAATTCCTCTGTTCTCTCCGTTACCTCCTGTAAAATGTTTGGATGCTTCGGTTGAATATTCCGGAGCTTCGTGCCATCGGTTGCAGCGATGCCGGGTCCGCTGCCAACGATTGTCCATCTCGACGCCGACGCGTTCTTCGTGTCGTGCGAGTTGTCGTTGAAGCCGGAACTGCGCGGGACGAAGTGCGCGGTGGGCGGGCGCGAGCGGGGAATCATTTCCTCGGCCAGCTATGAGGCGCGGGCCTGTGGCGTTTATACGCCGATGCCGACCAAGCTGGCGTTGCGGGTCTGCCCGGATCTCATCCTGCTGCCGCACACGTCGGGCATTTATAGCAAGAAGTCGCGCGAGATGTTCGACCTTTGCGAGCAGCTGACCCCGATGGTCCAGCGCAACTCGATCGACGAAGGGTATCTCGATATCGGGCCGTGCGCCTTCAAGACGCTGGAGGAAACCGAAAGGCGGGTGCGCGCCCTGCAGCAGAAAATCTGGGACGACTTGCAGATTCCCACTTCGTTCGGCATCGCCAGCAACAAGCTCGTCTCGGCGATCGCCAGCAAGGCGCGCAAGCCGCGCGGGTTTACGGTGGTGAAGCCTGGCGACGAGGCGGCGTTCCTTGCGCCGTTGAAGATCAGCGTCATTCCCGGCGTCGGCAAGAAGAGCGAGGAGCGGCTGGCGGCGCAGGGCATCAAGCTGGTCAGCGACCTGTTCACGCGCAGCGAGGACGAACTCGGGGAACTCTTCGGCAATGGCTGGCGTGAGATGCTCAGCATGGCGCGCGGCGAGGATGACCGGCCCGTGCATGTCGACCACGAGGACGCGAAATCCTATTCGGTGCAGGAGACCTTCAACCAGAACATCAGTGACTTCGCGGAGATCGAGCGCATCGCCAAGCGCATGATCGACGAACTCATGCCCGCGATCCGGGCCGATGGGAAGCGAGTGAAGACGATGACGATTAAGGTGCGTTATCCCGGCATGCAGAACAGCTCTACCGGCCGCAGCCTGCCGGAGGCGAGTGATCTGGAAGCGTCATTCTACGGTCTGGTTGCGCCGTTGCTGCGCGCGGCCTGGACCAAGCGCATGCCGCTGCGGCTGGTGAGCGTACGCTTTTCCAGTGTCGAGGAGCCGGCCACGCAGCTCGAGATGTTCGGCCAAGGCGAGGACAAGAAACGGCGGCTGGCCGCGGTGTTGGACAAGCTCAACGCCAAGGGCGTCAAAGGCGTGGTTCACGGGCACCAGATCAGGACAACCACGAATGAACACCAATGAACACTAATGGCTTGGTGATTCGTGTGAATTCGTGTCCATTCGTGGTTGATGAGTCTTTCTGAAATCGAACAGCGCATCGAGGTGGCGAAGCGGGCCGTCATGGCCGAGACCGAGCTCATGCACCGGGAATTCGGCCGCGCGCGCACCGAGATCAAGCACGACGGCACGAAGGTGACGCCGGTCGACATCGCAATCTCGCAGCACCTGCAGGACGCCATCGCGAAGGCTTTTCCCCAGGACCAGTTTTTCAGCGAAGAGTTGACCCCAACCGATGCGCCGACGCCGGTAACGTCGCGTTTCTGCTGGGTGTGCGACCCGATCGACGGCACCAACAACTACGCCAACGGCATCAGCCACTGCGCGATCTCGCTCGCGCTGCTCGAAAATGGGGTGCCGGTTTACGGTGTCATTTATGATCTGGCTCGGCGTAGTCTCATCCACGGTGGCAAGGGCCGTGGCGTGTGGGACGGAGACAAGCCCGCCAAGGCGCGTCCCGAGGGACCGAGCCGGCACAGCCTGATCGGCTTTCATTCGCCGGTGGAGAAAAGTTATGCCGCGGAAGGCGCGCGCGTGATCGCCAATTTCAAGATCCGCGGCCTCGGCAGCAGCACGCTGCACCTGGCCTACGCCGCCATCGGCCTCATCGACGGGGTGGTGGAGCACAACAACAAGGTCTGGGACATCGCCGCAGCCGCCGCGCTGGTCGAGGAGTCCGGTTTGGAAATTTACTACTTCGCCGAAAAGCCGTTCCCGATGAAGGAATTCACGCTCAAGGCCGCGCGCGTGCAGTATGTGACCGGCGTGCCCGCGATGGTGAAGAAGCTGCGGGAAGTGCTGGAACGTTAAGGCCGAGGGTTCGCGCCACCGATGACCGCCTTCCCCTCAGGTGTCCATCGTCGCCGGGGCGGGGCTGGATTCCTGGCCATGCTGGTGCTGCTCTTCGGGGGCATGTACGCGGAAGCGCGCGTGCGCGAAGATCAGGTTTACGAACTGCCTGCTTTCGTCATCACGGGCAGCCAGACGGGGCCGGGCTGGCGCTACGCGAAGACGGACGGTTTCGAAATCCTCTCGGAATGTTCCGCGGCGGAGACCCAGCAGGTAATCGAGGCATTGGTCCGCAGCCAGGTATTGACCGTGCCGCGCGAGTTTCGGACTGCGCCGGCGACTCCCTTGGCCGTGATCCTGTTCAATCGGAAATCCACGGACAACGGCGTCAGGCCGTTTGGCTCGGTCTGGAGACCGGGCGAGAAGTCCACGCATTGGACGAACCTTATCAAGCGAGTGGCGCCCGACCGAGAGTTCTTTTGCGCGAACCTTTGGGGCCGGACTTTCACGTACTCGGCCACTTTCCGGATCTACATGCGTTCCATGCTGGATTTGCGGACGCCTGCTCCGCCCCCTTGGATGCAAGCGGGATTGTTTGGTCCTTACGGCATATACGATGAGAGGATCAATTATCGCCCGGAAACAGGCTTGGTCGAAATCTCCGAGGCGGCTTGGTGCTCCACGGAAGAGCTTCGCGCCGCGCAGGAATTGTGGGCGGCGCTGCAGAAGCGGGAAAAAATTCCCGAGGGTAAACGACCCAAGGAGCTTCGCTTCGATTTTAAACGGATATCCCCGCTTGGAACCTATCTCACGCCGTTGGATCGAATCTGGACGCATGCCCGGCTTTCAGAAACGGCCGGCGAGCCCGACCTGCGGTGGGCGGCGACGTGCGCGCTGTTTGTCCGCTGGGCCATGTTTGCCGAGGGCGGTCGGCATGCTCCGGCCTTCTGGCGTTTCGCGGAGGAGGCCTGTTCGCATCCCGTGACCGAAGCGAAATTCCGGGAATATTTCGGCTTCGGATTCGATGAGGCGATGGTGAAGATCAGCTGGTTTTTCCCGCAGGCGGCAGCCGAGCATCCCTTTTTCAAAGTGGGTCCGATCGTGCTGCCGCAGGTGATCCTGCGCCCGGCAAGCGGCGCCGAGATCGCGCGGATTGAAGGCGACTGGGAGCGCGTCGAAGCGAGTGGATTGGCGGGCCGGCTTCCCGAAACGAGCCAGCGATACCGGGAGCAGGCGGGCCGGCTCTTGCGTCAGGCCTGCGAAAACAATCCGGAAGACGCCGAACTGGCCGCCGTCCTTGGGCTCTATGAGTACGAGGTCGGTGACCGGTCGAAAGCGGAGCAGTTGCTCGAGCGGGCCACCCAATCGGATACCACGCGTCCGCTGGCTTGGCTGCGGCTGGGCGATTTGCGTCTGCAGAACGCGCGAGCTCGGCCGGAAGGCCACAACGGTCGGCTGACGAGCGGCCAAGTCGCAACGGTGCTGCCTCCTCTGTTGGAAGCCCGGCGGCTGGAGCCCGCCATGATCGGGACTTACGATCTGCTGCTTGAGACGTGGGAACGTTTTGAAGGCGCTCCCACGCGGGAAAATCTGGCGGTTTTGCGCGAAGGCGCCCGTCTCTTTCCTCGGGATACGGAGTTCATTTACCGGACCGCCGCACTGCACGCACGCTTCAGTTACCGGAGCGAAGCTTCGGAACTTGGTGTGCGCGGCCTGGAATTTGCCGAGGATCCGGTGCTCGCGGCCAAGCTGCGCGAGTTACAATAAGGCTGCGCGCTGCGGCGACCCTGCAAAACCGGTTACACCTGGTATTCCTTCAGCGGCACCGGATCGAGGATCTTGGAGTTCGGCATCTTGGCCGTGAGCTGTTCCATGAACCAGGCGCGGGCCGGCGGATCGCCATGGGTGAGGACGACGGAGCGCGCGCCGGTTTTCACGGCGAAGTCGAGGAGTTCGTTGCGCGCGGCGTGGCCGCTGAACTCGAAGCGCTCGATGTTGGCGCGGACGCGGGTCTTCACGTTCACGGTTTCGAAGAGGAACTGGTCGCCATTGTTGGCGGAGAGGAGATGCCCACCCGGGGTGTCGGGATCGCAGTAGCCGACGAACAGGATGCTGTGCTTGGCACTGCCCACGAGACACGAGGCGATGGTGTAGGAGGGCGTGTTCTCGGCGACCATGCCGGCGCTGACGACGTAAATACCCTGCTGCGAGGGCTCCTTGCCGGGAACCATGTCGCGCGGGGATTTCCTCACCTTCAGGTCCTTGAGGATGCTGCGGGTGAAATGCACGAGGCCGGTCTTCTTGGCGATCTGGTCGAAATAGTCGGCGATGTCCATGCCGAGGCCGGAGACGAAGATGTTGGTGTCGACCAGCCGGTTGAATTTTTTGGCGTCGTGCAGGATGGCCATGATCTCCTGCATGCGGCCGAGCGCGAAGACCGGAATGAGCACCGAGCCGCCGCGCTGGATGGTGGCGTTGATGCTGTCGACGAGGCGGATCATCTCGCCGGAGCGGGTAACGTTCGGCGACTTTTCGGTCGCGCCGTGAGTCGTCTCGGTGACGAGCGTGTCGAACTTGCCGGTCGGGAACTTGGCGCCTGCGAGGATGCGTTGGACGCCGAAGAGCACGTCACCGGTGAAGAAAATGCGGCGATGCTTGTGCACAATCTCGACGCCGCAGGCGCCCGGAATGTGGCCGGCAGGGTGGAAGGTGAACTCGATGTCATCCTTGGCACCGGAGAACTTCTTCGGGTTGTTGAAACCGTGCGCGTACAGGCGCGGCGCGAGGCGGTCGATTTCGTCGTGCGAGAAAAGCGGGTAGTCCGGCGTGCCCTTTTCCTCCTTCTCGCGCAGCATCACGTTGACGGAATTGTGCAGCATGCGCTCGATCAGCATGTGGCTGGGCAGCGTCATGATCACCGGCGTGTTCGGGTACTTGCGCATCAGGATCGGCAGGGAGCCGATGTGGTCCAGGTGGCAGTGCGTGATGATGACCAAATCCAGCTTTACGCCCTCCAGCGGACGCAGGTTGGGTGCAGCCTCGCGCCCCGACAGCTTCGGGTGAAGGCCGCTGTCGATGACGAGATGGAAATCGCCGATCTGGACGTAAAGGGAGTTGGCACCGATGCCGCCGGCGGCGTTGAGATCAATGAGCTTCATTCAGTTAAACGCAGTCAGGCGTCGGGAACCATCATGTCAAACGCCGGGATGCGGACGAAGATGCGTCGTCCGTCGTCGTCCAAGCCGTGGAAACTGCCATGCGCCCGGGCGTTGCCCGCGCCGACGTGGTAGCTGTTGTAGGAAAACTGCTCGCCCGGCGCCAGGCGCGGGGTTTCGCCGACGATTTTGTCGCCTTCGACCACCAGTTGCGTGCCGTCGGCATGCTCGATGACCCACTTGCGGCCCAGCAAAGTCACGGTGCGGTCGGATTCGTTGCGGATGGTCAGGTAATAGATGAAAGCGTGCGGCTTGTCCGCGGGCAGCTGCAGGCCCTCGTGCCCGTGGACAAGTTTGTCGAGACGGACGGACAGGCCGGGCAGTTCGAGCGGGGCGGACATAGGGATAACAAGACAAGGAAACCGGAAACTTGAAACCTGAAACCGGAAAATTTGCCCGCCGTGCTTCACGCGCGGGCTTTAGGACAGGGATATTTTTCCGGTTTCAGCTGTCAGGTTTCAGCCCTGCCTTTCTGGGCTTGCGGCGCCATTGGCCGGGACGCACAAACGTCGGCTCTATGGAAAAGCTCGCGCTGCTCTCGGTCAGTGACAAACGCGGCCTGGTGGACTTCGCCACCGCGCTCGTCAAACAGCATGGTTACAAGCTGCTCTCGACGGGCGGCACCGCCAAGCTCCTTGCCGAGGCGGGCCTGCCGGTCACCGAGGTCAGCCAGCACACCGGCTTTCCCGAGATGATGGAAGGTCGCGTGAAGACGCTACACCCGAAGATCCACGGCGGCCTGCTGTGCCGGCGCGACAAGGCGGATCACCTCGACGCGGCGAAGAAACACGGCATCGACCTGATCGACCTCGTGGTCGTGAACCTTTACCCGTTCGAGCAGACCGTCGCCAAGCCGCACGTCGAGTTCGAAGAAGCGATCGAGAACATCGACATCGGCGGTCCCTCGATGCTGCGCAGCGCGGCGAAGAATCACGACAGCGTCACGGTTGTGTGCGACCCGGCCGACTACAACGCCGTCATCGCGGCGCTGGGGCAGGAGACCGAGATCAAGGCCCTGCGCCGCAAGCTTGCGCTGAAAGTCTTCCAGCGCACCGGCGCCTACGACACGGCCATCGCGAAATACCTCGAGAGCCAGGCGACCGAGCCGGATCTCGAGGCACTGAGCGGATTCCCGGCGACGTATTCGCTCTCGCTCAAGAAGGCGCAGAGCCTGCGCTACGGCGAGAATCCGCACCAGAAGGCCGCGCTCTACGGCACCTTCCACGACCATTTCCAGCAGCTGCAGGGCAAGGAACTCAGCTATAACAACATTCTCGATATCACGTCGGCGACCTACCTGATCGGTGAGTTCGAGCGCCCGACCGTGGCGATCCTGAAGCACACGAATCCGTGCGGCGTCGGTAGCGCCGACACCCTAATCGAGGCGTGGCACAAGGCCTACGCGACCGACCGCCAGGCGCCGTTTGGCGGCATCATCGTCGTCAACCAGACGCTCGGCCTGGATCTCGCGGAGCAGATCAAGGACATCTTCACCGAGGTGATTATCGCGCCGCGCTTCTCGGATGAGGCGCTCGCGATCTTTGCCAAGAAAAAGAACCTGCGTCTGATGATCGCCAAGGAAGGTATCGGTGCCGACGCGTTGCAGGAGGTGCGTTCCGTCATCGGCGGCGTGCTCGTGCAGGATCGCGACCGCTCGATGGAAAAGCTGGCCGGCTGCAAGGTCGTGACCAAGCGCCAGCCCACGGCCGACGAATGGGCCTCGATGCTCTTCGGCTGGAAGGTCGGCAAGCACGTCAAGTCGAACGCCATCGTCTATTGTCGCGGCGAACAGACGCTCGGTGTCGGCGCCGGCCAGATGGCGCGCGTCGACAGCTCGCGTATCGCAGTCTGGAAGGCCGGCGAGGCGAAGCTCGATCTCAAGGGCTCGATCGTGGCCAGCGAGGCGCTTTTCCCGTTTGCCGACGGCCTGATCGCCGCGGCGGATGCCGGCGCCACCTGTGCCATTCAGCCGGGCGGCTCGGTCCGCGACGAGGAAGTCATCAAGGCCGCCGACGAGCGCGGCATGGCGATGGTCTTCACCGGCGTGCGCCACTTTAAGCACTGAGTCTTGAGGTAGGGCGGCGAGTCCCTTCGCCGCCGTTGGGATGCGGCGCGGAGCGGAGTCCACGCCCTACCATTTGGCTTATGACACTTCCGGCTAGCGCCGTGCGCTGAGTTGGTGCAACGTGCGGCATGTTTGATCCCGTTGAAAAACTGAAGGAGTACGTGCGGCACGCCAGCGTGTCGGCCGATCCGCAATTCCAGGCCGGCATGAACGGCGCGCGCGATTTCGTGAGCGACCTGCTCAAGAGCATCGGCTTCAAGGTCGAGGTTGTGCCGACCGCGTTGCACCCGGTGATCGTGGCCAAGCACGGCGACAATCCGGCCTGGCCGCACGTGATCATCTACGGTCACTACGACGTCCAGCCGCCCGATCCGCTCGACAAGTGGAACACGAAGCCGTTCGACCCGGTGATCAAGGGCGAGCGCATTTACGGCCGCGGCACGGCGGACAACAAGGGACCGCTCATGGCGCATTTCACGGCGGTCGGCCGCCTGCTCGAGAAGAATCCGAATCTGCCGTTGCGCATTACGTTTGTCGTCGAGGGCGAGGAGGAGATCGGCAGCAAGAATTTCAAAACCTTCCTGCTGGCGAACAAGGAGAAGCTGCGTGGCGACTTCGTGTTTCTTTCCGACACCGGCATTCCGAATCCCGACCAGATGGTCGTGACCGTCGGTCTCCGCGGCATGGTGGCGCTCGAGGTGGAGATCACCGGCCCGCAGAGCGATCTGCATTCCGGCATGTACGGCGGCGTGCTGATGAATCCACTGCAGGCGCTGGCCGAATTGTGCGCGTCGCTGCACACGCCGGACGGTCGTGTGAACGTGCCCGGTTTCTACGACGCCGTGATCGAACCCGAGCCGTGGGAGCGCGAGCAACTCGGCAAGCTCGGTTTGAGCGAGAAGGACTTTCAGGCGTTTCTTGGCATCAAGGAATTCCATACACCTCCGGGCTACACGCCCTTCGAAGCGATTCGTTTTCTGCCTACGCTCGAGTTCAATGGCTTCAGCGGTGGTTACCAGGGTGAGGGGACCAAGACGGTTATCCCGAGCAAGGCGCGGGTGAAGATCACCTGCCGTCTCGTGCCGAGCCAGACGCCGGAGAACGTGAAGCCGAAGCTGATCAAGGCGATCCAGGATCGTTGCCCGAAGGGCGTCACGCTCACGATCAAGGACCAGCACGACGCCATGCCGTACGTGGTGATTCCGCCCGACCGCTCGAACACGCCGAAGGATCAGTCGCCGGTGCTCGCCAAGGCGTTTCGCGCGCTCGAGCAGGCCGCGGTCGAAACTTGGGGCAAGCCGCCGCTGTATCTCCGCGAAGGCGGCAGCGTCGGTCTGATCGCCGACCTGAAGTCGGTGCTCGGCATCGATGCCGTGATGCCCGGTTTGTTTTTGCCCGAGGATAATCTCCATGCGCCGAATGAGAGCTTCCACCTCGGCGTGATGAAGAAGGGCATCGACCTGTCGGAGCGCGTACTCGCGGCGCTGGCCAAGCCGTAGTTTGGGTTTGTCATTCTGAGCCGTGCGAAGAATCCAACCGATTGAGAAGGCGTGTCCGTTCTCGATTGGATCCTTCGCACGGCTCAGGATGACAGACCGCTAAAACAAAAAAGCCGCGAATTGCTCCGCGGCTTTCGTTTTAAATTTTCCGAAGCTTACTGCTTCTTGAGCTCGACGAAGTCGACGCGGCGATCCTTGGACCATTCGGCCTCGGTCGCGGTCTGCTTGGAGTCGGTGGAGCCCTTGGAGAGCGTCTCGAGGCGCTTGGCGTCGGCGCCGAGGGACTCGAGGTAGCGCTTCACGGAGTTGGCGCGACGATCGCCGAGACCGAGATTGTATTCCGCCGTACCGCGCCAGTCGCAATGGCCGACGAGGACGAGGTTCTTGTCCGGATTGTCCTTCAGCCACTTGATGGCGGCTTCGAGCTTCGTGCGTTCGCCAGCGGCAACCGCGTAGCGATCGAGGGCAAAGTAGATCGGCTCGACGACGCTCTTGTTGGTCTCATCGACCGTGCCGGCGGCGCGATTTTCCAGGCCCGGAGGCAGGTCAGGCTGCACAGCCTGAGCATCGGGGTTGATATTCCCGCCAGACCCCAGCGTGGTGGAGTCAGGGCCGTTGCGAACCGGCTTCTTGGTACAAGCCGTGAAGAGAAGGGAAGTGGCAACGAGCGAGATGCCGATGAGTTTGGAAACGTGCTTCATGTCAGGTGGAAAGATGAGCGAGGTTATTGGTGATAGGCTGGTTGCGGGCAAGAACGAATCTTTGGACCGCGAAACAACCCCTGCAGTTCAGCTCCGATGGTCGATCAGGCCGATTTCGAGCGAATAACGCGTCAGGCTGGCAACGTCGTGCAGGTCGAGCTTCCGCATGAGATTCGTACGGTGGTTGTCGACGGTCTTCACGCTGATGCCGAGCTTCTGCGCGATTTCCTTCGTGCTGTGACTCTCGGCCACGAGCTTCAGGATTTCGCGCTCACGGTCGGTGAGCGTCTCGATGCCGGAGTTGGAGCTGTTGTTGGCCACGACGGTGCGCAGCAGCGCGGCGACGCCGGGTCCGAAGTAGGTGCCGCCATCGGCGATCGTGCCGAGGCCCTTCTTGAATTCACCGAGGCCGGCCGTCTTCTCGACGAAACCATGCGCACCCGCCTCGAGCATTTCGCGCACGAGCGCGGGACTTTCGTAGGCGGAGAAAACGAGGACGCGCGTATTCTTCAGCGGCTTGCTGATGCGACGCAGAATATCCACGCCGCTCAAACCCGGGAGGCGCGCGTCGAGCACGATGAGGTCGGGTTTCAGTTCCAAGCAGAGCTGGCAGGCCTGCTGGCCTTCGCCGCTTTCGCCGACGATTTTGTAGGCAGGATCAACACGCAAAATTTCCGCCAGCATCTCGCGGATGGCGGTGTGATCTTCGATAATGACGATGCGTTTGACTGAAGGAGAGGTGGACACAGGGAGGGTAGGTGTTTGGCCCTAAGGCCAAGACAGGGGGAGGACTCTCACTAGTCCGGGGGAAAACTCAACAACCTTTAGGCAGTCGTCCGGAGGCCCTTAGGGGCAGGGGGAGATGAACTTAGGGAGTGGTTGGTGGGGCGACTGGGATTCGAACCCAGAACCAATTGCTTAAAAGGCAACTGCTCTACCATTGAGCTATCGCCCCCGTACCAGCCAAGGGGGTGAATAGTTTTTCGTGACTGCGGCTTGGCAAGTTTTATTTGCACTTGGAGAGCGGGTTAATAGCCCGGCATTGACCGCGGCCGGATAGCGGTTCAAAGCTCCTCAACCTCTTAAGACTTCGTGGGAACAATTCTTAAATTTCCTGATCAGAACGAGCCTGAGCACATGACTGCCAAGGCCCAAGAAGTCGCTTTCGACCGTACCCTCGTTGACCGCTTTAAAGGCGGCGATTCCGCTGCGTTCGACCAGTTGGTAACCCGCTATTGGGACCGCATCTACGCGATGACCAATCAGCTCCTGCGCAACAAGCAGGACGCCGAGGAAGTCACCCAGGATGCCTTCATCCGCGCTCACCGCGGTTTGGTGAATTTCCGCGGCGATTCCGCCTTCTCGACCTGGCTCTATCAGATCGCCACGAATCTCGCGCGCAACCGGTACTGGTACTGGTGGCGCCGCAAGCGGGATCGTTCCCTTTCCTTTGACGCGCCGATCGGCCAAGAGGGCGAGACGACGCTGGCCGAGCTCATCCCGGCCGAACAAGAAACCCCTGAGGACGCGACCGTC
>JBEHWZ010000015.1:0-90719 GCA_048498955.1 Verrucomicrobiota bacterium | reverse complement strand
TGGTTGACCTGGATGCGCATCTGCACGGCGCCGTTCTCGGCGATGGCGGAGACGATCGTGTCCTCGCCGTTGATGATGTCGGTCTGCGCGGTCGCCAGCCCGGTGCTGTCGTTGTTGTTGAGCGCGTCACGCAGGCCCACCAGCTGGTTCATCAGGTCTTTCAGGCCGGTGTTGGTGGCGCCGGTCGTGAACGGGTTGACGCTGGAAATCTCGGAGAGGGAGATCGAAGCCTGGTTGCTGTTGCCGTCGTACGTCACGCCGGTGATGTTGCCGGAGCTGTCGCGCGTGGCGGTGTACGGCGCCGCGTCGACCGCGGTGCCGGCGTAAATGTAGTCGTTGCCCAGGCGGGAATTGCCGACCTGCACCAGCTGCTCGAGGAGCTGGTTGACCTCGGTGGCGTAGGCCTGGAGCGCGCCCGGGCTCGTGGGCGAGCGGCCGAGCGTGGCGAGTTCGCCGGCGCGGTCGGAGATGTCCTTCACGCTCTTGAGGCCGGAATAGGAAGCCTGGGTGATTTCCAGCGCGCGGGTGGCGTTGGTGCCGAACTGGTCCACGCGGCGGAGTTCGCTCTGGTGGTTGAGCACGCGACCCGCCGCCGCCGGATCGTCATCCGCGGAATCGATGCGCTGCTGCGTCGAAACCTGCGTCTGCAACTTCGACGTCTGCGCGCCGAGCTGCTGGATCTGGCGGACGATGTTGTCCTGAACGGTGTTGGAGGCGATTCTCATGGGCAGAAAAATTTCAAACGCCAGTAGCCAAACGCCAAACAAACCCAGGCAAAGCCGGGCAAGCGGCGAAGCGGAAAAAAGGGATTGTTTCGGTATTGTTCACTGGAGATTTATTTGGCCTTTGGCGGTTTGGCGTTTGGAATTTGCCGGTTAGGTCCCTAACCGGTTCACGACCGTGTCGAGGAGTTCGTCGACGATGGAGAAGACGCGGGACGACGCCTGGAAGGCGCGCTGGAATTTCACGAGGTCGGCCATTTCCTCGTCCATCGAGACGCCGCTGACGGTGTCGCGCTGGTTGCGCACGAGGGTCTCGATTTTTTCCTGGTCGGACGCGCGCGACGTGGCGGTCGAGAGCGCCTGACCGAGGTCGCTGACCGAGCGGCTGTAGAACTGGCCGAAGGTGCCGTCGAACGGATCGCCGCCGGTGACGGAGAAATTCTTGCTCGCGAGCCCGGCGACGGCGAGGGCGATGGAATTGTCGCCCGCGGCGCCGGTGCCAGCCGTCAGGTTCGCAGCAGTCAGGGTGGAGCTCACCTTGATCGTGGCGGCGGACGTGCCGGTGAAAAAGTCGCCACCGGCCGTGCTGCTCGGGTTGTAGGCGGCGTTGACGGAATCGATGAGCTGGCCGGATAAGGCGTCGAGATTGTCGCGGAGACTCTGGATCGCCCCGTCGCGGACGGTAAGCGAGCCCTGGATCGAGCCGGAACCGAGCGCGATCGCGGTGGCGGAAGCGCCGCCCGTGACCGCGGTGCCGTTGAAGGCGAGCGTGCCGTTCGGGGTGTTGCCGGTCAGGATGTCGATGGCGGTACCGCCGCCGTCCTTGACGGAAAGCTTCACCTGGCCGTCGCCCATGTCGGTGACGGTGACGGGAATGATCTTCGCGAGATCCTCAAGGCGGGCCTGGCGTTGGTCGCGCAGGTCGACCGCGGAGCCGGGCTTGGCGACTTCGAAGCGTTTGATCTGGGCGTTGAGGTCCGCGATCGTGTCGATGAGGCTGTTGGCCGTCGTGACATTCGCGTTGATGTCGGTGTCGATGTCGGTCTGCACCTGCCCAAGGCGGGTGTCGGCCTCGTTCATCGAGTCGGTGAGGATGGAGGCCTTTTGCAGGAGCGTCTGGCGCGCGCCGGAGTCGGTCGGGCGCGAGGCGAGGTTCTGGAACGCGTTGAAGAAATCGTCGATCGCGCCGGCGAGGCCGCCCGTGGAGGATCCGGTGGCGCTGATGTCCGCGGCGCCGTTGATGCTCTGGCCGAGGCCGGCGAGCGCGCGCTGCAGGGCGGCTTGCTGGGAATCGAGGGAGCCGCTGAGGCCGATCTCGCGCATCAGCTGGCGGTCCATGAGGACGTCGCGGATCTGCTGCACGCTGAGCACCTCGAGGCCGAGACTCTGCGCGCCTTCCGGCGTTTCCACCGTGCCGCGGTCGCCGTATTCCACGCGCTGGCGCGCGTAATTCGGGTTGTTGACGTTGGCCAGGTTCTTGCCGGCGGTCTCAATGGCGCGGCTGTGCGCGTTGAGCGCCATCGAAGCGGAGTTGAGCGTGGAGAAGAGGCCGGACATTTGCGGGAAGGGCTAGGCGTTGGGAGGCAAGAGTGGGATCAACCGGCGGCCTGCAGGCTGCTGGGGACGCGGACGTTGGTCTTCAGCGTCTTCTGGCCACCAGAGGAGTACGTCTGCTGGAACGCGTCGGGGCGCAGGGTGCGCATCATTTCCTGGTGGGACTCGACCGCGCGGGCCAGGAGCAGGTGGTTCTGGCGGCTCAGGCGGCGGACGGTGTGGATCAGGCGGTTCACGTCGGCGATCAGCGCCTCGAGGAGCGGACGGGCGTCCGCGGAGATGTAATGCAGGAGCGAGCGCAACGTGGAGTTGGCCGGCTGGCGGTGCGCGAGGGCGAACTCGGCGACGAGCTGCTCGCGGCGCTGGCGCTGGGCCTGCATCTCGCGGGTGTGGTTCTCGATTTCCGTGCTGAGGTGCAGCACGCCGTCGGTATCGCGGGCAAAAAGCCGTTGCTGCTGCTGCTCGAACAGGTTGAGCAGGCCGCCGAAGCCGCCGATTTCCGCGCGGAGCGCGTCGGCGATGATGGTCCAGGTTTCGTTCATTGGATTCCTTTGGTATCGAGCGCGGCCGTGGCCTTGCTGGTACGCGGAGAAAGTTGCTGGGCAAAAACCTTGGCCAGGCCCATGCCACCGCCCTCGGTGATCTTGTTGGCCATGGCATCCGTCATCATGTAGCTGTACATGCCGCCGCCCGATTGTTCGCCGCCGCCGGCGAGCTTGCCGATGCTGTCCTCGAGGAGCTGGCGGATGATGATGGCCTCGAACTGGCCCGCGGCCGCCTTGACCTGGTCGGCTTCAGGCATGTTCTTCAGGGCCGCGCTCTTCCCCGCGGCGGCGAGGTTCGCGGCCGCAACGGATTGATGGCTGCTGATGGAAGCGATGGAAGACATGTTAGTTGATGATGAGCTCGGCCTGGAGGGCGCCGGAGCGTTTCAGGGATTGGAAGATCGCCATCATGTCGCGCGTCGACACCCCGAGGGAGTTGAGCGCCGCGGCGAGCCGCTCGATGGACGGCGGGTCGTTGAGGATGGTGAAGCCGCCCTTGCCTTCGTTCACGGCGGTCTGGGTGCTCTGCGCCGTGGTCGTCTGGCCCTGGCTGAGCGCGTTGGGCTGGCTGACGCCGACATTGGAAGTGACGGTGATCGTCAGCGAACCGTGGGCGATCGCGACCTGCGAGAGGCGGACCGTCGAGGTGGCGACGATGGTGCCGGTGCGCTCGTTGAGCACGATGCGGGCGAGCGTGTCGGGCTGCACTTCCACGGTGCCGAGGTCGGCGAGGAAGGCGACGTCGTGTCCATTGTACTCGGTGGGCATCGCGACCTTCACGGTGGCGGCGTCGATCGCGTGCGCGCTGGCGGGAAACTTGAGGTTGATGGCATCGGCCATGCGGGCGGCCGAGGTGAAGTCCGGATTGTGGAGCAGCAGGCGCAGGTTGTTGTCGTGCACCAACTCGGTGACGATCTCGCGCTCGACGATGGCGCCGTTGCTGATCGTGCCGACCGTCGGGTGATTCTTCTGCACCGTCGCGCCACCGGCACCGCCGGCGCCGCCGATGAAACCGCCGACCGCGACCGGGCCCTGCGCAACCGCGTAGGTGCGGCCGTCACCGCCGAGCAGCGGGGTCTGGAGGAGCACAGCGCCCTGGAGCGTCTTGGCATCGCCCATCGCGGCGACGGTCACGTCGATGCGCGCGCCGGGCTTGAGGAAGGCGCCAATGTCGGCCGTGATCATGACCGCGGCGACGTTCTTCGACTTGATGTCGGTCGGGCTGACCTGGAGGCCGTAGCGCTGGAGGACGTTGGAGAGAGCGTGCAGCGTGGAGTTGGCGTTGCTGTCGCCGTCACCCGCGAGGCCGACCACGAGACCGTAACCGACCAGCTGATTGTCGCGGCTGCCTTCGACCAAGGTCAGGTCCTTGACGCGCGAAGCCTCCGCCGCGCCGACCAGGAGGACGGCGAGGACGAGAGTGGAAAAACGGGTGAACATCCGTGTCATGGAAAATCCTCAGAAGGGCCGCAGCTTTTCGTAGAGTTTCGAGAGCCAGCCGCGCTTCTGCGCGTCGGTCAGCGTGCCTTCGGTAACGAACTCGACATGCGCATCGGCGACGTTGCTCGAGGCGATGGTGTTGGCGGAAGTGATGTCATCGGGGCGCACGAGGCCGTGGAGCACGACGTACTGCGTCTCGCCGGAGAACGTGATGCGGCGGGCGCCCTCGATCACGAGCGTGCCGTTGGGCAGCACATCGGTGACGAGCACCGCGGCGCGCGCGGTCAGCGTCTGGCTGTTGTTGACCGAGCCGCCGCCGGAATAGGTGGACTTGCCCGTGGCGCTGCTGGCCGGGAGCTCGCCGTTGTGCAGCAGCGGCGACTTGGTGTAGATGAACTGGGTGATCGCGTCGGCGAGGGCGGAGTCGCGCGTGTCGGACTTCGTCTGCGCGCTGGTGGCGTTGGCGGATTCGGAAACGACGACGGTGATGATGTCGCCCCGGGCCGACGCGCGGCGGTCGGCGGCCATGCTCCGCTCCACCCCGCCGGTCGGCCAGATGGAACCGTTGCCCGCGACCAGGGAGGTCGTGAGCGCGCAGGCGGCGATCAGGCCGGCGAGCTTAGAAGCGGACTTGGGCGCGGTTTTCATCGATGACGAAAGCGGTAAAATCCTTGCGGGACTCGAGATTGCGGAAAGTGACGGCTTCACCCTGGCCGCCGCTCTGCAGCGCCATGGCCTTCATGGTGACGGAGAGCATGCCCTCGGTGGCGGTGACCTCGACGACGTCGCCCTTGCGGACGAGCGGGCGGCGGCTGATGTCGCGCCAGGTGACGATGCGGCCGGCGTTGACGCCGCGGGAGAAGATGTAGGTCTGGTCGCCGACGTTGGCCGGCAGCGCATCGCGGTCGCGGAACACGTCGACGCGACGCGTCTCGAGCAGCGAAGGATCGAAAGCAGCGCCGTTGAGCAGCGGCTGGCGGGCGACCCAGGCATCACGCCAGAGGCTGGCGCGCAGCGTCAGGGTGGACTCGCCGCTCGGCACGCCGTCGGCCAGCACGCGGCAGCGGAGCAGCATGGCGCCGGCGACGACGGAAGGATACTCGGTGATCTCGACCTGCCAGTCGGAAGCGACCGCGGTGCTCGGGTTCCACGCGCGCAGCAGTTCGATCTGGAGGTCGCCCTCGAGATTGAAGTGCGACATGAGATCGCGGCTGAGCGCACCGACCAGCATGTCCTGCGTGAGCGGGGTGACGCGGGGCGATTTTTCCTCCGCCGCGAACGAAAACGCGGCGAAGAGCGGAAGGAGCAGGAGGAGGTAGCGACGCATAGGGGGTTAGCGTTTGAGATTGGCGACGTTCTGGAGCATTTCGTCGGAAGCTTGGATGGACTTGGAGTTCACCTCGTACGCGCGCTGGGCGACGATGAGGTTCACCATCTCCTCGACGATGTTGACGTTGGAGTTCTCGACGTAGCCCTGCATCGTCTGGCCGAAACCCTGCTCGCCGGGATTGCCGGTCTCGGGCGCGCCGGAAGCGGCGGTTTCCTCATAGAGGTTGCCACCGAGCGAGCGCAGGCCGGCCGGGTTGGAGAAGCGGGTGAGCGTGAGGCGGAAGGTGGTGTTGCCGGAAGGCGTCTGGACCGTGACCGTGCCGTCGGTGGAGATGGCGACCGAGGTGGCGCCGGACGGGATCGGCTGGAAGCCGCTGAGCACCGGCATGCCGTCGCTGGTGACGACCTGGCCCGTGGCGTTGGTCTTGAACGAACCGTCGCGCGTGTAGGCAATGGTGCCGTCGGGGCGCTGCACTTCGAAGAAACCGTCGCCCTGGAGCGCGACGTCGAGCTTTTCGCCGGAGTTGGTCAGCTGGCCCTGGGTGAAAACCTTGGACGTCGACGAAACGCGCGTACCGTTACCGACTTCGATGCCGGTCGGGATGATATTACCGCCACCCGAGTCGGCGCCCGCGGCGCGCGGCTTCTGGTAGAGCAGATCCTGGAACTCGATCTTGCTGCGCTTGAAGCCCGGGGTGTTCACGTTCGCCAGGTTGTTGGCGATCGTGTTGAGGTTGAGCTGTTGGGCCTCCATGCCCGTGGCCGCGGAGTAGAGCGAGAGGTTCATGATTGGAGCGAGGAGCGAAGAGCGAAGAGCACGGAGCAGGAAACGCCATGGGCTTGGATCGGCTCCAAGCTCCCGGCTCCCTGCTCCATGCTCTTTGAAATTGGAGCCGGCCCGGCCCCATACCGGGCGCGGCCAAGCAGTCGTGATTGCGGTTGTCTATATGGGGAATTCATGGCGCGGCTTTAGCCGAGGGCCTCGAGGGCCTTCTGCATCTGCGAGTCGATGGTCGTGATCATCTTCTGGTTCGCCTCGTAGGCGCGGGAGATGATGACGAGGTCGACCATTTCGCGGAGGGGCTGGACGTTGCTCTGCTCGAGGTAGCCCTGCATCACCTCGGGTTCGTCGACGGCGGATTTGCCGGCGCCGGCGCCGGCGATGAACATGCCGCCCGCCGTCGGGATGAGCGCGGCCTCGTTGGAAAATTTCTGGATCGAGAGTTTACCGAGCGCCGTGGTGCCCTGCACGATGGTGCCATCCGGATTGACCGTCACCTGGCCCTGGCCGGGGAGCAGCACAATCGGGCTGCCGCTCGTGCTCATGACTTCGAGGCCGGCGGAATTGACGAGCGTGCGGTCCGGACGGATGCGGAACTCGCCGCTGCGCGAGTACGCCATGGAGCCGTCCTTCATCTGGACCTCGAAGAAACCCTCGCCCTGCAGCGCGAAGTCGAGCTCGCGGCGCGTGGGCATCGTCTCACCGGAATTGAAGTTAATGCCGGCCGAGGTTTTCGGGAAAATCGCGGGAATGCCGCCATCGACGCCGAGCTTGGCCTTGCCGTCCGGACGAATCTCGCCCGCGGTCTCGGTGCTGAACTCAATCGTGCGCTTGCGGTAGCCGGACGTCTGGCCGGAGCTAATGTTTTGGGAAACACTATCCTGCCAACGCTCCAGCGCCGCCATCGAAGCTGCACTTTGGTAGAGACCGATATTCATGTTGGGGCCCTATGAGCAATGCCGGTGCCAACGGACTTCGTTTACACCTTAAGTGCCTAAGGATAGATACTTAAAAGTTTTTCAGTTTGGCACTACCCTGCCCGCCCGGGAGCGAAACCGTCAGCGGCAAATCTTACCTAGTCGCCCGATTAGCGTTAAACCGGGCCTGCCATGGGCCGATATCCAGTCGCCCAAATCCATGGCCGCCCGGCCACAAAAGTGGAGGGCCGAGCTCCCGCGAGGCCTTGGGTTGCGCCGGCGTGCGTTGGCCTCGCAGGAGCTCGGCCATCCATACCGAAGCCTTTTTCGCGATCAGTTGGCGACCACCCAGGCCAGGGGACTTTCCGCCCAGCGCTTCAAGACGACTTTTCCCTTATCTCCTCCCATTGGGCGAAGAACGACGGCGGCACCCGGCCGGTCAGGATGTGCACAAACCCCTCGAAAGCGCCGGCCTGCATGACTTCTTCGGGCGCGAGTTCGAGGCCGTCTGCCTTCAGGACCAGCGACACCTCCTTGTACTCAAGATCGTCCATCTTCAGGTCCTCGAGGAAACGCGTCTTGGGCTGCAGGCTCGCGGGATCGATATCGAGCGCGGTCGCCAGGATCCAAGCGGCGTAGCCCACGGTCGCGCGGTATTCCGCTGGAAAAGCTCCGGCCAGCGCCTGGGCCTGCGCCCGCTGCCGTCCGGCCCGGCGCTTCACCGCCAGGCGCGCCCAAATGTCAAAGCCAACCGCCACGGCAAAGAAGCCGGTGATGATGATTTCTACTTTGCGCATGTCATTTCTCCCGCAGGAAGAGTGCCCCAACGAGGTTGGACGAGGATTGGCGGCCCGCGCCGTCATCAGGCGCGACAACGCCCGGGAGCGCAAAAACAAAAAGGCCGGTCGGGAGACCGGCTCAGCGTTCAGCGGCGATCCAGGGAATGCTTCCGTTCGTCCTCTTTCTGGAAAAACTCGATCCAGTCCTCCCGTGAGCGATCGCCCTTGTGCTCCCAAGCGTCGAACCTGTCGGCCCCCTGGTTGGCAAAAACGAGTTCGAGGTGCTGCTTCTTATCCAAGGCAAAGATCAGGGATACCGGTTCACGATGAATCACCCTTCCACCCTTCTCATCACTCCATTGCGCCATGCCGGTGAACACCAGGAGCGACATGCCGCGCTTGCTGATCAGGTCGATCTGCAGGAACCCATCCTCATAACGGCTGCCATCCTCGTGGTAATCATAGACCCGGATCATCTGGCCGCCGAGCTGCAGCCGGCCGTTTCCCTTGCTGGTGAAGTCAAAGCGATAAGGAATCGAATTCCCATCGGGCCATACGCACCGGCCTGCCACATCGTCACCCACCTCATGGTCGTTCCGAACCAGTTCTTCGAGCAGCGCGCTGCTCAAGGGACCGGCTTTTCGCGGTGATTCGCCCCGGGTTTCGGCCACCACCAGGGAAATTCCGAGCAACGCGATCAAGACGGTACGCGACTTCATTTTTATTTCGCGGAGCCAATCACGCGAATTGTCCTTCATCAATTCCGCAAAGCCAGAAGGCCGGTCGGGAGACCGGCCTCTGATCAAACTCCGGGCAATTGTTCAGCGTTCATTGCTCATCTTTCATCTGTCATTTCGAACCGTCGGATCGAAATGACCAATGACTAATGAACCTTGAACGGTGAAAAATGTGCATCGCACCGGCGATGCCTCAGCTGCCCGCCGGATACAGGCAGTCGACCTCGATCTTCTCACCGCAGCCACAGGTGACGAGGATGCGGACGACCTTGTCGCCCTGCTTCACGACCTCGACCGAGGGACCGGTTTCGTTGGCCGGCCGCACAATGCCGGCGGGCGCCGTCGACTTGTGGACGTGCGGGGCACGCAGCGGCGCGCTATCGAGGGAGCGTCGGCCGGAGAGGAAGGGTTTCATGACAGGTTCGGTACCACGGGGATGTTTCACGGAGAGTGACTGTTGGCGGCGACGGGCTTGATCCCGGTCGGTGCGCCGGTCGAAGCCGACGGCTTGCCCTGCGCCTGCGCCGGCGGCGCGAATTTCGCATCCTCGCCCGGTTTCTTCGGCGGGGTGCCGGGCGTGTCCTTCTTGGCGACGTCCGGCGTCTTGGGCTTGTCCTTGGCGCCCTTGTTCAACGAAAGGCTGAGCGTGATGCGCTGGTTGGACTCCGAGGTCGGCTTCTCCATCGGCAGCGGCTTCGTGTCGGCGTAGCCGGCGACGCGCTCGATCTGGGCCGGATCGACGGCGTAGTAAACAAGCGAACGCCGGGCGGCGTTCGCGCGATCCGAGGACAGTTCCCACGCGGTGTAGTTCTCGCGCGGCAGGTTCAGCCCCTCGCGGGTGTGACCGTCGATCGTCACCTTGAAATGATTTCGATCGATCAACCACGCCATCGATTGCATCAGGTGGATGCCCCACTCCGTGAATTCGATGCCGTTGTCCTTGAAAAGCGGCTGCTTGTTGCGATCGAACATCGTCACGCGCAGGCCGTCGGACGTCACCTGGATGTCGATCGGCTTCTGGTCGTTCGTCTGGTCCATCTGCAGCATGCGGTAGAAATCCGCCGCCACGGAGTTGAGGTAGTTGAGTTCGACCTGCTTGTCCGAGCTCTTGGACTTGGCGGCGCCGTCGTCGCTCTCCTTGGGCGCGCTGCTGCTGTTGCTGTCCTTGTTGAACGGCATGATGCCCGAGTGGTCGTCCATCGGCGACTGGAACGGGCTCTGGAAATACTTCGAAGTGGCGATGAGGATTTTTTTGTCCTGCGACGAAATCCACAACACGAGGAAAAGCGCCATCATCGCGGTCATGAAGTCCGCGAAGGCCACCTTCCATGCACCACCGCCGCCGCCTGCTGCCATGGTCAGATGAAGTAGCAAGTATCAGGTAACAAGTAACAGGACCATCCACCGGCAATCACACGAGGATCGCGGGTAGCGGCGGCCGTACTTGTTACTTGGTACTTCATACTTGTTACTTGGGTTTATTTCCCGGTGCCCAGGCTCTTGACCGCGGTCTCGAGCTCGTCGGCGCTGGGTTGCACGGAGCTGTCGAGCGAGCGGCGGGCGACTTCCACCGCGGTGAGCGGGGCCAGGCCCTTCGCGAAGCCGGCGACCGCATGCATGATGCAGTTGAGGCAGAGCATTTCCGAGGCGTTGTTCGAGCGGATGCGGCCGGCCAGCGGGTTGACGAAGCCGTACGCGCAGAAAATGCCCAACATGGTGCCGGTGAGCGCCGCGGCCACCTTTTCACCGACGACCTCGGGGCCCTCGGCGATGGCGGACATGGTGTTGATGATGCCCAACACCGCCGCGACGATGCCGATGGCGGGGAGCGAGTCGCCGATCATCTGCATGGCGTGGACGGGATGCTCCATTTCCACTTCCTTCGCGTGGAGTTCGGCGGCCATCAGGTCCTCGAGCTGGTCGGGCTTGATCTTGCCGTCGATCACGGGCTTCAGGCCGTTGATCAGAAACTGGAGGCGTTCGTGGTTGTTGAGCAGCGACGGGTAGCGCTGGAAAACGCCGCTCTGCTTGGGATTCATCACGTGCTCTTCGAGCGCAATCAGGCCGTTGCGGCGGCCGGTCATGAACAGCTCGTAGAGCAGCTTGAGCATGTCGAAGAAATCCTTCTTGCCCGCCGTCTTCCCCGCGAGCGCGTCCTTCATCTTGTGGATGATCTCTTTGATCACATGCATCGGCGTCGCGATGATGAGCACGCCGGCGGCAATACCCAGGATCACGATGAACTCCGAAATATGGAGCAGCACGCCGGGATGACCGCCCGCGATCATGAAGCCGCCCAGGGTGGCGGCAAAAACGATGACGGCTCCGACGATGATCAGCATGTGAGTGGATGAGAAGGCGGGGCGTAAATCCCGCCGGGCACACGACCGAAGGCGGGATCAGTGATCCCGCCTGCAAATCGCGAGCAAATGAGAGGAGGTTTAAGGAAGTGGTGAGATTTACTTGTTCCGGGCGCGGCCCAGGAAGGAACGCAGGCCGAGAATGGTCTGGGAATGGATTTGGCAGATACGCGACTCCGTCAGGCCGAAGACTTCAGCGATTTCGGCGAGGCGCATTTTTTCAAAATAGTACATGGCGAGTATCTTCCGTGGTATATCGGGCAATTCGGCCATCCGTTGAGTGAGAAGTTTTAACAACTCGTCCTTCTCGAGGTTCTCGCGGCCGGTGACGTCGTTCTCATCCGCCAGAAACTCATGCAATGACGCGCCTTCCGACTCTTCGCCGATGGCGTGGGAATCGAGGGCCAAAAAGGTGACGGGGCGGGATTCGTCGAGCCACTTGCGGTATTCCGCCTGGCTGACGCCCATTTCCTCGCAAATTTCGTCCTCGGTCGCGGTGCGGCCGAGCTTCTGCTCGAGATCGTTGATCGACTCCTTGAGCTTGCGGGCGCGGGCGCGCGTGCGGCGCGGGCACCAGTCGAGGCGGCGGAGCTCATCGAGGATGGCGCCGCGAATGCGGGTGGCGGCGTAGCCGGCGAAGGTGTTCCCCTGCTCCGGGTTGTACTTGCGCACGGCGGCGATGAGGCCGGTGACGCCGACGCTGTAGAGGTCGTCCGCATCGATGTGCGGCGGCAGCGTGAGTTTGATGCGATCCACAACATTGCGGACCAGCGGGAGAAAGCGCTCGATCAAATCCTTTTCATCGATGGCGCCCGACGTGTTAACGCCCTGATAGACGCGCCAGGCGGCGGTCGAGGGCTTTGCATCCGTGCTGCTGGTTTCTTTTTCTTTCATGACGGCAGCGCTTTTCATGGTTGGGTGTGGCTAGAGGTTACGGAGGTGAAAGTGGCGGGAGTTTTCATGTTCATTTGGCCGGTTTGGCGGCGGCGGGTGTGGGTGAATTCATGGCGGCCAGGGAAGCGCGGTGGCGGGCGACGACGGTGTCGCGGAGGCCGGCGAGGACGATGGTCCAGAACCAGCGGAAGAGCATCGCGCCGACGAGGCAGCCGACGGCGGCGTCGAGGAACACGCGGTCCGCCGCGTGATCGAGCGACCAGCTCGTGAGCAGGCCGGTGACGAAGCCGGTCAGACCGCCGCTGAGGAAAACGAATTTCATGCGGCGTCCTCCTCGGACTCGTCGTCCGCCAGGGTGTGATCGGGGTTGGCCGCGACCGGCAGCGTGCGGCGCGCGAGCGCGTCGTACACGTCCTCCTCGCACTCGCCCGTGAGCGACGGGCCGGTGGTAAGGAAGAGCGGCTCCAGGCCGCCGTCGAGCAGGAGATCCCAGAGGCCGCCCCACTGGACGCGCTCGTCGAGATGCGTGAAAACCACATGCGTCGCCTGCAACTCGCGGCCGCGGGCATAGCCGGCGCGGAGGGCGTCCGGACCGTACGCGGCGTTCAGCACGAGCACGCGCTGGGCGATTTCCTCGCGGTCGAGGAACGAGGCCAGCGGCTGGTTGGCGTTCGGGTCGCGCAGCGACAGCGGCGGCAGGTCGAAATAGACGAAGGCGCCGGGCGCGGCGGGCTGGGTCGAGGCCGGATAGTGCGCCAGCGGCACGCCGAGGGCCTCGCAGAAAATCGGGAGCGGGCCGCGGGACAGCGGCTGGTCGAACTCGGCGGCGATCACGTGGCCCACGCGGGCGCGGCGTGACACTTCGGAGGCGAGCCATTTGCAAAGGGCGGTGGTGCGGCCGGAACCGGCGAGACCGATGAAGGCGGCGCGGGTCAGCGGGGCGACCGGCTTGCGCGTGGCGGCGATGCGCTGGAGCGTGCGGCTCGTCTCGACCAGCGCGCGGTGCAGCGGCATGGCCTGGAGCGCGGCCCAGTCGGAGGAATTTTGCAGGCGAGCGAGGATCGAATCCGAGAAACCCGAGCGGCGGAGCAAGGCGGTGAGATCGCGCGCGATCGGCTGGCGGAACGCGCTGCGGGCATCGATGCGGGTGTTGGTCGAGGCGTGCTGGCTCGGCACCGGACTGGCGTCGTCGCTGCTGGTCGCGAGCAAGCTCGCTCCCACCGGGGCGATCGGCGTCACGGTCGCCAGCACCTCGATCTTGGGCGAAGCCCAGAGGCTGCGCAGGCCGGTCGGCTCGATCGTGCGGACGGAGAGGACGCGGGCGTTTTCGCCGAGGCGGTCGCGGATGACCGAGGCGGCCTCGTTGGCGTCGGAGACGATGAACTTGTAGCAGGTGCCGGGAGCGTTGGCAGGAAGAGAGGACATGGGAGATTAGTTAGGCGGCGGCCTTGGCGGGCTGCTGCTGCAGGTGGACGGGGAGCGGCACGAGGCCGGCGTTTTCGATCTCGGTCGAGGTCGGGAGCTCCTGGAACGCGAGGACGGTGAGACGCGGGAAAGAGGGTTCGAGGAAGCGCTTGATCGGCAGGCGGGTCTCGGTCGAGACCGTGAGCACCGCGGGAGCGCCCTGGCTCGTGAGCTGCGCGATGCGGCGGTTGAGCTCCTCGATCAGGTGGCGGCCGGTGGCCGGGTCGAGCGACAGGCCGACATCGGTCGGCGAGCGGTGCACCTTGGTGCCAAGGAACTGCTCGAGGCGCGGATCGAGGGTCAGGCTGCGCAGCACGCCGGGGCGGGCTTCCAGCTCGGGGACGAAATACAGACCGAGGCGGCGACGGACGAGTTCGCTGAGGTCGTCCGGATTCTTCGAGAGCGAGGCGAAGTCGGCGATGCCTTCGAGGATGAGCGGGAGATTGAGGATCGCGACGCCCTCGCGGAGCAGGTTCTGCAGGACGCGTTGGATGACACCAAGGTTGACGAGGTCGGGCAGCAGTTCGGCGACGAGCGCGGCGTGCGAGACCTTGATGTGGTCGACGAGCGACTGCACATCCTGGCGGCCGAGCAGGTGGTGCGAGTTGGCCTTGAGCGTCTCGGACAGGTGCGTGATGAGCACCGACGACGGGTCGACGACCGTGTAATTGTTCATCTCGGCGGTCTTGCGCTCGCCCTCGTCGATCCAGGTCGCGTCGAGGTTGAAGACCGGCTCGCGCGTCGGCTGGCCGCGGAGGCGGATGGTGCTGCCGGCGACGTTCATCGCGAGCAGGCGGCCCGGGAGAATGGTGCCGCGAGCGACGGCCTTGCCGCGAAGGAGGAAGCGGTAGTCGTTGGCCTCGAGTTCGAGATTGTCGCGGACGGAAACCGGCGGGACGACGAGGCCCTTTTCGCGAGCGAGCGTCTTGCGGACACCCGTGACGCGAGCGAGCAGGTCGCCACCCGAGCGGGCCTCGGCGAGCGGGAGCAGGCCGTAGCCGATTTCGATCGAGAAGATGTCGACTTCCGTGAGCTTGCGGACGTCCTCGGTGGCCGGCGCGGAAACGGAGCCGGTCGGGGCGGCCTCGCCCGGTTTTCCCGGAGCGGCAGGGGCGCCCTTCGCACCCGGCTTGCCGGCGGCGGGTGCCGTCGCGGTCGCGAGCGCATCGGCGCCCTCGGTGTCCTTGAACGTGCGGGCCATGAAAGCCATGAGGCCGGCGAGACCCAGGAACGGGATCATCGGCATGCCCGGCATGAGGCCGAAGACCGCCATACAGCCCGCCGCGAGCTTCATGGCGCGCGGGTAGCGGACGATCTGGCCGGTGATCTGCTGGCCGAGGTTGTTGTTGTCGGAAGCGCGGGTGACGAGGAGACCGGCGCCGATGGAGATGATGAGCGCGGGGATCTGGGAGACGAGACCGTCACCGATCGAGAGGAGGGTGAACTTCTGCAGCGACTCGGCGAGCGTGAGGTCCATCTGCAGCACGCCGATGGCGAAACCGCCGACGACGTTGACGAGCGTGATCAGGATGCCGGCGACCGCGTCACCGCGGACGAACTTCGAGGCACCGTCCATCGCACCGTAGAAATCCGCTTCCTTCTGGACCTTGAGGCGGCGGGTGGTGGCGGTGAGCTCGTCGATGATGCCGGCGTTGAGTTCGGCATCGATCGCCATCTGCTTACCGGGGAGAGCGTCGAGGGTGAAACGCGCGCTGACTTCAGCGATGCGGCCCGCGCCCTTCGTGATGACCACAAAGTTGATCAAGACGAGGATGATGAACACCACGGCGCCGACGATGTAGTTGCCCTGGATGACGAAGTGACCGAAGGACTCGATGATCTCGCCGGCGTAGCCGTGCGCGAGGATCTGGCGGGTGGAGGAAATGTTCAGCGCGAGGCGGAAGAGGGTCAGCGCCAGCAGCATCGTCGGGAACGCGGAGAACTCCGGCGGATCCTTGATGTAGACGATCGCGAGCAGCACCAGGAGCGAGAGCCCGATGTTCAGCGCGAGCATCAGGTCGATCAGGAACGGCGGCACCGGCAGCACCAGCAGCAGCACCGTGCCGAACAGGCCGATCGCGAAGAGCAGGTCGGCGCGGGCCAGGAGGCGGGTGATGGAGTTGGAACTGGAAACGGGCATGTGGGGGAGAAATTTAAAATCTCAGATTTGAAATTTGAGATTCATCAGGCCGCGGCCTCGAGGCGGCGGGTCTTTAGCTGGTGGAAGTAGAAGCGGTGCGTGCGGTAGACCACGGCCAGGATCTCGGCGACGGCCTGGTAGAGTTCCTGCGGGATCCCCTCGCCCACTTCGCCGAGCGCGAAGAGCATGCGGGCGACGGGCTTGTTCTCGACCATCGGGACGCCGTGCTGGGCCGCGAGGGCCTTGAGGCGCTGGGCAAAACGATTCTCGCCCTTGGCGAGGATGACCGGGGCCTTGTCGAGGCCGCGCTCGTACTTGAGGACGATGGCGTAGTGGGTC
The DNA here is from genome assembly GCA_048498955.1 of Verrucomicrobiota bacterium. GTDB lineage: Bacteria > Verrucomicrobiota > Verrucomicrobiia > Opitutales > Opitutaceae > Lacunisphaera. The sequence goes on along the minus strand of JBEHWZ010000015.1, from coordinate 74,718 downwards.
GGGTTGGTGATGACGACGTCGGCCGTGGCGACCGAGGCGAGCATCTGCTTCTGCAGGAGGCGGCGGGCCATGCGGCGCATCGCGCCCTTCACCTGCTGGTCACCTTCCGTGTTCTTCGCCTCATCCTTCACTTCCTGGCGGGTCATCATGAGCTCCTGGCCCGTCTTGTACTTTTCCCAGGCGTAGCTGAGGGCGGCGATGATCCCGAGGGAGAACAGCAGGCGGCTGAAAAACGTGACGGCGGCGTTGTTGATGAACGTGCCGAGGTAGCGGGCCTCGACCGGCGCGCTGAAGAGCGGATCCATCATCAGCGTGCGGGCGCCGAGGTAGAGCGAGAAGCCGATGGCGACGAGCTTGAGCAGGTCGATGCCGGCCTTGATCGCGGTGTTCTTGGACCAGATGCGCTGGAAACCGGCGACCGGGTTCAGGCCCTCGAGCTTGAACGCGAGCGCCTTGGTCGAAAGGTGGAAGCCGCTCTGGATGCCGCCGACGAGCATCGCGGCGATCGCGCAGGCGAGCAGCACCGGCAGCAGGCCGCCGGCGACGACCTGCATCACATCGCCGAGGTAGCCCGGGACCGTCGAGAGCTCGACCGGGCTGTGGGCGAAATTGCTGAACACGCCGACCGAATATTCCGCCACGCTGCGCGCGGTGGACGAGGCGGTGAAACCGAGCACCCCGAGCGCCGCCGCCAGGGAGAACAAAACCGACAGCTCCGGGCTCTTCGCGAACTGACCCTTGTCCGCAGCCTCACTCAGGCGCTTGCCTGTGGGCTTCTCGGTTTTTTGGTCTTGGTCGGTATCGGACATTGTTGTGCCCGATAAATAGCAACGCCGATGCCAAGGATTCCGTACGTCGCATTAATCACTGATTATCAGCATTTAGAAAGTTTCGTATCCGAACGCGCTCGCGATTATTTCACGCCAAAAAAAGCGCCCGTTTTTTCCGGCAATATTTGCCGTGAGGTAGCGCACGATAGCGAAAGTCAGGACTAATTCCCGGGAGCCGGCCGCCATCAAACCATAGGTCCTATAAGTCCTATAGGTCGTATAGGACCTATATCCCAAAACCCACGCCAGCGGCCACAAGTCCGATCACTTGCTAACCAGCATCAGCATCTGCGTCGGCAGGTCGCTGAACTCGGCGTACATGTAGCGGGCGATCAGGGCGCCACCGCTGGCCAGGAGGCCGAAGCCGAGGAGCGCGCGGACGGAAAAGCTGAGCACGAAGACATTCATGCGCGATACGGCGCGACCGAGCACCGAGAACGCCAGCGTGACCATGAAATTCAGCGCGATGAACGGCGCCGCCATGCGCAGGCCGAGCTCGATCACGTGGCTGGTGGCATTGATGAACTGCTCCCCCGCCCCGTGGCCCAGCACCGGCATGCCCGGGGCGGCGAAATCGAAGCTACGCGCGAACGCCGTCAGCACGGTCAGGTGCGCGCCAAAGAGGAAAAACAGGAGCACGGCCAGCGACATGACGAACGCCGCCAGTGGTTCCGATGCCATCTCGGGCGCGCCAAAACCCGGGCTGCCGGCGAGACCGATTTCCGAGGCGATCATGCGGCCCGCCATTTCCACGGCGGAAAAAATCATCTTCACCATGAAGCCCATCGCGAGGCCGAGCAGCACCTCGCCCGCCATGGCGAAACCGAGACTGGCCAGATCGCCGGGGATGTGCCCCTCCGGCACCAGCCCGGTCACGAGGATCGCAATGCACAGCGAGATCGCGACCTTGATCATCGGCGGAATCGTTCGGTCACCACCCAGCGCCGGCAGCAGGAAAACGATCCCCACCCCGCGCAGGAAAACCATCAGGAAGGTGTAGAAGTAGCCGATCGTCATGGGGGGCGAAAGCAAAGAGCTAAGAGCTTGGAGCAAAGAGTAGGAAAAGACGGATCGGGTCTGGGCTCTTGGCCCTATGCTCCGTGCTCTTTGCTCCTTAGTGCGCCAAACCCGGCATGCGGTTGATGATCGAGATCGTAAACTCGCTCAGCGTGCGCAACAGCCACGGCGTGAGCAGCAGCGCCAGCGCGGAGAGCGCGATCAGCTTGGGCGCGAAAGTCAGAGTCGGCTCCTGCAGCGACGTCACCGACTGCAGCAGGCTGGTGACGAGTCCCACCACCATCAGCACGATGAGAAACGGCGCGACCGTATAGAGCGCAAACATCACCGTGGTTTTGAAGAGATCGATGGCGATTTCGGGATTCATGGCGGGCGCGAAGCGCGGGAAGAGGTAAGCGGTAGGAGGTAAGTGTGAGACCGTAAGGTTCGGATGGCTTGAGAGTGGTTGGACGCTTTCCGCTTCCCCCTTTCCTCTTGCCGCTTCAGCGCTAGCTGAAGCTTTGCACCAGCGACTGCACGATCAGGTGCCAGCCGTCCACCAGGACGAACAGGAGCAGCTTGAAGGGCAGCGAGACGACGTTGGGCGGCATCATCATCATGCCGAGTGACATCAGCACTGCGGACACGAGGAAATCGATGACGAGGAAAGGCAGGAAGAGCAGGAAGCCCATCTGGAAGGCGGACTGCAGTTCGCTCAGCACGAAGGAGGGAATCACGACGCGCATCGGCAGGTCCTTGACCGCCGTCGGGCCATAGCCCCCGAGCTGCAGGAAGTACTCGAGGTTACGCGTGCGGGTCTGCTTGAGCATGAAATCGCGCAGCGGGCCGGTCGCCTTGTCGAGCGCGTCCGCCGACTGCATCTTGCCGTCGAGGTAGGGCCGCAGGGCCTCCGTGTTGATGCGATCGAAAGTCGGACCCATGATGAAGAAGGTCAGGAACAGCGAGAGGCCGACGATGATCTGGTTGGACGGCGCGCTCGGCACGCCGAGCGCGGTGCGCACGAAACCGAGCACGATCACGATGCGCGTGAAACTGGTCATCAGCAGCACCAGCGAAGGCGCCACCGAAAGGAGCGTCATCAGCAGCACGAGCTGCACGGCGACACTGAGGTCGCCCGGACGATCGGCACCCTCGAGCCCGATGTTCAGGCGGAGCGGCGTGCGCGACGCCGGCACAGGCGTAGGGGCGATCGCGGCGGGAGCGGCGTTCGGAGCCGGATTCGCCGAAGGCTGGATGATGCCCTGCGTGGGCTGGAGCGCCGGCGCAGCAGCGGCGTCCTGAGCAAAAGCCGGCGTGGCGTAGAGGCCGAGCACCAGCAGCACGGTAATCACCGCGACACGAGGCCAGAAACCGGAAAGGAAAAGCCAGCGGCTCATGACTTCTCCGCCTTTTCGCCGTCGAGCGGCGTGAGCATTTCGATGCTGCCCGGGCAGACGCCCAGGAGAAATTTTTTGCCGTCGTAGTCGGCCACGACGAGGTACTGGCGCGAACCGAGCGAGCGGGTTTCCGCGATGTTCAGCAGGTGGGCCTTGCCGGCCAGGCCCCGACCGCCGTCCCGGCGCTTGAGCCACAGCCACCAGCCGCCGGCGCCCGCGAGGAGCACACCGGCCAGGATCAGGGAGGCATTCGAACCCGCGGGAGCCGCCTGGGCGGCCGCCGCAGCCCCGGGCGTGCCGCGGGGATAAATTACGGGATCTTCCTTGGGCTGCGCGAACAGCGGCGCGGCGGCGAGGAGACCGAGGAACAGGAGGCCCGCCCGGAAGCGGGCCGAAAAGTTTTGTGCGACATCCATGTCAGGAACCTCACTGGGGATTGCTGCCGACGAGTTCGGTGATCTTGATGCCGAAGTGGTCCTCGACCACGACGACTTCACCATAGGCGACGAGCTTGTCGTTGACGTAGAGGCCGACCGGATCGCTGGCCTGCTGGTTCAGCTGCACGACGGAGCCGGGCGAGAGTTCGAGGACATCGCGCATCGGCAGCAGGCACGAGCCGAGCTGCACGGTCACTTTGACCTTAACGTCGAGGACGATATCAAGAGTTTTTTCTTCCATGGTAAACGGAGTTTAGGCCCACCGAGGCGGGCGGGAGTTTGGCGGTGAGCTGCACTGCGATGTGCTCGCTGTCGAGGCCCACGGTGCCGACGAATTTCGGCGTGCCGTTCAGCAGCAGGTTGGTCTGGCGCAATTGGTCGGCGGGCATCTCGATCACGTCGCCCACGCAGAGATTGGTGATTTCGCGCAGGGAAACCTCGAAGGTGTCCCACTCCGCGCGCACCGGCATGGAGATGGTGGCGTAGGCCTGCTGCCACTCGGCCTTCTTCGCGACGGCGGTCGTGATGTTGGCGTCCTTCGCGCGGCGGGCCTGCATGCGGCGGACCAGCGGTTCGATGGTGTAATAGGGCACGCCAATCTGGATCTGCTCGGAGCAGTCGCCGAAGCTGGCTTCGAGCGTCATGGCGAGAATGACGGCATCCTTGGGCGCGGTCTGGAGGAAACGGCCGCTGTTCTCGTGGCCGACGATCAGGGGCGTAAGCTCCTGCTCGCTCTTCCACTGGTGGCACCACTCCTCGAGGATCATGTGGATCACGTCGTCGAGCAGCGCGATCTCGATCTCGGTCAGGTAGCGCTCGGTCTTCACCGAATGGCCGCGGCCGCCGAGGAGGCGGTCGGCGATGGTGAGCGCGAGGCGCGGGTTGAGGTCGATGACGCTGACACCCGACAGCGGCTCGGCCTTGAACAGGCAGATGTGCGTCGGGCTCGGCAGCGACTCGCAGAACTTGGAATAGTTGACCGTCGTGAGCTTCGCCATCTTCAGGCCGAACTCCATGCGGAGAAACAGCGAGAGGCGTGCGCTCAGGTAACGGATGAAATCCTCGTGCACCAGGCGGAGGCGGCGGAGCTCGACCTCGGACAGGAACGCGGGATTACGAAAATCGTAGGCCTCGACCTTGATCGGCTCCGTGCTGGAGGTGCGCGTGCCGTCGGCGCGAATCAGCGTCTTCTTCGCGGCACCGTCACCGCCGCCGCCCTGCGCGAGCAGCTTGTCGATCTCGGATTGATCGAGAAAGTCGGTCGGGGCTGATTTTGACGCGTCGTCGGCCATGGTCAGGAAAGGAAAAACACGAAGCAGCTAAGCAGCGAAGGATTGGGTTGGCTTGGTTTCTTGGCTTCTTCGTGTGGAATCGCTGCGCGGTTACTGCACCACGAAGTCGGAGAAGTACACCTGGTCGGCCACGCGGCTGCCCAAGGCCTGGTTGTAGGCCGAGACGAGCTTCTCGCGCAGGACGTTCTTCGCGCCGGGTTCCTCGAGGTCGGAGAGACTGAGGGACGAGAGCACGCCGAGCGTGACATCGGTGAGACGGGCCTTGTTGCCCTCGAAGGCTTCCTTGATCACGTCGGGCTTGGCGCCCGTGACCACGAAGCTGGTCTTGAGGTAACGCGTGCCCATCGTGCCGGAGAGGTTAACGACGACGTTGGTGAATTCGTAGGTGTCCTCACTGCCGCCACCACCCTCGCCTTCCTTGCCGCCCTTCTTCTTTTCGCCGTGCCCGCCTTCCTTCTTGGCGGGCTTTTCCTTTTCGGCGGAAGCATGGGCGGGTTCGCCACCCTCGGCCGGTGCGGCGGCGAGCTTGGCTTGGAGTTTGGGCAGCAACACGAACTGGGCGACAGCCCAGCTCGCGGCCGGCGCGATGACTATGGCAGCCACCAGCGGAAGGATCGCCGCGATCGGCGAAGCTTTCTTGGGGGCAGCCGCGGCTTCCGCCGGAGCCGTGCCGGCTTTTTCCGGGGCGGCGGGAGCTTCTTTGGCGTCGGGTTTGGCGGACATGGTTTAAGGCTTAGCTGCGCTTCAGGTTGACGACGTCCTCGAGAATGCTGTCGGACACCGTGATGAGACGGGAGCCAGCCTGGAAGCTGCGCTGCGTCGTGATGAGCTGGGAGAACTGGTCGGTCAGGTCGACGTTTGAGGACTCGAGCGTGCCGGACTGGATGAGGCCGAGACCGGAGGAACCAGGATCGTTGGATCCGGCGAGGATGCCGCCGCCGATCGGGCCGGCCGCGGACAGGCCGGTGTAAAGGTTCTGGCCGTCGCGCATCAGCGCGGTCTGGTCGGCGAAGCTTTGCAGCTGAATCTGGCCCGTGGTGGCGGAAGTGCCGTCGGAGTACGACTCGATCAGGTGACCGGCGGTGTCGAAGCTGATGGACTGCAGCTCGGCGCCGGAGGGGACGTTCGCGCCGATCTGGATGTCGCCGATCGCCGCCGGCGAACCGACCAAGCCCTGCACGCGCAGGCCGCCGGAAGTCACGAGATAGCCGTTGTCATCGGGACGGAACTGGCCGTCGCGCGTCGCGTAGGTCACGCCACTGGTGGCGTCCTTCACGATGAAGAAGCCCTTGCCGGAGATGCCGAGGTCGGTGACGTTGCCCGTGCTGTTCAGCGAACCCTGGTTGAAATTGGTCTGGATGGCGGCGAGCTGCACGCCGGTGCCGACCTGGAGGGCGGACTGGCTGGAGGTGGTGCCGCTCGACGGCGCCGAGGCGCGGAGCGTGTTGCTGAAGCTGTCGGCGAACGTCGCCTGCGCGCTCTTGTAGCCCGTGGTGTTGATGTTCGCGATGTTGTTGCCGATGACTTCGAGGCCTTTGCTGAAGGTGCGGAGGGCGCTGACGCCCGAGGTGAGAGTACCGATGAGTGACATGGAGGAGCAGTGGGTTAAGTTTTAGGCGGTCGGCGTGGAAGCGTCGGCGGCGGGAGTTGTGACGGTGTTTTCCACGCGCGTGACGGTGGAGAGAGGGTAATTCGTGCCATCGATGACGAGGGCCGGGCCGTCGTCGGTGCTGACGACCGCGGAAACCTGGCCGGTGTGCGTGTTGCCCTTCGCATCCGTGGTGGTGACGGTGCGGCCGAGCATGCCGGTGGCGGAGGCGTTCTGCTGGTCGGCGCGGAGCAGCGAGATCTGGCTGGCGGTGGTGTTGCTCGTCTGGAGCGCGGTGAACTGCGCCATCTGCGAGATGAACGCGGTGTCCTCCATCGGCTTCATCGGGTCCTGGCTCTGGAACTGGACCGCGAGGAGCTTCATGAAGTCGTCGGAATCGAGCTGCGTCTTGACCTTGCGGGCGACCGTGCTGCCGGACGCGATGTTCGCGGCGGTGTTGGCGGTGTTGGAAGTGGTGGCGTCGACAGGCATGGTAATTTTAGGCGAGGGCTGAGAGGCGGAGGGACGTCGGCAAAAGAGCCGGGGCGCGCGGGGCGGCCGGCTCGGGGAAAAAGGTTTCGCGGAGGAGCGAGCGACGCGCGAACGGCGCCATCTCTTCCTGCTGCGTGCGCGGCATGCGCTGCTGCTGTTGCTGCGAGAGATCCTGCTGCGCCGTGGTCTGGCGGCCGGGCTGCTGGTACGAATCGCCCGAAGAGGACGAGGAAGCCGTCGCCGGCGAGAAGACCGGCTCGGCGTAGCGGCGGAGCTGGTCGGGCGACTCGCCCGCCACCGCCTGCATCTCGCGGGTCAGCGCGGCGCGCAGCTCGGCGGAATCGGTGCGGAAATCGGTGTGGACGGTGCCGCCGCGGAGTTCGACGCGGACGCTGAGGTCCTCGCCGCCAAACTTGAGCTTCAGCTGCACGCTGCCGGACTTCTGCATGCTGGCGGAGAATTGCGCTTCAGCCAGGCCCGTGACCGTGGCCACGGCGCGCTCGGCAAAGTTGTTTTCCACCGGCGCGACGGCCGCTTCCGCGGTCTTTTCGGCCGAAGGCCATGCCACCGAGAACTCGCCGCGAGCGGGCAAACCAACGTGGGTGACTTGGTTGCTGGTCGCGCGCGTTTCGTCGGAAGTGGAGGTGGGCATGGTGGCCTCCGTTTTAGCAACGGTGATGCCAGACTCGGGCGACCGCGTCTTAACCCGTTCATCCGCAGTGGATACAAAATTTATTTCGCATGTCGATTCACCGGAATCGAGACCGGTTTTCGACCGGCCCTTTTTCGCGGCAAAATTTGCCTGAGCGGTTTGGGCGCCGGTTTCGGACGAAAACGAGCCATTGGCCTCGAGGCGCATGACGGCCTGGCCGGGCAATTCCAGCTCGGCCTTGATCTCGACCGCCGTACCGGAAGCGTCGGCCTTGCCTTCGGCGTTTTTGGCCTGCGGCAGGTCGAGCTTGATGTCGACGGCGCCGTCGGCGGCCTGGGTGACTTCGAAATTCGCGGCGGCAGCCTCATCGGTTTTCGCCGTTTGGCCCGTCACGCGCGCGCCCTCCGGCGATACGCCCGCCACCTGGGCGGCGGGAACGCCCGGCTCCTGTCCCGCCTTCGCGGTCGGCGCGCTTTGCGCCGCACCACCGGCCAAGGCCGGCACGGTGACTTCGGGCAGCAACGTCTGCATCAGGCCCGCGACAAACGCGGCGGCCTGCTCGAGCGTGTCCTGGGAAACTTCCTTGTCGGAATCGGTGGTCGTCTCGTCGACGGCTTCAGTCGAGTCCGTGGCATCGGTCTCGCTGACGCACATCGCCTGGATGCTGGACGAGCTGGAAGTGGTGTTTTCCGGGGCCTTTTCCGGCGCTTTCGCCTTCGGCTGCGGCAGCAGGTCGTCGAACGCGCCGTCGTGCGCGGACGGCGTGGCGCCCGCCGACTTGAGGTCGGCCGGCGAAATGGACTTAGAACCCGTCGCGGCGGCGGCGGTGTTCGCAGGGATGTTGGGCAAGGTGGAGGTCATGTTTAACGTCCATCCTTGGAGCGCGGCATTGTGCCAGCCGTGGCACGCCGGTTACGGGGGGAGTGAAATGATCAGGGGCCGGCCTTGGTGGCCTTCATCAAACGGAGCTTTTCGGACAAGGCCGCGGCGCGCTTGGCGAGCGGCGTGCCGTCCGGCCCGGCGGTCTTCGCCATTTCCTCGAAGATCGGGCCGACGATGTCGGACTTCATCAGGGAAAGGATTTTGACGGCCGTGGTGTCGTCCATCTCCTTGAAGATGGCGACCGCGCCCTTCGGCGTGAGGGTGCTGTAGGTCTGGGCGAGGCTCTTTAAATTCTTCGACTCGTCCGTGGTGATCTCGACCACCTTGCGGTTGATCTCGGCGCGCATCGACTCGATCTCGGTGCGGACCTTGGCGAGTTCCTGCTGCTCGGACGTCAGGCGGGCGGCGCGCTGGTTGAGCGCCTCGGCCTGCTGGCGCAGGCGGGCCTTCTCGTCCTTGAGCTCGGAGGAAAGGCCGTCGATCTCGATCGTCCAGAAATCCCAGCCCTGCTCCTTCCCTTCCGCCTCGGGCGGCGCGGGACGGGCGGCAATGGAAGCGTCGATCATCTTGTTGGCGGCGCGCCAAAAGGTGCTGAGGCCGACGGCGGTCCCGGAGAGGATGCCGATCAGGGTGACGAGAATGGGATTGGCGAGTAGCTTCATGACAAGGCGGGTTGACGGAAGGCGCGGAAGCCCGCGAGTTCGTCGAGTTCGGATTGCTCGGCGCGCAGGCTGTCCAGGCGGTGCCGGGCGCGCGCTTTTTCCTCGAGCTTCTGGACGGTCTTCAGGCGGCGGTTGGCCTCGATGTATTCGCTGCGGCTCTTCTGCATCGCGTCGCGGGCCTCGATGACCTCGCGCTCGAGCAGGATGACGGCGTTGCACTCACCGCTGTAAACGCGGAGCAGCGCGGCCGCGTCGGACGCGAGAAAGCGGTCGGAGCGGCCGTGGAAAAGCACCTCCGCCAGGTCGGCGACGCGCTTGCGCAGCGCGGCCAGGCGTTCCTCGCTCTGCACATAGTGGTGGACCGCGGCGGCGAACAGCTCGCGGGCCCGGAGTTCCTGATGGGCGCGTAACACACCCACGGGTTGGAGGGGGAAGCGGAACTTTTTCATGGCGAGACGATGGATTTGATTTTGGCGAAGCTGTCCTTGCGCGCAGAGAACTCGTTCACTCCTTGACAGAGGAATTTGCGCAGCGGTTCCTGCAGCGTGATCGCCCGGTCGAGCGAGGGATTGCCGCCCTTCTGGTAGGCGCCGATGGAGACGAGGTCCTCGTTCTTGCGGTAAACCGCCAGGCTCTCGCGCGCGGCCGCCGCGGTGGCGACCTCCTCGGGCGTGCAGATGTCGCGGGTCAGACGGCTGACGCTCTCGAGCACGTCAATCGCCGGATAGTGGTTGAAATGAGCGAGATGGCGCGAAAGCACCAAGTGGCCGTCGAGAATACCGCGCACGGCGTCCGCCACGGGTTCGTTCATGTCGTCGCCTTCGACGAGCACGGTGTAAATCGCGGTGATGGAACCCTTCTCGCCGGCGCCGGTGCGCTCGAGCAGGCGGGGCAGCATGGCGAAAACGGACGGCGTGTAACCGCGCGTGGTCGGCGGTTCGCCGATGGCCAGGCCGATCTCGCGCTGGGCCATCGCATAGCGCGTGACCGAGTCCATCATCAGGAGAACGTTTTTGCCCTGGTCGCGATAAGCCTCGGCGATCGAGGTCGCGGTGGAGGCGGCGCGCAGGCGCAACGGCGCGGACGTGTCGGACGTGGCGACCACGACGACGGAGCGCTTCAGGCCCTCGGGGCCGAGGTCCTTTTCGATGAACTCGCGCACTTCGCGGCCACGTTCACCCACCAGGCCGATGACCACGACGTCGGCATTGCAGCCGCGGGCGATCATGCCGAGGAGCGTGGACTTACCGACGCCGGAACCGGCGAAGAGACCGATGCGCTGGCCGCGGCCCACGGGAACGAAAGTGTCGATGGCGCGTACGCCGGTCGGGAGCGGATCCTTGATGCGCTGACGGCGGAGCGGATGCGGCGGCTTGGCGTCATGCGCGGCGCGGTCGACCGGCAGCAGGCCGAGGTCGTCCATCGGACGGCCCAGCGCATCGAGCACGCGGCCCAGCAATTCCGGACCCGGTTTCGGCAAAGGCGGACGATCGGCGGCGGCAACTTCGCAACCCACGTGCAGGCCGGCGGTGTCGCCGAGCGGCATGAGCAGCACGCGGTGCTCGCGGAAACCGACCACCTCGGCGCGGACCGAGTAGCCCGTGCGCGGCGATTTCACGACGCAGATTTCACCGAGACCGACGTTCGGACCCTCGGAATCGATGATCAGGCCGGCGATACCCGTGACGGTACCGACGCGCTGCACCGCCGGAGCATGGCGCACCTGCGAGCGAAGCACATCAACGAGCGGGCCTACGGAAACGGTGCTCATGCGGCACCTCCGCATGAACGTCGAACATCGAACGTCGAACGTTGAACGTTGAACCCTACGCACGAACCAATCATCGCCGCATCTTTCGAAAAGTGCGGCGTTGGAAGTTCGAAGTTCGATGTTCGATGTTCGACGTTCACGGCTATTCCCCGGTCAGGCCGTGCGCGAGCACGGAAAGTTTGGTTTGCTGGCGCGCGTCGGTGAGGCCGAAGCGGCTGCGGACCTGGCAGTCGCCGGGCAGCAGGTTGGCGTCCTGTTTCACCTTCAGACCCGGATAGCGGGCGAGCCAGCCGGGGTTGACGTGTTCCAGGAGCTCGGCGTCGCGCGGGCAGAGCGAGAGTTCGAGACCTTCGCGTTCCGGGAAAAGCTGTTCGAGCGCCTCGTGGCAGAGCTTGGCCACCATCTCCGGCGGCGGCTCGTAGCCGGCAAGCAGGCGCTTCGCGATGTCGACGGCGAGCGCGGGCAGCGCCTCGCGCAGCTGGCTGAGCGTCGCGGCTTCCACGCCGGCGAGCTTCTTCAGGACGCCATCGCTGAGCTGCTCCATGTCCACGCGCATCTCGACCATCTTCTGGTCCATCGTGGCGCGGGCGGAATCGACGCCCTTGCGGTAGGCTTCCTCGGCGCGCGCGGAGATCTCCACCTCGGTGTACGCACGGCCGCCACCCGGCAGGGCGGCGCCGGTGAGCGGACGGTCGAAGGCGATGAGTTTGGCGAAGGCCATGGGCGCGGAACGCGGTTATCCGTTAGGAGTTATGAGTTAGGCGGAGGAGCTTCCGGTTCGAGCGGTGCTTGGCCGTACGTTTCGCATCACGCGGGCTCGGACGATAGGTCGGGCCATCGTCGTCGAAGCTGCGCATCACGCCGCGCAGGGCGTCGAGCGTGAGCTGGGTGCGCGTGGGCGAACCCTGGGACTGGAAACTGAGGGACTGGATGAAATCGTGCATGGGGTTTAGGCGACGACGGCGTCCGCCTTCGCTCGAAGAGCTTCGGCGAGATTGATCGAAATGTGGGCGGATATTTTCACGAGGTTAGGATCACGCCACCACCGCGGCCGCGTCGGCATCGATGGAGATCTGGCCTTCCTCCTCGAGGCGGCGGACCGCCTGGATGATGACGTCCTGCGCGGCTTCGACGTCCTTGAGGCGCACCGGTCCGAGCAGTTCGATTTCCTCCTTGAGGCCTTCGGCGGCGCGCTTGGAGAGGCCGGCGAAAACCTTGGAGCGGAGCGACTCGCTCGCGGACTTCATCGAGATGGCCAGGTTGCTCGAATCCACCTCGCGGAGGATGCGCTGCAGGTCGGCCGACTGGAGGCGGTTGAGATCCTCGAAGCTGAAGAGCTTCTTGCGGATGGCGGCGCTGAGGGTCGCGTTGCGCTCCTCGAGGCGGCCGAGGAGGGTCTTGCTGAGATCCTTCTCGAGGCTGTTGAGCAGGCCCGCGACCGCGCGGACGCCACCGCTGTGGTGAAACGAGGGACGCGTCTTGTAGTCGAAATGCTTGCCCAGGCTGCGGGCGATCTTGTTCACGAGTTCGACCGAGGTGGACTCGATGGTGCCGAGGCGCTCGAGGACTTCCTCGCGCAGGTCGGGGCTGAGCAGCGGGAAAACCTCGGCGGACTTCGACGGCTCGAGGTAGGAAAGGATGAAGGAAATCGTCTGCGGCTGCTCGTGCTTGATCAGGTTGAAGATCTGACGGCCTTCCATTTCGGAAATGTCCTTGATCGCATCGACCGACGAACCCGTGACGGGACCGACGCGGCCGATGATGGCGGAGGCCTTGTGGCCGCCCTTGGCGATCTCGAGCGTGCGCTGGGCGAAGCCGATGCCGCCGGTGGCGGACTGGACGCTGCCGGCGACGACGCTGGTGAACTCCTCGATCGCCTGCTTCTGCACCGGCTCGGGAATCATGGGGAAACCGGCCATTTCGCGGCAGAGCGCCTCGACCTCGGTGTCGTCAAACTGCTTCAGCACTTCGGCAGCCGACTCCGGCCCGATGCAGATCAGGAAAACCGCGAGCTTCTGGTTGCGGTTGAGCTTGGTGTAGTCGATGTCGGCCATGGCGATAATCAGAGGACGGAGGACAGATGACGGAGGACAGGCGGGTTAGTTCTTGGCGCTGGCGGCGGGCGTGCCGACCCAGTCGCGGAGGGCGGTGCCGATGTTGGCGGGCTTCTGCTTGATCAGCTCGTTGAGCATTTCCGGCGTGACGGTGGTGCCGTTCTGCAGGGAGCGGGCGGCGAGCTCCGGCGGCATCGCGAGGACCTCGACCGGGACCGGCTCGGGCTTCTGCTTGGCGAGGACGCGGAGGAAGATGAAGAGGACGAGGACGGCGCCGGCGACGGCGGACCAGCGGCTCGCGGCCTCGATCCAGCCCTGCCACTTGTTTTCCTTCTGGATGGCCTGGACCTGCTCGCTGACCTGCTCGGCCGCGAACGGAACTTCCTGCAAGGTGACGATGGCGTCGAGCGACTGGCCGGGCTCGGGCTTGAGGCCGAGCGCGTTGACGACGATCTGGCGAAGGGCGGTGAGTTCCTCGGCGGTGCGGACGCGCGGTTGCGGCGCGGCGGCGGGGGCGCCCGCGGCGGCCGGCGCAGCGGCGAGCGGCGGACGCTGCGCGACCATCACGGCGGCGGTCACGGTCTTGATCGTGCCCGGCTGGCGCGTCGTGTTGGTGAGGGTGCGGTTGATCTCGTAAGTGGTGGTGCGGTTCTTGCGGTTCTGCTCGCTGTTGGAAACCGGGCGCGCGGTGGCGGCATCGGTCGTGGCAGCCTTCTCCGGCACGTTGGCGCTGACGCCCACGGCGCCGCCGCCGGTGCGGGTTTCAGAGGTGTTGCTGGTGTCCTCGGTCGAAGTCTGCGAGCGGACGACCTGCCCGTCCGGATCGTACTTCTCGGCGGAAATGGTGGTGGCCTCGGTGTCGATCTCGGCCGACACACGAACGATGGCCTGGCCCGGCCCGAGCACCTGGCCGAGCATGGTCTCGACCTTGTGGGAGAGGTAATCCTCGACCTGTTGCTTGTAGCGCATCTGCGACGAGGCGGTGCCGAGCGTCGGGTCCTGCTTCAGTTCCTCGGAGAGAACATGGCCGCGGTTGTCGACGACGGCGACCTGGTCGGGGCCGAGGCCCTGGACGGAATTGGCGACGAGGTGGCGGATCGCGTTGACCTGGTCGGTCTCGAGGCGGCCGCCGCCCATGTCGACGAAAACGGAAGCGGTCGGCTTCACGCCGGTGTCGGTGAGCAGGAGGCGGTTTTCCGGCTGCACGATCATGACGCGCGCGCCGCGCACGCCGCTGAGCTGGCTGATGGTGCGGGCGAGTTCGCCCTGCAGGGCGCGCAGGTAGTTGGTGCGCTGCACGAAGTCGCTGAGGCCGAACTGGCCTTTGTCGAAAATTTCAAAACCGACGCCCTCGCCGCTCGGAATGCCCTTGCCGGCGAGTTCCATGCGCAGCTTGTAGACGCGGTCGGCGGGAACGGAAACGTTGGCGCCGTTGCCGGTGATCTGCATCGGGATGTTCTGGCCCTGCAGATAGCTGATGACGGCGGCGGAATCCTTGTCGCCCAGGCGCGCGTAGAGCAGCTGGTAGTCGGGGCGGCGCGACCACATCACGACGGCGATCATGCCGCCGATAACGGCGACCGCGGCGACGGCCAGCGACACGCGCTGGTTCAGGCCGAGTTGCTGCCAGAGGGCGAGAAGGGAGGAGGCAAATTTCTTCATGTGGACGGACGGAAGCGGGAAAGATTAGAAAAGGGAGCGCGGTGAAATCTCACACCTGCATGCGCATGAGTTCCTGGTAGGATTCGACGAGCTTGTTGCGCACCTCGACCATCAGGGTGAAGGCGACGCCCGCCTCCTGCATGGCGATCACGCTCTGGTGGAGCTGATCGCTGTCGCCGAGGAGCACCTTCTTGGTCAGCTCGGTCGCCTCGGTCTGCTTGGCGGAAACGTTGCTGACGAGGCCGTCGAGCATGTTGCCGAAGCTCTCGGTCGGAGGCGTCGTCGAGCGGATGCCGTCCGGCATGGGCATCGCCAGGCGCGTCTTCTGGGCCGCATCCAGCGGATTGAGCTGGGCGCCGTTGAGGACGGAGGGGATGGAACCGATGGAGGACATGATTGGCAGATGGGAGCTGGAAGATGGGAGATCGGCGGGCTGGAGGTGAGAGGTGAGGGCTCAGTGACTGGGAACGCAGCGTATATAATTTTATTTGTGGTTCGGTCTCTGAGCCCTCGCCTCTCGGCTCCGGGCTGGGTTTGAAATTACTTTCCGATTTCGAAGGTTTTCATCGCCAGCGTGCGGCTGTTTTTCACGACGGTGAGGTTGGCCTCGTAGGCGCGGGATGCGGTGATGAGGTCGACCATTTCGAAGGCGAGGTTGACGTTAGGCATCTCCACGGTGCCGTCGGGACGGGCGTCGGGATGCTGCGGGTTGTAGACGGACTGGCCGGGGGCCTTGTCCTCGGTGATGCTGCCGACGCGGACCGTCTGGAGCGGGGCGCCGCCGGCGCGCTTCACGAGTTCGTTTTCGAAGGAGATGATCTTGCGCTTGTACGGGCCGCCCTCGGGCGTGCGGGTCGTCTGCGCGTTGGCGATGTTCTGGGCGACGATATCGAGGCGGATCTTCTGCGCCGTGAGCGCGCCTGACGTGGTGTCGATGCCGGGGATAAGATTCATGGGGTGGATCAGGTGCTGCGGCCGGTGATGGCCATCTTGAGCTGCTTGATGTTTTTCGAAACGACCTCGGTGAGGAACTCGTACTCGACGGAGTTCTTGTTCATCGCGAGGAGCTCGTTTTCCACGTCGACCGAGTTGCCGTCCGGGCGCACGGTGCGGGCGTGCATGTCCTGGACGAGCGTCGGGCGGAGTTCGTCGGTCGCGCCGCCCAGTTCCCCGGCCTTGGTGCGGGCCTTGAGCTGGTCGGCAAAGTCGGTCGCCACGTCCAGACGGCGGTAGCCGGGCGTCTCGGCGTTCGCGATGTTGGAGGCGATGGCCTCCTGGCGAAGCGCGGAGGCGTCGAGAAGCTTCCGCGCCAACTGGTAGTTGTCGGAATGGAAGATGGGATCGATCATGGTGCCCGCCCTATTACCACGCTTCGTGCCACCGCCGGAGACCGTCGCGGAAGCCATTGAAGACTCGCGTGATAAACTTTTCTGGCCGGCGCAATTTTACGGTCACAAAGCGTGACGGGCGCCGCCGGAAATTTTTGCCGGGCCCCCCGGACATTCCCTCATCCGATTTATTCCAACCACCCTAAATCCCAAGGGTTTTGGTCCGATAAACTGGATGCTAAAACCTTATGAGGGAAAGTGAGTTCGAATTCATCCGGAAGTTGGTCTATCAGCGCAGCCGCATCTGTCTCGATGCGGGCAAGCGCGAGATGGTCAGCGCGCGCCTGGGCAAGCGTCTCCGGGCGACGAATCGCACGAGCGTCGGCGAGTACTGCCAGCTGCTCCAGTCCGGCGACGCCGAAGAGGAACTCTCGCACCTGATCGACGCGATCTCGACGAACCACACGTTCTTCTTCCGCGAAAATGCCCACTTCGATTTTGTACGCGCCCAGCTCGTGCCCGAGATGAAGAAGCGCCGCGCCACGGAACGCTGGCCGCGTTTCCTCGCGTGGAGCGCCGCCTGCTCCTCGGGCGAGGAGCCCTACTCCCTCGCAATCACCCTGCAGGAATCGCTCGGGGCTGACTGGGACTGGCACATCCAGTGCACCGACATTTCCCACCGTATCCTCGCGCGCGCGCAGGCCGGCGTTTACCCGGCCGAGGTCGTGCAGAAGATGCCGCTGCCGGTCGTCCGCACGTATTTCCAGGAAGGCATCGGCCCGCAGGAGGGCAACTACCGCGTGCGCGCCGAGCTCCGCAACCGCCTCTCGTTTCACCAGCTGAACCTCCTCGAGGGCGACTCGCCGCTCAACGAGCGCTTCAACGTGATCTTCTGCCGCAACGTCATGATCTATTTCGACCGCCCGACGCAGGAGGAGCTGGTCAACCGCCTCACCCGCCGGCTCGTGCCGGGCGGCTACCTGCTGGTCGGCCACTCGGAGAGCCTGACCGCGATCAACCACACGCTGCAGGCCGTGCAACCCGCGGTCTACCGCCGTCCCCTCGGTTCCTGACCATGAGCGTACCGCCCAAAATTCGCGTGCTGGTCGTCGACGACTCCGCCTTCGTGCGCAAGATCGCCAGCGACGCGCTGTCGAGCGACGAGGCCATCGAGGTCGTGGGCACCGCCGGCGACCCGTACGAGGCGCGCGACCGCATCCGCGAGCTGCAGCCCGACGTGCTCACGCTCGACTTGGAAATGCCGCGCATGGACGGCCTCACTTTCCTGCGCCTGCTCATGGAGCATCGGCCGATGCCCGTCATCGTGCTCAGCTCCCTGACGCAGCGCGGATCCGATTTCGCCCTTGAGGCACTGCGCCTCGGCGCGGTGGACGTGCTCGGGAAACCCAGCGGCTCGACCTCGTTCGGCACGCTCGGCCCGAAACTGATCGCGACCGTCAAGGCCGCAGCCGCCGCGCGCTTGCGCCGCGCCGGCGCCCCGCAGGGCAGCGTCCAGGTCCGCCCCGCCCTCCCCGGCCCGCTCCGTCGCGACCCGCGCGCCGTCATTCTGCTCGGCGCTTCCACCGGCGGCACCGAGGCATTGCGCGAAGTGCTCACTTCCCTGCCCGCCGGCCTGCCTGGCATCGCGATCGTGCAGCACATTCCCGCCGGTTTCTCCAAGGCGTACGCCGACCGCATGAACGGCATTTGCGCTTTCCCTGTGCGCGAAGCCGTCGATGGCGACCGCCTCGAACCCGGCACCGCGCTCATCGCGCCGGGCAATTTCCACATGATGCTCACGTGGTGCACCGACCACTACCGCGTGCGCGTGACCGACGGCCCGCAGATCTGGCACCAGCGCCCGGCCGTGGACCTGCTTTTCAAATCCGCCGCCGACTGCGGCGCGGGCCCGCACGCCATCGCCGGCATCCTGACCGGCATGGGCCGTGACGGCGCCGAGGGTTTGCTGCGCTTGAAGGAAAAGGGCGCGTCGACCTTCGCCCAGGACGAAGCCTCGTGCGTCGTCTACGGCATGCCCAAGGCCGCGTGGGAAAACGGCGCCGCGCAGCGCCAGCTCCCGCTCGACCGAGTCGCCTCGCACCTCGTCGCCCGCTTCCTTACCCCGCTTGGCCAGTCTTCCACCCCTTCCGCGTCCATCGCGTCCGCCCATGAATGAGAATTCCCCCACGCCCACCATCCTGATCGTCGATGACGAGCCGGTCGTCCTCGGCGCCCTCAAGGAAACGCTGGAACGCGAACGCTACCACGTCGTCGCCTGCTCGAGCCCGGTCAAGGCCCTCGCCATTCTCGCGGAACGCCAGTTCGCCGTCATCATTTCCGATCAGCGCATGCCCGAGATGCTGGGCCTCGATTTCCTGGTCGAGAGCCGCAAGACCCACCCGAACGCGTCGCGCATCCTCATCACCGCCGTCCTCGCGCTGCCCACGATCGTCGAGGCCATCAACAAGGGCGAAATCTTCCGCTTCGTCGCGAAGCCGTGGTTGCGCGAGGAACTGCTCGCCACCGTCCGCAACGCCATCCAGCGCCACGATCTGATCGTCCGGAACGAGGTGCTGCAAGCCCGCTCGCAGCAGCTCAACGCCCAGCTCACCGTCGTCAACGGCCAGCTCGAGGAGCAGGTCAAGGTGCTGCAGCAGGAGCGCCAGAAGCTCGACGCCGCCAACACCGAACTCTCCACCCGCTACGAGAGTTCGCTCGAGCTCTGCCGCCGCATTCTCACCGCCTACGACCCGATCCTCGGCGGCCAGGCGAAGACGCTCGTGGAATTCGCGAGCAAGATGGGCGAGACCGAGCATTTCTCCGAAGTCGAGAAGGTCGCCGTGCACACCGCCGCGTGGCTGTGCGACCTCGGCCTCATCGGCGTGCCGCGCGAGCTGCTCCGCACTTTCCGCAACAACCCGGCCGGCCTCACCGAGCGCGAACGCGCCACGATGCAGAACCATCCGGTGTACAGCCAGACGCTCGCGTCGCTGGTCGACCCGCGTCCCGAGGTTGGCGCGATCATTCGCGGCCACCACGAGCGCTTCGACGGTTCCGGTTATCCGGACGGCCTCGCCGGCAAGAGCATCCCGTGGGGTGCGCGCTGCCTCGCGGTCGCCGTCGGCTACGTCGAATCCGGCCTGCCCAAGCAGGCGGCGATCGACGCGCTCATGGCGAAGTCGGGCACGCACTACGATCCCGAGGCCATCCGCCTCTTCCTCAAGGTTTCCAACCTGGTCAATCTCCCGCGCAGCGTGCGCGAGATCCTGCTCGACGAACTCGAGCCCGGCATGGTGCTGGCCAGCGGCATCTACAGCCCGCACGGCCTGCTGCTCATCGGCGAAGGCCAGCTGCTCGGGCCCGGCACGATCGCGAAGATTCGCGATCACAACCAAATCGCCCCCATCAGCCAGCGCCTGCTGGTTTATTCCTGATGCGCGCCTTACCCGGAAAAAACGAAGGCCCGCGTTGATCGCGGGCCCTCGCACACACACCAAACAATGACTGAACTACCTACACACTGCTCTCATCGGCCCAACGCCGCGCAGGTTTAATCAAGTTCGTCACCCTTTCCTCCTTTAAAACATTTTCATGAGCGGCTCCGCCACCATCGCCTCCATTTTCGCGCAACGCGTCGTCGTTGGCGTGGGTGACATGGCCGTGTCCAACAACCAGAGCACGATCCTCAGCACCTATGCGCTGGGCTCTTGCATCGGCGTGATCGCCTACGATCCCGTCGCCCGCTGCGGCGGCATCCTGCACCTCATGCTGCCCGAGGCGGCCGTGTCGCCGCAGAAAGCGCAGACCCAGCCGGCGATGTTCGCCGACACCGGCCTGCCCCTGTTCTTCAAGGCCCTGGTCGGCCTGAAGGCCGAGCGTCCCAACCTCAAGCTGTTCGTCACTGGCGGCGCCAGCGTCATGGGCGGCACCGACCCGTTCCGCATCGGCGAGCGCAATACGACCGTGACGATGAATTTCCTGAACCTGAACCGCCTGAACGTCCTCAAGACCGACACCGGCGGATCGATCAGCCGCACCGTGCACCTCGAGCTCAGCACCGGCCTGGTGAATTTGATTACGCCGCAGGGGAAGAGCCAGGTGTCGCTGGCCGCTTAAGGCGGCGAGTTCCGCTTTGACAGGCGGGGTATTTTATCGGCCGTTGGGCATTCGCCGTTGGCCATTTCTAACCCGAAGCAAAGTACCCTATTGGGTCCCCGTGAATTGGAGAACCTAGCTGATCAAAAAAATCCTTATTGAATCGTCGGTAGAGAGGGCGTTTTATTCCCCTGTAGTTCGCAATAATTGAAAGAGATTCTTCTGACAGATTCGCGCACGCTCGTCGTGCCGGCCGGCATAAATTACAGTGAAGCCCCCGACGGCTTCAGCATCGAATGCTCCACTCGATCAGCGGAGGCTTTTCTCCTGATCCCGTTCGCGACCCTGTGGTCGGGAATCGTCTTAGGTTCCTTCTCTGGCGCGATCACGCGAGATGCATTCGAAATTTCTTCGCTGCTCTTCGGAATATTTGCCCTCGTCGCCTCGGCTTTTCTTTTGCGGGACGCCTTGATGAGCGTCGCCGGACAAGTCTGTTTCGAATTGCAAGGCGACACCCTGCATTATTTCAGCGGCATCCAGCCGATCGGCAAAACACGCGCCTACGATTGGACTGCGATCGATTCGGTCAGCGAGCAGATTGATTCAATCGTCAAACGCAGAAAAAAAAGATGGGCCATCTATCTTGATGGCAACGAACGCGCCGTGGTTGGCCCGGCCTTGTCCGCCCCGCACCGCTATTTTGTCGTTCAGGTTTTAAACGAACAACTCGCGCAAAGAAAACAGCGCAACCCGCATCGTTGATCAAATCGCGATCGCGCCGACGCTGAGGCGCTCGCCCAAACGGGCCTGGGCGCGCTCGAGGACGATCGGCATCGCGGCTTCGAGGGTTTCGGCGGCGAAGCCCCACTCCTTCAGGAAGGCGCCGTGGATCGTCGTCTTGAAACCTTCCTCGAGCATGCCGGGGCCCATCGACGTCGCGAGGTACTTGGCGGCGTGCAGGTGCGCGAGCAGCGGCAGCGCCTCGGCCGGCGCATTCGCGGGTTGGAACTGGTGCTCGACGGCCTTGATGAACAGCGCCGGGAAACTCCACGCCTTCAGCAGGCGCATGCCGGCATCGGCGTGATGGTAACCGAGCACGGCCTGCTCGCCCTGTTCCCAGGTGCACTGCGTCTGCTCGATGTGCGTGCGGATGGCCGGATAAAAGGCATGGCAGTTGTGCGCGAGGGTCAGCTTGCCCAGGTCGCACACGAGGCCGGCGGTGTAGGCGATCTGCGGGTCCAGCCGCTCGGTCGTGCCGGCCAGCACCTCGGCGGCGATGGCGGTGCAGAGCGCGTGGCGGCTGAAATCGCCGGCACCCCAGCGCAGGTCACCGAGCTGGGATTCCCAGCGGCCGACGAGTGCGAGCGCGGCGAGACGGTAGATTTCGCGGGCGCCCAGGCGGAAGACGGCTTCCTCGACGGTCTCAACCTTGCCGCGGCTGACGGCCGCCGAGTTGGCAAGGCGCAGCGTGGAGGCGGCAAGCGAGGGATCCAGGGTGATGAGCCGTTCGATCTGTTGCGACGAGCTCGAGTCGCTTTGCAGGGCCTCGGCGAGGCGCGGCAGCAGCGAGGGCGCGCACGGCAGCTTGAGCGCGGCGGCGCAAACCTGTTCGAGGGTCGGGGGAGTCGGAAGGCTCATGGGTCGGGAATTAGGCCGCCGTCAGGATCGAGGCCGGATCGAGGATGAGAGCGATGTTGCCGTCACCGAGGATCGCGCCGCCGGACACACCGGGCAGGCCCTGCATGAAGGAGCCGAGGTTCTTGATGACGACTTCCTGCTTGCTGACCATTTCGTCGACGAGCAGCGCGGACTGTTTGCCGGAGTGCTCGAGGATGACGACAATGCCTTCCCACGGCTTCTCGGTGTCGGCCGGGATGCCGAAGCGGCGGTGCAGGCGGTGCAGCGGCAGGATGCGGCCGCGGAGCTCGAGCACCTCGCCGGAGCCCTGGATCGTGGTGATGGACTCCTGCGTCGGACGCAGCGCCATCTGCACCGACGTGGCGGGCAGGATGAATTTGTCGGAGCCGACGCGCACCACGAGACCGTCGATGATGGCCATGGTGAGCGGGAGCTTGATCTTGAAGACGGAGCCCTTGCCCACCTCGGACTCGATCTCGATCTTGCCGCGCAGCTTTTCGATGTTGCGCTTCACGACGTCCATGCCGACGCCGCGGCCGGAAACGGCCGTGACCTTCTCGGCGGTGGAGAAACCGGGCGCGAAGATGAGCGCGAAGATTTCCTCGCGGGTGAGCTGCGCGTTCGGGGCGATAACGCCCTTCTCAACGGCCTTCTTGTAGATCTTATCGGGATTGATGCCGCGACCGTCGTCGCGGAGCTCGATGACGATGTTGCTGCCCTGGTGATAGGCGCTGAGGTGCACGGTGCCCGTCTCGGGCTTGCCGGCGGCGACGCGCTCTTCCGGTCCCTCGAGGCCGTGATCCATGGCGTTGCGCACCATGTGTACCATCGGGTCGGCGATTTCCTCGACCACGGTGCGGTCGAGTTCGGTGTCTTCACCTTCGGTGGAGAACTGCACCTTCTTCACGCAGCTGCGCGCGAGATCGCGCGCGAGACGCTCCATCTTCTGGAAGGTCGGCTTGATCGGAATCATGCGCAGCGCCATCGCGGTGTGCTGGAGTTCCTTCGTGATGCGGAGAAGCTGGGAAACGTTGCGCTGCAGCGGAGAGCCATTGTTTCCGAGCGCGCGGGACGACTCCATGATCTGGCTTTGCACGATCACGAGCTCGCCCACGACATCCATCAGGGAATCGAGCTTCTCGGTGTTGACGCGCACGGTTTGGCCCGAAGGCGCGGCCTTGTCATGTCCGGCAGCAGCAGCGACGGGCGCAGCGGCCTTCGCGGGCGCGGCGGTCTCGATCGGCGTCACCGGGGCAAGCCCCGGGGCTTCCGGCAGGGCGATTTCGACCGGCTGGGCCGCGACCGGGGTCGCCTCGACCTTCGGCGCGGCGGCCGAAGCGGCCGGGGCGGCGCCACCGGAGGCGGCGAGTTGCTTGACCGCGTTGACCAGGTGGCTGACGGGAATGACGGTTGTCGGAGCCTGGCCGCTTTCGAGGGCGACGCCGACCTGCTGCGTGAGCGCCTGCAGCGTATCGCGGCTGCGGAGAATCTCGGTGATGATGATCGAGCTGAGCTGGATCTTGTGGTTGCGCGCGAGGTCGAGCAGCGACTCCACCTCGTGGGCGAGCGTCTGCATCGGCACCAGGCCGAGGAAACCGGCGTTGCCCTTGATCGTATGGAACGAGCGGAAAATGGAATTCAGCGCCTCGGGATTGTCGGGCTGCTGGTCGAGCTGGAGCAGCGCGGCCTCGATCTGCTGGAGATGGTCGACCACCTCGGCGTGGAACTCGACGAGGAGCTCCTGGTTCTCGGCCAGCTTGAGGTCCATGAGCACGTCGCACTTCTCGTGCTTCGCGCCCACGGCCATGGGCGGATTGGTGGCCATGCGCGCCGGGGCGGCCGCGGCGGCCTGACCGAACGGCTTGATCGCGGCGCCGCTCTGAGCGCTTTCGATCGCGGGCTGGAGCCACTCGACCATCTCGCGCAGCTGGCGCAGGAGGGCCTCGGTGAAGGGCTGCGCGGTATCGAGAGCTTTCTCGAGGGCGGCAAGCAGTTGGCTGATGGGCTCGTTCAGGGCGGGTTCACCGGCGCTGAGATCGCGCAGTTCACCGACGAGGCTGTAGGCCGGCACGAGGCCGTCATCACGACCAACGCTGGCGAGCACTGACTCGGAGGCGAGGCGGTTGACGGCGCCCTCGAGTGCCGTGAATTGTTGAGGGGATAGTGACATGAAACCGGGAAAAGGTGTCTCCCATTATCGGCTTCCGCAGGGCGCTCTTTAAGGCAATCGGCGGTGATTTTTCCCTTAAGTGACGCTCCAGCCAGCCGATACCCCTGTTATCCAGCATGAGCACTACAACGGCCCAGACCCCCTCCACTTTTACCGGTAAATACCTGACCGTTGGCCTCGCCAACGAAGCTTACGGCATCGCGGTCCTCAAAGTCCGCGAAATCATCCGGATGCTGAAGATCACGCCCGTTCCCCAGATGCCCGCCTACGTCAAGGGCGTCATCAACCTCCGCGGTCGCGTCATCCCGATCGTCGACCTGCGCGTGAAGTTCGGCCTCGAGGCCGCCTTCACCGAGCGCACCTGCATCGTCGTCGTCCAGGTTCGTCCCGCCTCCGGCCAGATCGTCCAGATGGGCCTGATCGTGGACTGCGTCGAGGAGGTCATCCACCTCACCGACCAGGAAATCGAGCCGACGCCGGAGTTCGGCACCAAGGTCGACACCTCCTATCTCCTCGGCCTCGCCAAGGTGAAGGGCCAGGTGAAGACGTTGCTCGACATTGACAAGGTCGTCGCGCCCGACGCCGTGCAGCAGATCGCCGCGGCGATTTAAGTCCTTTTTAAACCACGCAGGCCGCCCTTCCCGGGGCGGCCTGCCTTGTTTTTGGACAACGCGATTCTCGACACGTTTGGCGCCATGCGCTGAACTGCACGCCGCACACATGGACCGGCCCGGCTCCCTCCCTGAAGAAGAAACGCCTCCCGCAAAGGAAGAGCGGCGGCAGCCCGCCCGGCGTTATGGCGACCAGCTTTACCGCTCGCTCGTCGAGACGCTCAACCAGGGCATCTACGTCGCCGACGCCCGCAATCGTTTCACCTATTGCAACCCGGCGATGTGCGCCATCGGCGACTACAAGCCGGAGGACCTGCTCGGCACCATCTGCTTCCGCCACATCGTCCGCGAGGACCGCCTGGAGGTAATGCGCAAGGTGGCCGTCTGGGCGGCCGATCCCGCGGTCAGCGAGGCGATGTGCGAATTCCGCGTGCTGGCCCGCGAGGGCAAGATGCTCTGGGTCGAGCAGAGCACACGCTTCATCCGCGACGACGCCGGCCGCGTGATCGAGGCCCACAACACCCTGCGCGACATCTCCGCCCGCCGCGCCAGCGAGGAGGCGCTCCGCGCGAGCGAACGGCATTTCCGCGAGCTGGTGGAAAACATCAACCAGGGCTTCTACATCGCCGATGCCCGCAGCCTCTTTACCTACAGCAATCCGGCCATGAGCCTGATTTCCGGCTTCACCGCCGAGGAATTGCGCGGCACGTCCTCTTTCCGTTTGGTGGCTGCGGAGGACCGCCAGCGGCTGGTCGCCCGGTACATCCAGTGGGCCGACAGTCCCGCGACCAGCGACACGGTGGAATTCCGGGCGGTGACGAAGAGCGGCGAAAAAATCTGGCTCGAACAGGTCACCCAGATCGTGCGCGCACCGGACCGGCGCGTGGTGGAATTCCGCTGCTTCCTCACCAACATTTCCGAGCGCCGCGCGAGCCAGATGGCGCTGCGCGAAAGCGAGGAGCGCTTCCGGAGCGTTTTCGACAAGAGCCCGTTCACCATCGCGCTGCTCAGCGTGCCCGAAGGAAGGATTGTCGAGGTCAACGCCGCGGCAGAGGCGACCTTCGGGTACAAGTTCGCGGAGCTCCGCGGGCGCACGTCGGTCGATCTCGGCCTGTGGGCCGACGCCGGCGACCGGGAACGCTACCTCGACACGCTGCGAGCGGAAGGCCACGCCCCTACCTTCGAGGCGCGGATGCGCCGGCGAGACGGAGAGATCTTCACCGCGCTCTACAGCGGCAGCCTCGTGTCGATCGGCGGCCGGCAGTACAGCCTCAATACCATCCAGGACATTTCCGCACGCAAGGCGGCCGAGACGGCGCTGCGGGACAGCGAGCAGCAATTCAAGGGCCTCTTCGACGAAAGCCCGATCCCGATCATCCTGCTCGACGCCGCCGGCGGGAAAATCCGCGAGGTCAACAAGGCCGCGATGGAAACCTTCGGCTACAAGCGCGAGGAAGTGCTGGGCAAGACCAGCCTCGAGCTCGGCGCCTGGCCCGACCCGGCAGAGCGCGAGACCCTGATTCGGCTGCTGCAGACTCGCGGCTGGGTGCGCGACCTGGAGACCACGATGCGCGGCGCCGACGGCCGTCTGGTGCACGTGTTGTTCAACTCCTCGCAGATCACGCTGCACGGCCAGCCGTGTCTGCTGAACTCGATCATCGACATCACCAACCTGAAGCGCGCCGAGCAGCTCTTCCACGATCTCTTCGCCTTCTCGCCGGACGCCTCCTTCATTGCCGACAGCGCCGGAGCCATCACGGATGTCAACGAGCGCATGCTCGCGCTCTTCGGCTACCAGCGCGCCGAGATCATCGGACGCGACTGGAGCTTCCTCTTTCCCGAGGAGGCGCGTGCCAGTTTGCGGGAACGCTCGCGGCGTTACTTCGAGAACCCCGTCCCGATCTCCATGGGCAAGGCCTCGCCCACCCTCATCGCGCGCGCCAAGGACGGACGCACTTTCCCGATCGACGTCAGCCTGACCCCGCTGAAATCCGGCGGCGAAGTTCGCATCGTCACCGCGATCCGCGACATCACCCTGCAGCTGAAGACAGCCGAGGACCTGCAGCGGAGCGAGGCCCAGCTGCGGCAGGCGCAGAAGATGGAATCGCTCGGCACGCTCGCCGGCGGCATCGCGCACGACTTCAACAACATCCTCACCGGCATTCTCGGCCACGCCCAACTGGCGCTCGAGGACCTCGACGCGGAGCATCCCGCCCGGGCCTGGATGGCAGGCATCCTCTCTTCCGGCGTGCGCGCCAAGAATCTGGTGCAGCAAATCCTCACCTTCAGCCGCAAGGCCGAGAGCACCCGCCACTCGCTGCGCCTGCAGCAGGTGACCAGCGAGACCATCGGCCTGTTGCGCTCGACCATTCCCGCGATGGTGCGGATCGAGCCGTTCATCGACCCGGCCTGCCCGCCGGTGCTGGCGGACGGCACGCAGATCCACCAGGTCATTCTCAACCTGTGCACCAACGCCTGGCACGCGCTGCCCGAAACCGGCGGCCGCATCGTGGTCGGCCTGGCCCGCCGCACGCTCACCGCCCCCGAGGCGGAAAAGCTCATGCCGCTGACCGCCGGCGACTACGTGGTGCTGTCCGTCGAGGACAACGGCCGCGGCATGGAGCCCGCGACGCAGGAACGCATCTTCGAGCCCTTTTTCACGACGAAGGACTCCGGCAAGGGCACCGGCCTCGGCCTGGCCGTGGTGCACAGCATCGTGGCCGCGCACGGCGGCGCGATCGCGGTGCACAGCCAGCTGGGCGCCGGCTCGCTGTTTGAAGTCTTCCTCCCCGCCCTGCCCGACGCCGAACCCGCCGCGCCTTCATCCCAGCAGACCGTGGTGCGCGGCCGGGGCGAACATGTCCTCGTCGTCGACGACGAGCCGAACAGCGGCCAGGTGATCTCGATGGTGATCGAGCGCCTGGGCTACCAGACCACTTACAGCGACAATCCCGCGGCTGCACTCGAGCTCCTCGCGCACGGCGACTACGCCATGCTCGTCACCGATCTCGCCATGCCCGGCATGACCGGCGACGTGCTCGCCCGGCAGGCCCTCGCGCGCCGTCCCGACCTGCCGATCCTGTTGCTCTCCGGCTTCCTCGCCCCCGGCAAACAGGAAGCGCTGCGCGCCCTCGGTGTACGCGAAGTGCTGGGCAAGCCGCCGAGCTACGACGAGCTGGCGACCGCGCTGCAGCGGTGCCTGCGGAAGTGATTTAAACGGCGCTTTGCGCCGTCACCCCATCCGCCAATAAAAAAGGCCCGGCGATGAGCCGAGCCTTGGGAATTTGAGATTTCGGATCCCTGCCTTCGATCTCAAATCTCAGATCTGAAATTTGAAATCGTGGCGTTGCGCCACTTAAGCCGGAGCCAGCGCCGGGGCGGGGTTCTTCGCGAAGCTCGCCTTGGCCTCTTCCACGGTCTCGTGGAAGCTCCAGTTGCGGGTTTCCTCGAAGCCCTTGCACTCGGTCATCAGCTGGTTGTTGCCGACGAGCACGAAGTTCACGCCGGTGTCCTTGCACATCTGCATCGCGGTCACGAGCTGCTTGATGACGCCCATGTGGAGCGACTTCAGGGCCTGGACGTTGATGATGGCCTTGTTGTGGCCGGCATCGACCGCCTCGGTGAGCTTGGGCTTCAGGTAGGTGGAAATCTCGGCCAGCACGGCTGGCGTGCAGTTCTCCGGCATCTTCAGCATGAAGCAGCCGTCCTCGATCGTGAAATAGCGGGTCGAGGTGTCGAGATTCATGGCCTTCGCGATGCGCGACTCGAGGTCGGCCATGTCGATCGGCTTGGTGATGACGGTCGTGAAGCCGACGGTCTGCGCCTGCTGCACGGTGGCGGTCTCGGTCTTGACGACGAGGCCGAAGACCGGCGTGTACTTCGTCTTCACGTTCGTGCGGAGCACGCGGAAGAGCGCGAAGGCGGATTCCTCGGGCAGCGAGAGGCTGACGATCGCCACGTCGGGCGGCGTCTTGGAGCAGAAATCGATGGCTTCGCCCTGGGTGGCGGCGCCGATGACCTTCCACGGCGTGTGCTTCAGGCCTTCCTGGATCTGCTGGATGATCGCGGGCTTGTCCTCGACGACGAGGATCGTGGCCGGATCGGTGAGCGAGCGGGCCTTAGCCGGACCGTCGGTCAGCGGCTTGAGATCGATGATGCGGCCGGCCTTCTCGATGAGGACGTCCTCCTCGAACGGCTTCACGATGTAGTCGCGCACGCCGATCTTGGCGATCTTGAGCACGTGGTCACGACCGCCTTCCGCGGTAAGCATCATGACCGGGATGCCCTTGAGCTGGGGATCGGCCTTGAGCTTCGTGAGCATTTCGACGCCGTCCATGACGGGCATGGTGACGTCGAGGAGGATCAAGTCCGGCATGGACTTGGCCGCGAGGGCGAGACCTTCCACGCCGTTGCCGGCCTCGAGGATTTCGCAGTCGTAGCTCTTGAAAGTTTTCCGCACGATGATGCGGACGGTCTTGGAATCGTCGACGGTGAGGATCTTGTTACGCATGGGAGACAGTGGGAAAAATTATTCGCCGGTCTTGAGGAGGATGTCGGCAATGAGCTTCTGCCCCTCGGTTTCGAAAACGTAGATGAAGCGCTGCGAATCGCTGATGGGTTCGACGCAGAAATTGCGTCCGCGCAGGATGGACGGGATGGTCAGCTTGCAGGGGTAGCCCTGGTCGGCCAAACCGTTCTTGAAGCTGCCGACGGTCATGTTGGTGATCTCGCCGATGGCGTCGTTGATCACTTCCTCGCCGGCCTCGTCGACCTCGGCGTCGGTCATGCCGAGCAGGTGGCCGGTGCAGCTGCGCGCGAAGTTGCCGTCGAAATAAAGATAGATGAGGCCGTTGGCCTCGCCGAGGAAGCCCACGGTGCCGACCACTTGCGGGTTCGTGGCCGCCTGGTCGCCCGGCAGGCCGGACGGATGCGGATCAGCACTGCCCGGGCTGAAGGCAGAGCCGAGGGACGCGGTACGGTGCAGCATCGTTTTGAAAACGTCGCAGACCGCGCGGTTGATATTATGGCGGATCAGGGCTTCGGAGATTTCGGAGGTGGCAGCAGGCATGGCGTGCGGAGGTTGGCGAAAATAATCGCTCTCCCCTAATCGGCCCGTTCCTGCAGGACTTTACGCACATTTTTGAGGAATTCTGCCCAGGGCCGCCGTGAACCACGAGCGGCCTGCCAACCCTCAATCCACCACACTCAACGTCCCAATAAACAGCACCTTAAGGCGAAGTTACGCAATCCTGACAAAGCCTTCGCCGTGAACGTTGAACGTTCGAAGTTGAACGTTCGACGTTCCGGCCCGTCGGCGGGCCGTCACTCTTCCTCGGTCTCCGCGCCCACGAGGTCGCCCTCGGCGCGGTACTCCTGCAGCTTGTTGCGCAGGGTGCGAATGCTGATGCCCAAAAGATCGGCCGCCTTGGTGCGGTTGCCGCCCGTCTGCTGCAGCGCGGCCTTGATCGCCTGCTTTTCCATCTCGGCGATCGGGCGCACCGCATTCACGGCGTTGACGCCCTGCGGGATCGCGTGGGCCTCGGCCACCGACTCGGCGACAGCGTTGACCTGCTCAAAATCGAAGGGCGTTTCCGGGCGCAGCAGCGACTCGCCGGACGCGCCGCCTTCCGGCAGCGGTAGGCCCAGCGCAGCGGCGGACACCGGGCGGTTCGGCTCGGTGAGAATGACGGCGCGCTCGATCGTGTTCTGCAGCTCGCGGACGTTGCCCGGCCAGCGGTACGCGAGCATCGCGGCCTCGGCGGTCGGCGAGAAGCCCGCGAGCTTCGTGCCGAAGCGGCGGCTGCAGCGGCCGAGGAAATGCTGTGCCAGCATCATGATGTCCTCGGTGCGCTCACGCAGCGGCGGCACGTGCACCGGGAAGACGTTGAGGCGGTAATAAAGATCCTGGCGGAACGAGCCCTTCTCGATGTACGAGAGCATATCACGGTTCGACGTGGCGATGATGCGCACGTTGACCTTGATCGTGCGCGTGCCGCCGACGCGCTCGAACTCGCGCTCCTGCAGCACGCGCAGCAGTTTCGCCTGCAGCGACGCGGGAATTTCGCTCACTTCGTCGAGGAGCAGCGTGCCCTGGTTGGCCAGCTCGAAGCGGCCGGCGCGGCGATCAGTGGCGCCGGTGAACGCGCCCTTCTCGTGGCCGAAGAATTCGCTCTCGATGAGATTTTCGGAGATCGCGGCGCAGTTAACCTTGATGAACGGCTGCTGGCGGCGCGGGCTGCGGCGGTAGAGTTCGCGCGCGACCATTTCCTTGCCGGTGCCGTTTTCGCCCGTCACGAGCACCGTCGCATCGGTCGGCGCCACGCGCTCGATCAGTTGGCGCAGGCGCATCATCACCGGACTGCGGCCGACGAGCATCATGTCGTCGTGATCATCGCTCAGCAGCTGGTTGACCTGCTCGAGCTGGCGGAACGACTGGCCGCGCTTGATCAAGATATCGATCTGGGAAGGCCGGAAGGGTTTGACCAGGTAGTCGAACGCGCCGGCGCGCATACACGCCACCGCCGACTCGATCGTGCCATAGCCGGTCACCATCACCACCAGCGGGCGCTCGGGTAAAGTAGCCAGACGCTCGAGGAAAACATGCCCATCGCCATCGGGTAGGCGGATGTCGAGCATCACCAAATCAAACGACTCCTTTAGGGTGACTGCCTCAGCTTGCGCCAGTGTCTCCGCCGTGGTCACAGAGAATTTCCGGCGTGTGAAAATCTCCTGCAGGAGGCTTCGCACAACCGGCTCGTCTTCCACGATGAGGACTTTCTCGAAGGGCATGCGGTTCGGTGGGGGGATAGAGGTATGGGCCGGAAACGCTTGGTTCAACGTCTTTTAACACCCTAATGAAAATATTTTTCTAAAGCGGGCTAAAGTTCGGCCGATACCCATGGCTGCAAGAACACACCTATCCCCCGGCAATTCGCCTATGCACTCCCGCCTACTTTCCTTTCTCTCTGATTTTGAACGTGCCCTGCTGGCGGACGACCCCGCCCCGGAAGACGGTTCCTGGCAGAATGAGCGCGCGGTCAACTACCGCACCGGCCTCGCCCGCGTGCAGCTCGGGGTGAAAATGCCCGACGGACTGCGTAAAATCCGCGGCGGAGTGATGCTGCAGGGTTTCAAGCTCGCTGACGGCGCCGCCTGCCTGAAGGCCCAGCTGAGCTGGACTGGCAGCGAAGCCACCGTCAACAAGTCGATTTTCGCCAAGCCCGGCTGCGATTGGAAAAGCGAAGCGCGCCGCGTGGCCGCCACCTGGATGGCCGGCCCGCCGGCTGTCGTGCTTCCGCCGAGCATCGAGACCGACGTCGAAGCCGAAGCCGCGATTGCCGCCGCTGAGGTGCACGAGGAAGCCGCGGTCGCTGCGGTTTGATCGGCGAATCCCCTTTATCCCGGCTGGTCCAAGCCGGGCTCCAAAAAAACAAAGCACCGGAATTTCCGGTGCTTTTTAATTTTCAGGACTTGGATCGGCCTGGGGATCTCAGATTTGAAATTTGAGATTTCAGGTCGAACCAACGGCCAGCGCCAATGCTCCTATGCAAACAGGCCCGAAACCTCTGAAATCTCAAATCTGAGATCTTCCGCCGTCGTTTTGGGCGCAACGGCGCCCAAGAACGTCGGACGGATCCCGGCCAGCCAGCAGGCTGGAACAGGACAAATCCGCGCGTTGCGCGCTCAAGCCGCGGTGTTCAACCGCGATTCGATCCGGGCGGCGCCCGTCCGGTACGCCGGCACAAAGGTGCGCAAACGGCCGCGCGCCTGGCTGAGCCGGGCCAGCTCTTCCTGCGCCTTGGCCAGATGGGCTTCCAGCAGGCGGTAATTCTGGTCGCAGCGACCGAGCAAAACATCGAGGCGCGAGCGCAGGGCGACCGCCACCGGCTCGGAGGCGAGCTCACACAGCTTGGCCACGATGGGCTCGGCCCGCTCGCGCACCTGCACCGCTTCGACAAAATCCATCGTGCGGATCAGGATGTTCTCCTGCGTGATGAGTTCATCGAACGCATCCAGCAGGCGGGCGGCGGTGGCTACGGGGGAAGAGTCCATCTCAGGCTACCTGGTGCAAGGCTGGCGTGGCGGCGGCCTTGTCCTTGTCGTTGAGCATTTCCGCCCAAGCGCCGCGGACATCCCCGAGCAGACGCTCGACCTCGGCGATCGGGGCGCTTTGCTTCTTCATATTGGCCTCCATGAGGCGGCGGTCGTAATAATCGTAGAGCCGGTACATCGTCTGGGCGAATTCGCCGCCGGCCTCGAGGTTCAAGGTCCCCTGCAACTCGGCGATGATCTTCTGCGCCTTGACCAGCTGGGTGTTGATGATCTCGAAGCGGCGCGGATCCTGGGCCGGATCGTCGCAGGCGGTCCGCGCGATCGCCAGCGCCTTGAGGGCGCCGTCGAAAAGCATCAGGACCAACTGCCCCGGGCTGGCGGTGAGGATCGCATTGGCGCGGTAAGCCCGCGCGTAATCCTGGGCGTACATGTCCGGGAGACGGATCAGTCGGCCTGCTCGGTCAGATCCGGCGAGTTGATGATGACCTTGGCAACCTGGCCAAGGATCTCAGTCGACGGATAGGACGGATCGGCGGCCAGCTCGCGACCGCGAGCGACCACTTCGGGGCGGACAGCCGGCTGGCGCTGCAGGGCAGACTGGAGCGCGGCGGAGTTCTCTGGAGAGAAGCGATCAGGCTTCGGGCCGCGGTCGGGCGGCGTCGGAGTATGATGAACCACGCCATCAGGGCGCAGTACGCGATCGGAAGGAGACGTTGAATTAATCATGGGCTTTATCGTTGGTGACTACGGTCAGCCTCTGACTGTTGTTACAGGGAACGCCGTTACTTACAGGTAGAATATCGTCGCCGGTGGGCGAAACTTGAGAGGAAAGACACGTAAACGACATATTAAGACGGGTTTTAGCGCAGCGGCAGGGTCTTGAACATGAGATCGGCCGCGACTGCGCCAAAACGCGTCGGGCTTTGGAGCACGGCCGGGGTCGGGTCAACGGGGGCCGTCTGGTCGCCTTCGCGGTAATAATCCCGGACGCTGTTGACCATCGCGGTCTGGCCAGCCGAGAAAACCTCGTCGAAAGCCCAGACCAGGCGGACGTCATGCACCGTGACGAGCTTGGCGCGGAGGCCAAGACTGAGCGGGCGGTAGGCCTGATAGACCGTCAGGTCGGTAAAAAGGAGGGCATCGACCCCGCATTTCTCGCCGAGTTTTTCGAGAAACCCGTGCGGCAGGGCATCGGTCGAGCCGAAGCTGTCGGCGCCGAAGAGTTGGCGGCATTCCTCCCGGGAAATCACGACCACTTCGAAGCGCACCTGGCGCTGCAGGGCCTTGACGATCACGGAGTCCATCGCGGAGGCCGATTCGCCCTCGACGACCGTCCCGCCATGCGCCGGCAGCACGGCCACGCGCTGGAGCGTGGCTGGCAGCTTGAGGTCGCCGCGGTAATTGGCCGGCTTGTAGGTCGGCGGCTCCTCGTGCTGGAACATCGGAACCTGTGCGCATCCGGTGAGGGTTAGCATCGCCACCAGGGCGATCGAAAGGAGTTTCATGGTCACTTGGAGCTGCTGGAGCTGGAACTGAAGGCGTTGGTAAGCGCGGCCGACTGGGTCTTGATTGAGGACTGCGCAGACTCCATGGCAATGAAACTGTTGGTCAGCAACTCGCGCTGCTGGTCGAGGCGGCGCTGCAGGGCGGCGATCTGGTCGTCCAGGCTCGCGTTGGCCTTCGTCAGGCGATCCTGCGAATCGGTGTCGAGCTTCAGCAGCGAGGTCAGGCGGGTGTCGAACTTCGCGCCAAACCCGCTGGTCGTGCTGGAGAAAAACTTCTCGATGTCATCGCTTTGGTTCGCGAGCGCGGCATCCAGCTTGGTGGAATCCTTGATCGACATCTGGCCGTTCTGGTCGAGATCGAGGCCGAGGTCGTCGATGCGGTCGATCGTGCCCGCGCCGCCGACGGTATCGAAGGCGATTTTGCGCAGCTGGCTCGCCCAGTCCTGGATGTCGCGATTGTCGGAGAGAATGGAGGTCGTGACCTTGCCGGAGGTCGTCGTGACCTTCGTCACGGTGTCGATGAAGGTTTGCACGCCATTGTACGCCGTGATGAAGGCATTGATGTTGCTCTTCATGCCGGCGGTGTCGGCGCCGACGGTGATCTTCTGGGTCGTCTGGCTGTCGACCGTGACGGACAGGCCGGCAATGCCGAGCGCGGAGGCGTCGAGCGTGTTGCTGTTGCTCATCAGCGTCGGGCCGCCGTCGACGGAATACTGCGCGTTCTGCCCGCGCGTGGCGGTGTAGCCGCTGGTCAGGCCGAGCGCGCCGAGGATGCCGCCGGTCGATTCGCTGAGCGTGATGCCCACGTCGCCGGTGGTGTTGTTGACGAGGTTCATCCGGTCGTTGGTCGCGTCGTAGGAGACCGTCACGCCCGCGCCGGAGCCGTTGATGCGGCTCATGAGCGAGCTGAGCGAGTCCGTGTTGACGTTGTAGCTGATCGCCACGCCGTTGATCGAGAAAGTGCCGGCGCCGCTGCCGTCGACCGCGGTGACCGCGGTGTTGAAGCCGGTGTTGGCGAGCGTGCTGTTCGTGCGCGCGGCGCCGAGCGTGCCGTAGCTGGTGACGGTGTCGCTGTCGTTGTTCGCGAGCTTCAGCACGGAGAGCACGTTGCTGGTGTCGTTCGCGGCGCCGAGGACGATCTTCGCGTTCGACGCGCTCGTGAGCGAAATCTTGTCCGTCACCGGGTCGTAGCTGCCGGTGACGTCGTTGTTGGTCGCGGTGGCGATCGCGTTGAACACGCTCTGCAGCGAATCGGTGGTGGCGACGGTGATCTTCTGGCCGTTGATCGAAAAAGTGCCGGCGGTGACGTACGACGCGGTGCGCATCGTCGCGAGCGTGACGCCCGAGACGTCACTCGTAGCGGCGATGCCGCCGGTGATGTTCGTCGTGCCCGCGCGGCTCGCCTTGGTCGCGAGCTGGCTGACGGAGATCGTGTGGCTGCTCGACGCGGAACCCGCGGTGGAGGCGAGGGACCAGGTCGAACCGGTCAGCGAAGAGGTGACCACGCGGGTGCCAAAATTGGTCGGATCCTTGAGGTTCTGGGCGGCCGTTTGAAGGGCCTTCATTTTGGTCGCCAGATTGTCCAGGGCATTGGACTTGCTCGTGTTGTTATCCTGCTCCGTTTGCATGCGCGTAACGGGCGTAGCTTCGATTTGCATCAGTTGGTCTACCAACGACTTCCAATCGAGGCCTGAGGCGAGTCCGGAGAGTGATAAGTCTGCCATAATAAGGATGGGGACACTGCCCCACTCCTTCATCGGCCACCCCCCCTAAAAGTTTAGTCCGCAAAACATTTTTTGAGGCCGTTTTTTGGCCCGTTTTTTGACCCCGTTTTTTCGAGGGAAAACCGCGCGCAAAAATTCCGCGCGCAACGCGGTGCGAAAAAATAAATCCGTGCCAACTCGCTAAATGTTTTTCGAAACCGCGCCGTTAGATGCAGTGCCGCGAATCAGAACCAAGGCCGGACAGCACGAGAGCCGCTTCTCTCGAGTCGAATGCGACACGGACGTCGCAGTTTAAAATCAAGGAAGATCACCATGTCAGTCGTCATCAACACCAACTTCGCTGCGACCGTCGCCGCGAACAACCTCGCCTCCTCGAACGATATGCTCCAGAAGAGCATGAACCGTCTCTCGAGCGGCTCGAAAATCGTCAACCCTGCGGATGATGCGGGCGGCCTCGCCGTCTCGATGAAACTCTCCGCTGCCGCCAAGCGCTCCGGCGCCGCCGCGAGCAACATCGGCAACTCCATCTCGTTCCTGCAGTCGCAGGACGGCGTGATGAAGGTCACCGGCAAGGTCCTGGAGCGCATGGGCGAACTCAAGACCCTCTACGCCGACCCGACCAAGAACTCGACCGATAAGGCCAACTACGATTCCGAATTCGTCGCCCTGCGCGATGAACTCGCGTCCCTCACCGACAACAAATTTAACAGCGTCGACCTGTTCGGCTCCGGCAACCTGGTGGTTCCGGTTTCGGAAGACGGCAGCTCGTCCGTCACCATCACGGCCAAGGACCTCTCGTCCTCGACCGATGGCATCGGCGCCCTGAGCTCCACGTCGATCAGCTCCCTCGCGGACATCGACCTCGATGACATCACCGATGCGATCCAGAACGTGGCCACGTTCCGCGCCGTCAACGGCGCCGAGCAGAGCCGCCTCGGCTTCGCCTCGGAGGTCCTGACGACCAACAAGGCCAACCTCGAGGCCGCCAACAGCCGCATCATCGACGTCGACGTCGCCTCGGAGAGCACGCAGCTCGCCCGCTGGAACGTCCTCGTCCAGTCCGGCACGGCGATGCTCTCGCAGGCCAACCAGAGCGCCCAGGTCGCGCTCAAGCTCTTGGGCTAAACCCGGAGCCGGCCAGTTAAGTCAGTTAGCTAGTTAGTTCCGCCGCGGGGACCGGAGTGATTGCCGGTTCCCGCTAGAAAAGTGCGGTTGTCTATATGGTTCTTTTTCCCCTTCGGCGCGTCTGTGACGTGCCGCCCACTTTGAGGCATACGCCTCGAAAAGCGTGACCCGGCGCTCTCAATCCAGGTCCGTGGCGACGACGGAAGGTCGCACAAATCAAGGATAGATACCATGTCAGTCGTGATTAATACCAACTACGCGGCCACGGTTGCCTCAAACAACCTGTCTGCCTCGAACTCCATGCTGCAAAAAAGCCTTAACCGGCTCTCCAGCGGTTCGAAAATCGTCAATCCGTCCGATGATGCGGGCGGTCTCGCTGTGAGCATGAAGCTGTCTGCTGCGGCCAAGCGTTCCGGCGCCGCTGCCAGCAACATCGGAAACACCGTGTCGTTCCTGCAGTCGCAGGACGGCGTGATGAAGGTCGCCGGCAAGGTCCTCGATCGCATGAGCGAGCTGAAGACCCTCTACTCCGACCCGACCAAGAACTCGAGCGACCTCGCGAACTATGATTCCGAGTTCACCGCGCTGAAGAGCGAACTCGATTCCCTCACCGGCGAAACCTTCAACAGCGTCGCGCTGTTCGGTTCGACCGGCCTCACGGTCCAGGTGTCCGAAGACGGCCAGCAGAGCGTCGCCCTCTCGGGCCGCGATCTGTCGAGCTCGTCCGCCGGCGTCGGTGCCCTCACCGCCTCCAGCGTCACGTCGCTCGCCGACGTCGACCTGTCCGACATCACCGATGCGATCCAGAACGTCGCCACGTTCCGCGCCCAGAACGGCGCTGAGCAGAGCCGCCTCGGCTTCGCCTCGGAAGTGCTCACGGTCAACAAGGCCAACCTCGAAGCCGCCAACAGCCGTATCACGGATGTCGACGTCGCCGAGGAAAGCACGCAGCTCGCACGTTGGAACGTCCTCGTCCAGTCTGGCACCGCCATGCTGGCCCAGGCCAACCAGAGCTCGCAGGTTGCCCTGAAGCTCATCGGTTAACCGGTCTCCAGTCAGTGGTTGTTCTGATTCGCCCAACCACGCCGGCCGCCCGCAAGGGCGGCCGGTCCTGGGCGAACGGAACGGCGACCGACTCGTGATCACCCCAGGCTCACAGGAGCCAACAGTCTATCCGCCAAGAAGCCTCCGGCCCCCCGTCGGAGGCTTTTTGCGTCTATCCCCGAAGGATTGTTCAGCGTTCATTGCTCAATGTTCATTGATCATTTCGAACCACTCTTCCGGCTCGAAATAGCCAATGAACATTGAACGATGAACAATGAAAAATTGCCGTAGGCAGTTCAGCCCGACATAGCCTATGGGCATCGATCAACAATGAGTGACCAATCCCCCGCTTCCCTCCACGCCCAGGCTCTCGCCCACTTGCGGGCCGGCCGGCCGGCGGACGCGGTGCCGCTGATCGAACAGATTCTCGCCCGCGTGCCGGCCAACGCGGCGGCCGCGCCGGTCCACCAATTGCACGGCCTCGCGCTGCGCGGCGCGAATCGTCCGGACGCCGCTCTCGCCGCTTTTCAGCAAGCCATCGCCCTCGATCCCAAGCTGGCGGAAGCGCATCACCAGGCGGGCAACGTACTGAAGTCACTCGGCCGCTACGCCGAAGCCGTCGCCGCACTGCGCCTCGCCGCGGAGCTCGCACCCGCGAATGCGCCGGTCTGGCTGAATCTCGGCGTCGCCTCCCTCGAAGCCGGAGAGACCGCTTCCGCCATCGCCGCTTTCCAGCGCGCCATCGCGCTGGAGCCAGCACGCCCCGAAGCGCACAACATTCTCGGCCACGCGCTGGCCACCGCCGGGCAAGGCGCCGCCGCGCGCGCCGCGTTTCAGGAAGCCCTGCGGCTGCGCCCCGGCTATGCGGCGGCCCACGACAATCTCGGCCGACTCTGCAAAACCGAAGGACTGCTCGCGGAGGCTGTCGCCCACTACCGCGCGGCCCTCGCGGCCCAGCCCACGCCGGAGACGCATAGCAACCTGCTCTTCGCGCTGAACTTTCTGCCGGACACCAACCCGGCCGACGTGTTCGCCGAGCACCGGCGCTGGAACGAACTCCACGCCGCGAAGCTTGCTCCCGCCCGGACGCCGGCGCAGCAAGCGACGGCCGGACGCCGCCTGCGCGTGGGCTACCTCTCGCCCGATTTCAATCACCACGCGGTCGCCTATTTCATCGAGCCGGTGCTCGCGGCGCATGACAAAACGCGCATCGAGGTGTTCGGTTACGCCAGCGTCCGCGAACCGGATCGCGTCACCGACCGCCTGCGTAGCCTGGTCGAGCACTGGCGCGACATCGCCCGGCTCAACGACGCCACCGCGGCCGATCTCATCCGCCAGGACCAGCTCGATCTGCTCGTCGATCTCGCCGGTCACACCGCAGGCCACCGTCTCCTTGTGATGGCCCGCCGGCCCGCCTCGGTGCAGGCCACCTGGATCGGCTACCCGAACACGACCGGACTCACCGCGATCGACTACCGCCTGACGGATGCGATCAGCGATCCCGAAGGCGCGACCGAAGCCTGGCACTCCGAGAAACTCGTCCGGCTTCCCGCCAATTTTTCCGTCTACCAACCCGACTCCGCCGCACCGACCGTCAATGTCCGTCCGATCGCGGAACCGGGCGCCGTGACGTTCGGTTGTTTCAACAATTTCGCCAAGGTCACGCCAGCGGTCCTGCAACTGTGGGCCGAACTGCTCGCCTCCGTGCCCGCCTCGCGCCTGCTCCTGAAGTCGCGCGGCCTGAACGAACCTGCAGTCATCGCAAGAGTACACGCCGCTTTCGCTGCGGCCGGAGTCACCGCTGAGCGCGTGACGTGCAATGCCGCCGCGCTCTCCGTCGCCGACCACTTAAGTTTATACCACGGCGTGGACATTGCCCTCGATCCCTTCCCCTACAACGGCACCACCACCACCTGTGAAGCGCTCTGGATGGGCGTGCCGGTCGTGACTCTCGCCGGCCGCGTCCACGCCGCCCGCGTCGGCGCCAGCCTGCTCACCCACGTCGGCCTGCCCGAGTGGATCGCCCAGACGCCCGCGGATTATCTCCGCATCGCCCGCGAAGCCACGCTGGATCCCGCCCGCCGCGCCGCCCTGCGCGCCACGCTCCGCGAGCGCATGCGCAAGAGTCCGCTGTGCGATGCAGTGGGATTCACGCGACAGCTCGAGAACGTATTCGCGCAGCTGGCGCGGTGAACGATCGGGAACAATTTTTCGTCGTTCATTGTTCACCGTTCATTGGCAATTTCGATCCTAAGGATTGTCATCCTGAGCCGTGCGAAGGATCCAACCGAACACGCTGCCACGTCCTCTTTCGTTTGGATCCTTCGCACGGCTCAGGATGACGGAACGAAAAATCAGTCAGAAACGATCAATGACTATTGAGCGATGACCGGTGAACAATGCCGCCGCTTCACGCCGCGGCCAGCGCTCCCGCCACCACCGCACCAACCGTCTCGTGCGCGTTGAAATGCGTATGGATCAATTTCCGCTCGGCCGTGCTCATCGCCAGCGCGCACTCGCATGCTTCGGCCAGCGCATTCAGGTCGCCATGCGCGTAGCGCACGATCAGGCCGGCGGCGTGCAGTTCCTCGAGCCGGCCACCCGCCATGGAGTTCTCGCTGAGCGGCACCATGCCCAAGCAGCCTGACCAAAAC
The DNA here is from genome assembly GCA_048498955.1 of Verrucomicrobiota bacterium. Classification (GTDB taxonomy): domain Bacteria; phylum Verrucomicrobiota; class Verrucomicrobiia; order Opitutales; family Opitutaceae; genus Lacunisphaera. Next base: position 34,057 of record JBEHWZ010000015.1, on the reverse strand, counting down.
GGACGATCGGTGTGCGAGCCGCTCATCGCCGGCGTGGTGAACATCCGGCCTTCCGGACACAACCCCACCTTGTAGCGGTTGAGCGCGGCGCGGCCGTCGACCGGCGTGCTGTGGTCGTAGCTCGCGACAAACTTGTCCTTAAAGCGCCCCCGCAGGAAATCGATCTGGCGCTGGCGGTGCGGCGTCAGGCCCAACTGCGAACCGAGGAAATAAATCTTCTCCTCGGGCTCCGGATTGAAACCCGCCTCGCCCGGCGCGAAGTTCGCCACCCAGCTGCGGTGCAATGTCGCGCAACCCGGACGCAACCGCGCGCGACCTTCCGGCGCGAGCGGCGATTCGTCGTGGATCAGCACGTCGAGATAAGGCGCGATCGCGTTGAAGCACGCCATGCGCCGGCTCGCCTCGTCGAAGGCGTAGTAGAGATTCCGCACGCCCATCCGGGTGAGCATGCCAAAAACCTTTCCGGCGAGTTCGCCCAGCGCCTGCGGCTGGTGCGCCATGGTGATAAACCAGCGTTCTTCGCCGCGGTCGCGCGGCGCGGAAGCCACGTCGAGCACGCCCTGTTTGCCCGTGATCCACGCCGGCAGGAATTCGATTCCCTCGTGCGCCATCGCGCCGAAGCAGCGCGCGTTGGCCGCGTACCAATCGCAGTCGAGGCGCGCCTTGCGCAGCAACTCATTGTCCTGCGGATTCGCGACCAGCTTGTGCAGGCTCATCGCCGGCACGCGGGCAAGGTAGTCCGCGACCGGCTCAAGGCCGCCGGCCCAGGTATTGAAGTAACAGATTCGGATCCGGCGCATGGCCCAATCAAGCCGCCGCGGTGCGCGCCTGCATGAACTCGAGCGACAGGCCCTGAGCCTTCGCGCGCTTCTCCGCCTCGGCGAACAGGTAGTTCGACTGCTTGGGTTCGAGCGGCGCGAGATCCGTGGCGATTTCCACGAGGCTTTCCAGCACGATGGCCGGGTTGTTCGAGGCAACGTCCGTTTGGGCGGCACGCACCAGCAACAGGATCGCCTCGGCTTTCGCCCCGGTGTTGACCAGCGCGGGGGCCTGCTGGAGAACCGGCAGGGGGGCGGCGCGCGCCGCCGATACCGGTGCGGTGAGAATGATACCGAGCAGCTGGCCCATCTGCTCCGGCGAGACCCGGTGGCCCCAGCCGATCAGAGCCCGGCCTTCCTCGACATTGGCGACGGCCTGCATGGGCGTTTGGTAATAGGCGGCAAGGAACGCGCGTTCGCGGGCCGTGCTCTCGTCCGACAGCCACTTCTTCAGCGCCGCCGGATCAGCCGCCCAGGTGGTGTCGCGAAGATAGTCCGCCTCGGTGCGCTTCGGCTGGGTGCCGTAAATCGAAACCTTCGCCCCGAACGCCAGGGCGTAGGCCACGTGGCTGCCCCAGCCGTTGGTCGTGACCGTCTCGAACTGCTCGCAGAGCGCGCGCACCCGGTTGAGCGCATTCAGGTCGGTGTTCTGCGCGCCATAGATGATCTCGAATCCGCGGCTGGAGAACTCTTGCACCCACAGGCCGTTGGTCTTGCAACTCGGGTGGATGCAAACCGTGACCCGGGCAAAGTTGCCGGCGATCGCCTTGATCTCGTCGGCGTACTTTTCGAACGCGGAACGATCCGCCGGTTTTTCCCCGTTCAGGGTGTGCGTCGGCATGACGAGCAGGCTGCGCGGCTGGCGCACCATGACCGACGGCTGCGTGTAGATGATCGGAAGCCCGATGGCATGAGCCTCGGTATAACCGGCGCTGCGCAACAGCGCGGCCTGCTCCTCGCGGGCCACGAGCACGAACTTCTCCTTGGCCCCGGGCGTGTTGTTGCTGAGCAGGTCGGCCGAAAAATCCACCCACGGGCCCTCGCAGCCATGCTGCCAGATGGCGTTCATCCGGTAACCCGGTTCGAGCGTGCCGCCGGCATACTGCGCCGCGACGTGCAGCGAACCATATTGATCGGACCAGCCGTTATCGCGGGTCGCCACGAGCTGATAGGTCTTCACCGCCGGCAGCGCGATGGCCGCCCGCGCCCGCAGCGCGTCGCGCAGGCCGAGACCCGTCGCATCGAACACGCCGTTGAAAATCGCCGTGGCCTGCTCCACCGAATACGTGCCGTCTTTGACCTGCGTCCATTCGCTCACCTTGGCCAGATCGATCATTCTCAGGCGCCGGGGTTCGAAGCGCGCCACGATCTGCTGGTAACCCAGCGTGGAAAGCACGGCCAGCCGGTGCTGGCCGCCCAGCACGAGGAAACGGGTTTCCTCACCGCGAATCAGCAGCTGACCGCGAATATATCCATCGTGATGGATTTCCGGCGCGTACCCTTCCTCGGAAAGTTTTTTCTGCAGCTCGCCCAGTCGCGCCGCTTCCTGCTCCGGAACCTCCGGGGCCACGGGGCCGTAAGTGTGGCAGTCGCCCACCGGCGGACGCGGCATGACGGTGTAGCCGGCTTGCATGCTCTCCTGCGTGTCGTTCGAACGATGCCACGGCAGCCAGCTGCCGTAATGACCCGCCGGTTGCTTCGCGAGCACGCCAATATCCCCCGCCACGCCGGCGCGCTGCCAGACGTCACCCACGGTCTGCGGTTGGAAATTTCCGTAGTAGGCCTTGAGGCCGGCGCTGGCTTTCCCCCGCGGATCCGCCGCTTTTGCCTGCAGGTCCTCGCAGGCCGCGCGCAAGGGATGCCAGCCCTGGCGCGAAAAGCTGGTGAGCGTCTGGTCGCTGACCGCGTGGTCGATGTCGACCACGAGTAATTGGTTCTCACTGCCCTGAAATCCCCCGGTCTGCATGCTCGGCAGCGTGAAGACCTCCCGCTTCGGGCTCTTCTCGAAAACGAAGAGCGGACGGAACGGCTCCGACGCCGGCAGATTATTCTGGGAGTAACCGAGAAACTGCGCATGAACCGGCTCTCCGCTCGCGCGCAGCACTTCCGTGAAGTAGGCGAGGATGCTCGGACCGTGGTTCTCGACGAAGGGCATCTTCCGGCGGTGCTTCAGGTGGATCATGCACGACTGGAAATAGAGCTGGTGCTTCGTGCGACGGTAGAGCCCGACCAGGTACTCGTTGGCATATTCGAGACCGTTGTGCTCCACGATCTGGTGGTAAACCGACAGCAGCAGCGACACGTCGTACACCGGCATCTTGCGCACGTCCTCGAGCGTGAACAGCTGGTGCTTCAGCTTCACCGGCGTCATGTTGCTCAGGAAAAACTGGCGGGCCTCCTCAACCGCGGAGGCATCCGGGTCGTAAGCGTCGACCTTCAATCCGAGGTTGGACAGATGGGCTGAATAGCTGCCGGCATCGCAGCCGATGTCGATGGCGGTGCGCGCCCGCACATCCAGCGTGTCGGTGATCATGCGGATGTTGGCCATCGTGCCTTGTTTGCGGAGAACGGATTGGTAGTTCATGGGCTCGGAATCGGGTGATTTTAAATTTTCAGCGCAGGTCGCGCACGCAGTGGAAAGCCTCGGCGGCGTGGTAGCCGACGGCGCTGCCCCAGCGCTGGGCGTTGGCGCGCAGGGCTTCGGGGGAACGGGGATGAGGAAAGGCGCGAGCCTCGCTCTCGTAGATTTGCATCGCAGCGATCTTGGCCTCGAGATGCGGGGCGATGTCGTGGAAAACCGACGGCGTGAAGCGGGGCTCGAATTGCTGGAAGGACCAGTCGGTGGAGGAAGGAATTTCGTAGCTGAAAACGGAACGCACCACGCCGCCCGCCATCGGGCGCGTGGCAGTCAGGGTCGCACGGAACGTGATCACGTGATCCATGTTCAGGTCGCCGCCATGCTGCGTGAACACCACCGTGGGCTTCACGCGGGCGATCTCGCGCTCGATCGTGTGCGTGATGTCGAGCAGCGGCAGGGTGTCCATCTTCTGGTCGGGGAACCCGGCGAGTTGCACGTCCTTCGCCCCGAGGAGCGCGGCGGCGCGGCGCGCGCGGTCGTGGTGGACCGCCAGCTTGGCGCCATCGCGCGCGGGGTCGAAGTCCACGCGGGACGTCAGGCCATTGGCGAGAATGAGAATCGAGACGGCGTGGCCTTCCTGGGCGTAACGGGCGATCGTGCCCCCACAGCCGAGGACTTCGTCGTCAGGATGAGCGGCGATGACGAGAACGTTCATGCGGCAAGGGCGGCGCGCGACCGCAGGATGTCCCGGCTCGCGGGACCATGGTTGAAGATCAGATCGAGAATGCCCATGTACGGTTCGAAGCCCGGCTGGCACTGGGTGTAGGTCGGATGCGCGTAGTCCTGATACCGCACGCCGAGGCTCGCCGCCGTGAACGAAGCTTCGTCGAGGTAGTTGCGGCCGAGCGCACCGGAAAGATAGGTCGTGGCGCCAGTGGCGCGGCACAGGTTCAGCACCAATTCACTCTTAGTGCCGGCGATCGCCATTTCGGAACTGAAGCGCAGCGGCGTCTCGATCTGCAGATCGCGCAAGTGCTGCTCGAGGAACGCACGCACCATCGGCATGAAGCTCGTCCAGCTCTGCATGTAGAGCGCCTCGTAGGCCGGAGCGTACTGCTTGAAGAACGGCGCCTTGCCGTAATTCATGCGCAGCGTCGCCCAGTGCTTCTTCGCCCAGGGATCGTTGGCGGCGAACTCCAGCGCGTTGATCGCGAGGTCGCCGAACTTGCCCTTGGTTGAGAGAGGGATGCTGAGCCACGTCGAGCCCTCCTTCGTGCGCGCCTTGTTGCGGTTGGTGAAGCTGTTCTTCTCGAACTGCACGTGATCGAGCACGACGTGAAGATCCGAGGCGGCGATGCGCTCGAAATACCCGAGCCAGGGCAGGTAGGCGGGCTGGTTGATCGAAACGATCATGACTGCGTCGCCTCCCGGAAAAGATGGATGGTGAAATCGTGCGGCAGACGGTCGTGCCGCAGCGTCACGTAGGGCGAGATCTCGCGGCACCAGGCCACGACTTCGACCGGATTGGCGTAGAACTCGCCCGGCTCCTGGTGCTTCGCCCAGGTGCTCAGCGAATTGAACGTCACGCCATGACGGCAGCGGCGGAACATTTCCTGCACCAGCTGGCGCATCAGCGTCGGCGCATTCTCGCCGAGGAGATAGAAAATGCCGTTGGCGGAAACGATGTCGTACGTCTCGCCGCCGTGTTCCTCGAGAATATTGCCCACCCGCAGGTCGAGCTCCGGGTGCACCGCCTGCGCGCGGGAGATCATGGCCGGGGAAAGATCGATGCCGCTGTAACGAACGCCCTCGAAGCGCTCCTGCAGGAACGTCGCGTAGTCGGCGAAGCCGCAGCCGACATCCAGCACGCTGAGGCCGGTGTAGTCGGTCGCCTCGGCGAGCAGTTCGAACTTCCGGCGCTGCGACTCCGCACGGCCGTAATCGCAGGCACGCGGGTCGTGGCCGAACTGGTCGACCTTGCGGTTGTAGAACTCGGCAATGTTGGCGAAGGGCGTGCTCATGCGGAAAGGGGGAACGGGATGGCAGCCTGGACGGCGGCAATGACGCGGTCCTGCTCGTCGGAGGTCAGCGTCGGGTACAATGGCAGGGAAACGAGTTGCTGGAACGCCCGCGTGCTCACCGGCAGGGCGCTCGCGGACCAGTCTTCGACCGGGCGCGCCGCCGCAATTCCACGATCCGCCAGGCGGGCAACGACCTCGCCGGCGTCGTCACGGGCGGCGAAGGCATAGCGATACCAGACCCGGCTGTCCTGATTCACGGGCAGTTCGCCCTCCACCCCGGCCAGAGCCTGGGTGTACCGCGCCGCGAGCGCCTCGCGGCGGGCGAGAGTTTGCGGCAGGCGGTCGAGCTGGCAGAGGGCAAGCGCGGCCTCGAGATCGGTCATCTTGTCGTTCAGGCGCATGGTGCTCGGCCCCTGATCCGCGTAGTCGCGGGAACGACGGGCGAAATCCGCCAGCCCGGCGTCATCGGTGAGAATCATGCCGCCCTCGCCCGCACCCAGCAACTTGGTGGCGTAAAGCGACAGCATCGCCACCCGGCCAAGCCGGCCGAGCGGGGCGCGGCCAAAGGCGTGCGAACAATCTTCAATGACCGGCAGACCTAGCGCTTCCAAATCGCGCACTGGCGCCACGGCGCCGAAGCTGTGGACGGCAATTGCGGCCCGAAGCTTCGGCTGCTGCGCAATCGCCGCGCGCAGGCCCGCGACGGAAAGATTCCAAGTATGCGGATCGACGTCGACCGGCACGGGCGCCGCACCGCACGCCAACACCGCGTTGGCCAGCGCCACGCATGAATACGCCGGCACCGCCACCACATCGCCCGGTCCCACCCCCAGCGCCAGCAACGAAAGCCGCAGCGCGGAAACACCGGAGCTCACGCCCACGGCAAAGGCCACTCCCGCCTCGCGCGCCATCCGCGCCTCGAGTTCGACGAGCACACTGCCCGCCGCCCAACGACCGGAGCGCACGACGCGCGCCACGGCCTGTTCTTCCTCAGGGCCAAAGGTCAGACGGTTGTGCGGGATCGTTTCCATGACTCAGGCCGAGGCCTCCAGCAAAACGGGTTCACCCAGCACGGCTCCTTGGGAGAGCATCGCGCTGCCGGTCTCGCCGGCGGTGTAACTGGTGATCACAAGCGCCGCATCGCCACAGGCGACCGTCAGGGAACGGCGGTCGGCGGACAGCGCCAGCACGGTGCCCGGAGACGGATGCGTCCGGGCCGCGAAGCGTTCGATGCCGGACACTTTCCAAAGGAACAGGCGGCTGTCGCCCCACGCGGTAAAGGCGCCCGGATAAGGCGCGGCCACGGCGCGGATCAAATTCCAAACTTCCCGGGCGGGGCGCGTCCAATCGACGCGACCATCGTCCGCCGTGCGACGCGGGAAAGCCGTGGCCTGGGTGTGATCCTGCACCAGCCGCGGCACCTGCCCGGCGCGGAAATAGCCGAGCACTTCCGCCGTCAGCGTCTCGTAGAGCGGATAAAGGTGGTTGAGTGCATCGCCGACATCCTCGTTCTGCGCCAAGTCGTAAGCGCGGTGCGCGATCGCGTCGCCGGTGTCCATGCCGACATCGACGAAATGCGCCGAGAGCCCCAAACGGGTTTCGCCGCGGAGAATGGCCCAGTTGATCGAAGCGCGGCCGCGATAGGCCGGCAGGATGCTCGGGTGCAGATTCACGGCACCGAGAGGCGCGAGGGCGATGATGTCGGCGCCGATGATATAACGATAATCCGTAATCCAGATGAGATCCGGTGCGCACGAGCGTACGAAATCCGCCAGGCCCGGATTGCGTCCGGCCATGCGCACTACCGGCACGCCCAGGCGGCCCGCTTCGACGAAAACGGATTCGTAGCGAACGCCATCTTCCGGATCATCCGGATGCGCCACCGCGCCGACGATACGCGCGTCGCGCTGCAGGACCTGCAGGGTGCGCACACCGACGGTGTGGTTGCCGAGAAAGAGAACTTTGAGCGGCTCACTCATGCGGCGAAAGCCTGGAGGACGAACGGCTCACCGCGCTTGAGCCCGCGCGCGAGGCGGCGGCCGTGGATGGAGTCGGCCTGCGACGGAGCCAGCCCGGTCGCGGGACGGCGGAAAGCGATGTCCTGTTCGGTCACGACGTGGCCGCTCGGCAGGTCGGCGGCCGCAACGCAGGCCAGGCGGAACTCAATGCGCGAGCGCGCCTCGGCGGCGGTCGGCTGCTGGCTCGCGGTGCCCAACATGACCTCGGCTTCGCGCACGCGGCGCACCAATTCCGCGAACTCCGTCGCATCCGACGAGAACCATTGGTCCGGACCCGGCAGGTGGCGGTCGGTCGTGAAATGTTTTTCGACCATGCAGGCCCCGAGAACCACGGAGGCAACCGCCGCTTCCCAGCCTGCGGTGTGGTCGCTGAAACCCGCGCGGCAGCCGTACTTCTGGGCCAGCGCCGGGATGCGGCGCAGGTTAACATCGGACGGTGGAGTCGGATACGCCGAGGTACAGGCGAGCAGCGTGAGATCGGTGCCACCGGCCTCGCGGAATGCGGCGACGGCTTCGGCGACTTCTTCCTCCGTCGCCATGCCGGTCGACAGAATCGTGGGCACGCCACTGCGCGCCATGTGGCGGATCAGCGGCAGGTGGCCGAGATAGTCCGAGCCGTTCTTAAGGTAGGCGCCACCCGCGGCGACGACAGCGTCCACGCCCGCCGTGTTGGTCGGGGTGCTGAAGAACATCACGCCCGCGGCATCGCAGCAGCGTTTGAGGCGCAGGAGGTCGACATCGCTGAGCTCGCAGCGCTTGAACATCGCGAACTGCGATTCGGTCACCTCGCGGCCTTCGCTGCGATACGTGTACTGGAGCGTGTGATCGCTCAGGAAATCCTCCGTGCGGTAATTCTGGAATTTCACCGCATCGGCACCGGCCGCGGCGGCAGCACGGACCATCGTCTCGGCGAGGGCCATGTCGCCGTTGTGATTGATGCCGATTTCGGCGATGAGAAGACAGCGGTCGGGGTTCATGCGGAAAGAAGAGCGGGAGTGAGGGCGGATTGAAGGGCGGCGACGACGCGCACGGCGCCCTGAGTATCGAAATCGGAGGAAGGAGCGCGCAGCGCGGCGAGCGCAGTGAGTTCGGCGGCGAGGTCGCAGGCAAAGAGCCCGCCGACCGGACAAGCGCGGAAGAACGGTACGGACTGCAACGTCGCCAGGCCGGCGAGCTGGTTCTCCTCATGGGCGCCGATCAACGCCGGCAGCTGCATCGCGGCCAGTTCCCAGACGGTCGAGCCCGCCGCGGTGATGGCGACGTCGGCCCAGGCCATGACGGCGGCGACGTTCTCCACGTTCACGCGGATCTCGCACTGGAACGGCAGCGAGGCGGCGAGTTGCTGGAGCGAAAAGACATGCGGGTTGGCCGCGCCGGCGAGGACCACGACCTCGAGGTCGCGCCGGCCGGAAGCAGCGAGATTGGCGAGCACCGCGGCGCTGTAATTCTCGGCATCGCCGCCCCCGAAGCTGACCATCACGCGCAGACCCGTGCGCGTCGCATCGGTCACGCGCGCCGGGGCGGCGCGAAATTCACGGCGCAGCAGGCTGTAACGCGGCCCGAGCAGCAGCGCGGTTTCCTCCCCCACCTTGCCGGCGTAGAGCGCGGCTTGGGCGCTGAGGTTCTGGTTGAGCAGCACGTCGACCGGGTAACGGTCGAGATGGTTCATGTCGTCGAGCGCGAGCAGGCGCAGGCCCGCCGAGCGCAACGCGTCGGCATAGGCCGCGTCGAAGCAGTAGCCATCCAGCACGACCCACGCGACGTTGCGCTCGTGCGCGAGCGCGATCGTCGCCTTGGCATCGGCTGCGCTGCCGCGTTCGGCCGCGATCTGGACAAGGGCGATGTTTTCGCGCCGCAGCCGGGCGATGAGCGCGGCGGGAATGACGGACGCCACAAAGAGCGCGAGACCACCGGCGTCCTGCCAGGCTTGGGCCAGTGCGAGGCAGCGCATGATGTGGCCGGTGCCGATTTCGGCACTGGCGTCGGCGCGGAGGAGAAGAAGACCGGGCTTTTTCATGCGGCAGCGGCGCGGAGGCGCGCGAGTTGAAATTTGAGTTCGGCGACCGCCCAGTCGTCCTCGCTGTCGATGTCCTGTGCTTCCATCGCGGACAGCACGAGGCCGTTGGAGTTCTCGCCCATGAATTCGCCGTTCTGGAGAAAGCGCTCGCTGTTCAGCCAGTACCACTGGCCGGCGTCGTGGTAGGCCGGTTCGAGATCCTGGCTGCTCGACTGGTAATGTTCCGGCTGCAGCAGCGGCACGCGATTGGCGCGGCGGACCAGCGCGCGCTGAATCGGAAAGGAGAAGCGCAGCACCGGCAGCACCGAGGTGAGTGTCGGGTCGGCCAGCAGCATTTCGCGGCCCTGACGCAGCTGGGCGGCGGTAACGAGCGCGGCAGTCGGGTAAAGCCCGCACACCTGCGGGTAGTCGCGGCCGAGTTCGCGGTAACGGAGAATGACTTCCTTGATGACTTCATCGCTGCCAGCGCGGTCGCCGGCATTCTCGGCCGAGCGCAGGAACGGCACCGTGGCGCCACAGTCGCGCGCGATCGCGGCGATTTCCTGATCCTCGGTGGAGACCATCACTTCGTCGAAGCAACCGGACTGCAGTGCGGCCTGGATCGGATAGGCGATGATCGGCTTGCCGTGGAAGGAGCGGATGTTCTTGCGCGGAATCCGCTTTGAGCCGCCGCGAGCGGGGATGATGCAGAGGGATTTCATGCGACAGGAACGGGAGCGAGGGCGTGGATGGCGGCGACCACCGTCGCCACGTCGGCGTCGGTCATGGCCGGGAAAAGCGGCAGGCTGAGCGTGCGCTCGTAGTAGGCTTCGGCGACGGGGCACTTGCCCGGGCCGTAGCCGAACGTCTGGCGATACCACGGCTGCAGGTGCACCGGGATGTAGTGGACCTGAGTGCCGATGCCCGCGGCACGCAGGCGGTTCATCACCTCGGCGCGCGACTGGCCGAGGGCGGCGAAGTCGAGCTGTGCGACGTAGAGGTGCCAGGAAGTCGTGCCTGCATCCGCGGCGATCCGCAGGCCTGGCGTCACGAGCCAATCGAGGCCGCTGAGGGCGGCGTTGTACGCAGCGACAATTTCCCGGCGGCGAGCGAGCACGGTGTCGAGGCGCTTGAGTTGGGAAAGGCCAAGTGCGGCCTGGAGATCGGTGAGACGGTAGTTGAAACCGAGTTCCTGCATCTCGTGCACCCACGGACCGGCGCCGAGATCGGAGGATTCGAAGAGCATCTCGTCGCGCTCCACGCCGTGCGAGCGCAACTTGCGGGCGCGCGCGGCGAAGTCGTCGTTGTCGGTCACGAGCATGCCGCCCTCGCCCGTCGTGAGCGTCTTCACCGGATGAAAACTGAAAATGCCGATATCCGCCCACGGGTTGGCGCCGACATTCCACTCGCGGCCTTCCGCATGGAAGCGACCGCCTGTGGCATGGCTGGCGTCCTCGATCACAAGCGCGCCGCGTTCGCGGGCAATCTTCGCAATGGCGGGCAAATCAGGCGTCTGGCCGGCAAAGTCCACCGCCACCACCGCCTTCGTATCGCAGTGCCAGGTGCGGGCGAGCGCCGCGGCGTCGAGGCAGTAGGTCACCGGATCGATGTCGCAGAAATCCGGCGTGGCGCCGACGTACGCCGCGCAGTTGGCCGAGGCGAGAAAGGTGTTGGGTGAAGTGACGACGCGATCGCCGGTTCCGATATTCGCGACCTTCATCGCGAGATGCAGCGCGACCGTGGCATTGCAGACGGCGACCGCGTGCTTGGCACCGACCCGCGCCGCGAACTGGCGCTCGAATTCTGTCACGGCCGGACCCTGCGTCAGGAAATCCGAGCGCAGCGTGGCCACGACAGCGGCGATGTCTTCTTCAGAAATGGTTTGGCGTCCGTACGGGAGCATGCGGAAACCGCTCTAGAGCAAAATCGAAGCCCAGCTGGCATCTTCACTCGCAACTCATTGCTGGTCAGCGTTAAGAAAATTTATTTTTCAGCCAGAATCTCGCAGCAATTTCGCCTCCAACGGGTTCGGCAAAATCTGCCTGCAGGCTCCGCCCTAAGAGCTCACGGGATCAGCCATCGCCACGCCTATCGCTGAGATGGCTCGGCCCACCAACGCCAGCGGCATCAGGCCGCGTCTTTCCAAAGAATCTGCTTTCCGCCCGGCCGGTAGGTCGGACTCTTGACGCAGCCGCGCATCATGCCGGCCCAAGCGGCGTAGCGCTTCACCTCGAGCTTTTGCAGCAGCTGCGCGGCGGTGTTCTTGCGATTCAAAGTCACGAGGGCCCCGATGTGATGCAGCTGCGCGATCAGTTCACCGCGCAGATCGCCGGTGCGCTGGCTGGCTTCGAACAGGTAAGCGGCGGCTTCGCTGAAAAATTTCTCGCCCATCTCATCCGCCGTGTGCGCGAAGCGGGCGGCGACCTGGCCGGCCGTGACGGGCTTGGTCAGGCGGAAGTGATAGGTGGCATCGGCGCGCGACTCGAGCTGCAGGTAATCGCGGAGCGCGTAGGTGAAGCAGGAAATCCAGAAGCACGTGTACCAGCCGAAGTCCTGGAAAATCACGGCCGAACCCGGGCGGGTGCGCGGCAGCAGATACTTCATCGCATAGTGGGTGGAAGCCCAGGACTTGCAGCCGTCGATGAAGAGCGCGCTGAAATCTCCCACCTCGTTCAGGCAATCGAGCGCCCGGGAGCGGTCAATTTCCTGCGGCAGGTCAGGCAACGGCGAATTATGCAGGCGGATAAGGCGCGAGTAGTCCTCGTTGACGTGGACCGCGTTGAACAGGCGCTCGAAGTCCGCCACGCGGCACAAATCGTCGGCTTGCTCAGCGGTAAAGATGCGATTGCGCACCATCGGCTCGATCGTCTGGCGGAGCTGCTCGGCTGAATAGTACGTGTCGAAGCGGTCGAAAGTATGCAGTGCGGCGCCCTCGGCCAGCCGCGGATTCCGCAGCATGCCCCACGCGATGGCGCGAGTCGTGCCGCCAAGGAACGGGCCGATTTCCACCACCGTGCCGGAGCCTTCCCACTGGCGCTCGAAGAAATCCACCAGCAGGCGACGCTCGTAGACCGTGGTTTCCGTCGGAATCTGCGCAAGGTAGGCGTCACGCTCGGCGAGCGTCAGGGTCGGGATGAGGCGATCGGCGGAGATCATGGCGGGGAAAAGGTGCAGTCGTTTAAGCGACGGTCTTCAACTCCGCGAAGTGCGGGTGATGGCTGTTGGTGCCATGGTTGGTCCGCACAAAGGCGGCGCCTTCCACCTGCTCCGCGATCAGCTCGCGAAGTTCGGCGACGTTGAGGAAATGTTCGTTGGTCCCGCTGTTGTAGCAGAAGCCCGAAGGCACGGCCTTGCCGCCGCCGGCCTTGCAGTAGTCGGCCACGCTGTACTCGCCGCCCGCGCCCGGCAGGATCGCGTAATAGCGGCCGAGGTCGACGGTGTTGAAGCTGTCGCTCGAGGTGATCATCTCCTCGTGGAGTTTCTCGCCCGGGCGGATGCCCACCACCGGGTGCTCGCAATCCGGGCCGATGGCCTGCGCGATGTCGGTGATGCGGTAGGACGGAATCTTCGGCACGAGGATCTCGCCGCCCCAGGCGTGCGCGATGCTCCACAAGACCATGTCAACGCCCTCCTGGAGCGAGATGGTGAAACGGGTCATGTTCGGATCGGTGATCGGGATCACGCCGGTCTTCATTTTCTCGAGGAAGAACGGGACGACCGAGCCGCGACTGCCCATGACGTTGCCGTAGCGGACGACACTGAAGCGAAGATCCCGGGCGCCCTTGATGTTGTTGGCGGCGACGAAGAGCTTGTCGGAGCACAGCTTGGTGGCACCGTAGAGATTGATCGGGGCGGCGGCCTTGTCGGTGGAGAGCGCCACGACGCGGCGGACGTTGCTGTCGAGGCACGCCTCGATCAGGTTCTGCGCGCCGAGGACGTTCGTCTTGATGCACTCGAAGGGATTGTACTCCGCCGTCGGCACCTGCTTGAGCGCGGCGGCATGGACGACAACATCGATGCCCTCCAGGGCACGGCGCAGGCGCTTTTCGTCACGGATGTCACCGATGAAATAGCGGATCGCCGGGTACTTCGACGTCGGGAACTGCTGCGCCATCTCGAACTGCTTGAGCTCGTCGCGCGAGAAGATCACCAGGCGCTTCACGTTGGGATGGTTCTCGAGGACCGTCTTGACGAAGGCCTTGCCGAACGAGCCCGTGCCGCCGGTGAGGAGGATGCTGGCGGCGTCGAGAGAGAACGAGGAGTGGGATGTAGGAGCCATGGGAGAAATTGGGTTTAAGCGGAAACGGTGTGGGCGGCGGCGGGAACGAGATGGGCACTGATGAGCGCCACCATGCGCTCGATCATGAGCGGTTCGCGAAACATGGCCTGCGCGCGCAGGCGGCCGGCCTCGCCGACGGACTGACGGAGGGCCGCGTTGCTGGCCCAGAGATGGAGCGTGTGGATGAGCTGGCTGACGAGCGCCTGGCGATTCTTGGCCGCGGGCGTGAGCAGCTGGCCGGTGTTGCCGAGTTCCTCGGGAATGCCGCTGACTGCGGTGGCGACGACCGGCAAGCCCTTGGCCATCGCCTCCATGATCGCGAGCGGCATGCCTTCGAGATCCGAGGGGAGGACAAAAATATCCGCGGCATCATACCAGTCGGCGACGTCCCAGCGGTGGCCCAGCAGATGGACATGGCCGGTGAGGCCGGACGAAACGATGGCGTCCTCGAGTGCGGCGCGCTGCTCGCCCTCGCCTGCCCAAACAAAGTGCAGGTTCTCGTGACCCTTCTGCGCCAGCAGGTGCTTGGCGGCGAGGATCTGGTAGAGGAAGCCCTTGATTCCCGTGAGGCGCGCAGCGGTGAAGCAAACCACGGCATCGTCGGAAAGATTCAACTCGGTGCGCAGACGCGTGCGGACCTCTTCATCGCGCGGCTCGAAGAATTTCTCCGGACGCCCGTAGTGGATGACCTGCCCCGCCGAGGCGGCGAGGCCGAAGCGGTTGCGAAGCAGCTCGAGGTTCTCCTGCGAGACGGCGACGACGGCGCGGGCGCTCGCATACTGGGCGGCAAGCCGGCTCAGCACGCTCTTGAAGCGATCGGCCAGGTAGGAACCGACGAAGCCGACGACGACGACATACGGGATCCCCATCTGCACCGCGACATCACGCGCGGCCATGTTGGAAATCGGGCAGCAATCGCTGAAGACGATCAGGTCGGGCTTGGCCGCCTTGAAGATGGGGTGCGCCGGGGCGAGATCATCGATCGTGCGGGCGAATTCCTGCTTCGTGTCGTAGGGGATCCAGTGGTGCGTGACGCCGAGCTGGCGCTGCGCCGCGACGAGCGGGCTCTTGCTCTGCGTTTGCGCACAGGAAACTTCGCAACCCGCGACGGTCAGGCCGACCATCAGGCTGTGGTTGTATTGGGCGACACCACCGGCGTCCGGGTCGTCGGTGTAGATCAGCACGCGCGTGCGGACCGGCTGGCCGGATCCGGACGCGATCGTCCGCAGCATGGCCTCGGCTTCCGCTTCCAATTCCGCGTGTCCGAGGCTGCGGGCCAGCTCGGCGAGCAGCTTCCAACCCGGGACGTAATGATTGTCAATTTGCAGGCAGGTTTGCAGCGCGCTGACCGCCTCGGTCGTGCGATTGCTGCTGCGCAGGGCATCGGCAACGTCGCACCACAGCGAGGCGTTGCGTTCGTCGCTCTGGATGGCACTGAGGAAATAATCGACGGCGCTGGCCGAGCGGCCGTTCGCCAGCAGTTCACGCCCACGCGCCTGGCGCACGGGGGTGGAGGCGACCTCGGGTCCGATGATCGGGCGGCGCTCGGCGCGGAAACCGGCCGGGCCGCACTGCAAGAGTTCGTCGTACGCCCGGTCGAGCAAGGCACCGAAGGCATCGCTGGCGGCCAGCGTGTCCAGGAACAGCGGCAGGCGGGCCATGGCCGTAGTGATCTGCTCGCGCAACGCGGCGCGCGCGGGCGCATCGGTGGCGAGACGCACGGCCAGCGCCTGGTAGGCGTCGGCATCGGCGGCGATCAGCTGTTCCAGGCCGAGCGTGCGCAGCAGCGCGGCGCCCATACGGGAACGGAAAGTTTCTCCCTCCTGCGTGATTACGGCCACGCCAGACTCGAGCGGATCGATGAGGGAGTTAACACCAGCGAACGGGAAAGTATCGAGGTAGAGGTCGCCCACGCTGAGCAGCGCGCGGACATCGGAACGCGACGGAAAGCGCGCCGTGGAAATGACCAGGCGGTCCGGCGCAACCCCGTGCTGCCGGAGCACGCCGTGGAATTCGGAGCGGAAGCGCGTGATCGGGTATTGCGAGGCCCAGTTCGGATTGAACGGATGCACCAGCAGGCGCGAACCCGGGACGGCAGCCAGTAGGCGCGCCCAGACGTGCTGCATCTCGGGCGTAACCTTGAAGAAGTTGGCAGCGGAAACGAAGACGACGGCGTCTTCCGGCAGGCCGAGCGAAGCGCGCGTCGGCGTGGAGACCGGCTCCTGCTTGTCGGCTTCGTAGTTGAAGGCGTGGGCGGGACCCTGCACCAAGCCGAGGCGCTCGGTGAAGTGCTCGGCGGCGCCGGCGATCTCGGTCGCGGTGCCCGACACATAAAGGTCGATCTCCGGCAGGCCGGTCGTGGTACAGGAGGAATTGTTGACCACCTGCAGCGGGGCGACGCGATGCAGGGCGAGACGGGTGACCTCGTGGCAAACGGCAGTGACATTCGTGCCGAAGACCGCGACGTCGAGCTCGGCGGCACGAAGCACTTGCAGCTGTTCCGCGAGGGATTGCGGGAGAACCGTGAGCTTCGCGGCCCGGCCGCTCGCATACTGCTCCAGGCTGGAGTCCTGATAATGGCAGGTGAAGAGCTGGACCTCGTATTTCTCGGGATCCATCTGCTCGAAAGTCGGCAACGTCGTGTAGGTTTCCGTCTGGGAGCCGAAGTGGCGGTTGACGAAACCCACGCGCAGGCGGCGTCCGGCGCGGGCGCGCGCGGGAAAATCATTGCGGCGATCCACCGCGACCGCGGCGGAGAGCAAGCGGCCGCGCAGCTCCATGTGGCGGCGCAGCGAGCCGGTCGTGAAGTAAAGCGGGATGCAGTTGCCGGAAGCGGCGAACAAGCCGAGCGCCTGGCGCACGCCCTTGGCGTTCGGATGGCGGGTGACCAAGGCGTCGAATTCACCGAGGCGGCGCAGGTAGTGCGCCGCGAAGGACTCGGCCTGGCCCACGACGGAGAAACTCTTCGGCGAGTGAAACAGCCATGCCGTGTAGGCCGACCAAAGCATTTCCGGCACGGAATCGTACGCGGGAGCGTCGGCCCACTGGTAGGCCGGCGTCAGCATCATCGCGGACAGCAGGCCGGCGGTGCCTTGCGCGCACAGCGTGGCGGCGCGGGCAAAATCGTCGGCGGGAATCTGGTGATCCAGCGCGCCGGCCGCAGCGAGCTTGAGCTGCAGGTCGAGCAGCGGCTGAAGGCTCGCGGCATCGGTGAGCTGGCGCGAAAGCTGAGTGGCGACTTCGCCGACGGCGATGCGCTTCGCGCGAAGATCCTGCCAGAGTTCGAGCGAGTCCGGCGCCTCGACGTAGGCGGCGAGCGCGGTCGTACACGTGGCGATGGCTTGGGCCAAACCGGCGGAGGATGAAATGGGGGCGGATTTCACGAGAGAGGCGCTCAAATGGCGTGGGCGTGCAGGCGACGCTGGCGGCTCGGCAGCCAGCCGACGTCATGACGGTCGTCGGTGCGGAATTCCGCCGTCGCCTCGGCGAGGAACTGCTCCTGGTGGTACTGGTTCTTCGCCAGCATCACGCGGTCGAAACGCTCGGCGCCGAGGTACGGGAAAAGCTGCGGCATCTCGGACGACTTTTCGTGACAGGCGGAAAACAGCAGGATGCGCTTGCCGGTGAAGCAGCCGAGATTGCGCGGCTGGTTGCGCCAGGCGCCGTTCGCGAAGACGAACACGACATCGGGACGCTGCTCGGCGGGAATCTTGGCCAGCAAGGTCGCGATGTCGTACTCGCCCACAGGCGTGCGCAGCGAAATCCATTCGCCATCGAGCGTCTGCGCATCGGGCCAGTCGGGACCGGCGACGATTTGCGTGTCGCCCAGCTGCGGCGGAGGCAGTTGGCGGGCGGAGGAACCGGTGAGGAGCAGGACGCGCATAAAGAGTTGGGCCTCGCGTAGAGCAAAACCGAGGCCTGCCAGATCGAATGCCTGCGCAAGCCTTTGATTTTAAATGATAAGAAATTTTCTTTATCCGACTTAACTTCGTAAAAACAGACGACTGAGAAGGCCCCTTCAGTTCTCCGGCAAAAATTACCCAGACCGATTCGAAACCCAAAATGCGTCGCTCAAGCGACCGCGCGGGCCGGAGCACGCGAGGCGCACCACTTCCGCCAGCAATCGCGCAAGGTCGCCGCAAAACGGGCGGCCTGGCCGGCGTGGTCGCCGAGCGCGGAATTTTTCACCTGGTCGCGCAGACCGGCGCGGATCGTGGCGAGCGCGGCAGGATCGGAGGCGAGTTGCGTGGCAATGCGGACGTAATCGTCGGCGGTTTGCGCCACCCACTCGGGACGACCCACGGCCGTGAGCAAGCTGCCGCTCACGCGCGCGACGTGACGGTCGCCCATGAGCGTGACGACCGGCACGCCCATCCAGAGCGCTTCGCACGTGGTCGTGGTCCCGTGATAGGGGAAAGTGTCGAGCGTGATGTCCACGCGTCCGTAGAGCGCCAAATGACCCTCGGTCGTGGCCGTGCGCTCGATGAGCTCGACGCGATCCGCCGACAGACCGGCCGCGTAACAACGACCAAGGTAGTGCTGGCGCATGGCTTCGTCCCCGAGTCCCCTGCCCTTCAGCAGGAGCTTCGAATTCGGCACGGCCGCCAGCACGCGTGCCCACAGGGCCAGCGTCGTGTCGGAGATCTTGGCGACGTTGTTGAAGCAGCCGAAAGTAACGTGTCCATTGGACGCCACCGGCGCGCTGCCGACGACGGGAGCATCCGGCGCCGGCTCGTAAGCCCAGGCGGTCGGAGCAAAACGCAGGAGTTTTTCCGTCGCCAGAGCATCGGCCTCGCCCACGGGATCGACCACGGCGTCGGTCAGACGGTAATGCATGGCGGTCAGACCGGTCGTGTTGGGATAGCCGAGGTAATTGATCTGCACCGGCGCGAGGTGCTTCGCGAAGAGCGGCATGCGACTCATCATTCCGGTGTGCCCGGCGAGATCGATGAGGATGTCGGGCTGGTCGGAGCGGATGGCAGCCTCGACGGCATTGGCGGGCTGGCCGACGAAATTGCGCCAGACGGCGGCATGGGTTTTCAGGCGCTGCGAGACGGCGTCTTCACGGAAATGATCGTGATAGAGATAAACCTCGAACTGCGCCGGATCCAGGTGACGCAGCAGCGGCTCGAGGAAAAACGCACACGAATGCGCGCGCAAATCGGGCGACAGGATGCCCACCCGCAGGCGGCGCTCGGGCGCGGGATCGTGGGGAAATTCCGGAACCAGCGGGCGGCCAACGGCCTCGCCATACTTCACGTGCTCGGCGAAAAGCTGCTCGCGGCTCAGCTGGTCCACGTGGTTGAGCGCGAAGAGCCGGAAACCGCGAGCCTCGTGCGAAGCAGGCTCGAGCTCGAGAAATCGGTCATAGGCCGCGATGGCCTCAGCCATCCGGTGGAGCTGGTGCAACGCCTGGGCGCGACCGTAGTAGCCCTTGGTGTAACCGGGATTGGCGGCGATGGCCTTCTCGTGGCAGCGCAGCGCGTCCGCGTAACGGCCGGTGAGACTCAGCGTCAGGCCGCAATTGTACCAGCCCACGGCAAAATCGGGTTTCAGCGTGACGGCGCGCTGATGACATTCGAGCGCGGCAGAAAGCTTGTCCTGGAGCTTGAGGCAATACGCGAGGGTGTCCCAGCCCTCGGCGGACTTGTCGTCGAGGGCGAGCGCAGCGCGCAACACGGGCTCGGCGTCGGCGGGACGTCCGGACGAAGCCAGCGCGAGGCCGAGGCGTTGCGCGCAAGGGGCGTTTTTCGGAGCGGCCTTGTGCGCCTTGGTCAGCAGTTCAACCGCCTCCGCCATGCGGTTTTGCTGCATCGCCACGATGCCGCAGAGGTGCAGGGCGTCGAAATTTCCCGGGTGGGCGATTCGCACCCGGCGATACAGCGTATCCGCCTGCGCCAAGCGGCCGGCCCGGTGGTGGCCGATGGCTTCTTGCAGCAGACGTTGGGCTTGGGCGGGGGACATCCGGATAAGCGCGAAACCCCCGGCACCGCAGGCGGAGACGGGAAAGATTCGCTGTCTAGGTCATCGGCGAAGGCCCCAAATCCTTAAGGAAAAACCCTCAAGATTGGGCGGGAAAGGACGTTATTTTCCCTATGCGCAACCCCGCTTCGCCGGGTACCGCCACGCCTTTTCCTTTTCACTCAGCAATGTCGACCCTCACCCATCCGACCACGATGAAGTATTCGGACGAGATCATTCGGAGCCGCATCAATGCGGTCCCGAAGCTGGCTTCGCTGGGCCGCATCAACCAGGCGTTGCGCCAACTTGTGAACTCCGAGGGCAGCGTGTCGGCGCAGATCGCGGAAATCATCCGTCAGGATCCGTCGCTCACGGCGCGCCTGCTGCGCATGGTGAACTCGGTTTACTACGGTCTCTCGAATCGCGTGAGCAACATCGAGGAGGCGATCTTTTTCCTCGGCCTGCGCCAGATCCGCGAGCTAGCGATGGCCACGCCGGTCATCGAGGAGATGAGTTCGTTCAAGACGGCCGAGGGCCAGGCGCCCCTCCCGTGGCAGGACCTGTGGGCCCACAGCCTGGGCACCGCGATCATCACCCGGGAAATTCTCCGCGCGCTGCCGATCACGATCGATGACGACACCGATTATCTCGTCGGCCTGCTGAGCAACGTCGGCAAGGTCGTCATGGCCCATGCGTTTCCCGAGGAGTTGGCGGAGATCAACCGCACGGAATTTGAAACCCCCGCGGATGTGGCCCGCCGGGAAATCGAGCTGATCGGCTGGGATCACGGCCAGATCGGCGCCGTGTATCTTGAGCGCCACAAGATGAGCGACGAGATCGTGCTCGCGGTGCAGCATCACAACACGCCGTCGCTCGCACCGCGTCACCAGATTTTTGCCGCGGCGGTGCAGGTCGCTGACTGCCTCGTGCGCCACGCCGGCATCCATGGCGGCTTCGAGAAGGTCCATGTGATCGCCCGCGATTCATGGCTGAATCTCGAAGGCTGGCACATCCTTTACGGCTCCGACGGCCCCGAGACCAAGCTCGCCCGCGCGGCGATCGACAACGCCCTGCCCCGTCTGCCGCAGATGCTGAGCGGCCTGGTCTAAGCCGTTCGTCGTACCTTTTTACCTCAAGGGCAGGAAGCGCCAGCCGATGGTAGGTTCCTGGGTCTACCCCCGGGAAATTGCACTCCCATGCCCACCAAACACCGCATTGCATTCTTGGGCGCACTCGCGCTCATCGTGGCTCCGCTCTGCGCGGCCTCTGAAGTCTCAGTCGAAGAACGCCTCCAGCGCATTGAAACCGCCCTCGCTCGCCTCGAAGCCCGCCTGAACGACACCGTCTCGGCCGACGAACTGGCCCCGACCTTGAAGGAATATGGCGACCTGACCAAACAGCTCGGTTGGGACGGCAAGGCCCCGTTGACCGTGGCCAAGGCCGCCGGCAAGGAGACCAAGCTTTCCGTCGGCGGGTACATGCAGATCAACGGCGAGGCGGGTGGCGCCCCCGACTCCCGCTTCACCGGCATCAATGACCGCATCCTTTTGCGCCGCGCCCGCCTCACGGTGAAAGGCGCGTTCGCCGAAAACGTGGAATTCACCCTCCAGTCCGACTTCGGAAACAATTCCATCAGCGGCACCACCGGTTACCGGGCCCAGCTTGCCGACGCCTTTGTCGCCTGGACGAAGTACCCGCTCGCCACCATCCAAGCCGGCCAGTTCAAGACGCCCTTCGGCTACGAGCAGCTGCTCTCGGACACCAAGATCGCGACCATCGAGCGTTCACTCCCCAACGACCAGCTGACCTACGGCCGCCAGATTGGCCTCGGTCTTACCGGCACGACCGACAACAAACTCGTCACCTACTCCGCCGGTCTCTTCAACGGCAACGGCGTCAACAACGGCAACAACGACAACGACGCCTTCATGACCGCGGCCCGCGTCGCCGTTCAGCCGCTCGCCACCAAGGCCAAGCGCCTCAGCGTCGGCGTGAACGCGTTGCACACGCGCGATACCGGCACCTTCATCGGCACCCGCACCGGCTGGGGCGTGGATGCCCAAGTCGGACTTGGCAACTTCGACCTCACGGGCGAATACCTCCGCCAGAAGCTCGACCGCCAGACCGGCACCGACAACTCCGCCGCCGGTTGGTACGTGCAGGGCGCCTACTTGCTGCCGAACAAGCTTTGGCAGGCCGTTGCCCGGTATGAAACCTACGACTCCAACACTGACACCGCGGCAACGACCTCGACCAACTGGGTACTCGGCCTGAGCTACCTGCTCAAGGGCGATGACCTCAAGCTCAGCGTCAACTACATGCTCGGCGACCCGGCCGGCCCGCTCAACCACGAGGACCGTGTCCTCGGCCGCATCCAAATCATCTACTGATTCCCGCCATGAAAATTCGCTCTTTCCTTCTCGCTGTCATCACCCTCTTCGCTGCCAGCGCCGCCCGCGCGGAGGCGCTCGACCCCGCGCTCCAGGCGAAGCTCGACCTTCGGATCAAGGACATCGCCGGCTGGGCGGCCGACCCGGTCGTCGTCGAAGCCGTGCGTGCGCACAACGCCGCGGTTCCGCCTGAACAAGCCGCGCTGAATCAGGACAAATGGCGCGCCCTTACCGTGCTCGACCCGATCGTGCGCGGCTTCACCAAAAATCCGGTCGGCCTGTTCCTGAAGTCCAAGAAGGACTCGGTCGTCACCGAGGCCTTCGTCTCCGACGCCGCCGGTCTCAAGGTCGGCTTCATTGCCAAGACCACGAACTGGAGCCATCACGGCAAGCCGAAGCATGACGTCCCGATGACCGGCAAGACCTGGCAGGGTCCCGTCGAGGTGGACGAATCCAGCGGGCAGCAACAGATCCAGGTGGCGGTCCCGGTGCTCGACGGCGGCAATGCCATCGGCTCGCTCGTCGTCGGCCTCAGCCTCACCAACCTCAAGTCCTGAGCGCATGAGTGCCCGCGCCACTTCGCTGCGGCTGCAACTCACGGCCTTCGTCCTCGGCGCCGCCCTCTGCTGCGGCGCGATCGCCGGCGCAGGCGCCTGGCTTGTGCGCTCGACCCATGCCGGCGACGCCAGGCTGACCGCCGAGGTCTCAGCCCGGCTGCAAGCCTCCTACACCGCCTTGGAGCAACTCGCCGCAACCGAGGGAGGCTTGCAAGCAGTCCTCCGGTTAAAGGATCCCGACGAGATCGAAACCGGGCTCGCGCGTCTTGAGAAGGCCAAGGCAACCACCGCCGGCCTGCTGGCGGGCATCGACTCCTCGCATCAGCTCACGACCCGCTTCGACCGGCTTGCCGCCGTGTCCAAGGAAATCACCGACCATGTCCTGGTGGCCGACAACAGCGGCGCGCTGGACATCTATGTCAGCCGCTTCAATCCCGCCATGGCGGAGCTGCAGGACTCGCTGCGCGAGCTGAACCGGCGCGCCGTCGAGGAAGCCGCCGCCGGGGTCCATGCCCACGAGGAGCGCACCAACCGCGCGCTGACGCTCAGTGCCACCGTCGTCGCCGTTTTGATCGCCGGCCTCGCCTTCTCCGGCTGGCTGTTCCAGCGCGGCGTCACCCGCGCTCTCCTGCGCATGGCCGATCGCCTGAGCCGGGCGGCCACCGCTCTTTCCGGTCACGCGAGTTCGGTGGCTGGCGGGAGCCAGTCCGTCGCAGACGGCGCCAGCACCCAGGCCGCCGCCCTCGAGGAGACCGGCGCTTCCACCACCGAACTGCTGTCGATTAGCGAAACGGCGGCGCAACACATCGCCGCCGCCGCCAACGAGGCCGCCCAGGCCCGCGCCGAATCCGCTTCCGGCGAGGCCGAGGTCGGACGCCTGAATGCCGCCATGTCCGAATTGCATGAGGCCGGCCGCAGCGTGGAAAAAATCATCAAGAGCATCGATGAGATCGCTTTCCAGACCAACATCCTGGCGCTGAACGCCGCGGTCGAGGCCGCGCGCGCCGGCGAAGCAGGCGCCGGGTTCGCGGTCGTCGCCGAGGAAGTCCGCGCCCTTGCCCAGCGTTCTGCGCAGGCGGCCCGCGAGACGTCGGAACGCATCAGCGACTCCCTTGCCAAGTCCTCCCGTGGCGGCGAAATCAGCCAGCTTGTCGGACGCCAGCTGGCCGACATCGCCGGCCGCTCCCGCCGGGTCGACGAGCTGGTACAGGAAATTTCCTCTTCCATCCAGGAGCAGAATCTGGGCATCCGCCAGATCAGTTCCGCCATGACCAAGATCGATGAAGTGACCCAGTCCAATGCCTCGGCCGCCGAGATGAGCGCCGCCGCGACCCAGGAGATGGCGTCCGAGGTGGCCGAGTTGAATTCCACGGTCGGGGAGCTCCACACATTGCTCGGGGGCGCCGCCAACGAAACCATCGCCCCAGCCCGCCCCGCCCCGCAGGTGCTCTCTCCGAGATCCCAAGCGCCTCAAGTTAAGCTCCATCCGGCCGATTTGAAGGGCGCATGTCAGTAGTGATCAGTGATCAATCGTCGGGGGCTTCTGCCAACCCGCAGCCAGAGGCGTTGCTCGGTGCCTGGACCGGCAATGCCGCCTTTGTCTATTGTCGCGATCTCGCGGGCAACGTGTGCGCCGCCAACGAGGCTTTCGCCCGCAAGTTCGGGCGCGCCGTCGACCAGCTGACTGGCCGCGCCGTGACGGGCTTTGTTCATCTCGACGACGTAAAGTCCTTCGTCAAGGCCGCCGCCGAGCTCCAGCGCCCGCCGCATACCGCCACGCACGAACAGCGCTGGCTGACGCCGCAGGGCTGGCGCTGGATCGACTGGGAGGAGTCCGCAATTTTCAACGTGAACGGAGCCATCATCGCCGTGCGCGCGGTGGGCCATGACATCACCCGCCGCCGCCTGACCGAGGAACAATTCCACAAGCTCTCGAGCGCCGTTGAACAGTCGCCCATCGCCATCGCGATCACCGATGCCGAGGGCCAGGTGCAGTACGTGAACAGCAAGTTCACCGCTACGAGCGGCCTCACGCTGGAGACGATCCTCGATCGCGAAATCGACGTCCTGCGCGAAGGCCACGCCACGGAAGAATCCTACCAGGAGTTCCGCGCCTGCGTCCGCGACGGGCGCGAATGGCGCGGGGAAATCAGCCGGCAGAGTCCGGAAGGTCGCATCGTCTGGGAATCCGTGCAGGTGAGCTGCCTGCGCAACGCCAACGGCGAAATCGCCAACCTGATGCTCCTGCGTGAAGACATTTCCGAGCGCAAACAGCTCGAAGGCCAGCTCCGCCAGGTCCAGAAGATGGAAGGCATCGGCACGCTCGCCGGTGGCATCGCCCACGACTTCAACAACATCCTCGCCGTGATCAACGGCTACGCCGAGCTGTGCACGCTCAACTCCGGCGACGCGGCCATCATCCAGAAGAGCGTGCGCGAAATCAAACGCGCCGCCGAACGCGCCACGGGCCTGGTGCGCCAGATCCTCACGTTCAGCCGCAAGGCCGAGGTGCGCGTGGCCCCGCTCGACCTGAACCAGCACCTGAAGGATCTCGTCGCGTTGCTGGCCGAGACTTTCCCGCGCAACATCACTTTCCAGTTCGCCCTCGACAGCAGCCTGCAGCCGCTGCTGGCCGACCAGAACCAGTTGCAGCAGATCGTGCTGAACCTGTGCGTCAACGCGCGCGACGCGATGCCCACCGGCGGCACCATCACGCTCACGACCCAGCGCCTCGAAGGCGCTGCCGTGCCCTCCGGCATGGTCAACCGTCATCCGTGCGCCTGCTTGAAAGTGAGCGACACCGGCACCGGCATGCCCGCCCACGTGCGCGAGCGCATCTTCGAACCGTTCTTCACCACCAAGGGTCCCAACAAGGGCACCGGCCTCGGTCTGGCGGTGGTCTACGGCATTGTGGCGAGCCACGAAGGCACCATCGACGTCGAGAGCACGGTCGGACAAGGCACAACGTTCCGGGTTTGCCTGCCGTTCTCCGATTCCGCGGTGCAGGCTCCGGCCGCCCGCGTGACTGAATTTCCAGGCGGCACGGAATCCGTCCTCATCGTCGACGACGAGGCGGCGCTGCGTCAGCTCCTCGAAACCAGCCTTTCCCGGAAGGGTTATACCGTCACGACGGCCAGCGACGGCCTCGAGGCGATCGACCTGCTCGGCCGCGGTGAAAAGAAATTCGATATCGTCCTCCTTGACCTGAATATGCCCGGCGCCACCGGCATCGAGGTGCTCAAGGTGCTCAAGATCACCCAGCCCCATACCAAGGTGCTGGTGCTGACGGGCCACCTGACCCCGGAAACGCGCGCCGAGTTTGAGGCGCTGGGACAGAAGACTTTTGTGCGGAAACCGTACACGCTGGACGAATTGGGCCGGCAGATCCGCGCTGTCCTGGCCGCCTGAGGGCAGGCTGATCGAAGCGCTTGGTGAAGCGCAGCTTGGACGCGGTGGGATTGATGACAAAATCCTGCAATTTTACTAAAGTGACCCAAGGCCGCGTCGTTATAGGGGAGCGAATCAGAATCATCTGCTGAAATGGAATCCTTCTCCTTTCATGCCTTACAGCATTTCAACGTCCCGCCTGCGCGGCTGGACACCTGTGGCCCTGTGCCATCTGATTCTGGTGCTCTTGCACCTGTCGATGATCGCTACGGCCAATGCAGCCCAAGAGACGCTCGGTCTGCCGCAGCCGGTCTCGAAGCCGTATCTGGTCGCGATGAATCCGCCGGCCTTGCGTTTCCGGGAAGCAGCCTCGCTCGCTCCGCTGGTGCGCAAGCCGATCGCCACGGGTTCGCCGGTGGCGGCCACGCCGCCGGAACTCGCCGAAGTGGCGCTGGCCAACGATCACGCGGCCGTCTCGACTCCGCCCATGCCGATCACGCCGCCGGCGGAGGAACCGGTGAAGCCGGAGCCGACCGCGCCCGCGAAAGCCGAGCCCGCGACACCGCCTGCACCCGTTTCGAAAGCGCAGCCCATCCTGCCGGACGATACGCGTCGGAAGGTTCAATCGCAGGACTTCCTGCCGCTCTTCCGTTTCCCTGGTTCCGAAAACTCGAACGAGGACGTATCGGTGCCCGCACCGCCGACGCCCGGAACCTTGCCACCGAGCTCCGCCACCTATCGCCAGGAGTGAGCCTCCGCACTCTCCTGCGATTGGCCGCCGCGCTTCTGGTCGGTGGGTTTGCGTGCGCCTCCGTCTCCGCCAACGAACACGAGGAAGCTCCGGCCGAACACGCCACCGAGCACGCCGACACGCCGGAACATCCGGTGGCAACCGAAGCCGCTGAAGCCAAGCCCGAGCACGCCGCTTCCGCCGAACATCCGGCTCCCACCGAGCACGCCGCTCCGACCGCGCACCCGGCCCCCGCCGGGAAAGCCGTCGCTGCGGATGATGACGAACAGCATAAGGAAGCCCGCAGCTTGCTGAAGCTGGGTGCCAGCCTGACCGATCGCGGTGATTTTCCCGCCGCCGAGATCGCCTACTGGCAGATCCTGCGCAACCGCCACTATCCCCAAGCCGACCAGCGCGACGCTTTGCTGGGCCTCGGACGCATGCACCGCAAGCAGGGCATCTTCACGAAAGCGGCCGCGGTGTATGAGAAATTCCTGAAGCTTTATCCGGACGACGCCCGCATCCCCGACGCCCTGTTGGAGCTCGGCCGCTGCCAGCGCGCCATGGGCGCCTACAAGAACTCGCTCAACCAATTCTACAGCGTCATCAACTCCACGCTGAAGCTCCCGCCCGAGAGCTACGAACATTACCAGCTGCTGGCGAAGACCGCGCAGTTCGAGATCGCGGAAACGCATTTCGAAACCGGCAATTACGTCGAGGCCGCCAAGTTCTTCGACCGGCTGCGCCTGCTCGACCTCGCGCCCGAGGATCGCGCCCGCGCTCACTTCAAGTCCGCCTGCTCGCTGATGAAAGCCGGCGAGACGGAGAAGGCCGCCGCCAAGTTCACCCAATATCTCGAGCAGTGGCCGCAGGACGAGAACGTGCCCGAGGCCCGCTACCAGCTCGCCCTTACGCTGCGCCAGCTCGGCCGCACGGACGAAGCCCTCGCCATGACGCTGACGCTCCTGCGCACGGAGCAAGCCAACGCCGGCACGGATCCGAAGACCTGGGCTTACTGGCAGCGCCGCACCGGCAACCAGCTCGCCAATGATTTCTTCCAGAGCGGCGACACCCTGAGCGCCGTGGCCATCTACGAAGGCCTCACCCGTCTTTCCACGGCTGCCAACTGGCGCCTGCCGATCATCTACCAGATGGGCCTGTGCTATGAGCGTCTTCGCCAGACGGATCGCGCCACGGCGGCCTACCAGGAAATCATCAACACGGTCGCCCATCCCACGGGCAAGGATCCGGTCGGTGACGAATTGACTGAACTCAGCCGCATGGCAACGTGGCGCATCGGCCAGCTCGAATGGAGCGGCCGCACCGACAGCCAGCTCACCCATTTCTTCAGCGCCAACACGCCCGCGACCGCCACTCCTCCCCCTTCGCAGCCCGCCGCCACTCCCGCCAATGACTCCCCTGAAGGTCCTGCAGCAGCACCAAGATCTCTGTAACGAGCTCCACCAACTGGCTCTCGAAGAAAACAGCTTCCTGCAACAGCACCGCCGCTCGCCCGACGCCGCCTTCCTGGAAAAGAAAAAAGCCCTGCTGGCCCGGCTCGATGAATCCCTGACCGCTCTGCGCACGGTGCCGCGCAACGGCGAGGAAGGAGCTCCCTTCCGCGCGACGCTCGACAAGACCCGTTCGCGAATTCTCCAGATTCTGCAGCTCGACAAGGAAAACGAACAATTGCTGCTGCGCTTCAGCCTGACTGGCGCGAGCGGTGGGGCCGCCGCACCGACGGCGCCAGCGGCTCCGAGCGCATCGATGCTGCAGAAGATCTACCAGCGCCACTCCTGAGTCCGGCGGTAGCTCAGGTGTAATCGAGAAATTTTTCGCCCAAGCGGCACAGGATCTCGTCCTGATCGCCACCCGTCTCCCAGGAAATCGCGCGGGCGATCGAGAAAAGCGTCTCCTTGTCGCGCGCATCCGCGAGCGTGATCGCCATCGCTTCGATTGGCTTGAGCAGGCGGCCCTCGTGCAACAACTGCTCGGCGCGGTGTAGCGCCATGTCTGCAGCGTGCGTGGTTACCTGGTCGGGATGAAGCGAACAGGTTCGGCCGGTGAAGTAGCGCCGATGGTGGGGATGATAGTTGTCCATAGCTGGACCTCCGTCCTGTAAATCGACTCCGGAGGCAGCCAACTTAAGGCAGTTAAGTGCAAAAGTTTTCGTAAAAAAGGCCGATAGAATTGACGTGGTCCAGCTTAACACTCCCCCGTCGGCAGCGCCCATCATCACGATCGATGAAGTCGTGCGTGAGCTGGAGCATTTGCCTTCGGCTCCCCGCGTACTGCCGCGCCTGAAGCATCTGTTGTGCGATGGAAACACCGCGATGGATGAAGTCGTGGAAATGGTGCGCCTGGATCCTGGCATCGCGGCGCGCGTGCTGCAGTTCGGCAACAGCGCCCACTTCAGCCAGGGCTTGCGCTGCTACACGGTCGAGGAAGCCGTGAATCGCGTGGGCTATGACCAGATTTATGAATTGGTGGCCACGGCCGTGGCCTCGCAGGTTTTGGTGCGCCCCTTGGCTTCGTACAATCTCGAGGCCGACGCCCTGTGGGAAAACTCCATCGCCTGCGCGCTCGCCGCGGAGTCGGTGGCGAACCAGCTCGGGACCGATCGGAACATCGCCTACACCGTCGGCCTGTTGCATAGCGTCGGCATGGTGGCACTCGATGACTGGGCGTCGCGCAATCAGCCGACACTGCGTTTTGTTTCCAAAGGGCTGCCGCTCGAGAGCTGTGAACATGAACGTTCCATCCTCGGTTTCCACCAGGCGGAAGCGGGCGCAAGCCTGCTGCGCGCGTGGGAATTCCCGCCGGTGATGTTCGAACCGGTGCGCTGGCAATATCTGCCCAATGGCACGGCGGTCCATTTCAAGCTCGCAGCGCTGCTCCATACGGCGAAATGGCTGCGCACGACTGTGCTGCATCCGATGTCGAACCAGCCGCGTCCGCACGTCAGCCTGTTGTCTAAGCTTCAACTTACGAATACGCAGCTTGATCGCCTGGTCGGCGAAGTGGGTGCCAAGTTCAAAAGCGTCAATATCCAGCTGGAAGACAACACCCCGACGGTGGCCGTGCGTTTTCCGGGCGGGGAACGGCACATCGCGCAGGGTCCTGCGCGATAAAGGGCAGGTGGAGGCCGGCCAGACAGGGACTTAAAAGTGTTCCCGGGGCCGAAAATGTGAAGGACTTGGGGACGGCGCGGTGTTATACGATACGCACCTCTCAGGAATTCCGCCCATGAATACGCCTCCCGATCCGTTGGATCCCCTGCTCGATCGCTGGTCCGAAACCCCCGAGCCTTCACCCCGCCTCGCCGCCAGTATCTGGCAGCAAATCGCAACGCATGAGGAGGCCAGGCCCGTAAGCCTGCGCCAGAGCATCGAGGCTTGGTTTGCCCGCCCAATGTTCGCGATCGGCTTCATCGCCGCCTGCGCCCTGCTCGGGCTTTTCGTGGCGGAGTTGCGCGTGAGCCAGTTGCAGCGCGAGCGCAACGCCCAGCTGGCCCGGAGCTACCTGTTGTTGATCGATCCGCTGTTCAACGCGCCTGCGGGCGACCGCCGGTCATGAAACGCACGCTTCTCACTTTGATCCTGGGACTCGCCGCCGGCGTTGGCGCGCATGTCGCTTATTATCGCCAGCACGAACCGCTC
The DNA here is from genome assembly GCA_048498955.1 of Verrucomicrobiota bacterium. GTDB lineage: Bacteria > Verrucomicrobiota > Verrucomicrobiia > Opitutales > Opitutaceae > Lacunisphaera. The sequence goes on along the minus strand of JBEHWZ010000015.1, from coordinate 3,663 downwards.
GCCACCGATTCGCTCGAGGGGCAGCTCGCGTGGATGAAATCGGAGTTGCACCTCACCGAGCCGCAATTCGCGCGAATCAAGGAACTGCACCAAGCGTCGCATCCCCGGCTGCAGGCGATGGCGACACAGGTCGCGCTCATGCAGACCGAGTTTGCCGAGTTCGAGCGGACACGGCGCACATCCGACCGCGTGGATTTTCTGGAGTTTGCGCGCTTTGTCGAAAGTCGGCGCGACCTGAACCAGGCGTGCCTCGACTCCACCAAGCAGCTGGTATTGGCCTCGGCCGAGGTGATGAATCCCGAGCAACGCGCCCGGTATATCCACCTCGTCTCGTCGGCCGAGCCCCTTGTAGGAGCCCTGATCAACTAGGCGCCGCCCCTGCGCTTTGTGTCTACCAACCCCGCAGACGACCAGGCGAACTTCCTTGCCCTGCAGCAAGGCGAAGCGGCAGCCCTCAACCGGCTGATCGCACGTTGGCAGCGTCCGCTGCACAGCTTCGCCTACCGTTACTGCCAGAACCAGGCAGATGCGGAGGATCTGGTGGCCCAGACCTTCGTGAAGCTTTACCAGCAACGGCTTCGTCTCAGGGCCGATACGCGGCTCAGTGCCTGGCTTTTCACGACGCTGACCAATTTTTGCCACAATCATCACCGCTGGAAAGTCCGACATCCGACGACCACACTGGACGCGCCCGTAAACCGAGAAGACGCAATCGCCGGCGGACAAGTCAGCCAGAATCAACTTCCCACGGAGCAGCTGTCGCCGGACCAAAATCTCGATCACGATGAGACCCTCGATGCAGTCCGTACCGCGATTGACGGCCTACCGCATGACCTGAAGGTCACGCTACTGCTGCATCATTACGATCACCTGCCGTATCGGGAAATAGCCGAAATCACCCACTGCTCGGAGCGTGGCGTGGAAACCCGGCTCTATCGCGCACGCCAGCGACTGCGCGAGACCCTGGCGCGGACCTTGCCGCAAGCTGTGCTGCGCTGACCGCGGCGCCCGGAACCTGGAAACGCAATCTGCCGCGCTATTTTTTAGGCGTGTGGAATTCCTGCTCAGCGTAGACCAGAACCGGCAGTCCCTTGCGCAGCGGTGGTTCGAAGCGCCACTGCTCGACCGCTTTGACGGACGCGGCCGCAAAAAAATCGTCAGCCGACTCGCGAGAGACGGAAGGGAGGCGCACTTTGCCTTCCTCATCGATATAGAAACCAACGATGACGCTGTGTTTTTTGCCATCGTCGTGGAAGCTAGGGGTAATCATGTGCACTGGCGTGGGAATGCGATCAAGGTCGCGTAACTGGCAGGCTTGGTAAACGAACCGCCCTTGGATCATTTTTTCGATGACTTGGCGCTCAGCCGCACCGGGCAGGCTTTGCACGATCACTCCTTGGTCTCGAAAAGAGAAAATAACGTCTGCCCGGGAGCTCTGCGGCCGGCCGTGAACCAAGGCCGCCTGATAGTGCCAACGTTTGATCGCGGCCATGGCGGCGTCAGCAAAAGGCTTCTCGGTGTAGCTTATCAGCAGGCTGTCTGTTAGATTTCCATCTTGGTCGACACTGATAGCCGCGCGTACTTCGCCCGTGGAAACACCGTTGTAGAGCATGCTGGGCGGAAAGGCCAAAACCCCCACCTGTTCGATCGCAATCCCCAAGTCTGCGTCTGTCGGGCTGGGTTCGAATGGACTGACTGCAAAACCACCTGCAGTGAGCAGGCTGAAAGCGACGCAGATACGCAGGAGTGAAATTCTATTCATGGACCTCACGGTATAACGCCGTATCGCGCGATAACCCTTCATCTGTAGGAGATCCTTTCGAAAGAAAGGTGGCACTTCGAATTAGACAAAAAAAGAGGCCCGGTTCGTCTTTCGACAAACCGGGCCATAAACCTGGCAACGACCTACTCTCGCGGGACCTAACGTCCTACTACCATTGGCTGCTCGGGGCTTAACGGCCGTGTTCGGGATGGGAACGGGTGGAACCCCCGGCATGTGGTCACCAGGAAGGGAAACTCACGGCAAAGCCGGAGTAATTGATAAAAAGTTCAGACAGCCATTTTGGTAAGGAGGTCAAATAAACGCCTAGAAACTGGATCTGCATAAACCGGTAAGGTCATTAGTAACGGTAAGCTGAACGTATTACTACGCTTGCACTTCCGTCCTATCAACCGGGTGGTCTACCCGGACCTTACACCGTCTTGCGACGGATTGTGATCTTATCTTGGGATGAGCTTGGCGCTTAGATGCTTTCAGCGCTTATCTCTTCCGCACATAGCTACCCGGCGCTGCCCCTGACGGGACAACCGGAACACCAGAGGTGCGTCATTCTCGGTCCTCTCGTACTAGAGAATGAACCCCTCAAATCACAAACGCCCACAGCGGATAGAGGACCGAACTGTCTCACGACGTTCTGAACCCAGCTCGCGTACCACTTTAATCGGCGAACAGCCGAACCCTTGGGACCTTCTCCAGCCCCAGGATGTGATGAGCCGACATCGAGGTGCCAAACCGCGCCGTCGCTGTGAACGCTTGGGCGCGATCAGCCTGTTATCCCTAGCGTACCTTTTGTCCTATGAGCGATGGCGATTCCACATTCAACCACCGGATCACTTGAACCTGCTTTCGCAACTGCTCGACTTGTTGGTCTCACAGTAAAGCTCCCTTATACTCATGCGCTCTATAGCCCGATTACCGACCGGGCCGAGGGAACCTTCGTAATCCTCCGTTACTTTTTGGGAGGATTCCGCCCCAGAAAAACTGACCTGCTATCACTGTCCCACGACCAGTTGATGGTGCGAGGTTAGACGCCTAACAATTAAAAAGTGGTATTTCACGTTGTGACTCAGACCGATCCTGGAACCGGGCTTCAAAGTCTCCCACCTATTCTACGTATTAAAAATCAAGCGACAATAACAGCTTACAGTAAAGGTGCATAGGGTCTTTCCGTCCTGCTGCGGGTAGGCGGCATCTTCACCGCCACTACAATTTCACCGAGCCTCTCTCCGAGACAGTCGTCAACTCGTTACACGATTCGTGCGGGTCGGAACTTACCCGACAAGGAATTTCGCTACCTTAGGACCGTTATAGTTACGGCCGACATTCACGGGGGCTTAGATCCTGAGCTTGCACCCAAGACTTTCACCTTTCCGCATTGGTCACGTGTCACACCCTATACGTCGTCTTACGACTTAGCAGAGTGCTGTGTTTTTGCTAAACAGTCGGTTGACGCAATTAACTGCGGCCCCTTGCGGGGCACCCCTTATACCGAAGATACGGGGTTAATTTGCCGAGTTCCTTAGAGAGATTTAACTCGCGCGCCTTAGAATACTCATCTTTCCCACCTGTGTCGGTTTACGGTACGGGCACTCTACATGCTAGCCACGAAGCTTTTCTCGGAAGCCTGGTATCACTCAATCCCAATCGGCCGTGGCCTTTCGGTCTCGTCATCTTTCAGTTTTATCCGGTCTTTTATTCCCGAACAACCTACGGACTTGAACGACGATTCAACACGTCGCTGAGTTAACCTTCCCCGTCACTCCATGATTCAGACGCATGCAAAATGGTGCAGGAATATTAAACCTGCTTGGCATCGACTACTCCTTACGGCCTCGTCTTAGCACCCGACTAACCCTGGGAGGACGAACCTTCCCCAGGAATCC
>JBEHWZ010000014.1:0-99640 GCA_048498955.1 Verrucomicrobiota bacterium | reverse complement strand
CCAAGTATCGCGTGCGGACCACGGACAGCCAGCATGGCGGACCGATCGCACCGAACCGGCTGCCGGAGGTGAAGGTTACCGCCCCAGACCAGGCGTGGGGCAGCGATGCGACCTGTGTGCTGACCGGCCAAGGCTGGCTGTATGTCGTGGTCGTGCTCGACCTGTTCTCCCGGCGCGTCGTCGGCTGGGCCATGGGCGCGCATCTGGACACGCAGCTGATGCTCGATGCCTTGCAGATGGCGATCAACCGCCGTCGCCCCCGGCCGGGCCTGCTTGTGCACTCGGATCGCGGTGCGCAGTACGCCAGCGCGGATTACCGCCAGTTGCTCCGCCATCACGGCCTGGTTGCTTCGATGAGTCGCAAGGGCAACTGCTACGACAACGCCTTCGTCGAGTCGTTCTGGAGCAGCCTCAAGTACGAGACGGTCTATCACCATCGCTTTGCCACCCGGGCCGAAGCGCGCGCCGCGCTCTTCGACTACCTCGAGGTCTTCTACAACCGCACCAGACTGCACTCGAGTCTTGGCTACGTCAGCCCAACCACCTTTGAATCCCAACTGAACTAAATCACCCTTCGGCCACTGTCCGAAATATTAGGGGAAGCCCAGGTTTCCGATTTCCTACTAAACGGAAAACGGAAGCCTGACCCCTTCAGCGCCCCCGCTGGGCTTTCGCCCAGCGGAAGATCAGCGCGGGCCGGATGCCCAGCTCCGCTCCAATCTTCGCTGCACTCCGGCCGCTACTCTTCCACAGCTCCACGGCCTGCTGCTTGTATTCCTCACTGTAGCGGGTCTTCTCCGCCACCGGTTTCCTGATCTGTGTCTTCATGTGAGCTCCTTGGGTTTGATCCCCAGCTCACTGTCCGTCAAATCAGGGCAACCCCAGGTTTCCGATTTCCCGAGACTCGCCTGCAAATTAGCGATCAGGAAAACGGAAGCCTGACCACTTCTTGGCTCCCCACGCCCAAGGGCGAGAATCGGATCAGCTAGCTCCTCCCTTCGCCGGCTGCGGCAATTAGTGTTTGCCCGATTTTTTCCGCCGACCAAAAAAGGGCGAAGTAACGGGGCCAAGTTACTGACGGTCAGCGCACATTAACTTGAACCCCATGAGAAGACTCCTCCTGCTTGCCCTGCTCCTGCCCTTTGCCCTTACGGGGTGTTTGAAGAAACCCGGCGAGGCCCATCTCGACGAATGCGCCGAGCGGATTCGTTTCCGCGGTCCGCAAAAACCGGAAATCGGCTTTGGTGATACGCCGGAGGCGATCGAGTTCGCCGGAAAATTTTCCCAACGGTTCAAACTGCTGTGGGATTCAGCTGACAACAATGCCTACCGCTTTGATCAAAAGGAACCCAAGACGTTCTGCCAGATTTCCGGCGATACGATCGTGTTCATCGCCTACATACCCGACGCCCAGATGATCCGAAAGCAGAACGTGGAGATCATGTGCAATACGGGTTGGGCTGCACTTGGAGTCCTGGACAAAAAGCAGCTTTCGCGTTTCAAAAAAGCCTTCGTCATCCTGCGGGCGGCCGGAATGTACGGGCCGCTGGCCTCGGGCCTTCCGACAGACAAGCTGCCGACCCTCGATCGAAGCAGAAACGCGTACGATGCCGTCTATCCGTATTTTGCCGGCTACTCCGGTCCCGTGGCGGGCAACCCGGTGGCAAGCTCGCCGTCGCCGCGACCGGAAGCCCGGCCCGCTGCACCGGCCCCCGAACCCGCGCCGCCCGCGGCCAGCGTCTCCGCCAACGTGGACGGCAATCGCTCCAGCGTACTCCAGTCCGACAATCCCAAGCTGCCCGAAGCCGGGCCTGAATTCAGGCACTTCGCCGAAACCTTGAAGATCAGCGGCACCTTTCAAGGCAATCCGGCCAAGGCGATCTTGAACGGCAAACTGTTCCGCGCGGGTGAAACCCTCGAACCCACCCTCGGTATCGTCTTCACCGACCTAGACGCCGCGAAGAGAAAACTTCTCCTGCGCGACAGCACCGGCGCCGAGCTGCGCGTGAAATACTAAGCGCGATCCTAATTTCGGGTCCTGCGGCGTCGGTCGATTCGTAGCGACGAATACCCCGACCCTGGGTCGCCAGAAGGGGTCATGCTTGGAATAGTTGGGTCCGTCGATTCGCTCGCGGCCGACTCAGCCTAATAGGGTCATGCGCCCGAAAGGAGGCGCCGAAAGGGGTGGCTGTTCCGTGCTACCTAATTTCAGCACGACCGCTATCTTCAATGTACCGCCCGCACTGAGCAGCCATTGGTAATATGGAACAACACGCCCCCTTTCTGCGCCCCATTCCCTTGCGCCTCCCTACTTCCGCATTGTCTCCCGGGCGCCGCGGCGCCTTGCTCGCTGTGCGGGCCGCAACCTTACTCCGATTCTTCAACCGGATCGAACTTCGTCGAACTCATGAAGAAGATCACTGGCTGGCTGCTCGCCGCGTTCGCTCGCCTAAAGAAAACCCTCGGCTGGTTCCTGATCATTACCGGGATCCCATTTGCGCTTTTGCGCACCACCGAACTTTCGCAAGCACACAACACGAGCACGGCTTTTGGCATGTTGGACCGGATGGTTCCTCAACTTCTGATCTGCGCTTTCCTTGTCGTATGGGGACTGTTGCAGGTGGGATTAGTGAAACCAACCAAACGCTAAACTAGGACCGAAGTAAACACGTCAGGTCTTGACTATTGACTCGGCGTGCCGGCGGTTTCGTTCAGTCAACAGTCAAGACCTGACGTGTTCGGCTCCTTACGTGTTCGGCTCCTTACGTGTTCGGCTCCTTTGACGTGTTCGGCTCCTTCTCCCGCCTTAGGGTCAAAAAGGAGCCACCACCCAAGCTACCGTACGTATTCCGCGCCCTGGTAGCGTCGGGCGTCGGCCTTATCGTCCTCGGATTTGTGCTAGGAATATTCGGAGGCTAAACGAACACCTTAAGGGCCGGAGATCGGTGACAAGGCCGACCCCATGGCTGGGTCCAAACCACGGCCCCAATCTTCTGGCGATCCTTGAGCTACCGGCTCGGTATTTCCGTCGGGGTCGGTACGCCGCCCTTTCCTTGACCAGAACCTGCTGCCGGCGCGCCCTGGGCTTGGGCTTTTTTGGACTCGTCCGCTTTGGCCCACCACTTGGCCGCTTCGATCTCATCCCGGGCCACCCCTTCGCCATTGTAATACATGCTGCCGATATTCTGCATGGCCCGGTCATCCCCTTGATCCGCCGCCTTCCGGTACCAGGAAAGAGCGAGCGCAGAATCGCGAGCCACGCCGGTGCCGGTCTGGTACATATACCCCAGCTGGCACTGGGCGGGAGAGTATCCCTTGCCGGCCGCGACTTCGAAATGATACACGGCCATTCCCAAATCTTTTTTTAAGCGAATACCTTCCAGATACCTGAAGCCGATCTTCCAGTGAAAATCCGGATCCTCGATATCGGCGTCCGGTTGCGGCTTCGCTTGCCTGGCCGGAGCCGTATCGCCGGCAAGTGCGGCCGAAGTTTTCCGGTCCGTCGCCTTGGCGGTCGATTGGATCGCGACGACATTCTTTTTGCTGGCGGACGATGCGGGGGAATTTGCTCCCGCGTGGATGCCGACGACCTTGAGGGTGACGCAAAGAGTGAGCTTTTCACCCGGCAGGTGCACCAGGACGTCAGGCAGATGCAGGGGCGCGAAAGCCATCACAAATTTCCTCAAGCGGGCGAGCTCCGCGGGATCCGATGCAGCCGGTTGGCTCACGCCCAGGGCAGTCCCATTGGCCTGCAGCACCGCAGTATTTCTAAATTCCGCCATAACCGGGGAAGCGGGTGTATCGGAAATCGATTCGATCGACACGGATCCGCTCTTTCTATCCACGGCCAGGACACATTCGGCTTCGATCTCATGAACCCACTGCGCAGCCTCTGAAGATTGCAGCGGGGAGTTCCAACGCTCGAGGAACCGGCGGTTCACTTCATCCAAAAAGCGCACGGCTTGATCGACCTGCTCATCGTACGACCTGGAGGCACCCGCTTCCTGATCCTGCGGGCCGGATCCGGTGCCACCGAGCCGAGGCCGTGGTTTCGGCTTTCCTGGCGACTGCGGCGATTCGCTGATTTCGGCACGAAACAGTCTCGCTACGTTCGCGGTCTGTCCGTCCCGAACGGCGCTCGCCACACACAGGTTCCAATCCGGTTTCCCGGCAACAGTCGCCGAGAAGAGCTCCCACCCGTCGACATAGCCGGCTGCACGAGACGACACGGCGACCGAAGCCATGACGACAGACCACAAAAACCATGTCAGCTTTCCCATTTTTTAGACTGCGTTTATGGAGGCGCGACCTACTCATGCGACAAGTTTTTCCGGACAAACCGCTGAACCGATGGGAGCGCCAAACACGTCAGGTCTTGATTCTTGACTGATCAATCCGCCCGCAGCCCGGTCGAACCGATGGGGCCGATGCAACCTTGCCTGAGAGGCGTTCCTGCCGAATCATGCCGCATGCCCGCTCGCTCCGTCCTCCGCCTGGTTCTCCTCCTCGCCAGCAGCCTGCTGCTCGCGGCGTGCGGCTCGATCCGCTACGATCTGCCCGGACACAGCGCCACCACGCAGGGCGCCCCGGTCACGCTGATGGTCGGCGAATCACGGCTGGCCCTTGAACTTCCCCGGCGGATCCCGGCGCCGGGCGGATTTGAAATGGCGCTGGCGAGCGAAGACGCCGCGATCGTCGCGGTCGAACGCCAGTCCGGCCCGGGCGGCTCGGCCCGGTACACGCTCGTCGCCCGCCATCCCGGCACCGTCACGCTGCACTACGTCAATCGCTACGCCTTCGGTCTCAGCGCCACCACTGCGGAAGAACTCCGCCAGCTGCGCGAGGCGTCACTCGCTGCATTCACCGTGACAATCAAGAACGCCAAATAACGCCGCCCGTCCATGCCCCTCTCGCAATCTCCCCAAGCCTTCAAACTGCGGACCCTGTTCATGGGCTCGCTCGGCACGATTCCGGAGAGCCATGCGCGCACCGTGGACAAGAAGCTGCTCGCGGCCTGGCTCAAGGACGGCCTCATTGAGCACCGCCGCGGCGAGAAGGCCTACGCGCTCACGTCCAAGGGCGAAAACCTGATCCGCTAGAAGCGCCATGAGCCCATTTTCCCGCGTGGCGGAATTTGACGCTCTCCGGTTCCGCGCGTAGGAGTTCATCCCGATGCAAACTCCGTCGCTTCGTTTCGACAACGGCTCCGCTTATGAACGCTACATGGGGGTTTGGAGCCGCCTGGCCGGCGAACAGTTTCTCGACTGGCTGGCACCCGCGCCCGGCCTGCGCTGGCTCGATGTCGGCTGCGGCAACGGGGCTTTCACCGAATTGCTGGCCGCCCGCTGCGCGCCGAGCGCGATCGAAGGCATCGATCCGGCCGAGGGCATGCTGGCATTCGCGCGCACCCGCCCCATCGCGCGGCCGGCGCGATTTTCGACGGGCGACGCGATGGCCCTGCCGTTTGCGGACGACACGTTCGAGGCGGCGGTCATGCCCCTCGTCATTTTCTTCGTGCCCGAACCCGCGCAAGGCGTGGCCGAGATGGCGCGCGTCGTCGGCGCGGGCGGCATCGTGTCGGCTTATGCGTGGGACATGAACGGCGGCGGATTTCCCTACCACAACCTGATCGAGGAAATCCGCGCGACCGGCATGCCGGTCCAGATGGCTCCCCGCCCCGACGCCTCCACCTTGGCGGCCATGCACGACCTGTGGACCGGCGCTGGCCTGCAAGCCGTCGAAACGCGCGCGATCACGGTGCAGCGGACCTTTGCCAGTTTCGACGACTACTGGACGACGATCCAAGGCGCACCGAACGCCGCCTCCACGCTGGCCCTCATGACTCCCGATACGCTGGCCCGGCTGCAGGCTCGGATGCGCGAACTCCTGCCCGTCGACTCCGCCGGCCGGATCACGTACAGCGCCCACGCCAATGCCGTTAAAGGTCTCGTGCGCTGAAACGGGTCGGACCGAACTGAAAACATCAGGTCTCGATTCCTGACTGGCTGACCCGTACCAAACCGACGACGTCCGTCGGCGGTACCGCGCTTGTTAGGGGCCCTAGTCGGCTCCGAACGCCAGCGTCACATTGACGAGAATGGGGACCGGGGTGTTTTGGATTCGGGCGGGTTCAAACCGCCACTGGACAATCGCCACTGCGGCGGCAGGAGCGAACTCCGGCCGGCTGGTTGCGGTGCAATAGAGCCCTTTCACCGTGCCGTCGGTTCCGAGCGCGCACAGGAAACGGACCTGGCCGCTCACCTGTTTGCGCTGCAGCTCTTGAGGATAAACCGGCGCCACCCGCGATTTGGGCTCCGGGTGCGTCGCTTCCTTGGGCAGCGGGAAGAACTGAATGCCCTCGGTCAGTCCTGCGGCTTTCACGTCGGCCAGCAATTCCGGCGCGACTTCACCGGTCTTGGGGTCGCTGTAGAGCAGGGCCTTGATGCCGAGGGCGCCGCGCAGGAACTTGGGATCGGCAATGATCTCGACGAGTTTGGGCGAAACCACCGGCTCCCGCGCCGGCGAGGCACGGAGTTCCATCTTGATCATGGTCACATAGGAAATCGCGGCCTGGCTGCCCGGATCGCGCATGATCGGAAATACGGTCTCCTTCACCGCGTTCACCATCGCGGCGCGAATGTCACCTTCCGCCTCCGCTTCCACAATGTAGGCCTTCTTCACCTTGCCCTTTTCGTTGATCACGGCCCCGACGGTGGCCGTCCCACCCCGTCCGGCTTGCATCGCAGCATACGGCATGTCCGGCGCGACGCGTTTGAGCGGCTGCGCTTCCGTGTTGGCGTCATAGATCGGATAGGTCTTCCCATCCACCGTGGCGGTCGGACGCTCGGCCGCCGTGAGGGAGGAAAGCAACAGGCAACCCAGCAAAGCAGCGCACATTTTCGCGATCATGGGGAAATTCGGATTACGGTTGGCGGCCCGGTCCGCAGGGAGTCGCGAAACACCCGGGGTGGCAATGGCGAAACTGCCCCCTCACTCCCCCAAAGGTTTTTAACCGCGGATTACGCGCAAGGGACGAGCCGAAGAGATCGGCCCTGAACTCACAAAGCGGACTCAGCTGACTCCCCCCAATGCGGGCTTTCGCAACCGGGCATGCGTTACGAGAGCGATCGCGAGCAATGCACCCGCGAGCAACACGCTCAGTCCATCGAGGAAGACATAGATTTTCTCCGGCACCAATTTGTAGCGGAGGGATTGCCAGTCTGCCCGGTAAGGGATGCGGAGGAAATTCTGAAAGGGCTCGCCGGGAACCTCGTGGCCATCGAGGTACAGGCGATTCCAGGGATAATAGACAATGTTCGTGGTCAACCAAGGGCCCGACGGCTCCTTGCCGCTGGCGATGGCGTGGCCACTGCGGGGGTCGAAGCGCAGATCCACCCATTCGGTCGTGCAGCGGATCCCGTCGTTGGCCGCGCGCACTTGCGCATAGGAACAGCCATTGCTCAGGTCGAATTTCTCCAGGTCGCTGGCGTCAGGCAGAACCCGCAAGTACGGGTAAGGTGGAACCAGCGCCTTGTGGAGCAGGCCGTTGCCGGCTCCGAACTTGGTGAAAACCACCTCCGGCGAACTCTTGTACAAGTTGATGAAGACGCCCAGCAACGCGACCGCGACGATGCCCGTCAGCAGGCGCTTTTGCAGCCCGGACAGGTCGGGCCGCGGCACTGCCGCAATGCCCAGCAGAACCAGCAACAACATCAGGTTGTTCAGCGGGGCCACGAGACGATAGGCATACTGCAGCGTCTTGATGAAATTCGGCAGGAATTCATCCAAGGATTCATTCAACGAGATGTAGAAAACAAAGGCCGCCAGGGCCGCGATGCCGAGCATGAGCGCCCAGTATCGCCCCCTCCGCCCCGCGGGCACGGCGGCCGATCGGGTCGACAAGAGCACGATGCCCAACGGCAGCAGCAGAGTGCTCGCCTGCGTGACGAAGTAAGGATGGCCATACTCCAGGGGCATTCGGTTGAGCGGCAGCGGCAACAGCCGCAACCAGGCCTCGTCCAATCCGGCAAAGCGTCTCAGGCTGAACGTGCTGGCGATGGCACTCTCACTCGGCGGGTGCAGCAGCAGCAGGCAAAGCCACGGCGACAACATCACAACCACCAGCAGCGCCCCGCCCGCCACGAGGGCAAGCCTGCGGGCGGACAACCCATAGATGAGGGCCAGCGCCAGGGCTTCCACCATCAGCACCGCGCTGCCATTGATGCCGGTGAGCGGGTGCGTGAAAGTGAAACCTGCAATCACCACCGCCAGTCCGCAGAAGGCCGCAATCGACTGCTCCCTCGATTCCGCTTTCCACCAGATGATCAGCAGGGACATGGCCGAAACCACGAGACTGGTCGCCAGAAATTCAGCCACCGCGCCCCGGTTGTAGAGATTGTTCAGCGAATACGTGGACCAGTAGCTGGTCGCGGTGATGGCCAGCGCCGCCCACTGGCCGGCGCCCAGCGTCCGCGCCGATCGGTAGAGGGTTTTCACCTGCAGGAGCGTTACCGTCAGAATCAGGAACCGCACGGCCAGCGGGGCGCCGACAAGGATGGCCGCATAGCCCGTCACCAAAAGATGCCACCGGCCCGCGATGCTGATGGTGGGATCGCCGACCAACTGGATGGTGTTGGTCGCATGCGGCAGCCAGGCGCCGGCGCGTATCATGTTCGACGTGGCCGCCGTCTGGCCCGCATGCGCCACATAGTCCGCGCGAAAATGCGCGTTCGGGTCGATCAGCAGCAACAGCGGCAAAAGCCAGATCAGCGTCAGCAGGGCCGAAGTGAAACCCTCGCGCGCCGGCTGCGACCGACTTCGGTAAATTGTCGCCGCCGCGCGCCCAATCAGGACCAGAAGGCCGGCGAAGTAAGCAACACTGATGAGGATCTCGAGATCGACTCTGGAAGGCATCATAGAACTCCGAGCTCAGGGCTTCTCGCCGACGAACTTCCACGACGACACGTAGTCGCGCGGGAGCTTCAGGCCGAGCAAGCGGGCGCGAACCATTTCGATGGGCATCGGGCCGCCCTGCAGGATGCGGTCGTGGAATTGCTTCTCGGTCATCTTGCCGCCCTTCACCGCGTCGGCGTAGAGGGCGCGCAGCTGGATCGCGCCCATCATGTAGCCGACTTGGTAGAGCGGAGAATAGTCGCCGTTGAACGAGCGCCGCACTTCGCCGGTCGCGGTGTGCCGGTCGTGGCCGACCTTGTCCACAAGGAAGTCGATGCACTGCTGCGGCGTCCATTTGCCGAGGTGGAAGTTGAGCGAGAAGATGATCCGCGCGCAGCGGTGCGTCCGCCAGAACAACGCGCCCGCCCGGTCCTCCGGGGTCTGATGAAATCCGAGATCCCAGAGATGAAACTCCCACCACAGCGCCCAACCTTCGACGTAGAAGGGCGTGAAGAAGAGCTGGCGATGCGGGTTGAAGCGATCGGCGTACCAGCCTTGCAGGTGATGGCCGGGGATGAGTTCGTGGAAAACCGTCGCGTGACAGAAGTGCCGGTTGTTGGCGCGCAGGCTGTCGAGCTTCTCCTTCTGATCCATCGTGTCGGTCGGGAACGACACGATGATCCGGTCGCCACCGAGGAAGAATGGCGCGGTCTTCTGCCGCTCCGGCGACATCATCGTCATGGTCCAGTCGTCGATGGACAACGGCGGCACGGTCACGAGGTCGCGCTTGGTGATGAAGTCCACGGCCTCGTACGCCTGCCGCGCGATCAGCGCCGGCTGCTCGCCCGGGGCCACGTAGTCGTGCTTCACGCGCTCGAGCGCCGCCTTCCAGTCGTCACCCAGGCCCATGTCGTGCGCGACTTTCTTCCACTCCGTCTCGCACCACGCGAACTCGCGCTCGGCCACCGCGATGAGCTGCTCCGGCGTGTAAGGCATCATGTCGTGTTCGAGGTCGATCTTGAGGCCGTCCGGCCCGACCGGATCGCCGACGATCGGCTCGTCCTCGCCGGCCTTGGCGCCGACGATTTTCTCGCGCAGGAATTTCGCGTAATCGTCCAGGGCGGCGGACGCCTTCTTGTAGGGCTCGCGGGTCCACCAGCCGAACTGCGGGTCGTAGGTGTCGGAAAACTCGAACCAGTTCTTCAAAACTTTGCCGAGTTCGCCGAGCCGGTTGGCTGCGCGCAGGGCGGTAATCTTGGACGGCTGGAGGGCGCCCTCCGGCGGCTTTTCCTTCAACCCGTCCTCGAGCGCCTTGCGGGCCGTGGCGATGCCCTCGGTGATTTTCGCCAGTGTGGCGCCGGCGATTTCGGGCGACACCGGCGTGAATTGCCGGCGGGCCTCCTGCAGCACGGCGATGTCGGACGCGCAGGCCAGCAGCGGCGCCATCTCGGCATTGCGCTTCGCCTTGCGGGCAACGAGCGCCAGCTCGTAGCGCAGTTGCAGGCGCAGAAGCTGCCAGTCGATCCGGCCTTCGACGCCGAGCGACTCGTAGGGCATCGCCTCGAGCCGGGTCTGCCACTCCTGATAAAACTCCTTGAGCCGTTGCAGCTGCAGGTCCGAATCCGGCACCGTGTAGACTTGCAGCAACGAGGCCCGGTCGGCCTCGAACCGCTCCACCAGTTCGCGCAGCTCGCTCGACTGCGGCTGCGCCAGCTGGCCAAGGTCCGGCACATAAAGTCCCGCCGGGCGCAGCGGCTGCGCGGGCTGGCCGTAACGAAAATCATCGGCGGCCGAAGCCGACACGCCGGCGAGCAAGAGGAGCGAGGCAAGCAACCGACAAGGAACGGAAAGCATGCGCGATGTTTCCGCAATGCCTCTGCCCGCCGCAAGCGCCGAGTACAGGACGCCGCGAGCCCACTAGCCTACTTCACTGGTCCCAATCGCGACCGTGGGCCCGGCAATCCACCACGACCAGCAAAACGAGGACGACGCAAAGGGCAGGAAACAGCAGGCCGGGGTGCATAGGGGTGTGGCAATGGCAGACTACTTCGAACCGAAATCGTTCAATCTCTTCCTTGCTTTCGTCCAGGAGAGGCCAAAGGGCCGTTTCCATGGTGCCTCACGCCAATCGATTGCGGCTCCGCAACGTGAGATTTTAACCACGGATCACCCGGATTGTTACGGATCAGCCAGATCTCCCTTATCCGTAGTCATCCGGGAAATCCGCGGTCAAAGATCGGTCGAACCGCGAAATGGAGCTGCGGTCACCACTTGATCTTCACGAACTGCCAGCCGCTCACCGGCGACCACCAGCTGCCGACTTCAAGGCGGTCGCTCTTGTAGATCGTGCCACCCTTCACCGGCGTGAAGCGCTCGGCCTCCAAGCGCAGTTTCTCGCTGGCGAGGAGTTTCTCCAAGTCCCGCACGCCACGCGTTTCGGAAATCACCATCGGCTCGAGTTCGATCGCCGGGCTCTCCGCCTTCGCCTTGTCGTCCGCCGATTCCGGCTTGGGCCGCGGCAGCGTCTCGACCAGCCGCATCCGCAATTTCTCCTTCATCGTCTGCGGCGCTGACTCTTCTCCCCTCGCAGAGCCAGCCAGCAAAACAACAAGAAGCAGGGACCAGCGCATGGGGTAAGTCATCTGCGACCGGCATTCACATCCAACGTTCCGTCCCCCAAACACCATAACCTGAATCGTAAAAGCTCAGCCTCTTTGGCTCCTTCGCTGCTTAGTGTTTTTCCAAACCAGGCTGGCAGCGGTTGCCATCGGTTCCATGCCCGCTTTGTTCGCTTCATGCCGCAGCCGCCGTGGAAAAAATCGCCCGATAAAAAAGGCCCCAAGACCAAGCTTTCCGCCAAGAACCTCGCCTGGGCCCGCGCCCGCGCGAAGAAAGCCGGACGGCGTTATCCCAACCTGATCGACAACATGGCCGCCACCCGCCGCCAAGCGGAGCAGGAACTCAAGGCCAGCGGCCCCGGCTTTCTGCGCAAGCTGCACGAGCGCAAATAGGCGCCCCCGCGACCGGGCACCGGCTCGATCATCAAGTCATCCATTAGATGACTTAGTGGCTGGGGAAATGGCGCAGGGAAACCCGCACGGTCAAGGCACGATCGTAACGATCACCCGCTTGTAACGAGTGAGCGCCGGCGTGCCTTTGTCGGTCAGGCGCAGGATGAAGTGCGCGGTCTCAGGTTGGGTGACCTTCGGCGCGACGAAAGCAACGTGCCAGATGTTCTGCGCGCCCTGGAGCGGGATCTTGCCGCGGTAGGTGCCGGCCTCGGGATACTGAAACCACCAGTAGCTCAGGCTGTCACCGTCGGGATCGGATGAACCCCGGGCGTCGAGAACGAAGCGCTCGCCGGATTTCACCGTGATGGTGTCGGGGTGCGCGAGCTTCGGCACCGGCGGGTGATTGGCGCCGGCATAAGGTTTGGTGGTCCAATCCATGCGCGCGGCGAAGTCGTTCTGGAATTCGTCGCGCCAGCGCATGATCGTCATGCGAAAACCCTTGAACGTCTTTTCACCGGCTTGCGTGGCCCGGTTGGTTTCGCCCACGACGGTTGGCGTGTATTCGTCGACGGCATTGGTCCAGATCGGGCGCGTCTCGGGCTCGACCGGCACGCCGCCGGTGAAACCCTGCGGATCCATCGTCTCGAGCGCCGGCGTGTAGAGTTCGTAGCGCCCGCCCCACCCACCCCACTCCGGATGCTCGGACACATTCAGACCATTGGGAATGAGGCCCAGCCATGACGGCGTGTCACCTTCCATGCCGTAGGCGACATCGGGATAAACCGCACCGAGCGGACCGTGTCCCTGCTGGATATGCTGGGCGATCCAGCGCGTGGTGATTGTCGTATTGTCGAAACCCGGCTCCGCGGTCGTCATTCCCGTCCACGTCGCAGCGCCGTAGCCGCCGGGACTGACGATATAAAACAAGCTGGGGAAATTTTTCCGGATCCACGGCCCGCTGTCGTCCTGGTCGGAGATCGTGTACACGCGCAGCTTGGCAAGCAGCCGCGCCAATTCATCTGCGCTCCGCGTAGCCCGGAGCTTGAGCAAAGCCTGCGCCAGCGTGTTCGTCCCGCCCCAAGCCGTCACCCACAGCGGACGTTCATCCGGCTGCTCGAGCACGTGGATGATCCAATCCGAACCCGCGGTGTCCTTGCCCTCGCCCACCGCCGCCATGCCGTAGGCCGGCTGGCCGGATTTCACCAGCGCGAGCAACGCTGCCGCCTCGGGATAACCGGGCTCGTGCAGCAGCAAGTTGGCGCGCACCTTGCCGTAAGCATCGATTGCCCGGCGAATTGATTCCGGCGCCAAGCCTGTCTTCATGTGCACCGACGTCGTCGCCACCAGCCCCTGCAGGTCTATCTCGTTCGAATAAAGCATCAGCCGCACGAGGCTCTCGCTGTCATCCGGCTCGTTCTCGACATCCGTGAGCACGAGCAAGCGCGCGGGCTTTTCGGCGGCGACGGCGACCAGGGTTAAAACAAGAGCGCAAACGACCGACAGAATTCTCTTAAGCATGGGGTGACGGGGAATTGATTTCGATCGTGCCGCAGCCCGCAACCGGCACAAGACGGGTGCCGCCGCACTGTTCGAGGCGATAAAAATCATGCCCGGCCAAACTGGTCCGTGCCGAAACCTTAAGTAGTCTATTAAACTACTTAAGCGGGATCGGTGTTCAGGAGAAATGCCGGTCGCTTGGTGGCTTTGCGAAGTGGCGTCAGTTCGCCAGGACTACCCGATCAGCCCGCGCAGTTTGCGGCCCTCTTCGGCGTCGAAGAGGTCGAACCACGTGACGATGTCCTGGCGCTTCGCGAAACCTGCGGAGGCTTTCTCCTCTTTCACGCCGCCGCTCGCCTCGTCACGCCAGCCGCGCTTCGCGAGGAAAATGCCCCAGATCGCAATCTGCTCGGGCGTCTTCTTGCCGCCTTGCTGGAAACACCAGCGCAAGACCTGCAGGTCGGTGCCGCCTTGCTTGACGCGCTTCACCAGCGCCGGGTACTTCACGCCGAGGAACCGGCAGCAGCGCGCATCGAAGAAATACCAGTTCCCTTCGCCGAGATTCTCCACGTACTCCGGCGGCAGCTGCCCCGCCGCGTGCAGGCGGATCTTGTCGAGCATGCGGCCGAAATAAACCAGGCCACCGACTTTCTCATGGGGACTGCGCAGCGCGGGGAGGGATTTCATGCCCGGACGTTGGACACTCGGCGCCGGACGTTCAACGTTCGGATCGAGTGGGCCGTGGCGGGAAGCTGGAAATCCCAGCACGGAAAAACATTTGCGGCTCGTCAGCATGGAGCCGGTCACCTCCAATGCGCGGCGTCACCTCATGCCGTCCAATCTGCCTCCCTCTGACAGCACCTTAAACCACGGTTTCCGCGCCGACCAATACCGCCAAAAGGCCCGGCTGCGCGACTACGCGATCTACGGCGTGGTCCTGGTGATCCTCGCCGGCCTGGTCGGCGCCCCGCTCTACTATTTCAGCCGGCCGGCCGCGGAACGAAACCGGCTGCGCGAAAAATTCGGCCTGACGCCCGGCCCGCTGGCCGGTGGGGCGGACAAAGCAGCCGCGCAATCGTCGGGCTCCGCCGCGGAAAAACCCGCCGCCACTCCGGCCCCTTCGCACCCCGAGCCCACGCCGGTCGCCAGCAATGTTTCCGTTTACGGCGGGAGCACCCAATCCGTCATACTGCCGTCCGCCAATCCCAAGACGCCGCCCGCCAGTGCCGAGTTCACGCAGTTCGTCACCGCCCTGAAAGTGAGCGGCGCCGTGCAAGGCAACCCGGCCCGCGCAATCCTCAACGGGAAATCGTTCCGCGCCGGCGAGAGCATCGATGCGACGCTGGGCGTGATCTTCGCCGGGCTCGGTGTGACCGATGGCCGGAAGTTCATTCTCCTGCGCGACGCCACCGGCGCCGAGCTGCGGCTGACTTACTAAGCCGGAGCGAGCTACTTTCCCAGCGGAGCGCAGAGGATGCGCACGGCGAGGGCGATGCCTTCCTGAAATTCCTCGCGCGTGTCGCTGCAATGTTTCAGGCCGCCGGCGGTGGCCGCGAGATTCTCGGCGAGCTGACGCGCAGTGACGCCGGCCGGTTTGTAAGCCGTGGCCAGGCCGCCTTCGCGCAAAGTCGTGGTGATCGCGTCGAGAAACAGTTTCTGGCTCTCCTCGATCTGCGTGCCGGCCAGCGTCTCGGCGGCTTCCATCAGGTCCGCGGCATCGGCACCGAAGCGGCCAACGTAGCGCCCCACCCACTGGTCGAACGCCTGCGTCAGTCGCTCCGCCAGCGGGGCGTCCGCGGCCAGCTCCTTCAGCGCATCGGCCAGCGAGCTCTCGCACGCATGGCGCACCGTGGCGCGAAGCAGCTCTTCCTTGTTGGCAAAGTGCAGGTACAGGCCCTGGCGGGAAATCTGCGCGGCGCGCGCCACCTCATCCATGGAGGTCTTCCGGTAGCCAAAACGCGCAAACACCGCCAGCGAGGCTTCGAGCAAGCCAGCGCGGCGCGTGTCCTCGGCGGGAGCCGGTTCGGCCAGTAAATTCGATTTGGCGGTTGACATGATGGTCTAACTAGACAACTAGTATCTATGTTGTCAACTAAGTCTAGTTGGCGGTTCTGTCCGAAAATTACGCATTGATACGTCGTACAGTTATTGCCCCGGCCCGTCCGGGCAAGCCTGCCGATCACATTCTCCGCTCCTTCCACGCATGTCCTCCCACTCTTCCACCCTCCCGGCGCCACTCCTAGCCTCCGCTCCCCGCTGCCCGCGGGTGTCGCGCAGCCTGCTGGGCCGCGCGGCCGCCGGCATTTCCGCCTTCGCGGCGGGTCTGGCCGACGCCTGGCTCGGCTTCGGCCGCCGGCCCGATGCCGCCCGCCGCCAGCGTTTCGCCCGTTCGCCGCAGTGGCACGACGGCCGTTTCCGCAATCCGCAGCCGCTCTGGAATAACTACGCCAAGGCCATCGTCGCCGGCCTGCGTCCGTCGCCCCACGCCAAGCCGGCCCAGCCCGTGCCGGTCGCCCGCGTCAATCCCGCCACTTTCCAGACCGCTCCCAGTTCCGGCCTGCGGATCACTTGGCTCGGCCACTCCACCTCGCTGATCGAAATCGACGGCTACCGTGTGCTCACCGACCCGGTGTGGAGCGACCGCGTCTCGCCGGCCAGCTGGATCGGCATCCCACGCTGGTACGCCCCGCCGCTGGCGCTGGCCGACCTGCCGCCGCTCGATGCCGTGCTCATTTCTCACGATCACTACGATCACCTCGATCACCGGACCATTCGCGCGCTGAACGAGCGGGCGGTGACGTTCATCGTTCCACTCGGGGTCGGCGCCCACCTGGAATACTGGGGCGTACCCGCCTACCGCGTCGTCGAACTCGATTGGTGGGAAAATATCCGCGTCGGCGAACTCGAGATCACGAGCACCCCGGCACGCCATGCCTCCGCCCGCGGCCTGTTCGACAAGGACCTGACGCTTTGGTCCGGCTACGCGCTGCGCGGCACGCAACATCGCGTCTATTTCTCCGGCGACACCGGCATGCAGGCGTCCTTCGCCGAGATCGGCGCGCGCCTCGGGCCGTTTGACGCCACGCTGATCGAGACCGGCGAGTACAACGCCAACTGGCCCGACTGGCACATCGGACCCGAACAAGCCGTCGACGCCCACCGCCTCGTGCGCGGCAAGGTCATGATCCCGATTCACTGGGGCCTGTTCGCCCTCGCGCCGCACGGCTGGACCGAGCCGGTCGAACGCACCCTCGCCGCCGCCCACGACGCCGGAGTCACGCTCGCCACGCCGCGCCCCGGCGAAAGCGTCGAACCGACGGAAGCCGACAACACGGCCCGCTGGTGGCCCGACCTGCCGTGGAGCCCGGCGACTCAGACGCCAATCGTGTCCACGTTCGACGGCGTGAAACCCGCCACTCTCCTGCCCTATCGACCCATCAAGCTGGCTTCGGCGGGCAACCGCTGGCTTCAGTTGCAGACCGAGCTGCGCGATCTCGCCTTCATGCTCGATCGCGATGGAAAACCCGCGGCGGCCGACGTCGCGTCCATGATCGCCGCCCGCATCGGCGAACTCCTCACCGAAGAACCCGGCGCCCCTTTCGGCGCCACCGCCCCAGCCTCCCGGCTGCTCCGCCCATGATTCCCGTCCTTATCATTCTCGTATCCCTCGTGGCCCTCGTGTTGATCGACTCCGATGAGTCGCCCGCGCCCGCAGCAATCGAGGTCAAAGAGTAAAGTCTCCGCTCGTTCCGTGCCCAAGGCCGGTCGCCGGCCGCGGCGCGTTGCGGCTTGGCTCCGCAGGGCTTCTCCCGCCCTAATGGCGGAGATGAACCGCACCGCCTACGCCATCAAAGCCGCCATCGGCAACGTGAAGGCAAAAATTTTTGTCTTCACCCGGCAGAAGACGATGTACGGCGGCAAGCAAATCGCCGCCGGCGA
Source organism: Verrucomicrobiota bacterium (assembly GCA_048498955.1). GTDB lineage: Bacteria > Verrucomicrobiota > Verrucomicrobiia > Opitutales > Opitutaceae > Lacunisphaera. The sequence goes on along the minus strand of JBEHWZ010000014.1, from coordinate 82,301 downwards.
TCCGATCTTCATTTTCGCGAGCGAGAACGAAGGCGGTCCGGGCCTCATCGCCCGCGGCGTGGTCACTTCCGCCAAGGCCGTGCGGCTGAAACCCGGCGTCGCCCGCCAAACCCCGCGCGTGAGCATCACCGTGAAACGCACCGCGCCCGCCCAACGGCACCTGGGCCGCGCCGAACTCAAGCCCTTCGCCGCGTGGCAGGACGGACGGCCCGAGACCGAGCTCAATTTCAAATACTACCGCCAGGCGACGAACAAGATCGTCGGCCTTTCCGAGCAAGCCGCGGCGTTCCTCGGCAACTTCTTCTAGCCACTGCTTTGCGTCTTGGCGGTTTTGCGCGTGCTGAATTTCCAAACGGAATTGCCGCGAGCGAAAATTTTCCACAAGTTGCCCGCGCCGGAACTCCTTCCGGTCACCTCAAACAAAACTCAGTTCCGTCAGCTCTCCATATCTTCTCCCCCGGGAAGATGGGCCATGGAGAAAAAATACATCCTATGTCCGCAATGCGGACAGCGGCTTGCCCGGCTATTGGGCAAGGTCGGTCAGCGCCAGCGCCTCCGGGCCCTGGGCGAGGCTCGCGTGCGCACGGGAAAAAATGCGCTCGGTGAAGAACTCGCCTGGATCCGGTGTCCGGACTGCAAGATCGACAAATCCATCAACCCCTCCCTCTGGGACGCGGGTAGTTGAAGCCGCTCCGCTGCCGGCCGCGGTTTCAGGGCCGGATCGTTTCCACGAAAACGAGCTTTCCATCCTTCACCGCAATGATGGCCGCTTCCTTGTCGGCATCGCGCGACGCGTTGATCGTCGTGCGCCCGGTCACGCCGGGAAAATCCTTCGTCGCCGCCAGCGCCGCGCGCAGCGCCTTCGGCTCGGTCGTGCCGGCGCGCGTCATCGCGTCGGCCGCCAGTTTGACCGCGTCATAGGTCAGCGCCGAGAGCCCGTTCGGCACCGCGCCATGGCGCGCCTGGTAAGCCGCCACGAACGCGCGCGAAGCCTGCCCGGTGTTTTCCGTTGAGAAATGCGTCGAGTAGTACGTGCCGTCCATCGCCGGTCCGCCGATCTCCAGCAGTTGCGGCGCTTCGAAGCCGTCGCCGCCGAGCAGCGTCGCCTTGAGACCAAGCTGCTTCGCCTGCTGCGCAACGAGTCCGGCCGCCACGTAGTAGCCGGGCAGGAAGATCGCATCGGGATTGGCGGCACGGATCGCCGTCAGTTGCGCCCGGAAGTCGGTGTCGGCGCTGTTGTACTTCTGGGTGACGACGATCTCGCCGCCGAGCGCCGCGAAGGTCTTCGCGAAATATTCCGCCAGGCCGAGCGAGTACGGCGCCGACGCGTCGATGAGCAGCGCCGCGCGCTTCAAGCCCAGCCGGCGGCGCGCGAAGGCGGCGATGACGTCGCCCTGGAACGGATCGATGAAGCACACGCGAAAGATATAATCACCCACCTGCGTGACCTTGGGATTGGTCGATGCCGGCGTGATGAGCGGGATGCCCGCCGCCTGCGCGATCGGCGCGGCCTCGAGCGTGCGGCCCGACGAACACTCGCCGATCAGGACCGCCACGTGATCGCGCGCGATGAGCTTCTTCGCCGCCGTGGCCGACTCGCCGGCCACCGAGCGGTTGTCCTCGACGACGAGCTCGACCGGCCGGCCGAGCACACCGCCCGCGGCGTTGAGCTCGTCAACCGCGAGGCGCGCGCCGTTCAGCGACACTTCGCCGAACGAGGCGTCGCGCCCGGTGATCGACATGTAGAAACCGATTTTCACCGGCTCGGCGGCAAGGCCAGCGGCCAGCAGCGCGAGCATTCCCAGCAGTCCTCGTCCGAATTTCAGGCAGCACATCGTGCCGGCACCAAAACAGATTTGCCGCCCGGCGGCGACCCCTCACTTTGATGAGCCTATGAAGGCTGTTTGCGCGCTGCTCGCTTTGGGTCTCCTCGTTGCCCTTTCCGCCAAGGACAAGAAACCGATCGAGGTCGAGGACAAGATCGTCGAACTCGATCCCTTCAAGATCAAGAGCGCCCCGATCAGCTCCTTCGCCTTCGACATTCGCGTCTACTCCGACAAGGAGACCGGGAAAGTGGCGCGCATCTTCATCACCGGCGTGCAGGAAGACGGCGACGCCGCCCGGCTGGGCCTGCAGGCGGGCGACGAGATCATCAAGGTCGACGGCATGGCTGTGAAGGGCATGGAAGGCCGCGTGGCGCAGGACAGCCAGCTCGGCGCGCTCTTCCTGAACCGCGCGCCCGGCGAGCCGCTCAATATCGAGGTCATCACCCACCGCACGGAAAAGCTGACGGTGCATGCGCAGCGAGTCCTGCCCGGCGCGATGCGCCCCTGATCGTCGATGAGCTCCACCCCGCTTCGCGTGCTCGCCATCTCCGGCAGCCTGCGCGCCAAGTCCGTCAACACCGCCGCACTCATCGCGTTGCAAGCGCTCGCGCCGGCCGACGTCAGAGTCACACTCTACGCCGGGCTCGGCAGCCTGCCGCACTTCAATCCCGACCTCGACGTGGCGCCGCTGCCCGCGCCCGTCGCCGCGCTGCACCAAGCGGTGGCCGCGGCCGATGCTCTCGTAATCTGCTCGCCGGAATATGCGCATGGCGTGCCCGGTGTGCTCAAGAACGCCCTCGACTGGCTCGTCAGCTTCGAAGGTTTCATCAACAAGCCGGTCGTGGTCATCAACGCGCGTCCCGGCGCGACGCACGCCGACGCCTCGCTGCGCGAAACGCTCTCGGTCATGAACGCCAAGCTGCTCGGCCCCGCCAGCACCGTGCTCCCACTCACGAGCAACACGCCTGATGCCGACGCATTGCTCCGGAACGACGCCGTGCGCGCACAGCTGGTGGCCGTGCTGGCCTCGCTTGGCCAACTGTAGCGGCGGTCTGTGACCGCCGATTTCCGATCCCGGCGGTCATAGACCGCCGCTACAGAAAACGAGCGCACAGGCGATTATGGATGTTGAACGTTCGATGTTGAACGTTGGACGTTCGGCCTGGCCGGGCCGCTCACTTCCGCACTTTCTTCACTTGGTCGGCGACCATGGTGTTGATCGCGTAGCCCACGCGCAGGACTCCGTCGGAGAAAGCCTGCTGGTCGAGCGTCATCACCCAGTCGGTCGAGCTGCGCTGCCAGGCTTTGGAAAATTCGGTTTTGTCCTCGTTCATCAGCTTGACGGTGCCCGTGACCTCGGACGCGAGGCGCTTGCCGTGCTGCTGGACCATGATGCCGGTGAAGCTGCCCTGCGGGTTGTCGACGTAAACGTAGCTGTTCATCAGCATCATGGCGGAATTCACCGCGATGCCGGCCGAGTCGCGCTTGTAGCCCGCCTCCACCTCGCCCCACATCTGCGGCACGGTGAACACTATCTCGGGCAGGAGCGTGATGAGGTTTTTCTCCTTCGACAGCGGATGCACCCAGAAGATCGGGCTCGCCGAGAGTCCGCGTTCGAAGGCCTGGGCGTCGGTCGGGGAAACGCGCAGGTACGACAGCGGGTCGAGGTTGAACGTCGGGAAGCCCCACTTTGCATCCGGCGTCAGCCGCCCGTGACCCACGATCAACGCCTCGGCTTTCAGATCGTCGTAGGTCAGCACCGTGGCGCCCAGCGCGCGCAGCTTGGCCACGAGATCGTCCTGCAATTTCTGCGCGAGTCCCTGCAGGAGCGCCTTGTCGAGGCCGCGGACGTAGAACTTGCCGTGCGCCTGCGCATTGGAACCGCCCGCCTTCGACTGTGCCCACACGCTGCCGGCGTAAGAGACCGCGAGATTGAACGACGGCACGAAGTAGGTCTTCGCGTTGAGCCCCTTGGGATCGGAGACCTTCACCCGATCCATGTTGAGTTCGAAAGGCTTCATTTCGGCGCGCGCTGCGGTGGCGGCAACGGCGAGGAGCAGGACGAGACCAAGGCGAAGGAGACGAAGCGACGGCATGGGGATGAGCGAGGTTGGGGAAAAATCAGGGCTCGAGATAGCCGCGCAGGAATTTCTGCACGTCGGCCGGCACCTTGCGCGGGAGATTCGGAACGACCCAGCTGTAGAGCCGCTTGATCTCCCACGTGCGATACGTCGTGGCCGGCTTGGCGTTGGCGGGCGAGGTGCCGGTGAAACATTCCATCTCGTGCTCCTTCACCGCACGCACCAGGCAATCCCGCAGGACGAACTCGAAGGCATTGATTTTGCCGTCCGCCTGGCGGCGCCAGACATTCAGGCAGGACTGCCAGCTGCTGGCGTACTGCTCGGGCAGGAATCCGGAATCATCCGGCTGCGTCTTTTTGAAACTCGGCTGCAGCGCGGCGCCGAGCGCGACGATCTCGAGAAACTGCGCGTAGCCTTTCTCCACCCCGAGATCTTCGATCTCGTGCTTCAGGCCGCAATGGACGCCGTCGTCGGTCTCGCGCAGGTTCACGATGCGCGACGGGATGACGAGGTTGATCTCCTCGAGGCTGAGCTTGAGATCGCAGGCATCGCCTTTTTTGGCGCGGACCGAGGGCGCGAGCCGCATGTTCGCGCCGATCTCCGAGCAATTCACCAGGCGCCCTTTCCAGTTCCAGTTGGCGCGCTTGCCGCCGAGAAGTTCGCCATTTTCGTCGCGGCCGATGAAACTCAGCATGCTCTTGAGCGGAAAATCCGCGCCAACCGCCATGCGTTGTCCGCTCCGGCGTTCATCCGCCACGACTTCGTCGCCGGTTTCCTGAAGGATACCTTTGAAAAACTGCATCAGCGGGGTGGGCGGAATCCCGGTAAACGGGACCCGGACGGATCCCTTCGCCGAGGAGGTGTGCAGCGGGGGTTTTAGGTCCGGCGCCAACGAGGTCAACCTCCCGCGTGGCTTCACCTCCCCCGTTTCCGGGAGGAAGACCCCAGCCCGTTGATTCAAACCAGCCACGCTGTTCATGAATTTTCCCTGAACCATCACCGCCGCAGCGACATGGCACCGGGTTTGCTTCGAAAACCGCACCTCTCATGCCACCTCTGCGCCTGCTTCCCGCGATCGACGAAATCCTCAAGGCCATCCGGCGAAAACAAAGCCTCGACGACGTCCTGCACCTCATCCTCGAAAAAGCCTGCCAGCTCGCGCAGGCGGCGCACGGCTCGTTTGCGCTCGTGGATCACGAGGCGGGACGGCTCACGCTCTCCAACACCTTCGGCTCCGACTGGACGACCAAGAAGCGCCTCTGCCAGCTCGAGATCGGCCAGGGCCTCACCGGCAAGGCTGCCGCCACCGGCGAACCGATCCTCTGCCGTGACACACGCCAGGACCCGATGTACTTCGAGCTCTTCAACTATGTGCGCAGCGAACTCGTCGTGCCCGTGATGGTGAAGGACCGGGTGTGGGGCGTGATCAACATCGACGGCCCGGTACCCGACGCCTTCGACAATAGCACGCTCGAGCTGCTGGTGGTTTTCGCCGAGCTCGCCTCGTCCGCCATCACCTTCCAGCTGGAGGTCGCCGATCAGGACCGCCTGTACCGCAAGCTGGTGCAGTCGGAAAAACTCGCGTCACTCGGCGAAGCGCTCGCGGGCATCGCCCACGAGATCAACAATCCGCTCACCTCCATCCTCGGGTTCAGCTCGCTGCTCGGCAACGCCCCCGGTTTGTCGGCGTCCGACCAGCGCGCCGCAAATGTCATCGCCGCCGAGGCGCAGCGCGCCGCCGGGCTGATCCGCGGGCTGCTGGATTTCTCGCGCAAGGAAACCGGCACGCGCGAACTCGTCGACGCCCACACGCTGGTGCAGAAGGCCGCCAACCTGAAACGCTACCAGCTCCGCCAGAGCAACGTGAAGCTGCAGGTCAGCCGCCCCGAGGAGAACAGCCCGGTGTTCGTCTGCTCACAGCAGATCACGCAGGTGCTGCACAATCTCATCACCAACGCCGAGCAGGCGATGCCCAAGGGCCGCACCAACGGGCTGATCCGCATCGCGGTCGAGAGCAACGGCACCGTCGTCCGCATCAGTGTCGCCGACAACGGCGCGGGGATTCCCCAAAACGCGCGAGAGAAAATCTTCGATCCGTTCTTCACCACCAAGGCGCCCGGCGAGGGCACCGGCCTCGGCCTGTCGATCTGCCACACGATCATGGCGGCACACGAGGGCACGATCCAGGTGACGGAAACCTCCGCCAACGGCACCACGTTCATGCTCGAGCTGCCGCGGGCCGAACCGGGCGCCGCACTCAAGCCCGAGAGCGCCCCGCCCTTCCGCAAACCCGAGACCGCGCCCGACGTGGCGGCTCCCGCAGCGCGCGTGCTGATCGTCGACGACGAGCCACACATTGCCGAGGCGCTGTCCGCCTTCCTGACGCAGCAAAACTACGACGTCCGCACGGCGCCCAACGCCGTCACGGCGCTGGAGCTGCTCGACCGCGATGCCTTCGACCTCGTGCTCAGCGACGTGCGCATGCCCGGCATGGACGGACTCGAGTTTCACGAAGCGGCGGGCAAGCAGCACCGGCGCTACAAGCAGCGTTTCATTTTCATGAGCGGCTACCTCATGCACACCCGGGTGAAGGCGCATCTCGCCGCCACCGGACTGCCGTGCATCGAGAAACCGTTTTCGTTCGACGAACTGCGCCGCACGATCACGCGGCATCTCGCGGCCGTCGGCACGCTGGCGCGGGCGTCGTAGGGAGCCGCGTCATTTTAAAATGCTGGAGGGCCGGGCTCCTGCCCGACCCTCCAAACGAAAACGGTGGCCAAGGGCGCGAGCCCCGGGCCACCGGTAAGAACCAGCGAGTGGTTCGTTTGGTTTAGGAATTCGATTCGACCAGCTCGACGGGGAGCACGATCTTGCTCGGCACGGCGACGCCGTTCTTCTTCGCCGGCGCGAACTGCCACTTGGCCACGGCGGCCGCGACGCGGTCGGCCGGGCAGGCGCCGCGCGACACAACCTTCACGTTGCTGGGCTGGCCGTTCTCATCGATGTTCAGGCTGAGACGGACCACCGAGCCTTCGAGCTGGCGCGAGAGACCCGTGGGCGAGACCATCTTGGTGACCACCGGAGCCTCGAAGGCGACGGCCTGCGTGACAGCGGCGTGGGCATCGGTGGTGGTGGCGAAAGCGGAGGCGGAGAAAACACCACCCACGAGGGCGGCGGAGAGAATGATTTTCTTGAGGTTCATGTTAAGGATAACCCCGCGAGATGCGGGAAGTTTCAGAGTTCGTATTTTTATTTGTTGGGCGTTGCGGAAAAATTTCCCGCAGCGTGCAAACACCTTTGCAATGCGCGTGCCAACTCCGCGCGCGAGGCGTTAAGCGCTGAAGCGGAGCGACAAACGCAAAGCGCGAAAATTTCACGGGCTCCGTTTATTTTCGGTTCTGAAATCCACGTGTCCCACGCGCGGGATTTTTTCGGTGTCGATCGTGTTACGCGCGAAATTTTCCGCGGACGGGCCGAAAAATTGCCCGGAAAATTTCCGCACGACCGCTTGCCGCGGCCGCGTCATACGGTATTGCACTCTCATGTCGCTCACGCCGAAAACGGCCCGCTCCATTCTCCGCCGCCAGGCGTATGGCTTTCTCCTGCTGATCAGCGCCATCTGGCTCGTCGAGATCCTGCACGTGCCGCACCTGCTCTACGGCGTCGCCGCCGACTTCAACCTCCCGCGCGTGCTGGTGCGCACGGTGTTCGTGCTGGCGATCTGGCTCGGGGTGCACCTCACCACGCGGCGCCTGCTGCGCCGCCTGCACGAGCTCGAGGAGTTCCTGCTCGTGTGCAGCTGGTGCCGCCGGCTCGGCCATCAGGGCGGCTGGGTGACGATGGAGGAATATTTCGGTTCGCAGCTCTCCACCGGCACGTCGCACGGCATCTGTCCGGATTGCGCCGAGAAGCAGTTCACCGCGCACCGCAAGGCGACGCGCGTGCCGCCGTCCGCCTGAGCGGCGTTACTTTTTGCCGCGGTATTCCGCGATCACCTGCGCGACCGTCGGATTGCCCTTGCCCCAGCCGTGGACCATCACGAGCGGGTTCTCGACCGTGCTCGCGTATTTCTGCACCCGCGCCGTGTCGTCGGGATCCGTGAAGTTCAGGGTGATGCCCTGCTGCTCCTCGACCGGGATGCCCGCCGCGCGGATGCCCGCCGCCAGTTCCCGCGCGCGCTGCGACTCGAAGCTGGGGCAATTGGGCACCACCATGACGGTGACCGCCTTTTTGTTTTCCTCGTCACGCGTCATCAGGAAAAAACCCTGCGGGCTCAGACCGGGATCCTTGGCGTTTTTCGCCGCTGCCGCCTTCTGGTCATTCGCCGCGGTGGTCGTTCCCATCCGCTGCCGTACTTTGCCAAAGACCGTGAGCGCCACGATCGCCACCGCAACAAACGCAATGAGCTTGAGAAGTTTCATGGGATTGCCGCCCCAGCATGCGGCTCACGTCGGACGACGCGACGGGCAAACCGGCCGGACGCGGAAGTCCGCCCTGTTTTCCGGGGCTTTCGCCACATTTACGCCGCCGACCTCATGCCTCAAGGCGCGGGCGGCGCGTTCTTGAAGAACGTCAGCTTCCGCGCCTCCAGCCAGCGCAGACGCTCTGCGAGCCACGGCGCTTCAGGTTCGACACGGTAGACGAAAAAATCCGATTCGCGATTGGCTGCTGCCAGATCGTGCGTCGCGAGATAGCGCTGAATCCACAGCCGCTTGCCGCCGGCCACAACCGCCGCGTATCGATCGGGCGTGAAATTGCCCCAGATCACCAGAGCGGGCACGAACAGCACGACCGGAAGCAAAGTCCGCGCGAGGGCAGGACGAACGGACGCCGTCCACTCCTCCAGCGCGAGCGCCAGTCCGACCACGGACGCCAGCAGCAGCGAGAGGTAGCGCCACATGAACGCGGCCTCGATGCCCGCCGGGAGCCGGCCGATCGCCGTGAACGCACCATACACCAGCGCGGTACCCGTCAGCAAAAGCACCGGCGCGGCCGCCGGGGATTTCCGCTGCCAGACTCCGTGCAGCGCCCAAAGGAATGTCCCGATCACGACCGCGAGCGCCGCGCCGCCGAGCGCCACCGAAGCCGCGGAAATTTCGCGCCAGCCCGCGAGGCTCGCATACATCAGCGCGAGGAAGCGCGGGTAATCCCAAATATTGGCCACCGGAAAATGCCAGTTCGGCACCGCGGGTTGGAACGTGTAGCCGCGAGCGAAGAGCACGACCGCACCGGCGAGTCCGGCCACCACCAGCCAACGCAGCCCAGCCCGGCCGGTGTCGTCCACCGCCGGCCGCACGACCCGCAGCAGGGCCAGCGCAAAACAAACCAGGAACGCGCACGCCGCGAAACCGGTGAACAAGGCGAGGAACCCCACGCCGATGAGCGCGGCCGCGCGCCGGCCGGCCGGTTTGATGGTCCACGCCAGCGCGAGCCAGATCGTGAGCAGCTGCGGCAGGATGCCGTGCGAGATGTTCGGCGTGAGCAGCATCGTCTCCCAGTTGACGGGCGCCATGAGCAGCAGCGGGAAGACCGCATCGCTCCAATGCAGGCGGCCCCGCAGCCGCCGGGCGAGCGCAACGGCTGAGATCGCCGATAGAGTCAGCAGCACCGCGCCGGACCACGACTCCGCACGCACATCCCAACCGGTCGCCTGATAGAGCCCCCAATCGATCAAGCCACCCAGGCCCTGCCGGTGCGGCCCGTGCTGAAGGTTAAAACTGGTCCACGGCCCGGCGGCATTGAACAGCGGCTTCAACAAATCCCACTGGTCTTGAAACGGCAGATTGACCGCCGTGGAGGCCACGAGGCTCGCCAGGCGGATGAAAGCGAGGACGAAGGCCGCGGTCACGACCGCGAAGGTCGCCAATTTTTGCCGATCGGCAGCAGGGGCGGCGGGCGTGGCGTCCATGCGCCGCAGCCAGCCAATTGTGCGCAGGCGTGGCGAGCTGGAAGTGGGCGCCGTCTCAGGCGTACTTCTGCAGGAACCCGCGCACGTCCTCAGGCACCGTGTTGGCGATGTTCGGCACGACCCAGTGATAGAGGCGCTGGATCTCGGCGGACTGCGCGGCCGGCGCCGGCACGGCGGTGCCGGCTTCGTCGGACTCGATGAAATATTCGAGCGACGGCCGGTCGCTGAGACCACGCACGCGGTAGTTGCGCAAGCGAAAATCGAAAGCCACGACCGAACGGCCCGCATGCGCGCGCCAGACATCGAGGCGGCACGTCTCTTCCCCGAGATACTGTTCGACGAGATAGCCCGACGATTCGTCCGGTTGCGTGGGCTTGGTCGGCTTGAGCACGGCGCCGAGCGACACAAGGTCGATCAGCTGGCGGTAAGCCTGGCTGTTCTCGTCTTCACCCAGGTGAACCTTCATGCCGTACAAAAAGGAGTCGGAGCGGTGCGTGATGTGCGCGATCTCCGCCGGCACAATCAGCACGTAGCCTTCGAGGTCGAACTTCAGTTTGCAGGCGTCGCCCTTGTGCGCGTGCACGGTCGACGGCACCTGCATGCGGGCGCCGCTGATGGAAAGATTGATCAGGACGCCGCTCCAGTCCCGGCCTTCGCCGTTTTTGAGCAGCTGCCCCATCTCGTCGCGACCCACGGTGTTGAAGGTCGTCTTCATCGGAAACCGCGAAGTGATGGCATAGCGCTCCCCACCCGCGCGTCTTTCGGCGGGGGCATCTTCTTTGGCAGTGCCCAGGATCTTCTTGAAGAACAGCATTACGTATAGGGGGTAAACCCGGCCTGTCCGGCCTGGAACATACCTTCACGGCACAGCTGGTCAATTCTTGAGCACTTGCAAGTGACTCCAGCGCAATGAGGCATCTCGGGAGTTGCGCTCCGTGCCATGTTGCCTCTCCTTGAAGCCCTTCATTCCCATGTCCGCCAAAGTCGAAAACGTCGTCATCGTCGGTACCGGTTGCGCCGGTCTCACCGCCGCCATCTACACCGGTCGCGCCAACCTGCAGCCCCTCGTGCTCGAAGGCACCCTGCCCGGCGGCCAGCTGACCACGACGTCCGAGGTGGAAAATTTCCCGGGCTTCCCCGAAGGCATCGACGGCTACCAGCTGATGCAGAACCTGCGCAAGCAGGCCGAGAAATTCGGCACGCGCTACGAGAGCGGCACCGTGGTCGACCTCGATACGTCTTCCTGGCCGTACACGATCGAACTCGCCGACCGCGCGATCAAGGCGAAGACCGTGATCATCGCCACCGGCGCCTCGCCGCGCCTCACGGGCATCCCGGGCGAAAAGGAACTTTACGGCGGCAAGGGCGTGACGACCTGCGCGACGTGCGACGGCGCGTTCTACCGCAAGATGGAAGTCGCGGTCATCGGCGGCGGCGACAGCGCGGCCGAGGAAGCGCTCTTCCTCACGCGTTTCGCCAGCAAGGTTTATCTCGTCCACCGCCGCGACTCGCTGCGCGCCTCGAAGATCATGGCCGATCGCGCCACGTCGCATGAGAAGATCGTGCCGGTGTGGGACAGCATTCCGGTCGCCGCCGAGGGCGTCGAACAGGGCGCCGTCACCGGCCTGCGCGTGAAGAACGTGAAGACCAACGCCGAAACCGTGCTCCCGGTGAAGGGCATCTTCGTCGCCATCGGCCACATCCCGAACACCGCGGCGTTCCAGAAGGCCGTCGATACCGACGACCAGGGCTATTTCATTCCCGCCGACCACAGCCAGGTGAAGACCAAGACGCCGGGCGTCTACGTCGCCGGCGATTGCGCCGACCACCACTACCGCCAGGCGATCACCGCCGCAGGCATGGGTTGCCAGGCCGCGATCGAGGCCGAGCGCTGGCTCGCCGGCAAGGAAGCCTGAGCCAAAGCCCGCACGACGTGCGGGCTTTTTATTTAATGCAGCCGGCCCGAAGGCAGAGACCGCACCCACCGGGCATGAAACCGTTCCAACCGTACTTCCCCAGCGATGATTAGTAAGCCGGCGTTCCGGAAACTCTGGGCGCGCCTTGGCATTCCCGCCGACGTGGCGCAGCGCGCCGAAGCGCGCATCCACCCGGAAGCGAAGCGCCTCGTCTTCATCGGCCGCGCGTCCGACGACAAACGCATCCTGCGCCTCGCACCGCGCGCCGCGGCGGCGTGGCGGAAGATGCAGGCGGCCGCGGCGGCGGACGGCCTCACGCTCTTGCCGCTGTCCGCTTTCCGCAGCTACGCACGCCAGACGCTGATCGTGCGGCGCAAACTCGCGCGCGGCCAAACCATCCGCGAGATCCTGCGCGTCAGCGCCATTCCCGGTTGCAGCGAGCATCACACCGGCCACGCGCTCGACCTCGGCAGCCCGGATCACCTGCGGCTCACCGGCGGCTTCGCCCGCACGCGGGAGTTTCGCTGGCTCCAGCGGAATGCCGGAAAATTTAATTTCTTCCTGAGCTATCCCCCGCGCAACCCGCACGGCATCAAGTACGAGCCGTGGCATTGGTGCTGGCGGGCGCGCTGAGACAGAGTCGCGGGGTGTGAAAAGCCTCAAGGGCGGGTCAGGGCAACCGATGAGGATAGGTTAAGTCCCCCATGTCCTTTAAATCCACGCTTCTTGCGGCAGGACTTCTCCTGCCGCTTTTTTGTCTGGCCGCTCCGGCGCCGGACAAGTCCGGCTATAATTTTTTCAATCGCACGCCGGAGAGCCAGCTGCGCGAGCTCACCACGGATCGTCCTGACCTGACCGAAAGCCCCATCACGGTCGACGCCGGCTGGTGGCAGGTAGAATCCGACCTCGTCACCTACACGCACGACCACGACAAGTCCGCCGGCAGCGACATCAAGGCCAGCGCCCTCGGCCTCGCCACGATCAATTTCAAGGTCGGCCTCACGAACAACATCGACCTGCAGACGGTGCTTGAGCCCTGGACCCGCGTGAAGGTCGACGACCGCATCAACAGCGTGCGCGGCTCCGTCAGCGGTTTCGGTGACATCACTTCGCGCCTGAAGATCAATTTCTGGGGCAACGACGGCGGCACGACCGCCTTCGCGCTCATGCCCTTCGTCAAGTGGCCCACCAACACGCACGGTCTCGGCAACGACTCCGTCGAAGGCGGCCTCATCGTTCCGCTCGGCGTTTCCCTGCCCGCCGGCTGGGACATGGGCGTGATGACCGAGATCGACATCGTGCGGAACGACAATGACGACGGCTACACGACCGAGTGGGTCAACTCCATCACCTTCGGCCACGACATTACCGAAAAGCTCGGCGGCTACTTCGAAATTGCCACCACCCTCACCCACGGCCGCGACCTCGCCAGCTTCGACTGCGGCCTCACCTACGGCGTCACCCGCGACGTCCAGCTGGACTGCGGCGTCAACCTCGGCCTCACCAAGGCCACGGACGACTACACGGTCTTCACCGGCATTTCCGTCCGTTTCTAAAAATTTTCCCATGAAACTCTCCGTCAGCCACAAGGTTTTCAGCCTGACCATCGCCGCCACACTCGTGTTCGGTTTGGTGCTCGCCGGCGTCTTCCGCCAGTTCGGCGTGATCCGCACCAACAACGATCACGTGCTCCTGCTCGCCAACGCGCTGCAGACGCAACAATACGCGGACATGATGCACGACGCGCTGCGCGCCGACGCCACCGCCGCCATTCTGGCCGCCCAGCAGAAGGACGCCGATGCGATGAAGGATGTCGACGCCGACTACAAGGACCACTCCGCTGAAATCCGCCGCCGCATGGAGGAGAACCGCCAGCGCGACCTCGGCCCGGTGGTCGGGGAAAAACTCCAGGCGATCAGCACTCCGCTTGAGCGCTATGTCACCATTGTCGGCGACACCATCACCTTCGCCCACAAGGATGCCGCCTCCGCCGAAGCCAACTTTCCCACCCTGCAAAAATCCTTCCACGAAATGGAGGATGCGATGGCCGCGCTCAGCGAGACCATCGAGGGCGTCGCCAAGGAAGCCAACGCCGCCAGCGCCCAGAGCCTCGGCAGCTTCGTTCGCCAGGTCGCCATCATGTCGGGCATCGCGCTCGTCGTCCTCGTCGTCCTCTCGCTCGTCATCGCCCGCAGCATCCCGCAGCCCTTCGCCGCGCTGATCCGCAAGCTCGGCGATGCCGCCGACGGCAACACCGCGTCGGCCCGCATGATTTCCGAAAACAGCACGCACCTCGCCAACGGCGCCTCGTCGCAGGCCGCCTCGCTCGAGGAGACCAGCGCCTCGCTCGAGGAAATCTCCAGCATGGCGAAGAACAATTCCGAGGGCGCCGGCCGCGCCAAGGATCTCGCCCAGCAGGCGCGCCAGGCCGCCGATGCCGGCACCCGTGACGTCGAGGCGATGAACACCGCCATGGCCGCGATCAAGGCGTCCAGCGACGGCATCGCGAAAATCATCAAGACGATCGACGAAATCGCGTTTCAAACGAACATCCTCGCGCTCAACGCTGCCGTCGAGGCCGCGCGCGCCGGTGAAGCCGGCGCCGGTTTCGCCGTCGTCGCCGAGGAAGTCCGCGCGCTCGCCCAGCGCTCCGCCACCGCCGCGCGCGAGACGGCCGAGAAGATCGACGACTCCGTCAGCAAGAGCCGCCATGGCGCCGAGGTGTGCGAGAAGGTCGCCGCCGGCCTGCACGAGATCGCCACCAAGTCGCGCCAGGTCGACGAGCTCGTCGGCGAAATCGCCCGCGCCTCTTCCGAACAGACCACCGGTATCCAGCAGGTGAACCAAGCCGTCAGCCAGATGGACAAGGTCATCCAGGGCAGCGCCGCCAAGGCCGAGGAAGGCGCCAGCGTCGCCGAGGAATTGCTCGCGCAATCCGCCAACCTGAAGGACTGCGTCAGCGAACTGAGCGCACTCGTCGGCGGCGCCCAGGCGGTCGCCAAGCACGCCGTCAGCCAGCCCGCGCGCGTGGGACACCACGCCGAGCCGGTCGCCGTCGCTTAAAGAAAGTTCTCCCGCTCTTTGGCCACCACCGCCGTACCGCGAGGTACGGCGGTTTTTTTATGGCCGCGACCTTGCTGGTGAGAGGAATTTTTTAGTGAGAGGGGCTTTGGTGGGAGGGGCTTTACGCCCCGACGCTCGGCGCACGTTCAACGTCGGGGCATAAAGCCCCTCCCATGAATGCACCCGCCATAATTGAGCGCCGCATTTTGCGGGAGGCTGGAACGGCGTACCTGCATTTTGCCACGATTTCGCACCTTGGTTTTACGATAGCTATTTCGCATCACGCTCGACGCCAGCAAGTAATCGCCGTGGCAAGCGCATGGCACGACCCTTGCAAATAAGAGCGCACAACCCGTCGCTCTCATGCTCGAAACCATCGCCATCGTCATGCTCGTGCTCTGGCTGCTCGGCCTCGTGTCCTCGTACACGATGGGCGGGTTCATCCACGTGCTCCTCGTCGTTGCGCTGATCATGATCCTGATCCGGGCCATTCGCGGCAACAAGCCCGTCGCCTGATGCGCCGCCGGTTTTTGTCACAACCCATAACCAAAACGTAACTCCAACCCTACTACTCCCATGAACAGACCCGCCTTCCTTGCCCTCCTCGTCATCGGCATCGTCCTCCTCGTTTTCGGCATCAATGCCCATGACTCCGTCGCCTCCAATGCCAAGGAACTCGTGACCGGCACGCCCACCGACAAGAGCCTGTGGCTCATCGTGGGTGGCATCGCCGGCATCATCATCGGCGGCCTCGGCTCGCTCTTCCGCCGCGCGCAGTAAATCGCGTCCGCGCTCTTCCTCTCCGTTAGCAACCAAAACCAACCTCAACCCACATCCCACATGTCCACCAAGACCAAGGCTATCGAACCCGAGTCCCACACTTCCGAAGACCTCAAGGCCCTCCTCCATGAGGCCGAGCAGGCCCTCAGCAACACGGCCGACAGCGCCGGCGAGAAATTCGACGAACTCCGCTCGCGTCTCCGCGAGGCCCTCGACAGCGGCAAGTTCTCGCTCGACCGCATCCGCGCCGAGGCGATCCGCCGCGGCAAGCAGGCCGACCAGCTCGTCCGCGACAATCCTTACTATGCCGTGGGCATCGCTGCCGGCGTCGGTGCCCTCATCGGCATCCTCGTGGCCCGCAGCTGCAGCAATTCGCGCTGATTAACGCGCGTGAACGCGGTGCCGGGGCCACTGACTGACGGTGGACCCCGGCATCGTCCATTTTTCCACCACCCCCACACCACCCCATGACCACTCCCGAAACAGACAAATCCGCCGAAGCCGTGCGTCCGCAGATCCCGCCGCTCAAGGACGCGGTCGAGCTCTTTGGCGAGTCGGCCGCGCACCGCGCCGAACTCGCCGGCATCGAGTTCGCCGAGGCCAGCGACCACGCCTTCGGCTCCGTCATTCTCGCCGTCGGCACTGTGCTCCTCACGCTGATCACCGGCTTTGCCGTGACCCTGCTCATCGCCAGCATCGTGTGGGACAGCCCGCACCGCCTCGCGTGGCTGGTCGGCATGGGCCTGGTTTACCTGGCCGCCACGGTCACCACCGGCCTCGTCCTTCACCGCCGCCTGAGCAACTGGCATCCGCTCGGCGAAACCCGCTGGCAACTTCAACAGGACTACCAATGTCTGAGCACGCTGATCAAATCCTTCAACCCATGAGCGCGACACCTATGACCATGACCCGCAGCGAACGGAAACACCTGCTGGTGCTGGCCTGCACTGTCGATCGCGCGGCGTGGAAGCGCGCTTGCCATCCGGCGCACCGCAAGAGCCCGGCGTTGCAATTCCTCCAGCGCATCCTGCCGCATCTCGATGCCTTCAGTTTCCTGCTGCCGGGCAAGCTCGGCGCCATGCTGCGCAGCGCGAATTTCTTCGCCCAGCTGGGCCGGCAGTTCGGCTGGCTGAAGATGCTGTAAGCCTCAAGCCGCCGTGCGGAGATCGAAATAGAATTCGATCAGGTCCGCATCCGGCGGGCTGTACACGCCCACACGGCCGCCATGCAAGGCGGCGATCTCGCGACAGATCGCGAGACCCAAACCCGTTCCCTCAGTGTCCTGCGAGGACAGGCGCGCAAACGGCTCGAACACGCGCTCCTGCTGTTCGTCGCTCAGCGGCTTGCCGTGGTTGATCACGCTCAGGCGTACATAGCCGTCGGCGCGCGCTTGTGCCCTCAGGATGACGGGCTTGTCGCGCTGGCCGTACTTCCCGGCATTGGAAATGAAATTGTCGAGCACGCGATGCGCGTGACGCAGGTCCGCCACCACCGGCGGCAGGCTCGTGGGCAGCTCGAGCACCAATTCGTTGCCGGTCTGGTTCATCGTCCCGGCGTGGGCGGCCCTGGCCTCCGACAAAATCTCACCCGGGTCATGTGACTCACCCAGGAATTCCGTGCGCCCGCCTTCGAGCCGCGCCAGCTCGAGCAACGCCTGCAGCACGGCCATCAAACGCTGGCAGTTGTCGCGCCCGACTTGGAGCAACTCGCGCTGGTTCTCGTTGAGCGCGCCGAGTTTCTCCTCGAGCAACAGATCGAGCGACAGCCGGATGCCCGCGACCGGTGTCTTCACCTCGTGGCCGAGCGTGGCCAGGGCCTTGCGCTTCGAATCGTCGCTGTGGCGCAGGCGCGTCACATCCACGAGCAACACGGCCCAGGCATCGCCGGAATTCAACGCCGAGTTCATGCGGAACACCTGCGGCAGGTAGTCGGCGCCGGGCGGAGAAAGGTGCAGCGCCTGGCGGACGTCGTCGTCCAGCAGATCCTGGTTCTTGGCCGCGGCCACATCGATGCGCCGGCGCACCTCGCCCGGCAGCGCGCCCGGGATGCCGAGCGCGCGACTCAGTTCCTCCGCGCGGGGATTGGCTTGGTGCACGGCAAACTCGCGGTCGACGATGTAGATCGGATACGGCAGCGCGGCGAGCAGCGCGCGGCTCATGTGGCTGGCGTTCACCGCACGCTCGTCGGTCTCGCTGATGTAGCGCTGCAGCTCGCGCGCCATGGCGTTGAACGCTTCCGCGATCTGCCCGAGCTCGCCCATGCCCTCGACCGGCACCTCGGTGTCGAAACGGCGGTCGCGCACGAGCTGGATCGAATTGCGCAGGCGGCGCAGCGGTTCGAAGACGCCCTGCGTGAGTCGCATCGACGTCAGCACATAAATACAGAGGGAGAAGATCGCGAAACCCATCACGATGATCGTCACGCGCCGGCCCTTGAGCGCGGCGCTGTCGCGGCTGGCGATCATCGCGTTTTCGTTCTGGTTCACGATTTCATCGGCCACGCTGCCGATGTCGCCGGTGAGCGCCGTGATCGTCTGCACCAGCGAGGCAAACCGCTCGTCGGCCCGCGGCTTGACCGTGAACAGATCGTCGTACGCCGCAAAATACCGCTGCCCGAGCGCCTTCAGCCGCGCCACCTGCTCGCGTTCCTGCGGGGTGTAGGCGTTCTGGCCGACCTGCGTGATGCGCTTCTGCACGACCTCTTTCTCGTGGCGGAAGATGCCCGTGGTATCGGGGAGCTCGCCGATCGTCTTGACCGAGAGGCACTGCGCGTTGAGCCGCGTGATGGCGGACTGCAGCTCGCGCACGGCGCGAACGTTGTCGTAATTTTCGTTGATGATCAGCCCAATCTCGTCGGTCAGGCCGCGCGTCGCCCAAACGCAAAAGCCGCTGAGCATGAGCAACAGCAGCAGGGTAACCGTCAGGCCGCCGGCGAAGGACCAGCGATTCATGAGCCGGTGGCGGTGGCGGCCGGCTCGCCGGCCCAGCGCTTGCGCTTGCGGTAGATGGTGGCGGCGTCGATGCCGAGCACACGGGCCGCTTCCTCGAGCGTGGACGTGCGCGCGGTGACCATGCGCAGGTGCGCCTGCTCGATCGCCTCGAGCGTGACGAGCGCGCCGAGTGCCACGTCGCCGTCGCCCGGCGCGGACAGTTCCGCCGGCAGGTCGTGCAGTTCGACCTTGTTGCCGCGCGCGAGAATGGCCGAGCGCTCGATCACGTTGCGCAATTCGCGCAAGTTGCCGCGCCACGGGTGGCGGCGGAGCGCCGTCCAGGCCTCGTCGGAGAAATCCTTCGGCGGGCCGCCGGCTTCCTCGGAGAAGAACTTCAGGAAATCGCGCGCGTGCCGCACGAGATCCTTCGGCCGCGTGCGCAGCGGCGGGACGGTGACGCTGATGACGTTGAGGCGGTAGAAGAGATCCTCGCGGAAAGTGCCGGCCTTCACGGCGGCGGCGAGGTCGCGATTGGTGGCGGCGACGACGCGCACGTCGGCCGTGCGGGTCTTGGTTTCGCCCACGCGCTCGTAGGTTTTTTCCTGCAGGAGGCGGAGCAGCTTGGGCTGCAGCTCGGCCGGCAGTTCGCCGATCTCATCGAGGAAGAGCGTGCCGCCGCGCGCGGCCTCGACCTTGCCCCACGTGTCTTTGAGCGCGCCGGTGAACGCACCCTTGGCGTGGCCGAAGAGTTCGCTCTCGAGCAGCTCGCGCGAGAGGCTCGGGCAGCTGACGGTGACAAACGGACCGGAGGCGAGCGGACTCACCTGGTGCACGTGGCGCGCGAGCGCGCTTTTGCCGGTGCCGTTTTCGCCAAGGAGAAGAATGATCGCCTTCGCGGCGGCGGCGCGTTCGACGACGGAGATCACGCCGGCCATCTCCGGGTCCTCGGAAGTGAAACCCAGCGCGGGCACGGTCTGGGCAACCTGCTCCTCGAGTTCGTCCACGCGCTGCTTGAGGCGACGCTGTTTCTCGACACGCGCGAGCAGCTGACGCAGCTGTTCCGGCGTGAAGGGTTTTTCCAGGTAATCGTGGGCGCCGCGGCGCATCGCCTCGACCGCCGTGCCAATGCTGCCGTGCGCCGTGCAGATGACGACCGGCAGGCCCGGGGAAATTTTCTGCAGCTGGGCCAGATAATCGAGACCGTCGGCTTCGCCTTCCATGCGCAGGTCGAGCAGCACGAGATCGTAGCGTTCCTCCTGCAGCTTCAGGAGGGCGACCCGGCCGCTGTCCGCGGTTTCGGCCTCGTGACCTTCGGCACGCACGGCCTGCGCGGAGGTCAACCGGATGCTTTTTTGGTCATCAACAATGAGAATTCGCATGACAGCGTTAAATCGGGTTGGGTGTGTGGGTTGGGCCGGACGCCACGAGGCGAAAAAACTCACCGGCTGCTTAACTGACAGGGCGAGGCGAGGCGAGTTCGCGGATTTCCCGGCCTAAATCCTGTGAAAGTTTGCAAGCTGCGGCATGGGGTGAAGGACGACCTTGCAAAATGCTAGCTTGGGCGGGCCGGTAAATTGTAGCGAGTGCAATTATCCGGCTTGGCCTGAATGAATTAGGATTCTTGGCCAAGAACGGCACGTCGCAGGCAATAAGACAGGGACACGGCGACCCCGCCCGGGGCAGCCAACTTTCCCAACCTCCAATCCCTACACGTCATGAAAAAGTTCCAGCCCAGCCGTTCCCACCTCGAAATCGCCAGCCTCGCCCTCGCGCTCGCCGTCCTCTCCGTCTCCCCCGCCGCCTTGGCCAAGGACCCGGTGACCAGCACGGAAAAGGCCGGTAACAAGGCCGCCGACAACGCGGCCGACAAAATCGAAGACTACCGCGCCAACGATTCCGAAATGAACAAGGCGGAGGTGAAGGCCGCGCTCGACTCGATCGACGCCGAGCTCGCGCACCTCGATCGGCTGGCCGACTCCGCGCCGACGCCGGAACAGAAGAACGACATCAAGGCCCGCTACAAGGCCCTCAAGGAACGCCGCAAGGATCTCGGCCATGACTTCACCCGCGCCCGCTACGAAGCCTTCAAGGCCGACCTGAAGATCGAGAGCGACAAGGTCTCGAGCTGGGGCAAGGACACCTTCCATTCGAAGCCGTCCGCCACCGCCACGGCCGGCGCGACCTCGGTCGCCGCGAACAACACCGCGGACAAGATCGACGACTACCGCTCCAACAACACCGACGTGAACAAGGCCGAGGTGAAGGCGTCGCTCGCCAAGCTCGACGCCGACATCGACCTGCTCGAGGCCAAGATCGACGCGGTGCAGGATCCGGTGCGCAAGGACGAGCTGAAGGCCGACCTGAAGGCGCTCAAGGATCGCCGCGACGACCTGAAGAGCGATTTCCGCAAGGCCCGCTACGACGCCCTCGTGGCGGACGTGAAGGCCCAGTGGAACAAGGTCGTTCACTAAGCCGGACAGGTTTTTCGCGGGCCGGCCCAGTGCGGGCCGGCCCCGCTTTCCCTCTTACACGCCAACCCCGAACCACCCCTCCCCATGAAAAAGCTTCTGTTCACGCTCGCCGCCCTGACGCTCGCCGCGCCGGTTTTTTGCGCCAACTTCAGTTTTGCCCGATCCACGCTGATCGCCCGCGCCCCCATTGCGACCGCGCTCGCCACGCAGCCGCCGTCCACCACCGCCGCGCCTACGCCAGCCGCCTCTGCCACGGTGGAGCAGCTGTTCACGGAAGCCGACTCGATGATCGACAACAGCACCCAGGACAGCCACGCCGGCTTGTCCGCGCTCGCCGATCGCGTGACCGCCGGAATCCAAAACCAGATCACGGAATGGAAGTCCCAAGGCTACACCGCGCCGCTGCCCAGCGATGAGGAACTCTCGCGCGCGTTGCTGGACTTCACGCAGAAACTCTCGCTGCTCAACCTCGCGGACGAAACCACCTGGACGAGCGTGAAGACCGACACCCTCGGCTCACTGCATCACCTGCAGGGAGTTTTCGGCGACCTGCGCGCCGACTCGGTGAAAAAGAAATAATCTCTCCACGACGGGTAAGCCCGCCAAGGATCGCAATACCTGCCAGCCGCTTCGGCGCTGGCAGGTTTTCCTTTTAGCGCCGAGGATTAGGCCGCTGGGAGCAGCGTAATTCATAACCAGCAGACAGTCAGTTACCTTAGTTAATATTTAGAATAATTCTAATTCCTACTTGAAACTCAGTCGTGCGTGCGTTGTTTTCGGCAACTTCATTTTTGCCATGTCCGCCCAAACCGAAATGCACGCCGCCCTCGTCGAAAAGCTGAAGGCCTGCGATGTCCGCCCCACCCCGCAACGCGAGGTTGTTTTCAAAGTCATCCTGGAAAAGCGCGACCATCCGACGGCGGACGAAATCTTCGCCCGCGTGAAAGGCATGATGCCGAGCATCTCGCTCGCGACGGTCTACAACTGCCTGGAGACGCTCGTCACCTGCGGCCTCGTGCGCCAGGTCAACCTCGAGCGCGCCCCGACCCGCTACTGCCCCAACCTGCGCGAGCACGCGCATTTTCATGACGAGAGCACCGGCAAGGTGCACGACGTCGAACTGCCCGGCGATTTCATGGACCGTCTCCGCTCCATCCTCCCCGCCGGCTTCGATGCCAGCAGCGTCGAGCTGAACTTTCGCGGCAAAGCTCGCGCGGCCAACTAACGCCTCCCGCTTACCACTTTCCTCTTACCGCTTTCCTTTCCACGCAAATGAGCCAACTCGAGATCAAAGACCTCCACATCAGCATCGGCGACAAGCCCATCGTCAAAGGTTTCACCCTGACGATCAAGCAGGGCGAAGTGCACGCCATCATGGGGCCCAACGGCACCGGCAAGAGCACGCTCGCCAAGGCGATCGCCGGCCACCCGGACTACACCATCACGAGCGGCGACGTGCTACTCGACGGCCAGTCCGTGCTCGAGATGGAGCCCGATGAGCGCGCCCGCGCCGGCCTCTTCCTCGCCTTCCAGTACCCGAGCGAGATCCCGGGCGTTTCCATCGCCAACTTCCTCCGCGCCGCCGTCCAGGCCCGCATGGCCGAGGGCGAGGAGCTCGATGCCACCGCTTACTACAAGCGCCTCTACTCGAAGATGGACCTCCTGAAGATCGACCGGAAGTTCACCTCCCGCTCGGTCAACGAGGGCTTCTCCGGCGGCGAAAAGAAGCGCTGCGAGATCCTGCAGATGGCCATGCTCGAGCCGCTCATCGCCCTGATGGACGAAACCGACTCCGGCCTCGACATCGATGCGCTCCGCATCGTCTCCGAGGGCGTCAACAATCTCCGCACCACCGGCAAGATGCCCGGCGTGATGCTCATCACCCACTACCAGCGCCTCCTGAACTACATCGTGCCGGACTTCGTCCACGTGATGTACGACGGCCGCATCGTGAAGAGCGGCGGCAAGGAACTCGCCCTCGAACTCGAGGCCAAGGGCTACGACTGGGTCAAGGAGCCGGCCACGGTCTAAGCGCAACCGCGCTCCGTGATCTCAAATCTCAAATTTCAAATCTCAGATTCCTGCAATGAAACCTCCGAGTGAAATCGAGTCCGCGCCGGTCGAAAATCCGGCCATCGGCATCGACCAGTCCAAGGGCGACTTCCAGTACAACGTCGACTACCAATACGACGCGGGCACCGGCCTGAACGAGGACACCGTGCGCTACATCAGCAAGGTGAAGAACGAGGCGCCATGGCTCCTCGAGTTCCGCCTCAACGCGCTGAAGACCTTCCTCTCCAAACCCATGCCGACGCACTGGGCGACGAAGGACCTTGAGAACATCAATTTCGACAAGATCCGCTATTACCTCGCGCAGGGCCAGAAGCCGTCGCGCACGTGGGACGAGGTGCCGGACGACATCAAGCAGACCTTCGAGCGTCTCGGCATTCCCGAGCAGGAGCGCAAGTTCCTCGCCGGCGTCGAGGCCCAGTTCGACTCCGAAGCCGCTTACTCCAACATCAAGGACATCGTCGCCAAGCAGGGCGTGATCTTCGTCAACTCGACCGAAGGCCTCCGCGAGCATCCGGAGCTCTTCAAGAAATTCTTCGGCAAGGTCATCCCGACCGGCGACAACAAGTTCTCCGCCCTCAACAGCGCGGTGTTCTCCGGCGGCTCGTTCATCTACGTGCCCCCGGGCGTGAAGGTCGCGCAGCCGCTGCAGGCCTACTTCCGCATCAACGCGGAAAACTTCGGGCAGTTCGAACGCACGCTCATCATCGCCGACGAGGGTTCCGAGGTCGTGTACATGGAGGGCTGCACCGCCCCGAAGTTCACCACGTCGACGCTGCACAGCGCCGTGGTCGAGCTCGTCGCGCTCAAGGGCGCGAAGATCCAGTACATCACCGTCCAGAACTGGGCGAACAACGTGTTCAACCTGGTCACCAAGCGCGCCGTCGCGCACGAGGACGCCGAGGTGAAGTGGATCGACTGCAACATCGGCAGCCGCCTTACCATGAAGTACCCGGGCGTCGTCCTGAAGGGCAAACGCGCCCGCGGCGAGGTCATCTCCATCGCGCTGGCCAACGACGGCCAGCACCAGGACACCGGCGCCAAGATGATCCACGCGGCCGACGATACCACGTCGCTCGTCGTGTCGAAGTCCATCTCCGTCGGCCAGGGCCGCGCCACCTATCGTGGCCAGGTCCACATCCCGAAGCATCTCAAGGGCTGCAAGAACAACACCGAGTGCGACGCGCTGCTGATCAACACCAACAGCCGCACCGACACCTATCCCGCCATCACCGTGCGCGGCGACAAGAACGCCACACAGCACGAGGCGAGCGTGTCCAAGGTTTCCGAGGACATGATCTTCTACATGCAGCAGCGCGGCCTCAGCGAAGCGCAGGCCATGAGCCTCGCCGTGAACGGCTTCATCAACGACCTAGCCCGCCAGTTTCCGATGGAATACTCCGTCGAACTGAAGCGGCTCATCGACCTCGAGATGGAGGGCAGCGTCGGCTGATCCCATCGTTCTCGTTCTCTTAATCGTTCTCGTTCCCCTCCGGGATTGAGCGAAACGAACCGGGAGAACGAGAAAGAGAACGATTACGAGAACGATAAAAACATGTCCGCGACTCTCTCCTCTTCCTCCCTCACCGGCGCGTTCACCCGCGAAGCCTTCGCCGCTCACCTCGAGCGCGTGAAGCACCTCCCCGCGTGGTGGCTCGACCGCAAGCGCGCCGCCTACGAGCGCTTCGCCGCCGCCCCGATGCCCAAGCGCACCGACGAAGGCTGGCGCTTCTCGAACTTCGGCGCCCTCACGCTCGAGGGTTTCAAGGTGGAGCGCGCTGACCTCAGCGCGCTTGCCTCGCCGACGTTTACCGGCGCCGCTTCCCTCTCCTTCCTCAACAACCAGGCCGCCGGCCGCACCGGCGCCGCGCCCGCCGGCGTCATCTTCGACACGCTGCAGAACGCGCTGCTCAAGCATGGCGAGCTCGTGAAGGCCCACCTGCTCACACAGCCGTCCAAGCTCGGCTCCGGCAAGTTCGCCGCGCTGCACGAGGCCTTCCTCGAGGACGGTGCGTTCATCCACGTCGCCAAGGGCGTCGAGGTCGCGCAACCGCTCGCGGTTTATCACCAAGCCAGCGGAACCGGTACCGCCGTCTTCCCGCATACGCTCGTCGTGGCGGAGGAAAACACCAAGGTGACCGTCGCCGACTTCTTCAGCTCGAACGCCGGCGGTTTCGCCTGCGGCGGCAACGACCTCCACTCCGGCCACGGCGCGCAGCTCACCTACGTCGCCCTGCAGGACTGGAGCCGTGACACGCTCTCGTTCCAGTTCAACGCCACCGTCGCCCGTCGCGACGCGAAGGTCGTTTCGCTCAACGTCCACCTCGGCGCGAAGCAGGCCCGCCACGAGTCCTTCTCGCAACTCCAGGCGCCCGGCGCCCACTCCGAGATGCTCGCGCTGACCGTCGCGCAGGGCGCGCAGGAATTCGACCAGCGCACGCTGCAGATCCACCAGGCGCCGAACACCGGCTCGAACCTGCTCTATAAGAACGCGCTGCTCGACACCGCAAAGACCATCTTCTCCGGCCTGATCGTCGTCGATCCGGACGCGCAGAAGACCGACGCCTACCAGTCGAACCGCAACCTGATGCTCTCCGACGAAGCCGAAGCGCACTCGCTCCCCGGCCTCGAGATCCAAGCCAACGACGTCCGCTGCACGCACGGCGCCACCAGCGCCCGCATCGACCCCGAGCAGGAATTCTACCTCGAGGCCCGCGGCATCGCGCCCGCCCAGGCGCAGGAGCTGCTCGTCTTCGGTTTCTTCGAGGAAGTCCTCGGCAAGATCGAAAGCGAAGCCCTCCACGACGCCATCAGCGCCGTCATCCGCCAGAAATTTAAGAAATGAACCCAAGCGGTCAGCCCTCAGCTCTCAGCCGTCAGCAAATCCGCCGACTGCCCGAAGCTGAAAGCTGATCGCTGAAAGCTGACAGCTACTCATGAGCGACAACCGCGAACGCACCCTCTCCCGCGACGTCAACGCGTCGCAGATTCCGTCCGGCGACAAGCACACGCTCTTCGCCGGCGCGAAGGTCTTCATCCACCAGGTCCTCGGCGGCAGCTACACCGTGCAGACCGAAACCGGCCTCTACCGTCTCGACGGCAAGGATGCCGACGCCATCGGCGAGACCGTCAAGGACCACACCGTCAAGGGCGGCACGCTCGCCGACGGTTCCCCGGATCCGGAAGCGGTCTGGGCGCAGCTGCGCCAGGTGTTTGATCCGGAAATCCCGGTCAACATCGTCGACCTCGGCCTCGTGTACACGATGGACATTTCCAAGGACGAAGCCGCCGGCCACAAGGTCGACGTCGCCATGACGCTCACCGCCCCCGGCTGCGGCATGGGCCCGGTCATCGCCGAGGACGCCAAGAACAAGATCCTCCTCGTCCCCGGCGTCGCCGCCGCCGACGTGCGCATCACCTGGGAGCCCGCGTGGAATCAGTCCATGATCTCCGAGGAAGGAAAGATGAAGCTCGGGCTCATCTGAGTTTCTCCGTGCGCAACCGCCTTCGCCTGACCCGCCGGCGTTTTCTGGGCATGAGTGCCGTGGCACTCATGCTCTTTTTGTTGGGCGTGAGCGTGGCCAACTACCACGTCGTCGCGGCCAACAGTCCCCGCATCTATTCAGATCTGGATCAGGTTCCAGCCTGCGACGTCGGGCTGGTGCTGGGCGCCAGCGCCAAGCTCCGAAACGGAAACGCGAACCTGCACTTCGAAGGCCGAATGGACGCCGCCGCCGCGCTCTACCGCGCCGGCAAGGTCAGACACCTGCTCGTGAGCGGCGACAACCACCACGCGGACTACAACGAGCCGGCGATGATGCGCGCCGCCCTGATCAAGCGCGGCGTTCCCGACGCGGCGATCACCTCGGACTTCGCCGGCTTCCGCACCCTCGATTCCGTCGTGCGAGCCAAACAGGTGTTCGGCCTGCAACGCTGCATCATCATCTCGCAGCATTACCACAACGCGCGGGCGCTCGAAATCGCCCGTGCCAATCACCTCGACGCCTGGGGCTATTGCGCGTCCGGCGCAGGTTTCGCCAATTCCTTCACGACGGTGTGCCGCGAGGTGCTTGCCCGCTCGGTGACCATGCTCGATCTCTATGTCTGGCACCGGCAGCCCCACTTTCTGGGCCGGCCCGAACCGATCCGCCTGGCGAGCCGTTGAAGACCAAACTGCTCTTTATCTGCTCGCGCAACCAGTGGCGCAGCCCGACGGCGGAGGCGTTGTTCAAGAATCATCCGCGCTACGACGCGCGCAGCGCGGGCACGGAGAACGGCGCGCGCATCAAAGTCACCGACTGCCACCTCGGCTGGGCCGACCTGATCTTCTGCATGGAGCGCAAGCACGCCGACCGGTTGCGGGAAAAATTTCCCGAAGAGCTGGCCGGCAAAAAGCTGATCACGCTGCGCATCCCGGACGATTACACCTTCATGGATCCGGCGCTGGTCGAACTGCTGCGCGACGAATTGAGCGCGCACCTCGAGCTCTGAGCTCCTGGTTGGGCTGAGTTTATTCTCCCCGTCCGCAGAAATCCGGCTAGCTGTTGGCCATGCGCTTTCTTACCCCCGCGTTCTTGTCCGTCACCCTGCTGCTCGCGACCGCCCAAGCTGCACCGTTGCTCAACGGTCATGATCTCGCCGGCTGGGAATACATCGGCACTCCCGCCACGCCGATCGCCTCCGTCTGCACACTCCAACCTGACGGCGTCATCGCCGCAGCGGGCAAACCGTCGGGCTACATCGCGACCACGGCCACGTACTCCAATTTCCGCCTGCATGCCGAGTGGCGCTGGCCGGGCAAGGCCGGCAACGGTGGCGTGCTCGTGCACATCAGCTCCGGACCCAAGGATCGCGTCTGGCCGCTGTGCTACCAGATCCAGCTGAAGAACCAGGCGGTCGGTGACCTGCTCCCGATGGCGGGCGCCACGTTCGCCGAACCGCTCACCAGCGCGCCGGGTGCCGCGACTCTGATCAAGGCTCACACCGCCCCGGACAGCGAAAAGCCTGCCGGCGAATGGAACAGTTGCGACATCACTTGCCGCGGCGACACCATCGAAGTCGTCATCAACGGCGTCGCGCAAAACAAGATCACCGGCTGCTCCTTGCACGCGGGCACCGTCGGCTTCCAGTTCGAAGGCACGCCCTTCGAGCTGCGCCAGGTCAGCCTGACCCCGTTGGACTGAGTCGCCCAACGGTGACTTAAACCGTCCACAATTAGTGCAAGATTGCGCCGGGACACCGGACGCCTGTCTCGACAAAAGCGCCCCATTGGGCGTTGGTACTTCATCCCCATGATCCGCCTCTTCTCCGATTCCCAAGGCCTGCTCCTCGATCATTCCGGCAGCGTCCGCCGTCCGACCCAACCGCTGACGATCGATGCCGTGTTCAGCGCCGCCGATCCGGTCGCGCTCGCCCTTAAAGCATGGGAATCCGGCCAGGCCGCGACGCTCCCGACGCAACTCGGTGCCCCCATCGGCACGCAAGAGGTGTGGGCCGCGGGCGTCACCTACCTGCGCAGCCGCACCGCGCGCATGGAAGAATCCAAGGATGCCGGCGGCGGCACTTTCTACGACAAGGTCTACAACGCCGACCGTCCGGAAATCTTCTTCAAGGGCACCCCGCATCGCGTCGCCGCGCCTGGCAAGTCCGTCCGCATCCGCAAGGACTCCAAGTGGAACGTCCCGGAGCCCGAACTCGTGCTGCTGCTCAATCCGCAGGGGAAGATCTTCGGCTACACGGTCGGCAACGACATGAGCTCGCGCGACATCGAGGGCGAGAATCCGCTCTATCTCCCGCAGGCCAAGGTGTACGACCTGTCCACCGCCATCGGGCCATGCCTGCTGCTGACCAACGACCCGCTGCCCCCGACGACCGCCATCGCCATCTCGATCCGCCGCGGCGGCGCCGAGGTATTCGGCGGCGCGGCGACGCTCAGCCAGATCAAGCGCACGTTCACCGATCTCGCGGAATATCTTTTCCGCGACAATTCCTTCCCACAGGGCACGTTCCTCTTCACCGGCACCGGCACGGTGCCGCCGGACGAATTCTCGCTGAAATCCGGCGACGAAATCCGCATCACCATCGAGCCGATCGGCACGCTGGTGAACACGGTGGCCTGACCGAACCAGCCCAAACTCACCGCAACGTCATCCTGAGCGCAGCGAAGGATCCACGCAGACATCGCTGGCATCACTCGCCGGAGTGGATTCTTCGCTTCGCTCAGAATGACGAAGTGTGTATGCTGAACGCTATTCTCCCATGAGCCGCGACCCCATCTTCGACTCCGGCAACGACGCGATCTACACGCTGCGCACCACCGGCCCCGGGCCGTCGGGCAGCCTGCCGCTCGATGCCGACCGGCTGCGGCGCATGTCGAGCGGCGAGCTCTTCGGCTGGACGCAGAACGCCGGCATGGGCTGGTCGCCCGCCGCGATGCTCGGCAAACAATACCTCATCCTCAGCACCCAGGGTGGCATCCGCGCACCCGACGGGTCGCCCATCGCGCTCGGCTACCACACCGGCCACTGGGAAGTCGGCCTGCTGATGGAGGAAGCCGCGAACGTATTCCAAGCCGCCAAAGCCATCCCGTTCGCCGGCTACGTCAGCGACCCCTGCGACGGCCGCACCAACGGCACGAACGGCATGCTCGACAGCCTGCCCTACCGCAACGACGCCGCGATCGTGCTGCGCCGCCTGATCCGTTCGCTGCCGACGCGCCGCGGCGTGCTGGGCGTGGCAACCTGCGACAAGGGATTGCCCGCGATGCTCATGGCACTCGCCGGCACGACGGACCTACCGACGATCCTCGTCCCGGGCGGCGTCACGCTGCTCGCCGAGGAAGCCGAGGACACCGGCAAGGTGCAGACGCTCGCCACCCGTTTCGCCCGCGATGAAATTTCACTCGAGCACGCCGCCGAGATGGGCTGCAAAGCGTGCGGCTCACCGGGTGGCGGCTGTCAGTTCATGGGCACGGCCGCGACCAGTCAGGTCGTAGCCGAAGCGCTCGGGCTCGGCCTGCCGCATTCCGCCCTCGCCCCCTCGGGCTCGGAAATCTGGCGCGATGTCGCCCGCCGTTCCGCCCGCGCGCTGATGGCGCTCGAGGCCGCCGGTCTCACCAATCGCGACATCCTCACCGACGACTCCATCCACAACGCGATGGTTCTGCATGCGGCGTTCGGTGGCTCGACCAATCTCACACTGCACGTCCCCGCCATCGCGCACGCTGCCGGCCTGCGCCAGCCGACCGTGGATGACTGGGCACGCATCAACCGCGCCGTGCCGCGCATCGTCGACTCCTTGCCCAACGGCCCGCAGCATTACGCCACCGTACAAGTGTACCTCGCGGGCGGCGTGCCCGAGGCGATGCTGCACCTGCGCGATCTCGGCCTGCTCAAGCTCGACGCCCGCACCGTCACCGGCAAAACCCTTGGCGAAAATCTCGCGTGGTGGGAAACGAGCGAACGCCGCACCCGCCTGCGCGAGAAGCTCAAGGCGCTCGACGGCATCGACCCGGACAACGTCATCATGTCCGCCGCCCGGGCCAAGGAGCGCGGCCTCACCAGCACCGTCACCTTCCTCCGCGGCGGACTCGCCCCGGATGGCGCACTGGTGAAGAGCACCGCCATTTCTCCGCAGGTCATCGGTCCGGACGGCGTTTTCCTGCACGAGGGCCCGGCGCGCGTGTTCACGAGCGAGAACCAGGCCATTGCTGCGATCAAGGCCGGCACTGTGAAGCCCGGCGATGTCATGGTGCTGGCGGGAATCGGTCCCGGTTGCGGCATGCCCGAAACCTATCAAGTCACTTCCGCCCTCAAGCACGTGAAGGATGGCCAGCGGATCGCGCTGATCACCGACGGACGCTTCTCCGGCGTCTCCACGGGCGCGTGCATCGGCCACATCAGCCCCGAGGCCTGGGCCGGCGGCCCGATTGGCAAGCTGCGCGACGGCGATGTCATCCGCATCCGCATCGACACCCGCAAGCTCGAGGGCTCGGTGGATGCGGTCTCCGTCCCCACGACCGAACTCGCCGCACGCCCGCTCCATCCCAATCTGCAGCCAAATCCGCACGTCCCGACCGACACCCGCCTTTGGTCTGCGCTCCAAAACGCGAGCGGCGGCAGCTGGGCCGGCTGCGTCTACGACGCGGCGCGCATCGAGCATTTGCTGAAGCTCGGCCTCGCCGCCGAAGCGTCCGGAAAATAATTTCGTCGCTCCCGTCTTGCGCACTCGCGAAAGCTATGTGCAATACGAGTCGTGCTTTCCGTAATGCGTGTGTCAAAAATTGTGATTTCCCCGAGCCCTGAGCTATCGGGTTTACACGTGTTAAAATTTCTCCCGTAGTCGCCGCCGAATGTCCACCCCGAGTCAGCCGGAGTATTGGAACGCGCGCTACCTGAAGGACGACACGCCTTGGGATTTCGGCGGAGTGCCGGCGGACCTGAAGCTTTTTCTCAAGAAGAAGGGCAAGGGCGCCAAGGTGCTGATCCCCGGCTGCGGTTCGGGTTACGAGATCAAGGCCTTCGCCGAGGCGGGCTACGATGTGACGGCCATCGATTTCGCCCCATTCGCCGTCGAGCGCGCCCGCCGCATGGTCGGCCCCGCCCTTGCCTCGCGCGTGCTGCAAGCCGACTTCTTTCAATTCGATTTCCCCAGCGCAGCGTTCGACGTGGTCTACGAGCGTTCCTTCATCTGCTCGATCCCGCCCGACATGCGCCAGGCCTACCGCGATCGCATGGCCCAGCTGCTCAAGTACCGCGGCCTGCTGCTCGGCTACTATTACTACAACAAGCCGATGGTCACGGAAGGCCCGCCCTACGGCTTTGCCTGGGGCACGGCGGATGAGTTGTTCTCGCGCTACTTTCTCCTCGTGAAGGACGAACCGGTGAACGATTCGCTACCCATCTTCGTCGGACGCGAACGCTGGCAGGAACGCCGGCGCACCTCGCACCAAGAGTGAGCAGGTGGTCGCCGATTTCCATATCGGCGACAGGCATGGACTGGAAACCACGTCCACCTAGCGCTTGCGCTGAGGCCTGTGGCCCCGAACATGCTCTTGCGCCGCCTCGCTTCTCCATGGAATCCGTCCCCTTCTACGAGCAACTGGTCGCCCTCGAACGCGAGGGCACGGCTTTCGTGCTCGTGGTGCTCGCCGACGCACTCGGCAGCACGCCACAGGACGCGGGGGCCAAGATGCTCGTGACCGCGGCCGGCTTGCACACCGGCACCGTCGGCGGTGGCAAGGTGGAGGCCAAAGCGCTCGAACTCGCCGCCAGCCTGCTCGAAAAGGGCGAATCCCAATCACGCTTCGTCAACTGGGCCTTGAAGGGCGACGTCGGCATGACCTGTGGTGGCTCGGTAAAGCTCTATTTCGAACCGCACGTCGCCGGCGGCGTGGGTGCCGCATGGCCGATCTGGCTCTTCGGCGCGGGACACGTGGTCCAGGCCCTCGTCCCCGTGCTCGCCCCGCTCGACTGCCAGCTCACCGTCGTCGATTCGCGCCGCGAGTGGCTCGACAAGCTGCCGCGTGCCCGCAACGCCCGCTACATCGAGTCCGCCGAACCGGCCAAGCTCGTGCCGTCGATCCCCGACCACGCTTTCCTGCTCTGCCTGACCAAGGGCCACGCCTCGGATCGTCCCGTGCTGCAACGCGCGCTGGCCGAGCGGAATTTCCCCTTTGTCGGCGTCATCGGCAGCAACGCCAAGGCCAAGATCCTCCAAAAGGAAATGATCGCCGGCGGGCTGCCGGCCAAGCGCGCCAAGGAGTTCCATTGCCCCGTCGGCCTGCCCTTCGGCAGCAACGACCCGCGCGAAATCGCGCTCAGCATCGCCGCGCAGCTGCTGACTGAAAGAGACCGCCTGGAGGAAATGAGCCGAAAGTAGCAGCCGTCGTCAGACGGCTGGCGCCAGCGATCTGACGATCGCTGCTACAGGAAGCATGGAAACGGAATGGGAAATTCCTTCGGCCCTTCCCTTGCAACTTTTCCTCCGCTGCGGAGTCTTCTCCCCATACGCCTCGTTCGCATCCTGCTCTCGCTCGTCATCCTCGCCTTCGGCTTCCTCGTGGCAATGGCCGTGATGTTGCTGGGTTTGGTCGGCCGGCTCTTCGGCCGCCGCCCCGGCCCGGCGACGTTCAACGTCCGTTTCAATCGCACCGCCCAGAGCACCCCGCCTCGTTCGCCGCACGCGGGCGGCGATGTCATCGACGTCGAGGCGACGCCGGTGAAGGAGTAAGGCCGGCCTCGAAACGCGTCACTTTCGACGCAGCATGGATTTCCAGTCGGACCGCTTGAGCGAAGTGGAACCCAGGACTATCCGGTTCGGTCCGGCTTCCAGCACGGGGCTCGCATATTCAATCACTGTCATCTCCGGGAAATTCTCGGAGCCCTCTTTGGCCATCGTCAGCAGTATCCCGTCCTCAATTCTCCATTTTCCCTCTTCCCGATCGGCGAAGGGCTGGTCGGAATCGCTGCTCTTGAATTTTATGACTGTCTCACCTTCGCAGACATAACTGCCATCCGCAGCAAAGACGCGGTGGGATTTCCAAATCTGGACTATGCCGTGCTCGTTGGATTTCCCCTTGTTGGTCCATTCGCCGACCAGCAACTTGGCAATTTCACCGTCGCTTTTCCCCTTCAGCTTTGCCGGCCGGACCAGGCCGTGCGCTCGAAATACCCGGTAAAAGTCCACCTCCGCCGCAGGACTGATCGGCGCGCCGTCAAAACCCGGGCTCCCTTGGACCTCCATGCCGGCACATTCGAAGCACAGGGCCATCTCCACCACCTGCCCGGCCTTGGTGAAGCGAACCCCATGGCGCGGCTCAAAGCACGCCGCAATCGGACCACCAGTCTCGATGCTGCGGCGGATGCCAGAGAACAATCGCGCGATTTCGCGAACATCGGTCACGCTTACCCGCTCCTTAATTTTCCAGCGCATGAGGCGGGAGGACGCTTCCTGAGCGCGCTTTTTTTCGTCATCCCAGCCGGAAGACGGATCCAGAATGAATATCTCCAATCGATCCACACCTTCCACGAGCGCCGTAAAATCCTTGGCCAGCTTCGCCTGCCTCTCCGTTGTTTCCCTTTTCCATTCCGCCATCCGCGCATCATCCTCAGCGTGCCCGATCACTGCCGCCAACAGGATTAGGAATGAAACCAGCGCAACTCGTTTCATGATTTCGCGCGCGCCCGGATCGCCGCGAAGATCGCCTCGCCGGTCGCCGGTGACGCCAGGCGCACTTCACCGCCGGGCTTGCCGTAGGCGCTCACCGCGTCACGAATCGCCTCGCGGACGCTGAACGCCAGCATCAGTGGCGGCTCGCCGACGGCCTTGCTGCCGTGGACGACGTTCGGCTGGGCCGCTTTCGGCAGCAACGTGACATTGAACTCGATCGGCGCGTCGCTGAACGCGGGAATCTGGTAGGTGCTGGCGCTGTGCGTCAGCAGCTTGCCGTCCGCGCTCCACTTCAGCTCTTCGCGCGTGAGCCAGCCCATGCCCTGCACGAAACCGCCTTCGATCTGGCCGCGGTCGATGCTCGGGTTAAGCGAGTCGCCGACATCATGGACGATGTCCACCCGGCGCACGCGATGCATGCCGGAGAAGCCATCGACCTCGACCTCCGCCACCGCCGCGCCGCAGGCAAAGTAATGGAAGGGCCGGCCCGACGCCGTGCTCCAGTCCCACTGGATGCCGGGCGTCTTGTAGAAGCCGGCCGCGGACAGGCTCACCTGTGCCGCGTAGGCGTGGCTGCAGATCTTCGCGAAGGGAATCTTGTTCGCATCGTTGCCGCGTTCGACGGCGTGGCCGTGCACGAACTCGACCTTCTCGACCGGGACCTTGAGCAGTGGGGCCGCGACCGTGGCCAGCCGTCCGCGCAGCGTGACACACGCCGCCGCCACCGCCGCGCCGTTCAGGTCGGCGCCGCTCGAAGCCGCCGTCGCCGAGGTGTTCGGCACCTTGTCGGTCGCGGTCGTCATCATGCGAATGCTGGCAGACGACAGGCCCAGTTCGCGCATCGCGATGCCTTGGATCTTCGTATGCAGGCCCTGACCCATCTCGGTGCCGCCATGGTTCACCTGCACCGAACCATCGGAATAAATCACGACGTACGCGCCGGCCTGGTTGTAGTGGGTCAGCGTGAAGGAAATGCCGAACTTCACCGGCGTGATTGCCAGCCCGCGCTTCATGTGCGGATGCGCCTGGTTCCAGGCATTCACCTCGGCGCGGCGCTCGGCGAACTTCGATTTCTCCAGCAGCTGCGCCCAGATATCCTGGATGCGATTGTCGCCCAGGTCTTCGAAGTAGTGCGTCTGGTTGGTCGCGCCCGTGCCGCGATAGAGGTTGCGCTGGCGCACGACTTCCGGGGCGAGCCCGAGTCGGCGGGCGACGCGGTCCATGATTTCCTCTATGACCATGATGCCCTGCGGACCGCCGAAGCCGCGGAAGGCCGTGTGCGAGGTGACGTTCGTCTTGCCGACGCGTCCGTTGAAATCCACCGCCGGGATGTAGTACGCGTTATCAAGGTGGAACAGCGCGCGATCACAGATCGCCGTCGACAAATCGAGCGACCAGCCACCGTCCGAAACCAGCTGCACCTGCGCCCCCAGCAGCAGCCCGTCCCGGTCGTGACCGATGGTGAACTTCGCGTGGAACGGGTGCCGCTTGCCCGTCAGCTTCATGTCGAGGTCGCGGTCGAGCTGGATGCGCACCGGCCGGTGCGTCTTGAGCGACGCCAGCGCCATCAGCGCCGCGAACGCGTTGCCCTGCGTCTCCTTGCCGCCGAAGCCGCCGCCCATGCGCGGGGCTTGGACGACGACCTTGTGGCGGGCCACATGGAGCACCTCGGCGACGATCGCCTGGATCTCCGACGGATGCTGCGTGGAGGAATTAACCATGACGGTGCCGTCCTCCTCCGCCTCAGCCCAGGCCGCGTGCGTCTCGAGATAGAAATGCTCCTGCCCGCCGAACTCGAACTCACCGTCGAACTTCAGCGGAGCGGCGGCCAGTGCCGCGGCCGCATCGCCGCGCTTCAGCGTGTGGTTGTCGGTGTGGTAGCTGTTTTGGGCGATGGCCGCAGGCAGACCGACAATCGCAGGGAGCGGCTCGTAGGTCACTTCCACCAGCGCCGCCGCGGCGCGGCAGGCTTCGAGCGATTCGCCGATCACCATCGCTACGAGCTGGCCGTGAAACTGGACCAAGTCGGTCGCGAGCAAGGGCTCGTCGTGCCGCACCGGGCCGGTGTTGTTCTCGCCGGGAATGTCCTCGGCCAGCAGCACGGCATGAATGCCCGGCGCCTGCCGCGCCTTGGTCGCGTCGCGGCGCAGGATTTTCGCGTGGGCATACGGGGCGCACACCGGCCACGCATCCAGCATCTTGCGGCGCTGCGCCGTGTCGTCGACGTAAAGCGCGCGGCCGGTCACATGGCCGACCGCGCTCTCGTGCGTGAGCGTGCGGGAGGCGTCTTCGCCACCCCACTTGTGGTCGTGGTCGAAATTGAGATCGGCGTCCTGCGCCAGGCTTTGCTCACCCGCGACGAACTTCTCCCAGAGGCTGGCGATCAGCCCGCGCCGGTACTCGGCGCCGCTGCGCGCGTCGGCGATCGGCTTGAAGGCATCGAGCAGCAGCGCTGCCGCCGCGGGATCCGCGAGCTTCTTCCCTACCAGCGCCGCCTCGACGGCCAGCGCGCGCGACGGCATCGCCGCCACGCCGCCAAAGCCCAGTCGCGCAACGCGCACGATGCCGGCGGCGTCGAGGTCCACGCGGAAGGCCGCGGCCACGATGCTGATGTCGAGCTCGCGCCGCTTGGAAACCTTGAAGAACTCCACGCGCCGCGTGAGCCCGACGCCCGGGCCGCCGCGCGGCAGGATCACCTCGCGCATGATTTCGCCCGGTTTCAGGACGGTCTTGCGGTAGGCGACAAAGAAGTCGGCCAGTGGCATGGTGTGTTTACCCGTCGTGCTCGCGACCACGACGCTCGCATCGAGGCTCAACAGCACCGGGGCACTGTCGCCGATCGGCGACGCCGTCACGAGATTGCCGCCCAACGTGGCGCGGTTGCGAATCTGGCGGGAGGCGAAAACGCGCAGCATCTTTGCGAGCGAGGGATATTCACCCGCCACGGCGTCCTCGACATTCGTCAGCGTGGCCGCCGCGCCGATGTGCCACGCGGCGTCGGTCTTGGTGATGCGCGTCAGCTCCGGTACGCCCTCGGTCGAGACCAGCAGCGGGAACGGTTTGAACTTCTTGTTCAGCTCCACGCCGATCTCGGTCGCGCCGGCCACGAGCTGGGCGCCTGGATTGGCCGCGAGCGCCGCAAACAACCCGGTGAGCGAGGTCGGCCGCAGGAACTTCGCGGAAGCCGCCGCGTAATCGAGTTCGCCCGGCGCGGCGCACGGAGAGTTGAGACGTTCGGCAAAAAGATCGACTGTAGGACTGCCGCTCGCCGGCAGGCCTGGCCCGGCGGCGAGCGCAGGCCCTACATGACGCGCCGCGAGCGCCGCCACCGCCGCATCGCGAATCGGCCGGTACCCCGTGCAGCGGCAGAGATTGCCGCCGAGCTGATCGCTAATCTGCCACGGCTTCTGACATTGATCGCGGTAGTAGGCCTCAAACATCGAAACCACAAAACCGGGCGTGCAGTAACCGCACTGGGAGCCGTAATGATCGACCATCGCCTGCTGCACCGGGTGCAGCTGCCGGCCGTCGGCCCCGCATTTGGCCAGACCTTCGACGGTGACGATTTCGCGCCCCGCGAACATCGGGACCAGCGCGATGCAGCTGTTGAAAGTACGGTAGGTGGCCTTGCCGCTGGCATCGCGATCCACCAGCGCCATCGAGCAGGCACCGCAATCGCCCTCGGCGCAGCCTTCCTTCGAGCCGGTCAGGCCGTTGGCGCGCAGCCACGAGAGCAGCGTGGTCGTGGGCGCCACCCCTGCGAGGGAGAAGGCGCGCCCGTTGACGACGACGTCGAGGCTGGCCGGAGCGGCGGTCGGAGGGATCGTTGGCATCCTGGAAGGACTTATACGTAGCAGGACTTCGGCCTAACGTGCAACCTTGTGGCGGCAGGCCGCAAGTTCAGGAAAAAATCCACAGGAACAGCGGCGGACAGACGACTGCAGCTACCAGGGTGTTCAAGGAAAGGCCGACCGAGGCAAAAGTCCCCTGCTCCTCGCCCAGTTCAAAGGCACGGGCCGTGCCGACGGCATGAGACCCGCAACCCATCGCCAGACCGACCGCCCGGGGATCATGCACCTTCGCGCGTTGCAAGACCCAGGGGCCAATCGCAGCCCCCAGCACGGCCGCGAACATCGCGCCCACTCCCGCCAGCGTGGGCAGCGCGTGCACCTCACGCGCGATCCCCATCGCCACCGCCGCTGTGATGTTTTTCAGGCTGAGCGACTGGATCAGGTCTTTTCCCGCCCCGGCCAGCCACAGGACAATCCCCGTCGAGAGAAGACTGAAGCAAAGCGTGGAAACGACCACCGCCACGAGCACGCCCGCGCGCTGCCAGATCAGGGCGCGCAGCTTGTACACCGGCACCGCCATGGCCACCACGCCCGGGCCCAGGATCCATCCCAGCCAGCCCGTACCCTCACCATAACCAGCGTAATCGCGTCCGGTCAGCTCCACGACCAGCATGAGCAGCAGCGTGGTCACCAGCACCGGATGCAGGAACTGCACCTTCGTTTTCAGGAAAAGCCAGCGCGCCGCCACGTAGGTGGCGATGGTCGCGCTGCTCCAAATGACAAAGTTCATGCGGCGCCCTCCGGCTGGCCGCGGCGCAGGAGCCATTGCGCCAGCGTGCCGGCGAAAATCCAGAGCAGCACCATGGTGACGATCAGCGTGCCGGCGATGAGCACGCCCCACTCGCGCCAGAGCTGGCGGTTCGCGCCTGCCAGCACATAGAGCGAAATGAAACACACCGGCAGGATGAAGATCAGCAGCCGGCTGGCCGACTCGACCCAGGCGATGCGCACGACGCCCGACAGCAACAACGCCAGCAAAACAAAAAGTCCGAGGACGCTGCCCGGCAGGATCAAACCGAGGCGCTGCTTCAGCCAGTCACCCGCGAGAAAGCAAGCCGTGATGATGGCCAGCCCGAGGGCCGTGCGGCCATGCTCGAGCCAGCGAACAGATCCCGCCGCCGGCGGCTCAGAGCGCGGCCCGGTTGACATCCTTGTAGTAAAGGTAGCTCGCCGGGGTCTTGCCCATCGCGACAAACCACTGCGCACAATACGGTGCCATCCAGATCACATCGCCCGCCTGCACCGGATACCAGGAGTCTTCGAGGCGGTAAACGCCCGCGCCATCGAGCATGACGAGGCCGTGCTCCATCACGTGCACCTCGACGAACGGCAGATGGCCGCCCGGCTGGTAAGCGAAAAGATTCACCGCCATGTCGAAAGCCGGTTCATCCGGCAGCAGCACCTGCAGGTTGGCCGCGGGGTCGCCGAGGAAGGGCGTGCCCTTGACCTTGTTGGCGTCACCAATGATCGGCGCCGGCGCGGGCACGCCCGGCAGCGGCGAATACTTCTTCTGGAAAAGAGTGAGCTGCGTGCCGGCCTTCACGCCGGTGAAGCTCCAGGACTGGCCCGCCGGCGCGTAGAAATAACCGCCGACCGAAAGCTTGGCCTTGGATTTGCCCACGACGATCGAACCGCCGCCCTGCGTCACGTAACCGAAGGTCTGCAGTTCGCCGGCTTCCTGGCCGGCGCGGCCGTCAGCGGTGAAGGTCACAAGCAGCTGCGCAAACTTCGCGCCCATGGCCTCGTTGATCAGGATCACGGTCGTGGCGCCGACGATGCCGGGCACCGAGCTGTTCACGTGGTTCTGCGGGGTGATGAGCGCATGCCGGGCGGCGATGCGGGCGCGAGTGTGGCCAAAGAGGTCGGGCATGGTTAGAGTGGGCTTGGGCGCAGAAACTGCCCCTTGGGCGAACCGGATGCAACCCTGCCGTCGGCCCAGACCGGACAGCCGCGCACGTAGGTGTGGGACACACGGGTCTGGTTCTTCCGGCCGATATACGGGCTGATGCGGTGGCGCGTCCAGAGCTCGTCGGCCGTGATCTTTCGCGGCTTGCCGAACTCGATCAGGGAAAAGTCCGCATCGTAGCCCTCGGCCAGCAGGCCCTTCCGATTGTCGAGCCGGAAGCGCCGCGCCACGTTGCGCGCCAGGACCGCTGCCATCAACGGAAGGTCTTTGTCACCGGTCGCGGCGATTTCGCTCAGCAGGAGTTGAAACCCATGCTGCACGCCGCCGATGCCGCCCCAGATCTCGAAGAAGTTCTTCGACGTCTTCATGTCCGGCGGCGAGGGCGAGTGATCGGACCCGATCGTGTGGATATTGCCTGCGCGCAGTTCACGCCACATCGCCTCGCGGTTCTTCTCATCGCGGATCGGCGGGGCGCACTTCGCGGGCGCGCCGAGCCTGGCGACGTCCTTGTCGTTCAGAAGCAGGTAGTGCGAGCAGGTCTCGGCCGTAACGTCGACGCGCTGCGCGCGCGCCTCCTCGATCAACGCCAGGCCTTCCGGGCTGCTGACGTGCACCACGTGCAGCGCACAACCGGTCTCGCCGGCGAATTCGGTCGCCTGCTTGATCGCGGCGAGCTCCACCTCGACCGGACGCGAAGCGAGCCACGCCTTGGCGTCGTGTTTGCCGGCCTTGAGCTGTTTCTGGGTGAACTTCGTCGCGAGTGCATCATCCTCGGCGTGCACGGCCACGAGCAGGCCGAGCTTGGCGGCGCGCTTCATGCCCTCGTAAAGCGACTTCGCATCCACGCGCGGAAAACTCTCGATGCCGCTGTTCGACATGAATGCCTTCAGGCCGATCGCACCCGCGTCACGCAGACCGGCAAGCTTGTCGAGGTTGCCCGGGACGAGTCCGCCCCAGAGCGCGAAATCCGTGCACGCCCGCCGCTCGGCGATCTCGCGCTTGATGCGCAGGCCCGCGGCGTCGAGCACCGGCGGCTCGGAATTGAGCGGCATGTCGAAGAAGCAGGTGCCACCGCCCGCCGCGAGCGCGAGCGAACCCGAGGCGATGCCTTCCCATTCGGTGCGGCCGGGTTCGTTGAAATGCACGTGGGCGTCGATGATGCCCGGGAAAATATAGCGACCTTCCGCCTCGAGCACTTCGTTGGCGTCGTCGGTGATCTCGGGCGCCAGCTGCGCGATTTTTCCTGCGCGCACGCCGAGGTCGCCTTCGTAAATGCCATCCGGCGTGACGATGCGCCCGCCGCGCACGAGAAGATCGAGCCGCTCCGGCTCCGGAGCTTCGACGACGTTTTTGCCGCGCTTCTTCACGAGCGAATTTCCTCCGCCAGCCGCTCGAGAAAATCCACCGTCACGTCCAACGCGACGGCGAGGTCCTTGGGCGAGGCGTATTCGTCCGGATGATGGCTGAGCCCGTCGCGGCAGCGCACGAACAACATCGCGATGGGCGTGAGCGCCGCCATGACCACGCCGTCGTGGCCGGCGCCGCTGACGAGCGAGAGATTCCTGCCCTGCACCGCGTTCACGCTCTCGCCGAGCAAGGCGGTAAGCTGCGACGAGCAAGGCGTCGCGTGGTGCTGCATCGTCGGCTCCCAGGCGAGCTTCAGTCCGCGGCGTTTGGCGATCTTCTGTGCCTGGGCAACGAGTTGCTTCACGGCCTTCTTGCAAACGCCGTCATCAGGATGGCGCACGTCGAGCGACAGAACCGTCTGGCCGGGAATCACATTGGCCGCGCCGGACGGCACGCTGATCGTGCCAACGGTGGCCACGAGCGGCGACCGGCCGCGCGCCAGGATCTCGGCGAACAGGATGAACTCCGCCGCGCCGGCGAGGGAATCCTGACGCAGGTTCATGGGCGTCGTACCCGCATGACCTGCCTTGCCGCGGAACGTCAGGCGGCCGCGCGTCTGGCTGGCGATCGCCGACACCGTGCCGACAGCGAGCTTCCGGTCCTCGAGCACCGGTCCCTGCTCGATGTGGACTTCCATGTAGCCCAGCAGATCGCGCGAGCGATGCGCCGGCTTCGGCAGCGCGAAACGACGGCCGGAATGCGCCTCGATGACGGACAGCAAAGTCTGGTTGCGCGCATCGGTGAGCTTGAGATCGGCCGAAGCGAGTTTGCCGGTGAAGGCCTTGCTGCCGATGTAAGCCCCGGTGAAGCGCACGGCCTCTTCCTCGGAAAATCCGATGATCTCGACCGCAAACGGCAATTCCACCCCACGCCGTTTCAGCTCGGAGAGCGCGACGATCGGCAACAGAACGCCCAGCGCGCCATCAAAGCGGCCGGCATTGCGCACGGTGTCGAGGTGCGAACCCAGCAGCAGAGTCTTGGCACCGGGCTGCAGCGACTCGAGCCGGCCGACGATGTTGCCGGTGTCGTCCTCGCGCACGACGAGCCCGGCCTGCTTCATCCAGTCGCCGACCAGCAGATTCGCCCGCTCCATCGCAGGGGAAAGGAAAGTACGAGTCAGCCGGCCCGGCTCGTCCGTGACGCGGCCGAGCTCGTCGAGCATGCGGACGAGTTCCTGTGCGGCGTTGGCCATGTTCGTTCAGCTCCCGCGATAGGTGTTGTAAGCCCACGGGGTGACGAGCAGGGGGACGTGATAGGAAGCCTTGGAATCCGCGAGAACGAAGCGCACCGGCACGCGGTCGAGGAACGGCGAGTCCTTGTGGTGCGTGACGAAGTAGTCCTTCACGAAGAAAACCAGCTCGTAGGTGCCGGCGGCCATTTCCGAACCGGAGAGCAACGGCTCCTCGGTGCGGCCGTCGAGATTGGTGTTCACCGCTTTGACCTGCGTGGGTTTGCCATCGAGATTCCACAGCTCGATGCGCATGCCCATCGCAGGGCGGCCGTTGGTAAGGTCCAGGACGTGAGTGCTTAATTTTCCAGCCATAGAGTCGGATTATTTAACCACGGAATACACAGAATACACGGAAGGAGGAAGGGCTTTTATTCTGTGTGCTCCGTGTGTTCTGTGGTTATTTCTGCAGCGCATCCTGCAGGCGCAGCCAGGCGATCTTTTCGATTTCACCGAGGGCGGTGGCGAACTCGGCGGCGGCGGAATTGTCCACCCGCGTCTGCATCGCGGTGAGGATGGTGGCCTTCGCGTTGAGCCGTGCGCAGATGATGAACGGAAAACCGAACTTCGCCTTGTAGGTATCGTTGCGGCGCGTGAAGTCCTCCAGCTCGCTGTCGATGAGCTGGTCAAGCCCGGCACTCGCCTGCTCGCGCGTGGATTCGGCGGTGAGTTTCTTTTGCTGCGCAAGACGGCCGGCCAGATCCGGGTGCGCGCGGATCAGCGCCAGCTGCCGCTCGCGCGGCGCCGCCCGCATCGTGGCGCAGAGCGCGGCGTGCAATGACTCCGCACTGGCGAACGGCCGCTGCGGCCACGTCAGCTCCGCCACCCAAGGCGAATGCTCGAACAGATGTCCCAGTGCCGCGACGAAAGCTGGTTGATCGATGGAATTGAGAGCAGAAAGCGTGAATGACATCTGAGTTCTAAGTCAGGTTAACCACAGAGACACAGAGGCACAGAGAAAGGCCTTGAGATCGATCTCTGTGTCTCTGTGCCTCTGTGGTTAATTCCGTTAGGACAGGAGTTCGTAAGCCGGCAGCGACAGGAATTCGTCGAACTCGGCGCTCTTCGACATGCGCATGAACAGCTCGGTCGCCTCCTTGAAGTGGCCGGAGTTGTAGCGCTCGTCGCCGTACTCGGCCTTGATCGCGGCGAGCTCGAGCGGAAGCAGTTCGTCGTAGAGTTTCGCCGTGACCGGGCGGCCGTCGTCGAGCTTCGCGCCGAACTTCAGCCATTGCCAGAGCTGCGAGCGGGAGATTTCCGCGGTCGCGAGATCCTCCAT
The DNA here is from genome assembly GCA_048498955.1 of Verrucomicrobiota bacterium. Taxonomy (GTDB): domain Bacteria; phylum Verrucomicrobiota; class Verrucomicrobiia; order Opitutales; family Opitutaceae; genus Lacunisphaera. The sequence goes on along the minus strand of JBEHWZ010000014.1, from coordinate 38,417 downwards.
CAGGTGATGGATCGGCTCGGCCCCGGAACCGCCCAGCCACGCCTCGAGGTAGCGCACGCCGACGTGGAGATTCCAACGCAGGCCCTTCTCGGTGATCGGACCGTGCAGCGGCGCGAGCAGGTCGGCGGCGGTGACCTTCACATTGTGGATCACAGTGAGCTGGTTCGTGCCCTTCATGTGCTCGCCGAACGCTTCGATCGCGGTCGCAACGAGCCCCGGGTGCGCGACCCAGGTGCCGTCGTGGCCGGCTTTCACCTCGCGGGTTTTGTCGGCGCGGACCTTGGCCAGCGCGGCGGCGTTGGCGGCCGCGTCGTTGCGGATCGGGATCTGCGCGGCCATGCCCCCCATCGCGTAAGCGCCGTGGCGATGGCAGACGTTGATGATGTGCGTGACGTACGCCTTGAGGAAGGGCACGTCCATCGTGATGAGCGTACGGTCCGGGAACATGTAGCCCGGGCGGTTGCGCAGCTTTTTCACCATGCTGAACATGTAATCCCAGCGGCCGGCGTTGAGGCCGGAGGCATGCTCGCGCAATTCGTAGAGGATTTCCTCGGCTTCGAAGGCACCGGTGATCGTCTCGATCAGCATGGTGGCGCGGATCGTGCCGCGCGGGATGCCGAGCGCCGCCTGCGCGTGCACGAAGACGTCGTTCCAGAGCCGCGCCTCGAGATGGCTCTCCATCTTCGGGAGGTAGAAATACGGACCGGAGCCGCGCGCGATGAGCGCCTTGGCATTGTGGAAGAAATAGGTGCCCCAGTCGAAGAGCGACGCGGAGACCCGCGCGCCCTTGAAGAAGATATGCTTCTCCTCCATGTGCCAGCCGCGCGGGCGGGCGACGATGACGGCGATTTTTTCCTTCAGCGCGTACTGCTTTCCCTCGGGCGAGGTGTACGCGATGGTGCGCACGGCGGCGTCGCGCATGTTGATCTGGCCATCCATGACGTTCTCCCACGTCGGGGAATTGGCATCCTCGAAGTCGGCCATCCAGCACTGCGCGCCGGAGTTCAGGGCGTTGATCGCCATCTTGCGGTCGACCGGGCCGGTGATCTCGGTGCGGCGGTCGAGCAAGTCGGGCGGGATCGGCGCGACCTTCCAGTCGCCACCGCGAATGGCCGCGGTCTCGGGCAGGAAGTCCGGCAGCTGGCCGGCGTCGATGGCCTTCTGGCGCTCGACGCGCTTGGCCAGCAGCTCGAGGCGGCGCGGACCGAATTTTTCAAAAATGCCGGCGAGAAAGGCGCAGGCTTCGGGCGTGAGGATCTCGGCATAGCCCGGGTTCATCGGGCCCCGAACCTCGAGGCCGCTGATCGTGGGAAAGGAACTCATGTTGCGATTCAGGCTAAAGCCGGATGTGTGCCTGTCAGCAGATAAAACCACCGATCCGGGTTAACCACGGAATACACGGAACACACAGAAAACCGAACCGCGGTGCCTTCCTTCCGTGTGTTCCGTGTATTCCGTGGTTACTCCCGGTTTGGGGTATTGGCATCCCGGGCTCGCCACTGGCGTGATCTTTGCTTTGATCGCCGGCAATGAGCCAGGACCAATTTATGCGCGAAGCCATCAAGCTCGCGGAAAACGGCATGCAGGGCGGACAAGGCGGACCTTTCGGCTGCGTGATTGTCCGGCAGGGCGAAATCGTCGGCCGCGGCAACAATCGCGTGACGTCGACCAACGACCCGACGGCCCACGCCGAGATGGTCGCCATCCGCGACGCCTGCGCCGGGCTCAAGACGTTCCAGCTCACCGACTGCGAGCTCTACACCAGCTGCGAGCCGTGCCCGATGTGCTTGTCGGCGATCTACTGGGCGCGCATCCCGCAGGTCTATTTCGCGAACACCCGGCAGGATGCCGCGGACATCGGCTTCGACGACGACTTCATCTATCAGCAGATCCCGCTGCCGCTGGAAAAGCGCGCGATCAAAATCCAGTCACTCCTTCGCGCGGAAGGCCTCGCCACGTTCAAGAGCTGGGCAGGCAAGCAGGACAAGGTGCGTTACTGATCGAACAACCACGAATGGACACGAATTCACACGAATTGCCCCATAGCTTTGGGGGATACGAACGTACCATCGGCAACGCTTGGATCCTTCGCCCGGCTCAGGATGACGGAAGCCGGGAGCTTGATTTCATTCGCGTTCATTCGTGTCCATTCGTGGTTCAATCCTTCTGCGCTAGCTGATCACCATGGAAGCCTACCTGATCGATTTCCTCGGCCTGCTCGTGCGCTGGCTGCACGTCATCGCCGGCATCGCCTGGATCGGCTCGTCGTTCTATTTCATCTGGCTCGACAACACCATCGAGCCGCCGCCCGAGGGCTCCGACGCCAAGAAGAAAGGCGTCGGTGGCGAACTCTGGGCCGTGCACGGCGGCGGTTTCTACAATCCACAGAAGTACACCGTCGCCCCCGCCGCGCTACCCGAGAAACTGCATTGGTTCAAATGGGAGGCCTACACGACCTGGCTCTCCGGCACCGCGCTGCTGATCCTTGTCTACTGGTTGCGGGCCGGCGCGATGATGGTGGACGCCAACGTCCGCGCGCTCACGCCGCTGCAGGCCATCGGCATCGGAGCAGGCAGCATGCTCGGCTCGTGGATCGTCTATGATCTCCTCTGCAAATCCCCGCTCGGCAAACGAGACGGCCTGCTCGGCCTCGTCGTGTTCGGCCTGATCGCGGAACTCGCATACGCACTGGCCCACACGCTCGGCGGCCGCGCGGCGTTCATCCACGTCGGCGCGGCAATCGGCACGATCATGGCGGGCAACGTCGCCATGGTCATCATTCCCGGCCAGCGCCGGATGGTGAAGGCGATGAAGGCCGGCCAGGCGCCGAACCCCGAGGACGGCAAGCGCGCGAAGCAACGCAGCGTGCACAACAACTACTTCACGCTGCCGGTGATCTTCATCATGCTGAGCAACCACTACGGCGCGACCTACTCGCATCCGTACAACTGGGCGGTGCTCATGCTCATGGCGGCCGCCGGCGTCAGCATCCGGCATTTCTTCAACCGCAAGCACAAGGGCGTCTACGCGTGGCAGTATCCGGCCCTCGGCGCCGTGCTGCTCGGAATCGTCGCGTGGTGGACCGCGCCGCGCGTCGTGCCGCTGCCGCCGGTCGAGGGCGTGGTGAACTTCAATCGCGTCCGCGGCATCATCGGCGAGCGCTGCGTCGCCTGCCACTCCCCCGCCCCGACTTTCCCCGGCATCGCCGCGCCACCCGCGGGCGTGCTGCTGCACACGCCGGCCGATATTCTCGCGAACTCCCAGCGCGTCTACCAGCAGGTGATCGTCACCCGCATCATGCCGCTCGGCAATGCGACGAACATGACCGAGCAGGAGCGCGCGGTGATCGCCGCGTGGATCAAGGACGGCGCGAAGCCGGAGTAATCCGGCCGGATCGCCCGCTACAATGCGGGTGAAAAAAGGTTCCTCGACCGGGAGATTTTTCACCCGGAACCATGCGCCACGTTTAGACTACCAGCATGGTGATGAACACGCACATCACCCAACCCTTCGTCGCATTGTCGCTGGCCGCCGGCCTGCTGCTCACCGCCCTGCCGGCGCGAGCCCAGACGGCTGAACCGGCGCCGCAGGATCCGATCGTGCCGACGGTCAAGGCCCGCTCGGCCGGTGTGTTCACGCTCTACTTCGAGAACGATTATTTCGGCGGCCAGGACCGCCACTACACCAACGGGTTCAAGTTCTCGTGGCTGTCGGGCGATCTCAGCGACTGGGGCCAGACCGGCTGGCGGCAGAGCTTCATCGAGAAGCTGCCGTTCGTGAACGATCCCGACACGCAGAAGAATTTCGGTTTCGCGTTCGGCCAGTTTATGTTCACGCCGCAGGACATCAGCCGCGTGCCGCCAGACCCCACCGACCGGCCGTACGCGGGTTGGAGTTACCTCGAGCTCACCTTCATCAGCAAAACCGAGAAGATCATGGACTCGCTCTCGATCCAGGCCGGCATGGTCGGCCGCGCATCGCAGGCGGATGAATTCCAGCGGGCGATTCACCAGTGGATCAACGACGAGGACCCGAAGGGCTGGGGTTACCAGCTGCAAAACGAGTTCGGCCTGAACGTCGTCTATGAACGCAAGTGGCGCCAATACGCGCGCAGCCTGAATAATTTCGTGGGCGTCGACCTGATCCCGCACGCCGGATTTTCCCTCGGAAACATCCAGACCTACGCGAACGCCGGCTTCACGCTGCGCCTCGGCTTCAACCTCCCGAGCGATTTCGGCGTGAGCATGATCCGCGGCGCCTCGCTGCCCAATGGGCCGACCGACGACAACGACCCGCGCGTGTCCGGAAAGCACAAGTGGAGCTTCTTCGCCTTCGGTGGCGGCGACGGCCGCGCGGTGGCCCGCGACATTTTTCTCGATGGCAATACGTTCCGGGACAGCCCGAGCGTGGACAAAAAATATTTCGTCGGCGACGCGTTCTACGGCGTCGGCATCATTCACGGCCGCTGGCAGCTGACCTATACCGAAGCAGTGCGCTCCCTGGAATTCAAAGGCCAGCGGGGCAAAAACTACTACGGTTCGATCATGCTTTCGCGGACGTTCTAACCCCTCGGGCGGATGCGGTTTTTGCGGAAACCCTTTGGCGCATAACCGTATCCGTCCGTCAGGGATTTTCAGTTTACACAGGGGGCTTTCTGGCAACTGTTTGCTCCCTATGCAGAACTTTCACCAGGACCAGTACCCGACCGTCACGCCGCGCTTTGACGACGAGGAAGAGGAGAAGGAAGAACCGGCCGTGGGCAAAAACGCCGGCCCGGTGGGCTTCCAGCTGCAGCGCAAGTTTCTCGAACAGCGCAAAATTTTCCTGTGGGGCGCCGTGACCGACGAGACCGCGAAGGATCTCACGGAAAAGCTGCTCTATCTCGAGGCCGTCGGCCCGGGCAAGGAGATCACCTTCTACATCAACAGCCCCGGCGGCTCGATCACCGCGGGCATGGCCGTGTACGACACCATCAAGATCATCACCTCGCCGGTGAAGATCATCGTGACCGGCATGGCCGCGTCGATGGGTTCGATCCTCCTCTCCGCCGCGAAGAAGGGCAACCGCTACATCTACCCGCACGCCCGCGTGCTCATCCACCAGCCGCTCATCAGCGGCCGCATGGTGGGACCGGCCTCGGACATCAACATTCAGGCCAAGGAAATGGAGAAGCTCCGCGTCGAACTGAACCAGATCCTCGCCACCGCCTCGGGTCAGCCTTACGAGAAAGTGTCCAAAGATTCCGACCGCGACTTCTACCTGAACGCGGAAGAAGCCATCGCCTACGGCCTGGCCGACCACATCGTCACGTCGCTGTAAGCGAACGTCGCGTTATCTTGCCAAGGCGCTCCGATTTTCGGGGCGCCTTTTTTATTTCCCTGATTGTCATCCTGAGCAGTGCGAAGGACCCAAACGATGGCGGCATTACGTCCGTTTCCCTTTGGATCCTTCGCACGGCTCGGGATGACGTTGCCGGAGGATGGCAGAAATTCTAGGGTCGGAGCCGTTGGCCAGCATTCTTGGCAAACGGCCGGTACAACGGATCGCCGATCGCAACTTCCTGCCAGCTCAACGCCGGCAGCGCGTAGTAAGCCGCATCGCCGAAATTATCCCCGCGCACGAGCGCCTCGAGCAGCAGGTTGGGTCGGTGGACAAACTTCAGATCGGGCTCGAAGACATTGCCCACGGTGGCCGTCACGCCCCGCGCCACGAGCGGGCCGCACCAGCCCTGCGTGTCCGAATGCAGCGTCTGCGCCGAATAACTGTGGATGTGCTCCGCGATGGCGCCGGCGGGAAAAACGAAACCCGGTACCGCAAACGGCCCGTTGAGATCGCCTGCATACCAGCCGAAGTAGAGCACGGGCGAATCGAAGCGCGCGTCCGCCGAAAAAGTCGCGGGCGTACTCTCCACGTCACCGTCCATCCCCAGGCCGCGCAACTGGCCTAGCGTCTGCCGCAGCCACAAGTCGCCCTCGGCGTGAGGCCCACCGATATCGACGTAATAACGACCGACCAAGCCGGTGCGCTCCGCGGCGAGGGCCGAGATCACCAGGTGACGGGCGCTTTCCCACGTCGGTCCGTCGAGCCGCGAGACCTTGACCACCTGCATCGCATCCAGCGATTCCGGGCCGTGCAGGTTGAACAGCGGGTTGGGCAGCGGTCCCGTGGGATCGTAATTGCCCAATGCCAGCAGGCTGAACTCGGCATCGACTGCCGATTCATTCTTCACGTAAGGTTCGATCAGGTGCTTCGCCTCGGTGAGCAAAGCCGGATCGTTGGTGAGACGCAGCGGCACGCCGCGGCAGGTGACGAGATACGACAGGCGATGACCGGTGAACGCGTAGCGTTTGCGCCCGAAGCGATCGAGGAGCGTGCTCGCGGTGCCCTCGAGCCAGCCGTGCCGGTAGAGTTCGTCCTGCACCGGCTGATAAACCTCGTCGATGAACTGGCGCCAAGTGATCGTCTCTTCCTCCGGCAACGGCAGCGCGAGGATGTTCTCGACCGGCACGCCGCGCTGCTGCGCGTAGAAATGAGCGAGCGCCACCGACTCGGGTTCGCGGGAGTTGGCGAGAATCACGAGATGCGCGGCGGGATCCGACACGGCGACAGCCAGCGACGCCAGGCCCAGCAGCAGCCAGGCCGCGCCGGCGCGAATTAATTTCCCCAAGGACACGGGGAGACAGGCTGGCGGGCAACGGGCGCTTGCCAAGGCCGGAACCATGCCTTTTGTTGCGGCCGGCGATGGATTCCGCCTTCCCGCGAGGGTAAACCGCCGGCACTCCGCCGGCTGATGACTCCTGTTAAATTCCATCCCTAACAGGCAATGTCATCCTCCAACCGTGGCGCGTCCACGTCGTCCGCAACTTCCTCCGCTCGCAGCTCGCTGACTGAGCACGGGGAAAATCTCCGCCACTTCCTTAAGTGGACCTTGCTGGTCCTGCCGGTGGCCGTCCTCGCCGGCTCGGCGAGCGCCGGTTTCCTGTGGTGCCTCGACTGGGTCACGCGGCTGCGCTGGGAAAATGCGTGGCTGCTTTTTCTCCTGCCCATCGGCGGCCTGCTCGTCGGCTGGCTGTATCACGCGTTCGGCGGCCGCGCGGAAAGCGGCAACAACCTCATCATGGAGGAGATTCACCAGCCGGGCGGCGGCGTGCCCGGGCGCATGGCGCCGCTGGTCCTGATCGGCACGCTGGTCACCCATCTTTTCGGCGGCTCGGCCGGACGCGAGGGCACGGCGGTGCAGATGGGCGGGAGCCTGGCCGGACTCTATGCGCGCTGGTGCCGCATCGCGCCGGAAAATATCCGCGTGCTGCTGATGGCCGGCGTGGCCGCCGGGTTCGGCTCGGTCTTTGGCACGCCGCTCACCGGCGCAATTTTCGCGATGGAAGTGCTCGTGGTCGGCCGGATGCAGTACGACGCGGTGCTGCCTGTGTTGGTGGCCAGCATCGTCGGCGACTACACCTGCTCGGCGTGGGGCATCCATCACGCGGTATACCACATTTCCTTCGGCACCGGCCTCGCGGGCCACGGCCTCGAGGGCCTGCTGCTGGGGAAAGTCATCGTGGTCGCGGTTATCTTCGGCCTGGTGAGCCGCCTTTTCACGGGCCTGACCCACGCCATCAAGAGCCAGGTGGCGCGCTGGGTGACGTTCGCGCCGCTGCGCCCGGTCGTGGGCGGCCTCGTGGTCATCGGCCTGGTTTACGCCGTCGGCACGCGCGACTACCTCGGCATCGGCGTGACCTCACCCGATCCGCATGGCATCAGTATTCTCTCCGCCTTCACGCCGGACGGTGCGACGCCGTGGAGCTGGTGGTGGAAGCTGCTCTTCACCGCCGTCACGCTCGGCTGCGGTTTCAAAGGCGGCGAAGTCACCCCGCTCTTCTTCATCGGCGCCACGCTGGGCCATGCGCTGGCTCTGGCCGTGGGTGCGCCCGTGGACCTCTTCGCCGGCCTCGGCTTCATCGCCGTGTTCGCCGGCGCCACCAACACGCCGCTTGCCTGCACCATCATGGGCATCGAGCTGTTCGGCGGGCAGCACACAGTGTACTTCGCCGTGGCGTGCTTCGTGGCCTATCTCTTCAGCGGACGCACCGGCATCTACAGTGCGCAGCGGCCGGGCGTGCCGAAAGCTGGCTGACCCCTGTTACTTGGCGGGAACCGGCAGGCCGTTGCGCTTGGCCAGCGACGTGCGGAGGAAAGTGTCGACCGGCGCGGATTTCCACGCGGTGACCCAGAGCTTGGCGAGCATGTTGCCGCCGGCCACGAGGCGGTCCTCGATGAAGGCCTTGCCTTGAGGCGAGACCGGCGCGGGATTCGGCACGAACACGCCGTCGGCACCGACATGGCCGTTGCCGAGGAGACCGTCCTTTTCCATCTGGTAAAGCGGTTCGAGCAGCTCGTGCGTGGTCAGGATGTAATCCATCGCGGCAATGAAGATCGGGTCGCGGCCATCGGCCGGCGTCGTGGGCGGAAGCGCCTCGGCCGGGGTCATGCGGCCCTTGAGCGACTCAAAGTTGATGCCCGACTTGTTGATCAGCCCGCTGTCGATCCAGCTGTGGAAACCATTCCACGTCGTGAAACCCTTGGGGTTGGGACCGGTCCAGCCGTTGAACTTGTCGGTGGTGTGGAGCGGCTGCGCGCAGTCGCCGACGTAATGCCCGAGAATGCCCATCGCGTAGATGGCGTCCTGCTTGGCGTTCGCGATCTCCTCCGGCGTGCCGCCCATTTCCTCGAAGGCCTTGAGGTAGGCGAAGGCGGAGCGGAGCTTCTGCGTCCATTCGGCGATGGCCCACGGCGCGAAGCCCGCCCACTCGCGCGTGTGATCGGTATTCTTCGCCGGGTCGATGGTGCGGAAATGCTCCGGATGCGCGGCGCGGCCGGCCGCGAAGGCGACGGCGTAATCGAGCCGGAAGGACGACACCTTGCGCGGATCGAGCCCGGCCTCCGGCAGCTGCTCGAGATCGAGGTAGTGGTCCATCCAGCTCGAGCCCGGCTGCTTCAGCCAGGGATCGACGTTGCGATGGCGGTCCGGCGTGTTGGCCAGGAAGGCAATGCGCTCGGTGGCGGCGGCATCGTGCGCCCACGCTGGGAAATCCGCCGGCAGCGCCTGCAACGCGAGCTGGTTGACGGTGCGGTGGCCGAGGACATCCCAGGCGCGGCCGGTCGTGGCGAGCGCGAGCGCGGCGGCCAGGGCGAGGAAACGGAATTTCATGGAGTTCATTTGTTCGGAGGTGAGGGCGCGCGCAAGGTGGCGAGCGTGGAGGAATAGTTTTGCAGGCCGGTGGCGAGCGCCTCGGCAATCTGCTGCCGGAATTCCGGCGTTGCAACCCGCCGGGCCTCGGCGTCGTTGGAAAGGTAGGCGCATTCGACGAGCACGCCCGGGCAGTCGAGCATGCGCAGCACCGCCTGGCGCGCGTGCTTCCAGCCGCGATCGGACGTCTTGAGGCCGGCGATCATCGCGCGGTGCATTTCCTCGCCAAGGAGCAGGTTCGCGTAGTCCTGTTTGTTGCCCGGATACGAAGCCTTGGTCATCTCATCGCTCGTCTCGGCGCCGGCCGAGAGCATGAACTGCGGCGCCAGGCTGTAGGTCTCGACGCCCGACACCGACGGACCCGCGCTGTTGAAGTGGATGCTCAAATAGAGGTCGGCCTTTTTCTTGTTCGCGAATTCGTTGCGCAGCAGGAGATCGGCCTTCTTGTCCTTGGAGATCTCGACATCCTTCTCGCGCACCAGCGCAACGCGCCAGCCGCGGGCTTCCAGCAATTTCTCCAGGCGCAGCGCGACATCGAGGGTGAAGGTCTTCTCGTTCAACCCGAGCTTCGCGTTCTGCGTGCCCGGGTCGATGCCCCCGTGGCCGGGATCGATCACAATGAGCTTCGGCTCCGTCGCGGGCAGGAACTCGCGGTGCGCCGTGGGGCGGATCAGCGGCGCGACAATCTTCACCACATCGAGCTGGCTGATCCACAGGCTGTCCTTGTGCTTCAGCGCCGGGGCGCCGAGGAAGATGCGCAGGCCGTCGCTGTAGAAATCCTTCTGGTTGGCTTCGAAAAGATACTGCACCCGCTTGCCCTCGGCGAGACCGAGCTCGTTCTCGGACTTGGTCCAGGCCGCCTTGAGGTCAAAGGCCTTCGCCACGTCGCGCAGGTCGACATAGTCGGTGTCGCGCAGCTTGGCGGTCTTCCACAGCACGGGCGCCGCCGGGCGCGTGGGCGCGGCCCGGATGACCGTGGGTGGCGCGGCTTGGGCGGCGGTCGGCGGCGGCTCGCCTTTCGGACTGGCGGCGGTCGATTGGGCGGGCGCAGGCGAGGCACAGGCCGTCAGGAAAACGACGCTGATCCCCAGCAGGCCGCGTGCGGTGAGCCGCGCCATGACGTCGCCCGGTTATTCCTCGGAGGAATCGTCGTCCGAGGATTCGTCGGACTCCGCCTGCGGCGGATGCGCGTTCGGCTGCGCGGGGTTGTCGCGCACAAAGAGCTTCGGCTTCCGCTTGTTGGCGGGGAGCGGGGAAAGCATGACGTTGATCTGCTTGCCGTTCAGCTTCGGCTCGGAATCCGGGTGGCCCATCGTGGCCAGCTCATCGAGCGCCTTCTTCATCACGCCGAAACCGATCTCGGTGTGGGCCATCTCGCGGCCGCGGAACTTGAGGCGGAGCTTCACCTTGTTGCCGTGGTCGAGGAATTCCTCGGCGTGGCGGAGCTTGGTCTCGAAATCATGGGCCTCGATGCGAACGGTGAATTCGATTTCCTTCAGCTTGGTGCCGGCCGGCTTGCTGTGGGCGGACTTCTTCTGCTCCTCGTACACGTACTTGCCAAAATCCATGATGCGGCAGACGGGCGGCGTGGCGGCGGCGGCGACTTCGACAAGGTCGAGGTTGAACTGCAGCGCGAGCGCGATGGCCTTCTGCGTATCCATGATGCCGAGCTGGCGGCCTTCGGGACTGATCACGCGCACCTGGGGCGACTTGATCCGCATGTTGCGGCGGATGGCGGCGAAGGGGTCGTTGTTGCGACCACGATTATCACGATTGTACGGGGGACGGCCGCCGGACGGAGAGGAAGGAAGTGCCATTCAGGTGTTTTGCTTGGAGCGAGGTGGAGTCAGGAAAGGGTTTTTGTCCCGAACGCCTGCAATGACAACACCTATTTCCACGAGGGAGTTCCGCGAAATCGTCACACGCTGAAGCTCTCGCCGCACGAGCAGGAGGCCTTGGCGTTGGGATTGGTGAACTTGAAACCGCCGCCGATCATCTTGTCGGAGAAATCGAGCACCGTGCCCTTGAGGTAGAGCGCGGTCTTGGCGTCCACCAGCACCGGGATGCCGACACTGCGGACGAGGATGTCGCCGCGCTTGGGCTCGAGGGCGAAGCGGAGCTTGTAGCTGAGGCCGTTGCAGCCGCCGCCGGTGATGGCGACCCGGAGATAACTGCCCTGCCCCTCGCGCGCGATCAACGCGGTCACCTTGGCGCCAGCGGGTTCCGTCAGGCGAACGAGGTTTTCGTTGCCTTCGCGGACACCCTCGACGGGCGGCAAAGCGGTAGTGGGAGCGGACATGGCGGGTAACCTATGCTCCGGCGCGGAGTTTAATCAAGCGCCGCGCCACCGTGACGGCATTGGCGAAACTGGTGCTGCTCGCTTTCCCCTGTCCCGCGATGCCAAAGGCCGTGCCATGGTCGGGACTCGTGCGCACGTACGGCAGGCCGAGCGAGACATTCACCGATTCGTCGAAATCGATTACTTTCAGCGGCGCCAGGCCCTGGTCGTGATACATCGCCACAACCACGTCGAACTCGCCGCGCAGCGCGCGCGCGAAGATCGTGTCGCCCGGCTGACAAAGCGACAGGCCGGGAAACTTCGCGCGCATGTGCTCGAGCGCGGGATTGATGAAATCCTTTTCCTCGAGCCCCAGCAGTCCGCCCTCGCCCGCATGCGGGTTGAGGCCGCAAACGCCGATGCGCGGCGCCGCGATGCCGTCGGCCTTGGCGAGCTGGTCGGCCGCCGCGATGCTGCGATGCAGAAGATTCGGGCCGAGCACGCGGATGACCTCGTGCAGCGGAATGTGCCAGGTCACGAGCGCGACGCGCAGCTTGCCGCCGCAAAAACACATCACCGGATTGCCGCCCCAACGCGCCGCGTAGAATTCCGTCTGGCCGGGAAACGGATAACCGATCGCCGCGAGGCGCTCCTTGCTCACCGGGCCCGTGACGACGCCAGAAAATTCCCCAAGCCGGCAACCATCGGCCGAGCGCTCCATCGCCGCCCACGCCACGAGCGCGCCGCCGCCGTTGGGTTTGCCGGGAGTTGCGGCATAATCGTCAAAGCCAACGGGGACTTTTCGCACCGCCGCCGGCAAGGTCTCCAGCCAGAGCGCCGGGCCGATCACGGCAACCGAAGCGTGCTCGGCGGGATTCGCCGCCAGCCAGGCCGAAATGATCTCCGGACCCACGCCCGCCGGATCGCCACAGGTGATCGCCAGCGGTTTCATCCCTCGGACTCGGTCGCGGTCACGCCCGCGTGGCCGTGCGGACGCGCGAAGCCGCGTTTGCCGCTCGCGAAAAATTCCAGGAAGCGCTTCGCCTCCGCGCTGCGCACGCCCGCGGCCAGACGCGCCGCCGCGCGCTTGCGCGGATCGCCCTCGGCAAAGACGTCGCGGAAACAGTCCTTGATTTCGCCAATCGCGTCGCGACTGAAACCGCGGCGCTTGAGGCCCACGAGATTCAGCCCGGAGACCTCGTTGCGCTCCGCCACAAGGAGAAACGGGGCGAGATCCTGCGTGATGCGAGCCAGGCCGGCAATCATCACGCCTTCGCCGATGCGCGAGAACTGGTGTGCGCCCGCGCCGCCGCCGAAGAAAGTGAAGGCGCCCACCTCGGTGTGGCCGCCGAGCATGACGTTCGTCGCGAGCACGACATCGTCACCGACGATGCAATCGTGGCCGACATGCGCATTGGCCATCAGGTAGCAACGAGCGCCGACGATCGTGTCCTTACCCGCGTAGATGGAGCGATTGATCGAGGCGTGTTCGCGGATAACCGCGCCCTCGCCCACGCGGACGCCACTGGCAGTCGCGGGATCGAACTTCAGGAAATTCGGGTCGCCGCCGACGACGGCGAACGGATGCACGGCGACATTCGCACCGAGCACGGTGCCGCGCCGGATCACGGCGTAGGCGTGAATGGTGCAGTTGGCGCCAAGCTGCGCGCCGTCCTCGATGATTGCGGTCGGATGAATGCTCATTCGTTGGCGCCTCCGCGGCCGCGACGCGGGCCCGGCCGGTCCGGGATCAGGTCCATCTGGGTGTCCTTGAGCAGATCGTAGTTTTTCAGGATGCGCATCACCTGCAGCGTATCGTTCTTGGTGTAGTTCTGGTTCACCTCCACCTTCTCGAGCAAGTCGAGCAGCATGGCGCGGAAGGAAATGATCGCGTCGACGCCGCGCTCCTTGAGCAACTCCACGCTCTGCGTCCGGAACGGCTCGGCGGTCGGCAGGCTGGGCAGCACGAGGATCTTGGTGAAACCACCGGCCGCATCATCGGGCGCAGCCGACGGGAAGAAGCGGCTCATGTCCTTCAGCACGTTCTCCTGGAGAAATCCGAAAATCTCGGGGCTGCTCTTCAGCATCGTCGGCGTGAACACACCCGTGTGCCAGCCCTTCACCGCAACGACGGCCTGCTTCACGAAGGGCAGCTCATTCGAGAAAAGAAAGAAGCCCGGCTTCCGCGCGCCCTTCTGCCAGGCCGGGTTGAAAACAACCAAGTCAACTTCCTCACCGCCGGTTTTGCGCCGCGCCTGCACCTGGTATTTGCGCGGCTGGCGGACCATGAATCCGTTCTGCTCGAAATACTCGCGGACAATGCCTTCGTCGATGGCTGACATTTGGGGAGAGCGCTACCGTAGTGATTTAATCCGCGGGCGCAGGTGAAATCTCAGGCGGCGCCCAGTTCGCGCCAGACGGCCTCCACGAGGGCGGGATCGACGTCCGAACGCGTGACGGCCTCGCCAAGGCGGTTGAGGGTGACGAAACGCAGCTTTCCGGTGCGCACCTTCTTATCGTGCATCATCGCCTCGAGGAGCGCGTCGAGTTTGAGCGGCGCGACCAGCCGGGTCGGCAAGGCATGAGCCGCGACAGTCTTCTCTACACGAACAACTTCATCCGCCGGCAGCGTGCCGAGCTTGGCCGACAGGCGGGCCGCCGCCACCAAGCCTACGCCGACGGCTTCACCGTGCAGATACTTGGTATAGGCAGTGACCTGCTCGATCGCGTGGCCGAAAGTGTGTCCGAGGTTGAGCAGCGCGCGACCGCCTTCCTTTGCCGCCTCGCGTTCGTCGGCTTTCACGACGGCTGCCTTCATTTCACAGCAGCGGCGAATGACGGCGGCGAGGTCCTTGCTCTCGACGGTCAGCGGCGTCTTCTCCAAGCGGGCGAACAACGCGGCATCGCCGAGCAGGCCGTATTTGATCACTTCCGCCATGCCTGCGGCGAACTCGCGCGCCGGCAGCGTGCGCAGCGCCGGCATCGGGATGAAAACGTGATTCGGGTGATGGAAGGCTCCGACGAGATTCTTGCCTGCACCGAGATTGATGCCGGTTTTGCCCCCGATGGAGCTGTCCACCATCGCGAGCAAAGTCGTGGGCACCTGGATGAATTCGATCCCGCGCAGGTAGGAAGCCGCGGCGAAACCGCCGAGATCGCCCATCACGCCTCCGCCGAGAACCCAGAGCATCGAGGAGCGATCCAGGCGTTCCGCCGCCATGAAATCCACAACGCGCTCAAAGCCGGCGATCGACTTGGTTTTTTCTCCGGCCCGAAGTTCCAAGCGCGGCAGTCCGGCGAGGATTTCCCGGAGTGCCGGATCGATCGCCTGCCACACCCGCTCGTCCGTCAGCAGGGCGCTTTTGCGGCCCTCTTTTGTCAGGGTGGCCAGCATTTCGGAGATGCCCGCCAGGGGGGCGCTCTGAAACTGGATCAGGTACTTTTTTGTGCTGAGGTCGACTGTCAGGCTTTCATTCACTGACTCCTTTAAAGTCAGCTACTTGTGAAGGTCAAATCTTGTTCTTAAGCGATTTATGAGACGACATCTCAAATAATCTATTGACGTGAGACTGTGTCTCATCCTCAGATGTAAACCGACATGAAACTGCCTCTCAATAACACCGCCCGTACACGCGCTGACGTCCAGTTCGTGATCGGCGCCGCGGTGTCGGTGGCCGTGCTCATCGCGTTCGTTATCTGCCTCCACGCCTTCTGAGGGCGCCTTCCCTTTCGCACCGACATGCAATCAAACGCTGAATCCCGCCCCTCCCTTGAAAAGCTCAAGCCGGCTCTCGCCGGCTTGCCCACCGCCACCCTCGCGGCGTTTGCCCTGACCGGCAACCTGCAGGCGGCGGATGCGACCAAAAGCGACAAGGACGGCCCGGTCGAGCTGCCCAAAATGAGCATCGAGGAAAAGCGCCAGGCGATGCCGGTGGCTTCCCCCAAGTTCACCGAGCCGCTGCGCGACACGCCGCAGACCGTCGTGGTGATTCCGCGCGAGATCTTCGTCCAGCAGGGCGCCACGTCGCTGAGCGACGTGCTGCGCAATACCTCGGGCATCACTTTCGCCGCCGGCGAAGGCGGCAGCGCGACCAGCACCGCGGGCGATTCGTTCTATATGCGCGGCTTCGACGCGACGAACAACATCTTCGTCGACGGCGTGCGCGATGTCGGCGCGTACAACCGCGATGTTTTCAACATCGAACAAGTCGACGTTGCCAAGGGCCCGGCCGGCGCCGATGTCGGCCGCGGCGGTGCCTCGGGCTACGTGAATATCACGACGAAAGTTCCCCGCCTCGAGGAATTCATCAGCGGCTCGGTGAACTATGGCCTCGATGAAGCCACCTCGGGCAACCGCCAGCGCGCGACGTTCGACATCAACCAGACGGTTGAAAACGCCCCGGTCAAGGGCACGGCCATCCGCGTGAACGCGATGGTGCAGGACAACGACACCGTCGGGCGCGACCGCGCCAAAAGCAAAAGCTGGGGCGTCGCTCCGTCGCTGGCCCTCGGCCTCGGCACTGACAGCCGCGCCTTCCTCACCTATCAGCATACCGAGCAGAGAAACCTGCCGGACTATGGCCTGCCTTCGGCCGAGTTGCCCGGCTACATCTCGCCGGTGCCGGTGCCGCAGGTCGATTGGTCCACGTTCTACGGCTTCACGGCCGACTTCGATAACGTGAACGCCGACGCCGCCATGCTGCGCCTCGAGCATGATTTCAATTCCGAGCTGAAGCTCAGCAACCAGACCCGCTACAGCGCCAACCAGCGCGAAGCGATCGCGACGACCCCCGGCTCCAGCAGCGCCGCCTACGTGCCCGCGACGGACCAGCTGACCCGCAGCCGCCAGGCGAACAAGCGCGACGTGAGCATCCTGTCGAACCAGACCAACCTGCAGGCGCAAGTCGCCACCGGAGCAATCAAGCACAACATCTCCGCCGGCCTCGAGCTCAGCCGCGAAACCGCCTACAGCCCTACGTTCACGAGCGCCATGCTCACCCCGATTCCGATCACGGGTTCGAATCCGGACGCCACGCCCAGCGGCACGCCCACGCGCACCGGCGCCTATTCGGATGCCATCACCAAGACCGCGGCCCTCTATGCCTTCGACACGCTGCACTTCAGCGAGCGCTGGCAGGCAAATGTCAGCCTGCGTGCCGAGCACTACAAAACTCACTACCTCAGCATCACGACCACCGCCGCACCGCTGACGGTCGATGCCGACGACAATCTCTTCAGCTGGAAGACCGGCCTCGTCTTCAAGCCCGTCAAAGCCGGCAGCCTCTACGTCGCGTACGCCAACTCGCTCACGCCTCCGGGCACCGACTTCACGCTCTCCAGCGCCATCGGCAACCAGAACAATCCGGACGTCGATCCGCAGGGCACCTCGAACCTCGAGGCGGGCGCGAAGTGGGATTTCTTCAATGGCCGTCTTTCCACCAGCTTTGCCGTCTTCAAGACGACCAATGACAAGACCGTCTTCACCGATCCGATCCTCGGCGCCATCCCCGCCGGCAAGCAGAGCGTCCAGGGCGCGGAGTTCGGCATTTCCCGTCGCTTCACCGACAACTGGGTCGTCCTCGGCAGCATTTCCTACCTGGAAAGCCATATCGACGCCGGCACGACCGCGGGCGGCAACACGGCGGGCGCGTCCCTGCCGCTGATCCCGAAGTGGTCCGGCAACATCTTCACGAGCTATCGTCTTTCCTCCGGCATCATCATCGGCGGTGGCGTCCAGTACTCCGATGAAGTGAAGCGCCGCGACAACAACTCGCCCACCGTCCCGCGCAAAATGCCGAGCTACTGGCTGTTCAACCTCGTGGCGAGCTACCCGGTCAGCAAACACATCACCATCCGCGCCAACGTGAACAATCTGTTCGACGAAACCTACGTCCAGTCGTTTAACAACAACGGCGCCCGCTTCGGCCCCGGCGCCCCGCGCGCCTACCTCCTGAGCGCGGACTTCGCGTTCTAATCGTTCCCATGCTCCTCGCCATCCCCAACGTCCTTTCGCCCGAGCAGGTCGCCGAAGCGCGCAAGCTGCTCGAGGCGGCCGACTGGGTGGACGGCAAGGTGTCCGCGGGCCACCAGGGCGCCCGCGTGAAGGACAACATGCAGCTGCCGGTCGAAAGCCCGGTGGCGCGCCAGGTCGGCGGCATGATCCTGAAGGCACTCGGCACGAATCCGCTCTTCATGTCGGCGGCCCTGCCGCTGCACATCCTGCCGCCGATGTTCAACCGCTACTCCGGCGGCCAGACGTTCGGCACGCACGTGGACGGTTCGGTGCGCGTCGTGCCCGGCACGAACCACCGCCTGCGCACGGATCTTTCCTGCACGCTGTTCTTCGCCGGACCGGAGGAATACGACGGCGGCGAACTCATCATCGAGGATACCTACGGCTCGAAGAGCGTGAAGCTTCCGGCCGGCCACATGATCCTCTACCCGTCGACCAGCCTGCACCAGGTCACGCCGGTCACGCGTGGCACGCGGCTCTGTTCCTTCTTCTGGCTGCAGTCCATGATCCGCGACAACGGCCAGCGTTCGATGCTCTTCGAAATGGACATCGCAATCCAGCGCCTCGGCGCGGAGAACGCCACCCATCCGTCGGTGATCCAGCTCACCGGCGTCTACCACAACCTTCTCCGCCAGTGGGCGGAAATGTGATTTTTCGCCACTCCCGGTTTGCACCCGCATCACTCCTTAGCACGATGAACTCCGACATGAAAACCACCACTACCGGATCCAAGGTCAAAGCCGACTCCGCTGTCGTCAAAGCGCTCAATCTCCTCCTCGCCGATTCCTATTCCCTCATGGCCAATACGCACTACGCGCATTGGAACGTGGAAGGTCCCGGCTTCTTCTCGCTGCACAAGGCTTTCCAGGAACAGTACGAATATCTCTTCGAAGCGATCGACGAAGTCGCGGAGCGCGTGCGCGCCCTCGACGCCTATGCCCTCGGTGGTCTCCGCAATTTCTCCAACGAGTCCGGCATCGAGGAACTCAACACTCCCGTCGCCGCCAAGGACTACGTCGCCAGCCTCGCCGTCGCCCACGAGAAGACGCTCGCCGACGCGGTCGCGGTTCGTGACGCCGCCGGTGCGGTGAACGATCTCGAAACCCAGGACCTCGCGATCAAGACGATCCAGTGGCACCAGAAGACGATCTGGATGCTCAAGAGCTTCCTCAAGTAACGCGCGATTTCCTTTCACGCGCCGGCATCAACTCCGGCGCGTTTTTTAGAAAACAAAATTGAGAACAGGTATCAGTTTCAAACCCGTGACCTCCACTTCACTCATCGCTTCCACTCCGTCCGCCGTCTCTGCCCAGACCGCCGGCGTGTGCGTGTTTCACGATGGCGTGGCGACGCTCGACCTGTTGCTGGCCGAGCTCGATCCGACTGACCACGTGTTGTTCGACGCGGCGCTCGATCTTCGCTCCCTCGCCGCCGGCACCGATGCCGCCGCCTGCATCGCGCAGCTTTTCCGTGTGCGCACGCTCCTCGACGGCCGGCACTACCTCGCGTTCTACCGCGTGCGCTGCTGGGCCCGCCGCACTTTCCGCATTGAAGCCCGCACACACCGCGGCGCCCCGGCAGTCGTCCGCGATTTTCCGCTCGATGGCGCGCGTCTCGATGAGGTCGTCAATTCCTCGCTCGCCTGCCTCGCGCGCAACGGCGAGCTGCCGGCGCTCGCGCAGGTGAAGTTTGTTTTCGCCCACCGTTAACGCATGTCCGCCGTGGCCACGCCTCCCATTCATTCCGAGATTCGCGGACAGCTCCGCGAAGTCGGCGTGGCGTGGATGAATCGCGGCCATGCCCTCATGCTGCAGGGCGATCCCGAAAGCCTGGCCGCTTCACTCGCTGCTTACAACGAAGCCATCACCCTGCTGCGCCACATCGATATCGCGAAGAATCCGGCTGCCGCCAACAGCCTGGGCGCGGCGTTGATGAACCGCGGCCAGCTGCTGCATCGCCTGCACGGCGTGAACCAGGCCGTCGTGGCGCTCGCCGCTTTTGCCGAAGCCGCGACGATCCTCCGCGCGATTCCCGCCAGCGAGAATCCCTGGCCGCGCCGCAATCTCACCGGCACGCTCGTCAATCGCGCGAACCTTCTGCTCGATCTTTCCCAGTTCGCCAACGCCGCCGATGTCGCGCGCGAAGCGCTCGCGCTGGCCGGGCCGCACGAGCAGGCCGAGGTGGTCGATGCCGATCTCGCCCTCAAGGCCCGCCGCGCGCTCGCCGATGCGCTCGGCCAGCTGCTCGTCGTTCCCGACGCCGACCAGGAAGCGCTCGCCCGCGAGGCCAGCGATCTCGTCGACGACGCGCTCGCGCTCGTGCGCAGCTGGACCGCGCGGGGCGAACGCTCCTTCCGCGCGCTCGCCGACCGCTTTTTCCACTACGGCACGGAGCTCTACCGCCGGCACCAGCCGCATTTCCTCGCCGAGTTCATCCAGGAAAACCTCGATGACCACGACCGCTCCTTCCGCGCCACCGCCGTAGCCGCGATCGACGCCGTGCTGCTGGAGCGCCCGAAGGATGGCGAATTCCTCACCATCGGCGACCCAGCCTCCGAACGCCACCGCCAGACCTGGCGGGAACTGGCCGTGCTGCGCGGCCGACTTGTGACATGAAGACCTTCCGCAAAATCTTCTTCTGGGCCCATCTCGTGGCCGGCCTCATCGCCGGCATTTCGATCCTGATCATGTGCTTCACCGGCACGATGGTCGCGTTCGAGGACGAGATCGTCGCGTGGTCCGAGCGCGATGCCCGCGCCGTCACGCCGCCGGCCGACGCCGCCCGCCTGCCCATCGCCGACCTGCAGCGCAAGCTGCGCGAGGCCCAGCCGGAATTCCGCGCCGCGTCCGTGACGCTGTTGAACGATCCCAAGGCGGCCATCGCCTTCAGCGCCGGCCGCGACGGCGGCTACTACGTCAATCCCTACACCGGCGAAATCCGCCAGCCCGCCTCGAGCAAGACCCACGATTTCATGGAGCTCATGCGCCAGTGGCACCGTTTCCTCGGTCGCAGCGGCGACCAGCGCGCGATCGGCAAGGCGATCAACGGCGTGTGCAACATCGCGTTCTGCTTCCTCGCGCTCAGCGGTCTCTATCTCTGGATGCCGCGCTCGTGGTCGTGGCGCAGCGTGAAGGCGATCACGTTCTTCAATTGGAAGTTTAGCGGCAAGGCTCGCGATTTCAACTGGCACAATGTCATCGGCCTCTGGTCCGCGCCCGTGCTCATCGTGCTCACGCTCACAGCGATTCCGATTTCCTACCGCTGGGGCTCCAATCTCGTTTATCAGCTCGTCGGCGAGGAGCCGCCGCAGCAACAGGGTCCGGGTGGCGCGGCCGCAACTCCGGCCGTTGAGATCAAACGTCCGTCTCCCGATGCGCGCCCGCTGCCGTACGACGCGATCGTGAAGCAGGTGCAGGAAAAATTTCCGCGCTGGGAATTGATCACGCTGCGCAGCGGCGGATTCCAACGCGGCGGCCAGCCGCAGGGCGGCGGCGCTCCGGGTGGCAATGCCGCGGCTCGCCCGCAAGGTCAGTCCGAAGCTCGCGCCGAAGGCGCTCCGCGCGCACGCGAAGGTGAAGCCTCCGGCAACAACACCGCGCGCCCGGAAGGACGTCGCGCCGAGGGCGGCGCCGCCAGCGGTGGCGAAGCTCGCCGCAGCGAAGGTGGCGGTGGCCAGCGCGGTCCGCAACCGCTCACCGTCACGGTTCGCGAACCAGGCTCGTGGCCGCGCACGGCGACGACGACGCTCACGCTCAATCCGTTCACGGGCGAAGAACTGAAGCGCGAAAGCTTCGGCGATTTCTCCGCCGGTCGCCAGCTGCGCACGTGGACGCGCTTCCTCCACACCGGCCAGGCGCTCGGTTGGGTCGGACAATTTATCGCAGGTCTCGCCTGTCTCGGCGGCTGCTTCCTCGTCTACACCGGCTTCGCGCTGAGTTGGCGGCGTTTCTTCTTCAAGAAGAAGTCCGCGCCCGCTGCTGCCGCGGCTTCGTAACGCCGCGCGTATCGTCATGAATTTTTCCAAGCCCCTTTTTTATTTTCTGTTGAGACTGAATCACAACCTCAACTCGCGAGCGCATCTGCGTTGATCGTTCGCGCCAACTTTTCGTCCGCCGCCGTCTCGTTCCCTGGAGCCCCTCGTGTGGTAAAATTCAAAAAGTGTAACAGAGAGGCAGGCACCAGGCCGGCGGCGGATGAAAAATTTTCCGTATGATCATGACCAGCCGTAACACCAACCGTCTCTTCCGCATCACAAGCGCCCTGCTGGGTTTGTCCGCCGTCGCGCTCTTTGCGCAGACCACAACGCCCGCCGCCCCGGCGAAGGACAGCACTCTTGTCCTCGACAAAGTCACCATCACGGCCAAGCGCGACCAACGCACCTCCACCGGCGCAACCAACCTGCCCCTGACCATCAAGGCCACTCCCCAGTCGGTCAGCGTGATCGACCAGGATGCCATGCGCGACTTCGCCACCACCGACTCCAACGAGGCGCTGCGCTTGGGCACTGGTCTCACCGTCGATGCGTGGGAGACCAACCGCACCTCCTACAGCGCACGCGGCTTCGACATCATGCTGACCCAGGTCGACGGCCTGGGCATGTCCAACGACTGGGGCTTGGTCGTCGGCCAGCAAGACACCTACGTGTTCGATCACATCGATCTGATCCGCGGCGCCAACGGACTTCTGACCGGCGTGGGCAATGCCTCCGGCACCATCAATTACGTGCGCAAGCGCCCGCTCAATCGCGACGGCGGGGAAATCCTGATCCGCGCCGGCTCGAATGATCTCATGCGCGCCGCTCTCGACTACAACAAGCTCCTCACCGACTCCGGCACTTGGGCCGCGCGCCTGGTCGTCGCCCAGGAAGACAAGGATTCCTACCTGCGGGCGCTGCACGATCGCCGCACCACCGTCTACGGTGTGATCGAAGGCCAGATCGGCACGGCCGGCGTGCTCACCGCGGGCTTCAGTTTCACGGACTCCCTGCAACGCTCTCCCATGTGGGGCTCGCTGACCCTCATCCGGGCCGACGGCACGCAGGCCGAGTTCGACTCCTCCGTCTCGCCCTCGCAGGACTGGACCCGCTGGAAATTGCGCGCCGCAAATACCTTCGTCGAGTATGCGCACACCTTCTCTCCCGACTGGGTCGCCAAGGCCACCTACAACCACCGCAGTGGCACCGAAGCCGTCAAACTCTTCTACGCCTATTCGCTCACCGGCACGCTCAATGCCGATAACACCGGCCTGCTCGGCTGGCCCTACCGCAGCGATTCCGACTCCAGCAGCGACATCGTCGACGCCAATCTCAACGGCCACTTCACCGCTTTCGGTCGCCGCCACGAGGCGATCGTCGGTCTCAGCTTCTCGCAGCAGAAAACCTATTCCGAGTACTACTCCATCGTGAGCTCCCCCAGCGCCGTCCTCCCGGCCTTCCCTTATGCCGGCGACGTCTATGCCGAACCCGTCTGGGGCTCGACCAGCGTCGGCAACGACGGCACCCAGGATCTCACCCGGCTCTACGCCGCCACCCGCCTCGCCCTGACGGACCGCCTGAAAGCCATCGCCGGCCTCAACGCCATCCGCCTCAACCGCGACGGCACCTCGATCTACGGCGGCGGCGTCAACCTCGACAACGAGACCACCAAAAAGGTCACGCCCTACGCCGGCCTCACCTACGACCTGACGTCCGACCTCCTCGCCTACGCCTCCTACTCCGACATCTTCCAGGCCCAGGACCAGCGTGACGTCAACGGCCGCTTCCTGGCGCCGATGAAGGGCGTCAACGCCGAGGTCGGCCTCAAGGCGGAATGGCTGCAACGCCGCTTGTTGACGACCGCCGCCCTCTTCGACGCCAAGCAGCTCGGCCTCGCCACCGAAGCCGGCTTTGATCCGGTTGCCCAGCAATCCTACTACGAGGCCAAGGACGTGCATTCGCGCGGCTTCGAGGTCGAGGTCACCGGCCGCGTGGGCAGCCACACCAACCTGACCGCCGCCTTCACCCGCATGAAGCTCACCGGTCCCGACGGCAACGATATCTACGAATGGGTTCCCCGCACCATCGTGAGCCTGCGGGCCGACACCCGGTTCGCCGGACTGCCCAAACTCAAACTCGGCGCCGGCCTGCGCTGGCAATCCGACATCTTCAAAGCCGGCGGCGCGCGGCAGCATGCGTACCTGATCGTCAACGGCTTCGCCGCCTATGAACTGACCAAGGTCGCCACCGTGCGGCTCAACGTCGACAACCTCACCGACGAGAAATACCTGCGCACCGTGCAATACGGCGCCATCTACGGCGCGCCCCGCCAGTTCTCGCTCGCCTTCGAATATAAGCTCTAACCCGCAGCCGCACCCTGCGATCGCGCGCTCCTTCCTGCTCCCTCCCATGCGCAAGCGCCTCTGGCAACTTCACTCCTGGCTCGGCCTCTTCGCGGGGCTGGGCCTACTCGTGATCGGTTTGTCCGGGAGCTTGCTCATGTTCCGCGACGAGATCGAAACGCTCGTCAACCCACAGCTGATCCGCGTGGAGCCGACGCCGGCCGGGCGGCTGAGCTTCGATGTGCTGCTCGCCGACGCGCAGCGTCAGCTCCCCAATCACGAGATCACCGGCTGGCTCGTGCAACGCGACAACCCGCGCCTGGCCGATGTGCTCTACGTGATCGAGCGCGGCCACAACGAGTGGCTCATCGCCACGCAGGACCCTTACACCGGCCGGCTGCTCGTGTCGCCGCGGCTCGGGACGACCACGTTCACCGGCTGGATGCTCGAGCTGCATTACGAGTTCTTCGCGGACAACGCCGGCCTCGTGATCGTCGGCCTGCTCGGCGTCGCGCTCTGCGTGCTCGGCGTCACGGGCGTCTACGTCTACCGCGAATTCTGGAAGCACGTCTTCACGCTCCGCTGGAACCGCGGCGCGCGCATCCTCTTCTCCGACGTCCACAAGTTCGTCGGCATCGCTTCCGCCGCCTTCAACCTCGTGCTCGGTTTCACCGGCGCCTACTGGAACATCCAGCATGTGGTCGGCCATATGATCTATGGCGATCCGCCGCAGGCCGTGATCGGGGAACGGCTCTACTCGCCCACCCTGTCCCTCAACACGCTCGCGCTGGACGCCAAGACGCGCCTGCCCGGCTACGAGATCGGTTTCATTTCTTTGCCCAGCGATCCGAAAGCCCCAGCTATCACGTTCTACGGCTCCGTCGAACCGCGCGGCGTGTTGCGCGGGCCTTATGGCAGCTACCTGGCGTACGACGCCAAGACGCTCGTGCACCAATCCACCACCGACGCCCGCGCCGGCGGCGTTTGGGCGCAGATCTACGACGCCTTCACGCCGCTGCACTTCGGCACCTTTGGCGGCCTGCCGGTACGCATCCTCTGGTCCCTCGGCGGACTCACGCCGGGCATTCTCGGCGTCACCGGCTTCCTGATCTGGTACCGCCGCCGCAAGTCGCGCGACCGCGCGCCCGCCATCGTCCAACCCGCGACCCGCGAGGTCGCCACCGTGTCATGACGATCCTCCGCCCCCTTTCCGAGCCACGTCACGCGCAGACCTCTGCGCCATGTTCACCATCCACCGTCTCACCAGCTTCGCCGCCTTTGCGGCGCTTGCTCTTTCCCTTCGCGCCCAGTCCGCAAGCACCGCGGCTGAGCCGATCAAACTCGAGGACGTCGTCGTCACCGCGACGCGCACCGAGCGCGCGATCAACGCCACGCCCGGCACGGTCAGCGTGACCGACCTGCGCGACCTCACCGCGGTGACGCTCAACGAAGCGATCCGCGGCGAGTCCCTCGTCAGCGTCCCGTTCTCTTTCTCCGGCAGCGGCGTCGCCTACCAGCGCAGCGGCGCCAACAGCGTCAACATCCGCGGCGTCGAGGGTAACCGCGTCCTTCTCCAGGTGGACGGCGTGCGCGTGCCCGATGAGTTCCGCCTCGGCGGCTCCGAGCCGACCGGCCGCGACTACTTCGACCCCGAGCTCTTCAAGCGCGTCGAGATCCTGCAGGGCTCAGCTTCCGCGCTCTACGGCAGCGACGCCCTCGGCGGCGTCGTGACCTTCAGTACGAAAGCGCCCGAGGATTATCTCTCCGCGGGCCAGTCGTTCTATGCCGGCGCCAAGGCGTCGTACCGCTCCGTCGACGACGGCACGCTCTACTCCGGCACCGTCGCCGCGCAGGCGGGCAAGTTTCAGGGTCTCGTAATCTACTCACGCCGCGACGGCCACGAGGTCGAGAACAACGGCAGCGTCCCGCCGAATCCCGAGGACTATAATTCCAACGCCGTGCTCGCGAAGCTCACGTGGGCGCCGTCGGCCGCGCATCGCTTCGAAGTCTCGCTCGAGAATTTCGACCGCTCGTCCACCTCCGAGGTAAACAACAAGGAAGTCGTCTCCGGCACCGCCACCACGACCGGCCTCACGCTCAAGAGCGACACGCAGCGCTTCCGCCTCGGCGCGGCCTACGCCTTCCACGGCGACGCCGTGTTCTTCGACAACCTCGAGGCCCGGATCTACACGCAGGACGCCAACACCACGGACCTCGCGCTCGAGCGCATCACTTACAATCCGGCGAGCGCAGCCAACGGCACATTCCGCGACCGTGACATCACGACGTCGTTCAACAACGACACGACCGGCTTCTCCGTCGCCGCGATCAAGCGCGCCGGCACGGCTCAGCGCTTCGCCTACGGCGTCGAGGGTTCGCGCACCGACACCGACAAGCCGTGGTCCAGCGTCGTCGTAAACTCCAAGGGCACAACCTACCCGAACGAACCGCGCATGGCCGCCACGCGCACCGATCGCCTCGGCGCTTACCTCCAGGACGAAATCGAGTGGAAAGCCGGTTCGCACCTGCTGACCTTCATCCCCGGCGTCCGCGTCGATCACTTCGAGCTCACGCCCAACAACACGCCCGAGTATCTCGTCGTCACCGCCGGCCAAGCCGCACCGGGCTTCGATGAAGTCGCCGTGTCGCCCAAGCTCGGCGTGCTCTTCGGCCTGACCGACAAGATCAACCTCTACGCCTCGTACAACCGCGGCTTCCGCTACCCGACCGCCGAGGATCTTACCGCCACCTTCACCAACCCGACGGTGCGCTACCGCACGATCCCGAATCCGAACCTGAAGGAAGAGACCAGCAATGCCTACGAAGCCGGCCTCAAAGGTGAGGTTGCGAAAGGCGTGACTGTCCGCTTCGCGGTCTTCGAGACACGCTACGACAACTTCATCGAGCAAATCGCGATGGCGCCGACCGCGCTGCAGGACTTCGTCAACTGGCCGTCCGGCACGTTCCAGACGCAGAACCGCGCCAACGCCCGCATCCACGGCGCCGAACTGTGGACTCGCTTCACCCTCGGCGAATTCGCGCCGCAGCTCAACGGCTTCACGCTCACCGCGTCCGTCGGCAAGGCGAACGGCAACTACGAGGCCGATGGCACGACCACGACTCTGACCACGGTCGAGCCGCTCAAGGCCTTCGCGACCCTCGCCTACGAGGCGCGCGGTGGCAAATGGGGCGCCGGCCTCTCCGCCGAACACGGCGGCTCGGGCCAGCCCGGCACCGGCACGCAGTTCGTCTCGCCGAGCTACACCGTGCTGGATGCGAGCGCCTACTGGCGTGTGCACCCGCGCGCCGTGGTGCGCGTCGGCCTCAATAACCTGACCGACGAACAGTACTGGCGCTACGCCTCCGTCCGCGGCGTCACGCAGGCCAGCGTCGCCGAGCAGCAGCGCCGCACCGAGCCTGGCTTCAACACCACGATCAGCCTCTCGCTCGCTTATTAAGCCCGCCATGTCCGTTCCTCCCGCCCAGGTAGTCTGCGAAATCCTCGCCCCCAACGCCGTCCTCGCGGACACGCTGGGGCGGATCGTGGGCGCCTGCGCGCGGGATGCCGGCCAGCCGGTCACGCTCAAGGCGCTGCCGCACGACGAACGCGACGCCGTGATCACGCTGCAGTTGCCCGTCGCTCTCGCGTCCACCCAGCACCCCGTGTGGTGCCTCGCCTGCCAGCTCGCGTGCTTCTGTCCGCAGGCCCGCGTCAGCGTGCTGATCCTCGGCGAAAACTCCTTCGACGCCCAGGACGCCAGCCGCAGCGCCTGATTTCCCCATGATCCCCTCCCGTCTTTCCGCAAAGCCGACCGTCGCCTCCCGCTGTTTCCACACCGACGCCGAGGGCCGCATTCCTTTGCAGCGCGACTGGCCTGCGCTTTTCACCGCGCTTCAGGGACTCGAGGAGATCGCGCTCCAATCGCGCCACACTTACGCCCGCCTGATCCATCTCGGCGCGCCGCCCGAGCTCGTCTGGGACGCCGCCGGCCTGCACGGCCGCGACGAAACCGGCGCGCTGCAATTCCGCGCCGAACGCTGGGGCGAGGCCTGGGGCCGCCTGCGCGTGTGCGAATGCTGTGATTCGCCTGGCCACATCCTGATCAACAACGCCCGCGGCGGCGACATTCTCGAACTCTGTCCCACGGCCAATATTCCCGTGGCCAGCTGGGCCGCCTGCCTCGCCAAGGTCGCGACAAACCAGCCTTCCACCGACGCCCGCGGCAAGCTCGCGGGATTTCCGCTGCTGCCGCGTGGCCTGCGCGAAATTCGTGAAACGGCCGACGTCCTGCCCGAACTGCTGTCCGCCCTCGCCACCGCGCAAGCGCCCGTGCGCTTCCTGCTGCGCACGCCCGAGGTCATGCACCTGCGCGAGTTCACCCCACGCCGGGTTTCGGCGGATTACCCGCTGCTGGTCGCGACCGATTTCCGCACGACGCTGCAAGTCGCCCTGCCGCCGGTCCAGCGCCTCCTGATCGGCCCCGACCTGAGCATCCACCTCGCCGGTCCAGGTGACACGCTTCTGCTCTCGCTCGGCTCCGGCACGGATGCCGCGAGCGCCTGGCATGCGGCCGTGGATGCGAACCTTTCCCTCCTGAACTGACTCCGACCATGAAACCCACGCTCGCCCTCTACTACGCCACTGTCACCGGCAACGCCGAAACCCTCGCGCAGCGCGCCGAGATCCGCGCCACGACGGAAGGCTGGCTGGCCCGCCTGCAAAACCTGTCCGAGGTGAAACCCGCCGACCTCGCGGCCGATGCGTTCGCGCTCTTCGTCGTCTCCACCTGGGGTGACGGTGAGCCGCCGGCTGACGCCAGCGATTTCTGGTACGACTTCGAAAAGGCCACCGTCGGGCTCTCCGGCCTGCGCTACGCCGTCCTCGGCCTGGGCGACCGCGACTATCCCGACTTCAACGCCTTCGCGCGCAAACTCGACGAACGCCTGGCCGCCCTTGGCGCGCAGCGCATCCACGACCGCATCGAGGCCGACCTGCAGTTCGAGGACACCTACACCGAGTGGGAGTCCCGCGTGTTCCCGCTGCTCGGTGCGCTACAACCGGTGACCACCTGATCCTTTTGTTCAAACCTTTGTCCCACTCGTGTCGAACGCTACCCGCGCCTGTCGTGGCTCGGAAATCCATGACAACGCCTGCGTCCGGCGCGGGTGGGACTTCTCCTTTCCCAATATGAAAAACCTGCTCCGCCTCCTGCCGCTCGCCGGCCTGCTCGTCCTCGCGCCCCTCGCCCGCGCTCATTCCGTGTGGATCGAGGACACGCCTGAAAAACAACTCGTGGTCCGCTTCGGTGAACCCGGAGAGGATTTTGAAAAATCCCCCGGCCACCTCGACAGCTTGTCGCTGCCGATCGCCTGGAAGAACGGTACCGAGGGCAAGCCGGCGGAGTTCGTCGTCGAAAAGAAATCCGACCACTTTCTGTTCGTCTCCGCCGATCCGGCGACGCCGGCGCTGGGCGAAACGCTCTTCCCGGTGATGAAGCGCGGCAACCGTCCGGCGAGCTGGCCGCACTTCTATGTGCGCTGGCAGCCCGCAGGCGCCCCGCTCCCGGCCGGTCCCGCGCTCACCCTCGACATCCTCCCGACGGCCACCGCCGGCGAGTACCGCGTCTACCTGCGCGGCCAGCCTCTGCCCGGCGCTACCGTGGTGGTGCACAGCGGCGGCAACGAAACCGATCTCAAGGCGAACGCCGACGGCATCTTCAACTTCACCGCGACCAGCGGGCTTGTGCTCCTCACCTGCAACCACAAGGAGGAGACGAAGGGCTTCTCCGCTGGTGTGGCCTACGATGTAACCAGCCACAACACTGCGCTCACCTGGCGCCAGCCCTGATCAGTTTTCTCAATGAAAAACCTCCGTCTCCTTTTTCCCGCCCTGGCCGCCGCCCTGTTCGTCACCGGCTGCCAGCACGCCGCTCCGGCAGCTCCGGCCGCACCGACGAAACCGGTCGCCGCAGCTCCAGCGGTCGCACCGGTCGCGCTTGCGCCGGCACCAGTGCCAACCGCTCCCGAAACTCGCTACGTCTACGGCTGGGGCGATCTGCCCGCCGATCTCGCCAAGCCGCGCGGCGGCTCCTCGCGGGGCGCGCCGGTGACGCTCGCACCCTCACAGCCGCTGCCCCTGTCGACGATCGCCCAAGCTCCGAACGCGTTTGAAAAGGACCGCGCCGCCATTCTCGCCATGGCCGGCGACTACAAGGTGAGCTTCCACTTCATGGAGTCGGTCGGCCTGACCGACAATTACCAGCCGGCGAAGTCTTACTACTCGTGGGCGACGGAGCATGTGCAGGTCATCGCCGACACCGGCAAGTTCATCAGCCTGCAACACACGCTCGTGATGTTCTTCAAGAATGAGGACGGCACCATTTCGAAGCCCCAGCTGCAAAAGCACTGGCGCCAGGATTGGACGTACGAAGCCAAGGAGCTGCACACCTACCGCGGTGACAACACCTGGGCACGCCGTCGCCTGACGGACGCAGAAGCTGCCGGCACGTGGACACAAGCGGTCTTCCAAGTCGACGACTCGCCGCGCTACGCGGCGTTTGGCCGCTGGGAACATCGTGGCAACCTGTCCGCCTGGACCGGCGACAACGAACTCCGCCCGCTGCCACGCCGCGAACACACCGTGCGCAAGGACTACAGCGTGATGGAAGGCGTGCATCGCATCGTGCTCACGCCGACCGGCTGGCTGCACGAACAGCGCAACTGGAAGCGCGTGGCCGGCGAAGCCGGCGGCGAACCGCGCTACCTCGCGCAGGAACTCGGTCTCGATCGCTACGAACACATCACGGCCCCGAGCCTCGCCGCAGCCGAAGAAGAATGGCAGAAGACCGGCGCCTACTGGGCCGCCGTGCGCCAGGCTTGGGCGAACGTCTTCGCCCAACAGGAACGCTTCAGCCTGCGTTCCGAGGTCGACAAATCGAAACTCTACGAAGTGCACTTCGAATACACGGAGAAGCTCGAAGACGGCGCAGCCTACGATCCGGTGGCCGGAGAACGCCACGCCCGTGAGACCATCGCGAAGTTTCTGGTCCCGGGCGGCACGCCCTGATCCAACCTTCCAAAAACAAAAGCCGCGGACCTCAGTCCGCGGCTTTTTTGTTTTCTAAAAGGATGAGGGCTCGCGCGCGCACAACGGGCCAGTCAAGCACACGCGAGCCCCTTTGGTCACCTCTCGCACCCTCTGCAGGGCACGAAAAAGCATGGCAATATGAGCACAGGTACCCCGATTTTCAGGCCCGCCATTATCACCTAAATTTAGGGTGCCCGTCGGGAAAGCTTCCCGAACTCACGTCCAGCCGGGCATTTCGCACAGTGCAAAAGTCACTCCAAACCGAAAACCGCCTTGGCGTAGTTGGCTGCTGAGAATGGTTGTAAATCATCCGGTTGCTCACCCAGACCGATGAAAAAGATCGGGATTTTGAGCTGCCGGTAGATGCCCACGATGGCTCCGCCGCGGCTGGTACCGTCGAGTTTGGTTACAATCAGGCCGGTCAGGCCAAAGCTCTGGTGAAACACCTTGGCCTGCTCGATCGAGTTGGCGCCGAGGCTGCCATCGACCACCAGCCAGCGGTGATGCGGCGCGGTGGGATCGTTTTTCTGCAGCACGCGGCGGATCTTTGCCAGCTCCTCCATGAGGTTGCTCTTAGTGTGCAGACGGCCTGCCGTGTCCACGAGCAGCCAGTCCTTGTCGCGCGACTTGGCGGCCTGCCAGGCGTCGTACGCCACCGCCGCCGCATCCGCGCCGGTGTGGCTGGCCACGATTTCCAAGTTCAGCCGCGTGGCCCAGCTCTTGAGCTGTTCGACCGCCGCCGCGCGAAAAGTATCGCACGCCGCCATCAGCACCGACTGGCCGTCGGCCGTCAGCTTGTGCGCCAGCTTAGCCGTCGTCGTGGTCTTGCCGGAGCCGTTGACGCCAATCAGGCAGATGACGGTCGGCTTCGCCGCCGCCGGCTCAAGCTTGCCCTCGGCGCCGGCCAGCACGCGCTGCAATACCGCAGCGCCGATCTCGGCGGCTTGGCGCCCCTGCAACGCCGCATCCTTTTTGTGGGCAGCCTTGATCTCCTCGAGAATCTCCGTGGTGGTCTCCACCCCGAAGTCGGCGGTGTAGAGCGCTTCCTCCAGCTCCGCGAGGGAGGCGACGTCGATCTTCTTTCCGCCAAACAGCCCGGAAGTCTTCGCCGCGATCGCCGCGACGGTCTTCGTCAGGCCGTCCTTGAACTTCTTGAAAAGCGAAAGCATGGAAAGGGAGCGGAATGCGAAAGGGAAAGTGGCGTCAGAGGAAAAACCCAATTCCTCCCGCCTTCACTTTCAACCTCACTCGTCAGAGGGCTTGCGCGCGTCGCGGCCGAGCTTGTCCTTCATCCGGTCGAGAATGCCGTTGATGAAGCGCTTCGAGTCGGACGTGGAGTACTGCTTGCTGAGGTCGATGGCCTCGTTGATCGAGACGACCGGCGGGATGTCCTTGCGGTAAAGCATCTCGAACATCGCGAGCCGCAGGATGGCGAGATCGATCTTGGCCACGCGGTCGAACTCCCAGTTGTGCGCCAGGCCCTTGATGTGCGTGTCGATCTCCGTCGCGTGCTCGAGCGCGCCATGAATCAGCTCCTCGGCGAACGCGTAGTAGTCGCGCGGCTTCTCGAGGTGACCGAAGAAAAGCTCGAGGTCATTGGCCACATTGGCCGGCTGGTTCACGCTCCACGCGTAAAGGTATTGGAACGCCGCGGCGCGGCTTTCCCGGCGTTGGGTGAATTGGCTGCTCATGATTTTCCTCCGAGTTGGCGCTTGAGTGCGGCCATTTCCAGGGCGGCGTGGGCGAACTCCGCGCCGCGGTCGATCTTCCCGATACAACGCGCTTTCGCCTGGGCGAGCGTGTTGGTGACGATCACCCCGTTGATCACGGGCGTACCGCTGGCGATGGCCACGTCCTGCAAGGCATGCGAAACGCTCTGGCCGACCATCTCATGGTGATTGGTATCTCCGCCGATCAGCACGCCGAGGGCGACGACGCAATCGTAGCGGCCGCGCGCGGCGAGACGGGAAACGGCCCAAGGCACCTCGTGCGAGCCCGGCACGCGATGCAGGTCGATGCGCGCGGCTTTCACGCCGGCCACCTGCAGCCCGGCCATCAGGCGGACCAGCAGGCCGTCGACCAGCTCCTCATTGAAACGCGCCGCCACCACCGCGAAGCGGAAGGTAGCGCCATCAATGCGGCGGATACTGGGTGTGGCGAGGCTCATGGTCGGTGTATTGGCAGGTCGTTACCGGGTTTCCGCAATGAGAAATCCGGTCAAACCGGCACTTGCTCCACGATCTCCAGGCCGTAGCCCTCCAAGCCGACCACGCGGCGGGGCGAATGCTGGAGCAGGCGGATTTTCTTGAGGCCCAACGCGGTCAAAATCTGGGCGCCGGTGCCGTAATCGCGCAGGTTGGGACCGCCGGCGGGCTGGCCGGAATTGAGCAGCGCTTCCTGCATGCGGCCGGTTTGCTCCATATAGACAATCGCACCATGGCCGGCCTTGGCCACGCGCTGCAGCGATTCGAGCAGCGAGCGATGGCTGCCGAGGTCTTTCGCATGGAAAACGTCGCTCAACAAATTCTCGGTATGCACGCGCACCAGTGTCGGCGAACCATCGAGCTTGCCCATGGTGAAGGCGAGGTGATGGCGCTGGTCGACCTTGCTGCGGAAAACATGCAGCGTGAAATCGCCGTACTCGGAAGCAAACGGTCGCTGGGTCACGCGCTCCACCAGCTGTTCGCGCTGGTGCCGGTATTCGATCAGGGAGGAGATCGAAATAAGCGGCAAGTTGTGCTTCCGCTTGAACTCGGCCAGCTCCGGCAGGCGGGCCATGGTGCCATCCTCGTTCAGGATCTCGCAGATCACCGCGGACGGCCGGAGTCCGGCCAGCGCCGCCAAATCGACCGCCGCCTCGGTGTGGCCGGCGCGCTCGAGCACGCCGCCCGGACGCGAGCAAAGGGGAAAGATATGGCCAGGCTGGACGAGCTGGTCGGAGGTCGTCTCCGGATTGGCCAGCAGCTGGATGGTCCGCGCGCGATCGAAGGCGCTGATGCCGGTGGTGATGCCTTCGGCGGCATCGACCGAAACCGTGAATGCGGTGCGCAGCGCCTCGCGGTTCTGCTGGACCATGAGGTTGATCCCCAGCCGCTTCAGCTGCGGTTCGGTCATTGGCACGCAAATCAGCCCGCGCGCGTGCCGGATCATCATATTGACCAGCTCCGGCGTGGATTTTTCCGCCGCCATGATGAGATCGCCCTCGTTTTCGCGCCCCTCATCGTCCGTCACAATCACAAGCCCGCCGGCCGCGATCGCTTGGATCGCAGTCTCTACGGAATCGAATGGCAACGGGCTCGGCATGGCAAAGGGGCGTAGCATCCCCTTCCCTCCGTCCCCTGTCAAATCCCGGCTCGATCAGCCGCGGTACTGCACCACAAAGCTCTCGACCGCCTTGGCATCGTCGCCCTCGCCCTTGAGCAGGGTGATATACACATTGAAAGTGAAGGGCGGGATCACGGGCTTGGAGCCGACCAAAGACGTGCCGCTGGGATTGAGCACGGTGCGGTTATCTCCGGGGCCGCGAACATTCGGCCAGCGCGCAGTGGCGCGGGTGACATCCACCCCTGCCGGTTTCTTTTTTGCGTTGTAGAAAGACAGCACCCAATTGCCGCCCACGACCTGGAGTCCGAGATAGGTGCCATCGGCCCGCTTGATCTCCGTGCCCTTGATAACCCCCATCGCCTCTTCCTTCTTTTTCTTGTCGTCCACCTTGACCTTCGGATCGGGCTTGGCCTTCGGGTCCACCTTGGCGGCAGGGGCTGCCGGCGTGGCGGGTTTCGGCGCAGGAGCAGATGTGGATGAGGGCGCAGTCTGGGCCTGCAGAGCACTGGTCACGAGCGCCAGACCAAGAAACACGGCGGGAAATTTCATGCCGGAAACATAGCTTCCCGGGGAAGCCGCGCAAGCCCCGGCTGGCCGGGCCCGCGGTGGCGTGCGTCAGTTTCGCACGCAATTCACGCCTCTTTCCCGGGATTACTGGCGTTCGATCCGCAACTGGCGCCAGCGCGTCAGGCGTTCGGCGATCTTGGCCTCCCAGCCGGCGGTCTTGGGTGTGTAGAGCGAAAGCGGTTTTTCGAGGTAAGCCTGCCCGCTGATGTTCTCCGGATAATCGTGCGCGTATTGGTAACCCTTGCCGTGCCCGGCTCGCTTGCTGGCCTGGCCGCCCTTGTCGCGCAAGGCGATGGGCACGGGTTGCACCGGCTTTTCCTTCAGCGCGCGATGCGCCTCGGCCAGCGCGAGCGTGGCGGAATTGCTCTTGGGCGTCGTCGCAATGTACAGCGTGGCGTGGGCCAGCGTGAGCTCGGCCTCGGGCAACCCGATGAAGTCGCAGGCGTGATGTGCCGCAACCGTCAGCGGCAGCGCCTGCGGATCCGCGAGCCCGACATCCTCGCTCGCCAGAATCACCAGACGCCGGGCAATGAAACGCGGGTCCTCGCCGCCGGCCAGCATCTTGGCCAGCCAGTACATCGCCGCATCCGGGTCGCTGCCGCGGCAGCTTTTGATGAAGGCGGAAATCGTGTCGTAGTGTTCATCCTCGTCGGCGTCGTAACGAATGCGCCGTTCCTGCGCGAAGAGCTCGAGTTCCTTCTCACCGATCTCCGTACCTTCGGGCAGGCTGAGCGCGATCACCTCAAGCGAGTTCAAGGCCCGGCGCAGGTCGCCGTCGCACAGCACGGCGAGGTCGGCGAGCACCTTGTCCGCAGCCGTGTGCTTGCGGGCGCCCAAACCGCGTTCCGCATCCTCCAGCGCGCGGCGCAACACGCCGGCGACCGCCTCAGTCGTCAGCGGCTCGAGTCGGAAAAGATGGCTGCGGCTGAGCAGCGGCGGGTTGACGTAGAAGCCGGGATTGTGGGTGGTGGCGCCGATGAGCCGCACGTTGCCTTCCTCGACGTCCGGCAGCAGCAGGTCCTGCTGCGATTTGTTGAAGCGGTGCAGCTCGTCAATGAAGAGCAGCGTCTGGTCCTCGGGCCGCCGCCGCGCCGCGGCCAGGATCTCGCGCAGCTCGGCCACGTTCGACATGACGGCGTTGATGCGCACAAACCGGCTTCCGGTCTCGCGCGCAATCACCTCGGCAAAGCTGGTTTTTCCGCAGCCCGGCGGGCCATAGAACAACAGGCTGCCGAAGCGGTTGCTGGCGATGAGCCGCGGCAGCAGGCCGTCCGGTTTCAGCACATGAGACTGGCCAACGATCTCGGAGAGTTTCCGCGGCCGCATCCGCGCCGCGAGCGGCTGATTTGTCCGGCGTGGCCCATCAGGCGCCGGCGAATGGGCCGCTGACTCCGAAGCTCCGCCGCGCGCCGCGGGAGTTTCCTCGGCGAAAAGCGAATCGGTTTCATCGGACGGACGGGCCATGCGATCGGAGTGTGTGTCGCATAGTCCGATAAACAAGTTTGAAGGCATCCTCTTTTCCGCGCTCACTCGCTCCGGCTGTCTACTGCGGGCGCAGGCGCCACCGCCTTCATGCCTTCGCGTGTCCTGCAGTTGCGTGCGCCTCTCTTGTGGCTGCTCGTGCCCTTTTCGGCCGGGCTGATCGCCGCGCATGACTGGCCGCTCCCGGCGGTGGGCATCTGGCCGTTTCTTGCCGCCGCACTCGGAACCGGGCTGCTGGCTTTCGTCGCAGCTCGGCAAAATCGCACCGGTTGGTGGATGGCGGGATTGCTGCTTTCCACCGCGCTCGCGGGCTACGTCATGCTGCACTTGCGCTTCCCGCACCTGCACGAATGGTCCAAGCGGCCGCCGCGGGAGGTGACACTGGTGATCGAAGTGCGGCTGCCCTTTCCACCTGCACCGAAGGCGCGCAATTTCATCGGCTTGGCGAAGATCACCTCCAGCGAGGGAAACGACTCCGCCTTGCGCGGACGCGAAGTCTACTATTCGGCCATCCGCCGCATCAGCGTCCACCCGCAACGTTCAGGCCGCTATCTCGTGCAAGGCGTCCTCGAACCGCTGCCTCCGTCCACAGGCGAGATGGGTTTCAACGACTACCTCGCGAATGCCGGCGTGCGCCACCGCCTCACCCGCGCGCGCATTTTGGGCGAGGTGCGCGCGCCCGAACGCCTGCCCACTTGGTGCGCGCGGATCGAGGATCGCCTGGAGGTCATTCTCAGCCGCGGCTTGGAAAAATATCCCGGGGAACGGTCGCTCTATCTGGCGATGTTGCTGGGCGAAAAAGCCGTGATGACCCCGGATCAGCAAAACGCGTTCATGCAGAGCGGCACGTTCCACATCTTCTCGATCAGTGGCCTGCATGTTGCCGTGATCGCCCTCGCCTTGCGCGTGGTCCTCCAATTCCTGCGCGTGCCAGAGCGCCCGCGGGTGATCGCCACGATCGGCCTGCTGTGGCTGTACGTGGAAATCACCGGGAACAGTTCGCCGGCGCTGCGCGCCTTCCTGATGATTGCCTTTCAACTCGGCGCGAAGGTTTTTCAACTGCCTGGCAATCCGTTCGCCGCGCTGACCGGGTCCGCCCTGGTCACGCTGCTCTTGGATCCTCTGCAATTATTCAGCACGGGGTTTCAAATGTCGTACGCGGTGGTCGCGGCGCTTCTCTTGATGGGCCGGTCCTTAGCCGAGCACTGGCTCGAACGGTGGAAGCCCTTTGCGCTGATTCCCCAGCCGGAATGGCGATGGTGGCATCACTGCATCCATGACTGGGGACGAGCGGTGATCAGCACCCTCGCCATCAGTTGGTCGGCATTCCTCGCCAGCGCGCCGTCCGGCATCGGATTCTTCGGCCTGCTTTCCCCCGGCTCGCTGCTGGCCAACCTGCTCGTGATTCCCCTTTCCTCAGCCGTCCTGTGGATTGGCTTCCTTTCCCTGCTCGCCGGTTTGCTCTGGCTCGCGCCCGTCAGTGCCGGTCTGAACCTGCTGGCCGCCGGACTCATCGCGGTGATCGAACGACTGCTGCAATCCGGCGTCCGGCTGCCGGGCATGTTTTTCAACGCGCACTTCCGCACCGACTGGCTGGCGTCGGGCAGCCTGCTCTTGATGACCGCCACCATGCTGTTGGGGGCGAGCGTCGGCTGGTCGCGCCGCTGGGGCGGATACTGGCCGCCGTTTCTCCTGCTGCTCGCGCTGCTGATTTTGGGCGTGAAGTTCGGCTGAGAGCGACAATCCTGCCCGCATGAAAAGCGCCTACGAACTCGCGATGGAACGCCTGGCCAAGTCCGATCCGTCGACCGCCAAACTGACTCCGGAGCAGAAAGACCGGCTCGCCGAGATCGACCGCGTCTACCAGGGAAAAATTGCCGAGCGCGAAATCTTCCTGAAGCAGCAGCTGTCGGCCGCGCTGGCCGAACGAAAGCTGGAGGAAGCGGACAAGGTCCGGCAGCAGATTGCCAACGAGAAGGCCAAGCTCGAGGAAGAGCGCGAGAACGAGAAGGAACGCGTGCGGCGAAACAAAAGGTAGGGCGGCGACTCCGCTCGCCGCCGCGGGGGGGGGGGGGGGGGGGGGCCCCACCCCCCGAGACCCCTC
>JBEHWZ010000013.1:0-126972 GCA_048498955.1 Verrucomicrobiota bacterium | reverse complement strand
TCAGACGTTGCGTGGGGACATGCCGCCTCGGTTTTGCGGGGCAAAATAGCCCGCAAAGGTAAAGCTGAAGAAGGCGGCGAAAAGATTCACGAGCGGGATTGGTGAGGGGCGCATGGCATTCTGTCAACCGTGCAGCCATCCGATCAACACACCCCGGCGCTGCGCGCCACCCCTCTTCATAGAGGGGAATTTCAATTCACGCAGCCGAAGTCCCCTCTATGAAGAGGGGTGCCCGAAGGGCGGGGTGTGTGGCGGTGCGAGGACCCACTACGCGGCAACCCTCCGTTCAAGACCCCTTCGCCTGATACTCCCGCGCCTTCGCCAGTGCCGTGGCCCACGCCGAACCCTGCCCGCACGCCAGCCGCGCCGCGGCGCGGGCGCTGAGCGCGCCGACGATGTTGCCGGTGCCGTTGTAGCCGCCGACGGCCCACGTTTTCTCGCGGACTTCCTCCATGATCGGCAAACCGTCCGGCGTGTAGCCGACCGACGCCGCCCAGCGATGCGTGACCGCGGTCTTCACTTTCAGATGCTCGCGCAAAAACTTCTCGAGCAGGCTTTGGATTTTATCCGTCGGCTGCGTCTCGCTCGTCCACTCCTCCTCGAGGGCGTGGTCGCGGAAGCCGCCCAGCGCGATCGAGCCGTCGGGCAGCTGCTGCCAGTATTCGTAACCGTGACGGTAATAAACCGGCCGCGGGAAATTCACCTCGGGCGCCGGCGCCGTGGCCAGCATCTGCAGGCGCGCGGTACGGATGCGTCCATCAAGCTCGGGCAGGATTTTTTCCAACCGCCCGTCCACCGCCACGATCACGGTGTCGCAAAAGACCGTGCCGTCCGCCGTGACCACCGAGCCGGGCACGATCTTGCGCACCGGCGAGGCCTCGTAGAGCCGGGCTTCGCGCTGGCGCAACCGCTGGGCGAGGCTGCGCACGCGGTGCAGCGGTTGCATCATGCCGTCCGTCGGCAGCAGCAACCCCTCGCCTTCCGGCCCGGAATAATTCTCGGCGGTGAATCCGCAGTAACGCAGCGCCGCGAGATGCTTCTGGCAGTCGGCCAGTTCGGCGGCATCGGCCGCGATGCGCAGCGAGCCAGTCAGCCGCACGAGGGCGGGCATTTCCTCGGCCTGGCGCTCGATCTCCTGGCCCGTCAGGCGGTAGATCGCCGCCGCGGCCTCCTCGCCAAAGCCGGCGACGGTCTCGTTGAAAAATTTCGCCAGCCCCGCGAGCACGAAGCCGCCGTTGCGGCCCGCCGCGCCGCCGCCGACCTCGCCCGCATCCACGCCGATCGCGCTCACGCCGAGTTTTTCCAACTCCTCCAGCGCCGCGAGCCCCGACCCGCCGAGTCCGACGACACAGACATCCGCCCGCTGCGGCCCCGTCAGCCGCGGCAAAGGCCGCCAGTCACGATCATCCCAGATCGGGGAGTTCATGCCGCCATGCTTGCCCAGACCCGCCGCGACGCAAGTGCGCGTCCCAAACCCATAAGTAGTTTAATAGACTACTTGTGCGCCGGTGATTCCAGATTCACCAATCGGCCTTTGCTCTCGCCCGGGTGCACCGCCGGGCAAGGCAAGTAGTCTATTAAACTACTTAGGGTTGGGGTGCGCCTCCCTCGTTGACGGCGGCGAAGGCGCCATGCTTGATGGCGGCGA
This sequence comes from Verrucomicrobiota bacterium, assembly GCA_048498955.1. Classification (GTDB taxonomy): domain Bacteria; phylum Verrucomicrobiota; class Verrucomicrobiia; order Opitutales; family Opitutaceae; genus Lacunisphaera. The sequence goes on along the minus strand of JBEHWZ010000013.1, from coordinate 125,324 downwards.
CCGTCGCATGAAACCGCTCTACGATTTTTCCGCCCTGCCCATCGACCGCACCATCGCGCCCGACGACGGGATGGTTTCGGCGGCGGACCCGGAGCAGTATTTCGACCTGGGCCGGCGCGCGCTGGAACTGGTGCATTTCTCGAGCGTGCTCTGCGACAAGCCGCACTACCCGCGCATCCTCGACCTGCCGTGCGGCCATGGCCGCGTGCTGCGCTGGCTGCGTCCGCATTACCATTATGCGGAAATCACCGCGTGCGACCTCGACCGCAGCGGCGTGGATTTCTGCCAACAGCGCTTCTCCGCGCTCCCCGTCTATTCCCAGCCCGACCTGCGCACGCTCGATTTCGGCAAGCAGTTCGACCTGATCTGGGTCGGTTCGCTGCTCACCCACCTGCCGCTCGACCGCTGGCTCGACACGCTGGACGCCCTCGTGCGCTGGACGGCAGACTGCGGCGTGATCGTCATGTCCACGCAAGGCCGCTACTACACCAGCCAGCTGGCGCGCGGACAGAAGAACCTCGCCGAGAACATCGACAAGGCGTCGCTTCTCGCCAATTTCGCCCGCGACGGTTTTGCCTACGAAAAATACTTCGAGGAACACCACGGCGACTACGGCATCGCCGTCACCTCGCCCGAGTGGCTCGGCCGCACGCTGCAGCGCTACCCGAATCTCATCCTCCGTTCCTACCTCGAGCAGGCGTGGGGCATGCAGGACATCGTCATCCTCTACAAACGCGACAGCCACTATGAGCCTGTGCTGGGCACGCCGAAGTTGAACCGGCAGCCGGTGGCGAAGGGCGCGAAGTCCGGCGGATTCTTGTCCGGATTGCTGGGGAAGTAACCGGCAGACTAAGCCGCACCACACACCCCGCCCTGCGGGCACCCCTCTTCATAGAGGGGACTTCGGCTGCGTGACCTTTGGAATCCCCTCTATCAAGAGGGGTGGCGCGCAGCGCCGGGGTGTGTTGATCGCCGGTCAGCACGACCGACAGCCTCGATCACCCTTTCCCGAAAAACTCCCAGCACATCACGGCGGCGGCAGCGGAGACGTTGAGCGACTCGACCGAGTCGGCGCCCGGGATTTTCACGAGACGGTCGCACAGGGTCGCGAGCGCGGGCGCGATGCCTTTTTCCTCGTTGCCGAGGATGATCGCCGGCGTGCGCGGCAGGCCGCGGGCTTTCACGGCGGACGGCGAGAGCTGCTGGCCGGTGAGACTCGTGCCGATGATGAAATGGCTGCGCTTCAGCGCGCCGCACAGCTCGGGCAGCGCCGGCACGCGGTAGAAATCCACAAACTCCATGCCGCCCTCGGCCACGCGCCACGCAGCCTCGCCGGGTACGGCCTGCGCGGGATGGTCGGCGACGATGATGGCGTTGACGCCGAAAAAGGCCGCGGTGCGCACAATGGCGCCGACGTTGTTGGCGTTGCTCACGCGGTCGAGCAGCAGCAGTGGCGCCTTGGTGCGGCCCCAGTTGGCGAGCACTTCGGGCGTTACCTTCTTCATCGGCCGCTCGCCGATGACCGCCACGATGCCGCCGTGATGCACCGTGCCCGCGGCCGCCTCGAGCTCCGCCGGACTCAACTGTCGGTAAACCTTTTTCTGCTGCGCCAGCTGCGAGCAGAACTCGCCCGCGCGGCGGCCGGTGGCCTGGTCAAAGTAGAGCCGGCGCACATCCTGCGGATGCTTCGCGAACAGCATCGAGACGGACTGCCATCCGCAGACATTGATTTCCTTCGACCGGCTGGGGAGCGTGGGCTTCATGATTTGAGTTCGCCCACGACCGTGAACTCCTCGCGGTCATGATACAAGTGGCGGATGCGCACGTTGGTCGCGTAACGAGTGAACGGCGAGTCGGCGGCGCGGATCTCACGCAGCAGCGCCAGGGAGTCGACATGGCCGAATTTCAAATTGATGACGAAGCGCCGGCACCAGCCGCCGCTGAGCCACGGAGTCACGATGTTGCGCGTCACGTGGTGCGGATCCTCGACCATGTCGCAGAACAGCCAATCGCAGCCCATTTTCATGGCGGCCGCACCGCCGGCCGGATCGGCAAAGGCGGGCCGGAATCCGAAAGCATCCTCGAGCCGGTGCTCGATCCGCGGATTGTTCAGCGCCCCGCCCTTGAGCGGGCCGTTGTCGACCGCGATGACCTGCGCACCGCGCTTCGCCGCGCTGTAGCTCCAGCCGCCCGGCGCGGCGCCGAGATCGACCACGGTCTCGCCGGCCTGCGGTTCGCGGCCGAGCACGATGTACGCTTCCTCGACCTTGAGATAGGAACGCGACGGGGCCGCATCGTCATCGGCCATGCGGCGCTGGCCGCCGAGCCAGGCCTCACGCGAGGCGTAGACCTTGCCGAAATCGGCGAAGAAAACGAAAAGCCCCCGAACCTTGCCAGCAGTGCGCGGCGCGTCGGGCTGCGCGAGCTTGGCGATGCGCGAGAGTTTCTTTTTCAGCAGCTCAAGGAACGCCTTCTCCACGCCGCTCGCACGACGGCCGAGGCCGACCACCTCCGGCACCATCGCGAACACGCACGGCCACGGCGCGTCGATGCGCTCGCCGCGCAGGCTCTCGAGGAAAAAATCCGCCAGCTGCTGGGCGAGGCCGTTGACCGACTCGCCGGTGAACTCGCGCTCGGCCAGCAGCGTAATCTGGGGGAATGCCAGTGTCTCGGGATTTCCCTCCGTGGCCCGCGCCCAGCCCGATCCCTTCGCGGACACGGCCAGGCCGGCATCGGCCAGCTCGCGCTCGAGGAGCGCTTCGTAACCGTGTTGGCAGAGGGATAACATGCGCCGAACGTGTCCGGCCTCAGCCGGGGGTCGACAATAATTCCACCGCCCGCATGCTGGCCGGCCGTCACCATGAAACGGTTCTTATCCCTTCTCTTCCTCTCGGCCGCCGCCTGCTTGTCCGCCCAACCCGCCGCGCCAGCCGACCCGCGCGCGAAAGAACTCATGGCCTCGCTTAAACTGGAATACCTGTCTGGCGAATCCGGCTACTTCGGCCTGCTCGGCCAGTCGGCGCAGCAGGTGACCCAGGACGGCCACGCCTTCGCCGCCCAAAGCCGCATCTATTATATGCTCACCGCCGAGGCCCCGGTGAACTACCTGCACTGGCTGGCCTCGGACGACACCCACATCCTGCTCGAGGGCGGGCCGGTCGATTACTTCATCTTTCATCCCGACGGTGCGGTGGAAAAGGTCACGCTCGGACGCGATGCGGCCGCCGGCCAGCGGCTGGTTGTCGCGATTCCCGGCAATTGCTGGAAGGCGCTGCGTCTGCACCCTGGCGCAAGCCACGTGTTGCTCGCCAACGTGCTCTCGCCCGGCTGGACGCCCGAGCGCGTGAAGATCGGAGCCGGCGCGGAATTTCTCCAGCGCTACACCGGCCGCGCGCCGTGGGCGACGGAGGCCGCGCTGCGGGAATTAATCGGACCGAATTTTCAGCGATAAGAAACACCGCGATCCGGCGCACGCGTGCAGTGCGCGCGCGAAAAAACACACCCCGGCGCTGCGCGCCACCCCTCTTGATAGAGGGGAGTCCACGCAGCCGAAGTCCCCTCTAGGAAGAGGGGTGCCCAACGGGCGGGGTGTGTAGCTCCGTCGACGATGCGCACAAATTGGTCCTAACGTTCGACCGCGCACATTCCCCGCTTTCCATCGCCGTGCCCCCGCGCATGCTCGCGGGCTGTCGGTGACCTGGACGCAAAACTATACCCCGCTGTTCGACAGCCTTGCGGCTTCCGCTTTGGTCGCGGGCGCACCGGTTCTGGTGCTGCTCGGGCTGCTGGCTTTCTTTCACGTCCGCGCGCACCTCGCGGCGCTCGCCGGACTCGGCGTCGTGCTCGCCGCCGCCATCTTCATCTACCACATGCCCCCGGTGCTGGCGCTCAGCGCCGCGGGCTACGGCGCGCTCTACGGCCTGCTACCGATCGGGTGGATCGTGCTCAACGTGGTCTTCCTCTACCAGATCACAGTCGAGACGGGTCAGTTCGAAATCGTGCGTCAGTCGGTCGCCGGGCTGTCGGGTGACCGGCGCATCCAAACACTGCTGATCGCCTTCAGCTTTGGCGCTTTCATCGAGGGCGCGGCCGGCTTCGGCGCGCCGGTGGCGATTTCCGCCGCGATGTTGATCGGCCTCGGGTTTCGCCCGCTGCAAGCCGCCATGCTCGCGCTCATCGGCAACACGGCACCGGTCGCGTTTGGATCACTGGGCATCCCGCTCATCTCCCTCGCGCAGGTCACCGACCTGCCGCTGAAGGAACTCAGCGCGATGGTCGGCCGGCAGCTGCCGTTCTTCAGCGTGCTCATTCCGTTCTGGCTCATCGCCGCCCTCGCCGGGTGGCGCGCCATGCTCGGCGTGTGGCCGGCCTGCTTCGTCAGCGGCGTGAGCTTCGCCGTGGTGCAGTTCCTCGTCAGCAACTACCACGGCCCGTGGCTCGTCGACACCGCCAGCGCCCTCGCGTCGATGGGCGCGCTGCTGGTGTTGCTGCGTTTCTGGCAGCCGAAAACCACGTGGCGCTTTGCGGAGGAAACCGCGCCGGCAAATAACGCCGCGCGCATCCCCACCGCCAAACTGGTTCGCGCTTGGGCGCCGTGGGCGATCCTGACGGTCATCGTTTTCGTCTGGGCCCTGCCCGACACCAAGGCGCTCATGGCCGGACATCTCGAAACCAAGATCCCGGTGCCCCACCTGCACCAGGCCGTCCTCAAGGCGCCGCCGCTCGCGTTGAAATTGAAAGCCGAGGACGCGATCTACGTGTTCAACCCCCTTTCCGCGACCGGCACCGCGCCGCTGTTCACGGCACTGATCGCCGGCGCCTTGCTCGGACTGGGACCGGTCGCGCTCGCGCGCATTTATTTCCGGACCGTGTGGCGGCTGCGGTTCTCGCTGCTGACAATCGCCACGATGCTGGCGCTGGCGTTCTCATCGCGTTACGCCGGCCTCGACTCGACCCTCGGCCTCGCGTTCGCCAGCACCGGCGCGCTCTTCCCGTTTTTCTCACCCCTCCTCGGCTGGCTGGGCGTCGCGCTCACTGGCAGCGACACGGCCTCGAACGTCCTGTTCGGCAACCTGCAGCAGGTCACCGCGCAACAGGTCGGCATCTCGCCGATCCTCGCCGCCGCCTCGAACAGCACCGGCGGCGTCATGGGCAAGATGGTCGACGCCCAGAGTATCGTCGTGGCCGGCGTCGCCACCAACCAACACGGCGAGGAGGGCAAGATTCTCCGCGCCGTCTTCTGGCACAGCTTGGCACTGGCCGCCCTCGCCGGCCTGCTCGTGCTGGCCCAGGCCCGGCTGTTCCCCGGCATCGTGCCCTGAACTGTCCCGGAGACCGGATTAAAATCTCCGTGCCTTTTCGGCTGTGGTTCGCTTTGTTGCCCGACCTCCATGCGCCAGCCGACTTCCGACCTTCGCATCCGCACCGCCCGTCCGCTCCTCTCGCCCGCCATCCTCGAGGAGGACCTGCCGCTGGCCGAGTCCGGCGCAGCTGTCGTGCACGCCGGCCGCCACGCGATCAGCGACATCCTGCAGGGCCGCGACGACCGCCTCGTGGCCATTGTCGGCCCCTGCTCCATCCACGACCCGGCCGCCGCGCTCGACTACGCGCGCAAGCTGAAGCCCGTGGCCGACCGCCTCGCCAAGGACCTGCTCGTGGTGATGCGCGTTTACTTTGAGAAGCCCCGCACGACAGTCGGCTGGAAGGGCCTGATCAACGACCCGAAGCTCGACGGCAGCTTCCAGGTCAACACCGGCCTCCGCCTCGCGCGCAAGCTGATGATCGACGTGAACGAGATCGGCCTGCCGATCGGCACCGAGTTCCTCGACACCACGCTCGGCCAGTATTACGCCGACCTCGTCTCGTGGGCCGCGATCGGCGCGCGCACGACCGAGAGCCAGATTCACCGCGAACTCGCGTCCGGACTTTCCATGCCGGTCGGTTTTAAGAACCGCACCGACGGCGACCTGCAGGTGGCGGTCGACGCCATCGTCTCGGCGCGCCATCCGCACTGCTTCCCCTCGCTCACCCGCGAGGGCGCCCCGGCGGTGCTTGCGACCACCGGCAACCCCGAGTGCCACATGGTGCTGCGCGGCGGCGCCGGCGGACCCAATTACGACGCCCTGCACGTGGCCCGCGCTGTCGGCCTCGTGACGAAAGCCGGCTCGCTGCCGGTGGTGCTGATCGATTGCAGCCACGGCAACAGCGGCAAGAAGCACGACCAGCAGCCGGCCGTCGCGGCCGACATCGGCGCGCAGATCGCCGGCGGTTCGAAAGCCATCATCGGCGTGATGCTCGAAAGCCATCTCGTCGGCGGCGCCCAGAAGCACGAGGCCGGCAAGCCGCTGACCTACGGCCAGAGCATCACGGATGCTTGTCTCTCGTTCGATGAAACTGTTCCCGTCCTCGAAAACCTCGCGGCAGCGGTCGTGAAGCGGCGTTCGACCGCAAAGTAACAGGTAACAAGTATCAAGTAGCAGGAATCAGCCAGTGGTGGCTTTTTCTTGGTACTTGCCACTTGATACCTGATACTTGCAGTGCATGCGCTGCCTCGTTGCCTTCGACAAGTTCAAGGACGCCCTCACCGCCCGCCAGGCGTGTGAAGTCACCGCCGCGACGCTGCGCGCGAAGCAGCCGCACTGGGTTTTCGATCTCTGCCCGCTCACCGATGGCGGCGAGGGTTTCACCGAGACGCTGACCGCGGCCACGCAGGGTCGCCTCGAGCTCGTGGAAGTTTCCGGTCCGCGCGGCCGCCGGATTCCCGCCGCCCTCGGCTTTATAGAAAGCGAAGGCATTCCGGCCGCAGCCACGGCGCTCCTGCCCAAGACGCCGCGGAACAACCGGATCGCGGTCGCCGGCCTGGCCTCGGCCAGCGGCATCGAGCTGCTCTCCCGCGCCGAGCGCGATCCGTGGAAGACCACGACCTTCGGCACCGGCGAACTCATCGCCCGCGCCGCGGCGAAAAACGCCGGCGCCATCCTGCTCGGCGTCGGCGGCAGCGCGACCAACGACCTCGGCCTCGGCGCGCTCGCGGCGCTCGGCTTCCAATTCTACGCCGCCAACGGCACGCCGATCCGCGTGCCCACGCCAGACACATGGGAGCGCATCAGCCGGATCGAAGCGGTCGAACTCGACCTGCCGCCAATCTTCATCGCCTGCGATGTCACCAACCCGCTGCTCGGCCCGCGCGGCGCCACCGCCACTTTCGGCCCGCAAAAGGGCCTGGCCGCGGACGACGTCCCGCGGCTCGAAGCACAGATGGCCCGCATGGCCGCGCTGCTCTGCGACGCCTGCGGCAAATCCCCCGCGCTGGCGGAAAAACCCGGCACCGGCGCCACCGGCGGATTTCCTTTTGGCTTGATGGTCGGCGTCGGCGCGAAACTTGTCCCCGGTTTCGATCTCGTCTCCGCCTGGCTCGACCTGCCCGCGCGCCTCGCGGCGGCAGACCTCGTGATCACCGGCGAAGGCCGCTTCGACACCACCTCGCTCGGCGGCAAAGGCCCCGGCGCACTCGTCGCCGGCGCGCAACGCCTCGGCCGGCCGGTGCACGTCTTCGCCGGCAGCGTCGATTTACCTGCCGCGAGCGGCATTGCGGCCCACGCGATTTCGCCTGCGGGCATGCCGCTGGCGGAGGCCTTGCCGCGCACCGCCGAATTTTTAGCGGCTGCGGTGGCGAAGCTATAGGTCCCATAGGTCTTGTAGGACCCATAGGACTTATAAGATTCCCCTCGCCAAGCCGCGCGCGCGTTTCCACAAATCAGCGCAATGACGCGCCAGTCCCCTGCGTTTGGATTTATTGGAGCTGCCCTCGCTGCCTTGCTGCTGATCGCGGGTTGCGGCACGCCGCCGAAACCCGCGCCGAAGCCGCCAGTGGTGCCGCCGGTCGTCGTCACGCCCCCACCGAAACCCGTCGTGGTCCCGCCGCCGGAAAACCTGCCGCCGGTCATGCTCGGCATTGACGTGCTCGAGGCCGACGGCTTCAAGGCGATCGCGGGCAAGAAGCTCGGCCTGCTCACCCACGCCGCCGGCGTGAACCGCCGCGGCGAAAGTACGATCAACGTCCTGCGGCGCGCCCCACAATCAAAGCTCGTCTGCCTCTTCGCGCCAGAGAACGGCCTCGAGGGCACGACGAAGTCGGCGACCAAGTTCGACGACGCCATCCACACGCCGACCGGCCTGCCGATCTACTCGCTCTACGGCAAAAACAAGAAGCCGACTCCGGCCCAGCTCAAGGGCCTCGATGCCGTCGTGATCGACCTGCAGGACATCGGTTCGCGCTCGTACACCTTCATCAGCTGGATGCGCTACACGATGGAAGCCTGCTTCGAGGCCAACGTCGAAGTGATCGTCCTCGACCGCCCCAATCCGCTCGGCGGACTCAAGGTCGGCGGCCCGCCGCTCGACGAGGAGCACATGAGCGACGTCGGCGCCTTTCGCGTCCCCTACGTCCACGGCCTGACCATGGGCGAACTCGCCACAATGGCCAAGGAGGCGCCGCGCGTGTTGCGCGGCGTGTCCGAACGCGTCCGCGCCAAGGGCAAGCTGACGGTCATTCCGATGCGCGGCTGGAACCGCGCGATGCGCTGGCCCGACACCGGGCTGAAGTGGGTCGCAACCTCGCCGATGGTCCAGGACTACGAGGCGGCGGTCGGCTACGCGCTGGTGAACCTCGGCACGCAGAACACCGACTGGTATTCCGGCATCGGCAAGGACTACGTCTTCCACTCCATCGGCTATTCCAAGGATCCGAAAGGCCCGAAGAAAAAGCCGGAGGAGATCATCGCGGCGATGGACGCCTACAAGATCGCCGGCCTGCGCTTCCTGAAGCGCGACGGCCGTTTCCCCGACGGCAAGCCGGCGCAGGGCGTGTACGTCGAGATCAGCGACTGGGACAAATGGAATCCCACCGAGCTCTGCTTCTACATGCACAAGCAGGCGGAAAAATGGTCGCCCACCAAGGTGTTCGCCAAGCTCACCACCGCGGAACAGCGCACCTTCCAGATCCACGTCGGTTCCACCGCCTGGTACGACGCGCTCGCGCGCGAGGGCATGAAGGTGGACGTGGCGAGCTTCGTGAAGAACTGGACGGAGCGCGCCGCGGTTTACCAGCAGGCTTCGAAGAAGTACTGGCTGTATCCGTAACGCCGATCCGGTAGCGGCGCCCTGTGGGCGCCGGACGGCGGTCATAGACCGCCGCTACAGAAAACGCTTACTTCGCCGGGCTGTGCGCCGCGGCCCACTTGTCGTAATCGGCGCGCGGCATGAATTTCAGCGAGGCGGAATTCATGCAGTAGCGCAGGCCGGTCGGCGCCGGGCCGTCGTCGAAGACGTGACCGAGGTGGCTGCCGCACACCGCGCAGTGGCTCTCGACGCGCACCATGCCGAAGCTGATGTCGCGTTCCTCGGCTACGAACGCCTTCTCGATCGGCTGCCAGAAGCTTGGCCAGCCGGTGCCGGAGTCGAACTTCGTGCGCGAGTCGAACAGCGGCGTGTCGCAGCCGACGCAGAAATAGACGCCGTCCTGGTGGTTGTCCCAATACTGGCCGGTGAACGCGCGCTCGGTGCCCTGTTGGCGGGCCACGCGGTACTGGTCGGGCGTCAGGCGCGCGCGCCACTCGGCGTCGGTGCGCTGGACCTTGGCCTTGCTCATGTCGATGACGACCTTGGACGGCAGGCCGCAGGCGGACTTGGCATCGTCAGGCGAACAGTAGGCCGCGTCGGAGGACAGGGAGGGCTTGGTGGATTTCATAGTCTCGGAATGGGCAGAAGGAACGGCCAGGGCGGCGACCGCCGCGAGGCTCAGGAGGGAAAACCAGCGTTTCATCGGGAGGAGATGGTAATGGTCGCGAGTCATTTCGCAACCAGCGCAGATGAGAGCCTCGGCCCGGGAAAATATTCCCGGGCCCAACGTCGAACATTCAACGTTGAACGCTCAACGTCCAACGCCGGTCCGCCAGCGTCCATTCTTTGGACGTTCAATGTTGAACGTTGGACGTTGGATGTTGCGCGTCCGCAACACGAACGCGCACTTTCCCGTCGTGGAACTCGTTCACGAGCGCCTGCCCGGGCTTCGTGGCCTTGGCGCGCGAGACGGGCTTTCCGTTTTCGTCGCGCACGATCGCGTAGCCACGCGCGAGCACGGACTTGGGGCTGGCGGACTCGAGGCGCTTCCACAACGCCAGCAAACGATGCGACTCGAAACCGATGCGTTTCGCCGGCGCGGTGGCGACGAGGCGGGCCCGCGCGTCCTTGAGCGCTTCGCGCCGCAGCTGCGTCGACGCCCGCAGCGAAGCTGCGAGCCGGTTGCGCAGGTCGTCGAGCCGGAGATGGCTGTGCTCGATCGCGGCCGAGGGCGACAGCAGGCGCAGCTGGCTGCGCGCATGCGTGAGCCGGTCGCGCGCTTCGCGCATGGCCTGGTCCAGGCGGTCTGTCATGACTTCGCCCGCGCGATTCACGCGTTCCAGTGCGGCGAGGTACGTGCTCGAAATCAACTCGGCCGCCGCGCTCGGCGTTTCGGCCCGCACATCGGCAGCGAAGTCGCACAGCGTGAAATCGATCTCGTGCCCGACCGCCGAGATGATCGGGATCCGGCACGCCGCCACGGCGCGCACCAGCGGTTCCTCGTTAAAGGCCCACAGGTCCTCGATGCTGCCGCCACCGCGGCCGATGACCAGAAGATCGAAAATGCCCAACCGCTCCGCCTCCGCCAGCTGCGCGACAATCTCGACCGCCGCGCCCTCGCCTTGCACGCGCGCGGGCAGCACGACGAGGCGCCCGGTCCAGCCGCGCCGCGTGAGGATGCGGATGAAATCCTGCACCGCCGCGCCCGTCGGCGACGTGATGAAACCGATCGTGCGCGGCCGGCCCGGAAGGGGCTTTTTCCGCTCGGCCGCGAACAGGCCCTCGGCGGCGAGCCGCTGCTTGAGCTGCTCGAATTCCTGCTGCAAGCGGCCGGCGCCGTGATCGACCAGCGCGCGCGTGATGAACTGATACTGGCCGCGCGCCTCGTAGACGTCGACCTCGCCGAACGCCAGCACCTGCAGGCCGTCGCGCAGCTTCACGCTCTGGCGCATGGCGTCGCCGCGGAACAGCACGCACGAGAGCTGCGCACCCACGTCCTTCAGCGAAAAATAAACGTGTCCGCTCGCCTGCGCGCGCAGATTGGAAATCTCGCCGCGCACCCAGCCCGGCGCCAGGTTGCCCTTCAGCACGGCCTTCACACGCTGCGTGAATTCCGTGACCGACTGGATCCGGCCGGCGTCGTCGACAGACAGCTCAGGCGCGCTTCTTGCCATAGTGCTTGCGCAGGAGCGCGGTGCCGGCCAGCAGCGCGATGATCAGGCTGAGGCCGACGAAGATCGTCTTGCCCTTGCCGTTCAGCAGCGCGTCGCCGAAGACGATGAAGACGGCATTCAGTGGACCCTGGATCAGGAAGGAGAGCAGCAGGTAGCGGCCGAAGCGCACGCGCGCGAGCCCCAGCAGGTAATTTTGCACCGGGAACGGGATGCCCGGAGTCACGCGCAGCAGCACGATCAGGCCCGTCTCGTCCCCTTGCTCCACCTGCGGGATCTTGTAGCCAAGCCGCTTGAGCAGGGCCTCGAGCAGCGGCCGGAGCACGCGGCTGGCCATCCAATAGGAGAGGATCATGTTCAGGAGCATAGCGCTCAGACCCAGCACCACCACCGTCGGCATGCCGAGTTGCGCGGCGAACAATGGGCCCGCCGAAAGCGTGAACGCCATCTGCGGCGCGCCGACCGCGGGGAGCAGCGCCATCGCGAGGAAGAAAACCAGCGGTCCCGCGCTGCGCACGATCGCCAGCCCCTGCTCGATGGCGCCACGGATGTCGTAGCCGCGGGCGACCAGGCCGCCGCCGACCAGCACCACCAGGGCCACCGCGCCCAGCTTGGCCAGCAGCATGCGACGCTTGGCGGCAGTGACAGCGGGATTAGCGGACGCAACGGGTTCGGACATCCTCGGACGATGCCCGGCTGCCGCGGGCATCGTCAAGGGCGGAGCCCGGCACGGGCCGGGCCAAATCAGGCTCGCCGGGCCCACAGCCGGTGGCTGTCATGCTGCGGTCGCGCATGCGCTCCACCTCCCCCGATCCCCTTTCGCTGCTGGTCCGCCTTCTGACGCTGGGCAGCGCGGCCGGATTGGCGGTGCTGACCCTCGCCGACCGCGGCGCAACCCGGATGTTCGCGACGCCATGGACTTGGGTTCTGGTCTTCACGGTCGCCGCGCCGTTGCTCGCGCTGCTGCTGCGCACCTTTCCCCGCGCACGTCCGCTGCTGCTGCCTGCGAAACCGTGGTTGGTTTTGACCGCGGCCACCGCGCTGATCGCCGTCGTAAGCGCGCTGGTGAGCCCATATCGCGGGATGAGCCTTTTTTCCGCCGCGATTCCCGTCGGCGCGGCGGCCGTTTTCCTCCTTGGTCACGACTGGCTGGCGTTTGATCCAGAGCGCAACCGCGCCCGGCTCGAGCAATTTCTCGCCCTCGGCGCGACGCTGGTGGTCGTGGCCAGCACCGTGCTGTGGCTCATCGATGTGATGGCGGCGGTGCGCGGCGGTTATCTGTCGCAAGTGTTGCTCGTCCTGCGCAACCCGCACCCGCTCGGCCACTCCAACTATACCGCCGGCCTGATGCTGCTCAGCCTGCCCTGGCTATTGCTAGCCGTCCGCCGCAACCACGGCGCCACACGGATCATCCTGGTTTTGCTGGCCGCGCTCGCGCTCTTCAACCTGTTCAACAGCGGCAGCCGCGGCGGTTTGCTCGGGCTCGCCGCGCTGGGCGTGACCGGCGTTGCCGCCGCCCGGCTCGGCTGGAGAAAATTCCTGCTCATCGGCACGGGGGCCGTGCTCCTCGCGGCCGTGCTGGCTGTGGCCAATCCGCGCATCCGGGCCTTCTTCGCCCCGGCGGATCCGGCCGCCGAACCCAATCTCAGCAACGTGCAACGCACCGCGATGTTCCAGGCCGGCGTGCAGATGGGGCACGATCGTCCCGTGCTCGGCTGGGGTCCGGGCACGACGCCGCTCGCCTATCCGCGCTATCGCCACGCCCTCGCCGGCGGCGCGGAAAACGTCCTGCAACTGCACAGCCTCCCCGTCCAGCTGTGGGCGGAAACCGGCGCCGCCGGACTGCTCGCCGCCGCCGGACTCGGCGTTTTGATTTTCGCCGCCTGGCGCCGCGCGCCCGTCGCCGCCGCGACGCTGGCGGGTTACGCCGTGTTCGCGCTGACCGACTACCAGCTCGACGTGCCGGTTTTCGCCGCAGCCATCGCGCTGTTGCTCGCACAGCTGGCGCCGCCGACTAGTGCTCCGGTCAAGCCGAGCGTACGCCTGGGCCTGAGCTTCGGCACCCTCGCATGTGCGGTGGCGATCACCGGGCTCGGCGCGCGCGATCCCGCGCCGCGCCTGAATGTGGCGGCCCTCACGCTGGCGCCAGCCACCGAGTTTCACGATCGCGCCGTCGCCCTCCTCGAGGAATCGCTGCGCCTCAATCCCGACCAGGAAATCGCACATTTCAATCTTGGCTGGCTGCTGGTCGTGTCCGATCCGGCCGCGGCGGAAAAGCACTTCTTCGCCGCCGCGCATCTCGTGCCGGACAAGGGCGGCGTTTACTTCGGCCTTGGACTCGCCCGCCTAAATCAGGGTAAGCGTGACGCCGCGGCAAAAGCCCTCGCGCTCGAATGCGTGAACGAGCCGCTCTTCCTCGCCTCACCGTGGTGGAACATCCCGGACATCGCGGCTCTGCGCGACGCCGCAGCCACGGAGTACTATCGAATACTGGCGGTTCGAACCTATATACCTTGGTTGGATACGCAGCAGCTCATCCTGTCCACTCATGTCCGACGCTTCGGCCAGCCTTCGCCCGGCCCCGAGAAAAACTACCGCCGCGAGCGCATCGGTTATCCCGTCCTGATGCGCGACCTCGATCTGCCCGTGCCGACCGACCTCTACGACGTGCGCGAGGACCCGCGTTTCCCTGATTCCCTGCCCTTTGCGCTGCCCAGCAAAGGCTGGATGCCGTCGGGGCGTTTGCTCAAGCTGCTCGACGACGCCCGCTGAACCATGTCCCGCGCCGCCCAGAATCCCCTCCGTGAAACCACCCTGCCCGGCATCCTGCTGCTGGGTGACACGCTCGTGGCGTTCGGCGGACTCTCGCTCGGCTACTGGCTGCGCTACCGCTCGCCGGTCGGCCTGCTCGGCATCGACGTGCCCGACGCGCGCTTCGGCCAGTACCTGCCGCTGCTGCTGGTCGGCGTGATCTTCCTCGTCGGCGCCTTCGCGCAACAAGGCCTGTACGATGGTCGCATGCTGCTGCGCAAGCAGCACAGCCTGAACCTCCTCGCGCGCGGCACGGTTTTCTGGGTGCTGGTTTATCTGGCGTTCTCCCTTGTCATCAAGTTCGAGCCGCCGATCTCGCGCCTCTTCGTGGTGATCGCCGGCGTCGTCATCCTGCTGCTGCTCTGGCTGTGGCGGGAGATTTTCTACCGCATCATCACCAGCGCCGCCCTGCTCCCGCGCCTCCAGCAGCGCGTGGCCCTGCTCGGCTGGAATCCCGCCGCCCAGAGCCTGGTTCAGGAAGTGCAGAAGAGCCGCGCGCATCCCTACACCATCGTGGGCAGCATCGACGACGGCACCCATCCGCCGATGAACCCGCTGCGCGGGCTCGGCTCCTTCGACGCGCTCGGCACCATCCTGCGCGAGGAGGAAATCGACGTACTCATCGCCGCGCACCTCGACATTCCCGCCGACAAGCTGCGCGCCATCACCGGCGTGTGCGAACACGCTTACGTCGAGTGGAAGGTCGTGCCCGCCGCGTTCCCCATTTTTCTCACCGGCCTGCGCCTGCAGACCGTGGGCAGCATTCCGGTGATCGGTGTCGAGGACCTCGCGATCTCGCGGCTCTTCAACCGCGGCGCCAAGCGCCTGCTCGACCTTGCCGGCGCGCTGGTGGGCCTCGTGGTTTCCGCGCCGTTCATCGCGGTGCTCGCCGCCTGGATCAAGCTCGAGTCGCCGCGCGGCCCGGTGCTTTTCCGACAGGTGCGCGTCGGCTCCGGCCACGAGCCGTTCACGCTCTACAAGCTGCGTTCGATGAACCCCGACGCCGCCGCGACCGACGCCGACCAGCAGAGCACCCGCTCCGGCGACCCGCGCCTCCTGCGCATCGGCGCCTTCATGCGCCGGTGGAACCTCGACGAACTCCCGCAGTACTGGAACGTGCTGATCGGCGACATGAGCCTCGTTGGCCCGCGCCCCGAGCGCCCGCACCATGTCGACCAGCTCTCCGCCGTGATTCCGCACTACCTGCCGCGCCATCTCGTGAAACCTGGCATGACCGGCTGGGCGCAGGTCAACGGCCTGCGCGGCGACACCGATCTGGCCGAGCGCATCCGCTACGACATCTTCTACATCGAGAACTGGTCCCTCTGGCTCGACTGCCAGATCATGCTCCTGACCTTCGTGCGCTGGCGCAACGTCTCCTCCTAGCGTCCCAACACCGCGCGGGCTGCCTGCGAAACAGGACCCGGGCGCGCTTCCGGTTGCAGCGAGGGCGGCAGCGCGCCCTGCAGGTGCGGGTCCCGCAACACGGCCAGCACCAGCGCCGGCTCGGGATGCGGCACCAGCAGGCGCGGCTGGCCGGCGAAAACCGCCGCGTCGCCCGTGCGTTGGAATTCGCGCAACAGCCGCACCGGCGCCTCGCGGTCGTGCGCCCGCGGCCGCGCCACGCCCTGCACGACTTCAGCCGACAGGCCGATCCAACCGAGCAACAGAAATGCACCCCACGCCGAGGCGAGCGCGCGAATCTTCGCCGACGCCGCGCGCGCCAGCACCACGGCGCACCACACGTTGGCCAATGGCAGCAGCACGAGCAAATCCGCATAGCGCGACGGCACGCCGGCGACGAACTCCGTTCCGCCGCCACGGGACCAAGCCGCGCCGACGGCGACCAGCAGCGCCCAGCCGGCCAGCGCCAGCACGAAATCTTCACCCACAACCGCTGAGCGGCGCCGGGCGAGGCGTCCTGCCCCCAGCAGCACGAGCGGCAGGTTCAGAATCAGCGCCGCCCAAGGCTGGCCCGCATGCGGCCAGGCCAGCAGCCGCGCCAGCGCCAGGAAAAATTGTCCCGCCGAAGCCGCCTGCAGCGCGGCATGTTCCGGCGCGCGCTGATACAGCAGCAACGCCAGCACCAGCAGCGCCGCCAGCGGCCAACCGTCGCGCCAAAGCGCCCGTCCCTCGCGGATGCGAAGCACCAGCAAAGCCACGAGCGCCCCCGGCAGCAGCAACCCCGGGCCCATCGCCAGCATCGCCGCCAGCGCGAGCAGGCCGCCGGCCGCGATTTTTCGCGGTGATGCCGCCGGCGCGGCCAGCAGCGCGAGCGCACCGATGGCGAACAACAACACGAAATAAACCTGCGATTGAAAACCCCACAGCGCGTTGTGCCAGCCCGCCAGTGGCAGCCCGGCCAGCACAAGCGTCACGCCGAGCACCCAACCGGATCCCGCACTCCCGGCGAGGACCGCCGCCAGCAGCGCCGCGGCGGCGGCATGCAGGCCGGCGTTCACCACGAGCTCCAGGAGCGGATCCCATTGTCCGTTCAACCGGAAGAGCCCGACATCGAGCAGCTTGGTCCAGACGATGCGGTGCTCGTTGTGCGGCGCAAAAAACGTGGCGGCACCCAGGGTGCCATCCTGCAGCGCCGGATAGAGCTGGCGGCCCTCCACATCCCACTGATCCTGGAAGGGCGCATCCGTGCCCGCCAGCGCCACGAAGGCGAGCTGAACCAGCAGCACGGTGAAAAAGATCACGCCCGGACCGAGCCAGCGCGCGCGACGCGATTCCGTGTTCATACCGGACGCACCTGCCGGTGGCCGCGCCATTTCGCGCGCAGCAACGCGATCCGCTTCCAGGCGCCGAACATGAGCCGCCATTTCGCGCGGGCGAACGCGGAGGAGCCGAAATGCTTTAGATAAACGTCGCGGTTCGCATCGAAGATCGCCGTGGACATGCCGGCGAAATCCTTGGCCACGCTCAGGCCCTTCAGGTGCGTAAACTCCACCCGGCCGTCATAGACGATCTGGTAGCCTGCGCGCGTGACGCGGATGCAGAGATCGAGATCGTCGCCGTACATGAAGAAATTTTCGTCGAACTGCCCAACCCGCTCGAACACCTCGCGCCGACCGAGCATGAAGGCGCCGTTGATCGCGCCGACCTCATAGGTGCCGTCGACCGGCAGGTGCGTGAGATTATAGCCGGCGAACAATCCGCTGCGGGGAAACGCCGCCGCCAGGCCGCTCGCGCGGCAGAAACCGTCCCACAGCGTCGGAATCGAACGACGACACGCCAGGTCCATCGAGCCGTCCGCCTGCACGAGCCGCGGCGAGATCAGGCCGAGTTTCGGTTCCGCCAGGACCCGCTGCACGCAATGCTCCAGCGCCGCGCGGTTGCCGATCGTATCGGGATTAAGAAACAGCACGCACTCGCCGGTGGTGGCGAAGTAGCCGCGATTATTGGCGCGACCGAAGCCGAGATTCTGGCCGGTTTCGATCAGCTTCACGGCCGGGAACGCGTCCGCGAGCCAGGCGGCGACGCCGTCGCCCGGCGAATTGTTCACCACGCAGATTTCAACCGGCCGGCCCAGCAACTCCGCCGGCAGCGACGCGAGGCACGCCGGCAGCTCGTCGCGCGATTTGTACGCGACGATGACAATGGCGAGAATCGGCGGGGCACTCATGCGGCGCCAATCTCCTGCAGCAGAATCCGCAGCTGCTCAAAGCGCGAATCCCAGGAATTCGCCGCGGCCACGGCCTGGCGATCCTGCCGGGCTGCGGGCGTATCGTTCGCCACCGCCCGCTCGATCGCCGAAATCCATTCGTCCACGCCGGTGGCGAAAGCCAGCTGGCCGGGCAATTCCTCCCGCAACGCCGGCAACGGCATGGCCACGACCGGGCGGCCGGTGGCGAGACATTCGTACGTCTTCGCCGGCAGCACCGCCTGCGTGTAGTGGTTGAGCACGTAGGGCAGCAGCAGCACATCGGCTTGCGCCGCGAAATCGCGCAGCGCCTCGTGCGATTGCTGGCCGGGCAATTCGACGTTGGCCGGGAAATCGTGCGGCGTGACGATCGGGCCCACGAGGATGAGACGCCACTGCGGCCGGGCGCGGGCTAGGTCGTCGAGGAGGGCGAAGTCGAGGTGCTGGCTGTGCAGGTGCCCGTAGTAGAGCAGCGTCAGGCGGCCATCGAACGGCGCCGGTTTCGGCGGCAGCTGGAAGCGCTCGACGAGGGCGCCGTGCGGCAGGCGCACGTAGCGGCGCGCGAGCGGGCCCTTGCGCTGCTCGAGCACGCGGCTCGGCACGAGGGTCAGGTCGGCCTGTTGCAACAGGCGGCGCTCGTCGTCCGCAAAGAAAGCCGGCACGCCGCGCACCGCCGGAAGATCATCGGTGCAATCGAAGACCAGGCGCCGGTGCGGCACGCACGCGATCAGCTGCAGCGCGGTGCGCGCCACGGAATAGTTCACGATGAGGTTCACGCCCGCGCGCAGCGCCGGTTCGCGCGCGACCAGTCGCTTCATCTGCCAGTTGTTGAAAGCACAGAACAGCACGTTGGTGGCCGGAAGCACAAAGGGCCGCAGCAGGCGCAGGCGCGGCGGCAGCGCGGTGGCCGTCGGGCGGCGCATTGTGCGCAGGCGGCGGAAAATCCGGCCAACGTCGGCCAGACCCACGCCGCGCACGCCGGGGATTTCGCAGTAGATAACGTCCCGCTCGCGCGCGAAGAGCAGCGCGATGGTCTGGTGCCGCTGCCAGACAAAGTCCCAGGCGACATTCGAAATCACCAGCACGGGCGAAGCTGATTTCACCGGGTCACCCATGGCGATAGAGCGTCTTCATGTCGACGAAGCCGTGCTGGCGGATGCGCCGCCAGTAAACCCCGCGATTGTCCCAGCGGAAACGCCAGCGCGCCCCACCCGCGGCCAGATGCGACAGCGCCTCGATCGCGCGCGCGTGCTCGAGCGCGGCGGCGGTTTCATTTTTCGACAGCTGACCGGCGTGGACGCGGAACTGCGCGACCTTGCCGTGGTGATACGCAAAGCGCACGCCGGCGCGCACCGCGCGCACGAAAAAATCCAGGTCGCCGGCCAGCCGGTAGGTTGAATCGAAAACCCCGACCGACTCGGTCGCCGTCGTCCGGAATACCGTGCCCGGTTGCGCCAGCGGCATGGTCCCGGAGGCAAGCAACGCCGGCAAATCCGCCGGCCGGTGGGCCACCGGCAGTTCGCCGAGAAGTTTGCCCGCGCCATCGATCATTTCCACGCGACCATAGACCGCGCCGAGTTCGGGATCGTCCGCCAGCTGGCGCAGGGCGGCGGCGAAGCCGTTCGGCACGAGCAGATCGTCATCGTTCAGCCAGGTGAAAAATTCGTCCGTCCCCGCTGCCTTCAGCCCGGTGTTGAGCGCCGCGTACAAACCCGCGCCCTCTTCCGCCAGCACCTGGCAGGCGGGGAATTCACGCCCGAGCCGGGCGCAGTCCGCCAGCGGGCAGACCAGCACGTGATGCACCGCCGCGCCCGGCAATTGCGCCACAGAGACCACCGCCGCGGCAAGATGCGGCGACTGGCCGCGCGTGGCGGTGATGACGCGCAGCCTCATGCGCCCTTTTTCTCCCGGCGCGCGATGAGCCGCGCACCTGAATTCCGGCCCAGCGGGGCAAAGCCGAGGGCAAGCCACGCGCCACCCGCGCGCCACCACGCCGAGCCGAACATGACCCGCAGCAGCCACTTTTTGTACCCGGCGCGAACCCCGCGTCGCGCATGGGGCGGAGCCGGATCCGTGCTCGCGGCCAATCGCTCCGCCGCAGCCAGCGCCTGCCAGTAAGGCTCGTAAAGCGCGACGCGCAGCCAGCGCGGCATGACGGCGAATTCAAGCTGGCCGGAATCCCATACGCCACCGCCCAGTGGACGAAACTTCGCGAAATGGAAGACGACCAGCGGCTGGCCGTCGACCGTGAGACCCGCGGCATTCTTTTCCCAACGACCGCCCGACCAATTCCAGGGCGCGGCATTGATGCCCGGATGAGCCACCACCAGCACGGCGGAGCCGAAACGCTCCGGCCAGGCATCGAGGTATTTCTGGTCGGCGAAGCGCTCCGCCTCGAGCCGGTCGTAACACCACTCGAGGCAGCGCGCACGCCAGTCGGCCAGCACCGCGAGGCCGCGCTCGTCGCGGCGAAAATATTGGATGCCGACATTGAAGCGGCCCCACACCGCCAGCGACTCCAGCCCCGGCGGATAACGATGCGCCGTCATCCCGACGCTGGCCCCGGCGTTCGCGATTGCCGCGAAGAACGGCTGCGGGCCCGACCAGAAAAAGAGATCGGCATCGAGATAGGTGATCGCGTCGATCTCCGGCCGCGTGCACAGCAGCCAGTGCGGCCAGCAAGGCGTGAGCGTGAAGTAATACTCGACCTTGCCGCGATTCGCCTTGGCCGCGACGAGGTCCGGTTCGGCGGCCTCGAATTCCGCCAGCGCGGTCACCCGCAGGCCGGGTTCGCCGAGTTTACGCAACGCGGTGGCGGCCGGTTCATCCAGTGCGAGCACCCAGAGCACGGCGGTCGCGTCGTGCGCCTTGAGCGACGTCCACATCGCCAGCCCCTGCGCCAGAAAGCCGCGGTCGAAATAGGTGCAATAGTGGTTCAAGCCGAAGTCCCCGACTTGCGGGCCAGTACGATGTTATCGAGATAGAGATCGGGATTCGCCGGCAACACCCAGGCGAGCACGGCGCCCACCGCGTTGACGGGAGCGATCAGCGCCAGCTGGACCAGGACATTCAGCAGGGTGCGTCGAGTGCGCGTCACTTTGTAGACGTACCCGGAAGCAAGCTGAGTGACAGTGCGAAAATCGGCGCAAGTCTTGCGCTGGGCTTCGACTTCGAAGCCGTTTTTCTGCAACAGATCTTTCAGCCCGAACGAGGAGTAGCGGCCGTAGTCTTGCGGCTGCTCATGCTCATCCCAGACAAAGGGCGTGGCGAGCAGCAGGACGCCGCCGGGACGAAGCACCCGGTGGATTTCACGCAGAAACTCCGCCGGCGTGAACACATGCTCCAGCACCTGCGAGCTCAACACTGCGTCGAAACTGGCATCGGGGAACGGGAGGGTCCGACCATCATAATAGACGTCCGCCGCCGCAAGCGCGCGAGTGGCGGGCGTATCGATATCGACCCCGACGTAACGCGTCGCGCGCGTCAGCTGCCGGTAAGGTTTGCGTCCGCAACCCACGTCAAGCACCTCGCCCGACAACCCGGGCAGAAGCTCCCCGAGCCCGGCATGCAACCCGCGGCGCGCAAAGAAGAACGGGTTCACCAGCAAGCCGGCCGCCGTGGGCTCGAATTGCTGTCGTCGCCACCAAGTGCGCAAGGGATTCATCGAGATTCAGGATGAGGGCCGCCGGCGAAAATGCAGCCCGCGATAATCGACCCGTGGATCAACCTGGTCGAAGGGCACCGGCCAGTCAGCCACGAGAGCATACGCCGGTGCCAACGCGGCGATAATCCGGGCGCGGGCAAAAAGCCGGCAGGGATGGCTGCCGCCGCCCAGCGCCGGCGGTGTGTGCTGCACGACAATCCGGTCAGTGGCGCCCGCGATGAAGGGGGTGCGATCAAGGATCACCTCGGCAAAGCCGGCGCGCGCCACCTCAGCCAGCAACTCATACGGCTTTTCCACATACGGCAGCACGCTCGAAAGCAGGATCGTCGCCGCCGGACCCGTCTCGAGCGCGTCAGCCAATGACTCATAAAACTCGAGCGGCGGTGCCGTGAATTCATCCCGACCGGCGGCCACCAACCCGGACCGCTCCACCACGCGCCAGCGCGCGGGAGAAAAATCCGCCAACGCCGCGCGATGCTGCCACCAGGTGGAACCCAGCCCGCCGCCAAAATCCACGACATCAAGACGTCCGCCGTGGGCCGCCGCGCCCGCGCGCAGCGCCGCCACGAGTGGCGCATGCACCGCAGGAGTCGAAAAAGCCACGCCGTCGCGATCCCAAGCGGCGCGTCCGCTTCGCACGTCGCGCACCGCCGCGCGCACCCGGGCGAGTTGCGCCCCACCATCGTCCGCCGTGGCGCGCGCCCGAGCGTCCGCCCACGTCGCGTAGTCGCCGCGAAACCACTGCCACCCGAAACGCTCCCGCCACCAGCGACGGAGACCAGCCGGAATGAAATTGCGCCAGGAAGCGCTCACGCCGGTTCCTCCCACAACGGTGCCGGCAGCTCGCCCGTGCGCAGCTGATGGTTGCCGGCGAAATAAGCCTGCAGCACCCGGCGTGCGTCGTCGGGGGTGTAAGCACCGCTTCGCACCTGCGGCCAGCCGGACAATTCGTTCTCCCGCACCGCCAACCAGGGCGGACAGCAGACGGCCACCCGGTCGTGGCCCAGCGCCGCCAGGGCCGCGACGCGGTGGTTGCCGTCGAGCAACAGGTAGCAAACCGAGCCATCGGCGCGCTCCAGTTTGCTGGCGAGGATGGCGGAGCGAAATTTTTTCGGTTGATAACCGTGAGTGCGGATTGAGGCCAGGGCGCGCTCCAACCAGGCGTGCTCTTCCTCAAGCCGCCGGCGCGGGATGCCCGCTGGAAGAAAATGCGTGAGGATATCTGGACAGTCCTGCTCGCGCGTCACCCACGCGGGCGCCGGCGTGGCGCGGCTCCAGGGATACAACCACAGCGGGTAAGGCCGGCTCAGGCTGGCCCCGATGGCCGCGCCGAAATGTTCCGGACGGTAGTGTTGCAGGAAATCCAGCAGCCGCTGACGCGCGACCGCTGGGTCACCGTCGCGCACGAGGTCCGCGAGGTAGCTCTGATAGGGATTGTATTCCGCGTGCCCGTAGCGAAAGGCGCCATAATGCACGCAGTGCGCGAGCGGCACGGTGGTTTCACCGATGCCCCAGCGCGACCAGAAGCGCTGCAGCCAGGTGTTGATGAGCGTCCTCACCGTTCCAGGGTATAAACCATCACCGGCTGTCCGCCGCTATCGGACATGCGGGTGGCCTCGCGGACCTGCAGTCCCGCGGCCTGGAAGGCAGCCCGCAGGTTTTTCTCCGCATGCGGAAAGCTGGAGATGTGCGACCAGGGCTGCGCCGCCGGGGCCGGACGCAAGCGGCGATACCACGGACGCAGCAAGTTCTTGAGCCCGCGCACCCAGCCGCCGGATTCGCCGTCCAGCTGAATCTGCAGCACCTGCAGGAGAATCGGTCCGCGACTCACGCGCCGGAATTCGCCGAGCACGCGCGCCAGCACCGGCGCGGGAATAAGGTGAAAAAAGCGCCAGCTAATCACGCCGTCGACCGACTGGTCGGGCAAGGCCAGCTGCTCTGCATCGCCGACGGACAACTCGACCGACGGCCCCAGGCCGGCGTATTGCCGGCGGGCCTCGGCGATCATGTCGGCGGAAATATCCATGCCTTTGACCCGCAAGCCCTGAGCCGTAAGCAACGGCAGGAAGCGGCCGGTGCCGACCGGCGTGTCGAGAATAGTCGCCTGCGGCGGGAAACGCCGGATCCATGCGCGAACGAATTCCTGCTCTTCCGCCCACAGCGGCTCAACCATGCGGTCGGCGTCGTAGCGGGCGGCGATGTCACCCTGGTAGGCGGACTTTCCGACGTACTCAGTCATGCTTTAAATTCCCACAGCGCCGGGGGTGCGCAACGGAAAACTAGGCGCGTCCCGCCAGCCGCGTCCGCAGGCGGTTGATTTTGGCGCGCAGGCGCTGGCCCAATGATGGCGGAGTGAAAAACCGCCGTGAAGCCCGCGTCTCAGCCTCGAGATCGGGTTCGATCGCGGACGGATGACGCAGCGGAAAAGACACCGGGGCGGACGGCGGATAGTCGCCGCCCTCGCCCGCCGTGTGCGTGGCATCCAATCCGAAACCGATGTTCCGGATCAACGCGACGCGCGGCAGAATGCCGAGCTGGCCACGCCGCATGTAGGCGAAGGTCCACTGGTAGTCCCAGGTATCGTGCTGCCCCGCGGCGGTCTCGTCCCAAACCCGGCGCCAGAACGCGCGCACCGCGGGGTCAGGGAAAAGCCGTTCCAGCGCGCCCGAGTCACGCCAAACCGGCCAATCCTGCATGAAAGAATCAAAGCCCTGCCAGGCGCGGCGCCATGTCGCCCAACCCCAGATGTTGCCGTAACGGCAAAAATAATAGTCGGTCGCATCCGGAGAATTCCTCAGCTGGTGATGCGATCCGCTGATCAACGCCACGCGCGGTTCGTATCGATATCTCGCCAACAGTTCGGCGCAGTAACGAAAAAAAGTGGGATCCGGCAGGCAATCGTCCTCGAGGATGATCGCCTCCTCGACCTGCTCGAAAACCCGCGTGAGCCCACCTGCGATGCGGCGGCCGCAGCCGAGGTTGGCGGAAGCGTAGTCACGCACCACCTCGCACGGCCAGTCGACGCCCGCATCGATAAGTGCGCGGACTTCGCGGCACCGCGCCTCGTCGTCGGGCCGGTCCGGCCGAGGTCCGTCCGCCACGACGAACAACCGCGCCGGACGCGCCTCCCGGATGCGCGCAAAGACGCGCGCGGTCGGATCGGGGCGGTTGAAGACCAGCAGGACAACGGGCGTCGCGAGCATGGGGCGTTCAGACCGGGCCGGGCCGGCGGCGGGCAAACACATTTTGCACGCGATAAAGGTTGCTCAGCATCGTGTCGCGAAAATCCAGCGGCAGCAGCCCGTGCGGCAGGACGCGGTACAGGTCGAAGTCTGCGAGCCTCGCCGCAAAATCGGTCAGGCGCACGCCGGCGTCGAGATGCAGGGAGTTGAACTCGAATTGGACCGCGGCGATGCGACCGGCGGCCAGCAGGCCGGCGGCGCCCTCGAGACACGCCAGTTCGTGACCCTCCACGTCGAGTTTGAGCAGCGAGATGTGCGTCACACTCTCAGCCGCGGCCACCTCGTCGATCGTGCGCACCGGCACATCGCAGGCGCGCAGCGCTGCGCCGGTTTCACGCGTGATGGCACCGGGATGAAACGTGGCGTGCTCGCTGCCCGCGCCGGCCGCGTAATCCCACAGGGGCAGCGTACCGGCCCGCGCGCCGAGCGCGAAAGGCCGGCACTGCACACCGGCGGCCGACCAGCGCTCCGCCAGTGCGGCATAAACTGCGGGCTGCGGCTCGAAGGCATGGATCCGCGCCGCGGGACAGGTTGCGCGCACGAGCGCCACGTAGTCGCCGCGGTTTGCGCCCACATCCCACACCACCGGCGCGGCGCCACATTCGCGCAGCCACTCCGCCAGCACGCGGCGCTCGCCATTGGTCGACGCATCGGCATTGCCCACGCCGAGGCCCGCCGTGCCGAGGTTGACCAGCAGGTTGTTCAGGCGCCGAGCGGCCAGGCGGCCGAAAAGCCGCGCCCAGGCACGGGTCAGGCGATCGTAAGGACGAAGGGACATGGGTTCATCAAGAGGACGGAGCAAACAGCCGAAACAAATAACGCAGCGGGGCCAGCAGCGCGCGAGTCTGCATTGCGGCGCAATCCCGCAACGGCCCGTAAAAGAACGAACTCGTCCACGCGGCCACCGCTTGGGACGCGAGTGTCGCCCACGCCGCCCCGATCCCACCGTACCGCGGGATCAGCCAGAGATTGAGACCGATGTTCAGCACCGCGCCCGAGGTAGTGGCGAGAAGTTGAAAACGTACGTAGCCTTCGTTCACACAATACTGGCCGCGGGCAACCCCAAGCGCGGCCCAGAGCAGCGTCCAACCGTGGACCAGCAGGATCGGGCCGGCACCGGCAAACAAGGTGCCGTAGGCCACATGCACCAGCCAGGAGGAAAGCACGACGGTGGGCACGCTGACCGCGTAGGCCAGGCAGGAGCTTAAATCGAAAAAGCGCTGCAGCGCGGAGCGATAAGCCTGCACTCCCTCCTCCTTGGCCCGGAGGAGACTCGGCAGCATGCTGGCGGCGAAGGCGCCCGGCAGAAAAAACCA
Organism: Verrucomicrobiota bacterium; assembly: GCA_048498955.1. GTDB lineage: Bacteria > Verrucomicrobiota > Verrucomicrobiia > Opitutales > Opitutaceae > Lacunisphaera. The sequence goes on along the minus strand of JBEHWZ010000013.1, from coordinate 99,351 downwards.
GACCTCTGAAAGCCGCGAGGCGGCCGCATATTCTCCCGCGGCTGCTTCGCCGGCCATGTGCCGCAGCATCACCAAGTCGAGACGCATGTAGATCATCACAGTCAGGCCGGAGAGCAGCAATGGCCATGAATCGGTCCACAGCCCGCGCATGAGCCGCTCGGTTCCCGCGGATACCGCCGCCGGCTGGCCCGTGCGCCGGGCGAACCACCGGAGCAATACCGCCGCCACCACAGCCTCGCCCAGGGGAGCCACCGCGAATGCAATCAGCGGTGCGTGCACTAGCACGAGACCGATGCGCACCAGCGCTCCGAGCAACATTCCGGCCAGCTGCGCCTGCATCGACAAGCGGGCCTGCAGATGAGCCTGCAGCCAGAGATCGGACACCGCCAGCGCTGGTTGGAAAAGCAGGAGCCCCAACGCGGCGAGCAACACCCGCTCGTCGCGGGTGTCGGAGCCCAGCGCCACCCCAACCAGTACCGCAACATAGCAGAGCGCGCCCGCGAGGAGGCGGATCCGCGCCGCCGCCGCGAGCAGCTCGCCGGCGGGCGTGACGCCCCGCACGAGTTCGCGCGTCACCACGGTCGCGAGGCCTGCTTCGGCGAGCACGACGCCGATGCCGGCCACCGCCAGCGCGTAGCTGAAGCTGCCAAACTGCGCCGGACCGAGATAGCGCGCGACCACGAAACCCACGCACACGCCGAGCGCCAGCCGCGCCAGTTTCTCCGCCACAAGCCAGCCGAAATTGCGAGCGACCACCTGTATGTCGGCGCGGTCGGAAAACTTTGGCAGCGAAGAGGGCAAAGCGCAGCCAAGGATGCGGCGACCGCCGCACGCGTCAATCATCGCCACCGGAGTCCGTCTCCGCCAATGCTACCGCACAGGCCGGACGCATCGCATCCGCGGCACCATGCCTCCGCGGTAAAACATCCGTGATAACGCACCGCCTTTCTTCCGACCGGGAAAAGGCTTTCCCTCCCCCTGCGCTCCGCTAGCTTTTATCGGCACGCATGAAGCTCTCGATCGTCATCCCCTGCTACAACGAACGGAAGACCATCCGCACCATCGTGGACGCGGTGCGTGCCGCGCCGGTGGCGGACAAGGAAATCATCGTCGTCGACGACTGTTCCGTCGACGGCACGCGCGACATTCTGCGCGCCGAGATCGAACCGCTGGTGAGCCGCGTCATTTATCACGACGTCAACCAGGGCAAGGGCGCCGCGCTGCGCACGGGCTTTGCCGCCGCGACCGGCGACGCCGTCATCGTCCAGGACGCCGACCTCGAGTACGACCCGCAGGAATACCCGAAGCTACTCAAGCCGATTGTCGAGGGGAAGGCCGACGTGGTGTTCGGCTCGCGCTTCATGGGCGCCGACGCCCATCGCGTCGTCTACTTTTGGCACATGGTGGGCAACCGCTTCCTCACCCTGCTCTCCAACATGATGACGAACATCAACCTCACGGACATGGAGACGTGCTACAAACTTTTCCGCCGCGACGTGCTGCAGAAGATCAAGATCGAGGAGAACCGCTTCGGCTTCGAGCCGGAGATCACGGCGAAGGTCGCGAAGCTCGACGGCTGCCGCATCTTCGAGGTCGGCATCAGCTACTACGGCCGTACCTACGCCGAGGGCAAAAAGATCGGCTGGCGCGACGGCTTCCGCGCAATCTACGCCATCCTCAAGTACAACTTTTCCTAGCGCGTCCCCGGTCCGGCAAAGAACGTTGCCTGACCGCCGCCCGACCTTTCATCTTCGCACCCGTGGGCTCATCCATCGCCATCGTCATCCCGGTTTTCAACGAGGAGGCCGTGCTGCCCGAGCTGTTCGCCCGCCTGACCGCGCTGTTCGACAGCAACCCCGGGGTGCGCTGGAGCGCAGTGCTGACCAACGACGGCAGCCGTGACCGCTCCGTCGAGCTGATCGCGCAGAAGTCCGCCGCCGATCCGCGCTTCGTACTCGTCGAACTTTCGCGCAATTTCGGTTTCCAGGCCGCGATTTCGGCCGGCCTCGCGACCGCGCTGGACAACGGCGCCGAGGCGCTGGTGATGATGGACGCCGACCTGCAGGATCCGCCGGAGCTGATCCCCGAACTGGTCGCAAAATGGCGCGCCGGCGCCGAGGTCGTGCTCGCGGTGCGCCGTTCGCGTCAGGAAACCGGACTGCGCCGCGTATGCATGGATCTTTTCCATGGCTTTTTCGGCGCGGTCGCCGACCAGAAGATGGATCCGAACACCGGCACGTTCAGCCTGCTCGACCGCACCGCCGCCGCCGCCGTGCGCCAGCTGCCGGAGCGCAACCGCTACTTCCCCGGCCTGCGCTCGTGGGTCGGCTTCAAGACCGGCGAGGTGCTGTACGACCGCCAGGGCCGCGCGGCCGGCCAGCCGCAGCAGACGATGCTGCGCCTGCTGCGCTACGCGCTCGATGGCGTGTTCAGCTTCTCCTACCTGCCGCTGCGCGCGCTCACCTACACCGGCATCTTCATCGCGCTGCTGGGTTTTGCCGCCGCGGTTTTCTACGCCGTGCGCCGCCTCGTCGGCATCGAGACCGCGCCCACCGGCTACACCACGCTCGTCACCATCGTGCTCTTTCTCGGCGGCGTGCAACTGATCGGCATCGGCGTCCTCGGGGAATACCTCGCGCGCGTGTACGATGAAGTGAAGCAACGGCCGCCGTACATTGTGCGCCGCCCGCGCGGTCCATGAGTTCCCGCCTCGCGAGGATTGCGCTGTGGTCCGGGCTGGGCGTCGCGCTCGGGATCACGGGCTACCTCATCATGAACACGACGTTCATGATCTACGACGACGAGGGCTTCGTCCTGATCTCGCTGCGCAACTACCTTGCCGGCCTGCGCCTCTACGACGACATCTTCTCGCAGTACGGTCCCTGGCCCTACGTCTATCACCAGATCATCACCACCCTGGGCGGCGGCGCGGAAATGACGCACACCCTCGGCCGCGCGATCACCCTCACGCACTGGGTGGCGACGTGCCTGCTGTGCGGCGGGATCACCTGGCGGGTCACCCGCAGCCAGGGCGCGGCGCTCGCGACCGCCATCATCACCTTCGGCATCACGTGGCAGATGATCGCCGAACCCACGCATCCCGGGAGCCTGATCTGCCTGTTGGTCGCGCTCGCGGGAATGGTCGTTACCCTGCTGCCCGAGTCCCGGCGGCCGATGCTGCTCTACGGCATCCTGGGGTTGCTCGGCGGGCTGCTGCTGCTGACCAAGATCAATGTCGGCCTCCTGTTTGTCGCGGGACTCGGAGGCTTTGCCCTCCGGCACACGGCATGGCCCGCCCGCGGGCAGGGAATCGCGTGGCTCGGCTTGGTGGGCTTGCTGGCCCTGCCGTGGGTGCTCCTCGGACGCCAGCTCACGCATGGCTGGGTGCTGATCTTTGCCGTGCAATTCACCTTGGCGGCTGCGGGGCTGCTGTGGCTCGCCCGCCTGACTCCCGGATCACGCCGCCTCGATGCGCGGGCCTGGCCGCTCGCGCCGCTCGTGGCCGCGGGGGCGATCGGGGTCGTTTCCGGTGTGGTGCTGCTGCGCGGCACCACGCTCGCCGCGCTGATCCAGACCGTGTTGCTCAATCCGGTGCGCATGCCGGCGCGCTTCATGGTGCCGGTCGGCTGGCTTCCGGAAACCTGGGGATTGGCCGTCGCCGGCGGCCTGCTCGTGGCCCGCTGCGGCTGGGAACTGCGCCGACACGGCCGCCTGGCGCGCGTCACGACCTGGCTTGTGGTGATCGCACGCGGGGCGGTTCTCGGCGCGTTTGTGCTGAACCTGCGCACCTGGCCGGGCTACCTGGGCATTTTCCACTATGCGGCGGACTGTCTGCCACTGCTGCCCGTTTTCCTCGTGCCCCTGTCCGCCAGCGTGTCGGAGCCGGACCGTCTCGCGCGCTGGGGAGTGGCGTGGATCGCGCTGCCGCAGGTGCTGCACGCCTTCCCGGTCGCCGGCAGCCAGCTGGGCTGGGCCACCTTTCTCTGCGTGCCGCTGTTCGTGGCCGGCTTGTGGGAAACCGGTCCGGCCCTGCGCGAGCTGGCCGCGGGAACCGGCCGCAGGATCGCACTCGCCGGCGGACTGGTCGTGGCGCTGGCCTGCGTACTCCTGCTCGGCCTCATGGCGCAAAGCGGCTGGGGCGCCTATTCACAACTCCGGCCGCTGGAACTGCCGGGCGCGGAGGACATCCATCTCAACGGCAAAACCCGGCTGACGATGCGGCTGCTGCGCCTCAATTCCAGCATCCACGCCGACCTGCTTTTTTCGCGCCAAGGCATGTACAGCCACAACCTGTGGAGCGGCGTGCCGACGCCGACCGCGCAAAATGCCACCCACTGGTTCTGGCTGCTCGATGACCGCCAGCAGCGGGAGATCATCGCGCGGCTCGCCTCGACCCCGCGGACGGCGGTGATCACCTGCACGTACCTCGACGAACTGCTGGTTAAACTCAAGGTCACGGTCGACGGCCCGCTCCAGGATTTCGTGCAGCAGCATTACCAGCCGCTCTTCCAATACCAGGGTTTTATTTTCCATGTCCCCGCGGGCAGCCACGCCGTACCGTTCGGCCGTTTCGAAATGCTGGAGTCCGGCTCCGCCGATCCCAAGGTCGCGCCGCTGCTGATCCGCACGAACGTCCTGCTCGACGGCACCCCGGCGAGCATCCGGCTCGAAATGCTCGACTACCCCTGGACGCTCGGCCCGGACCTGCTCACGGCCGGGCGTCAGGTGCTCGTGCAACCCATCGACCGCAACGGCCACGACATTGGACCGGCGCAACCGCTGACCGGCCACGAAACGTTGCGCGGGCTTTATCGCCTCTCGATCTTCGGCCCGCTCCTGCCGCCGAAGCTCGCGTGGCAGGAATATGCGCTGGTGGTGCGCGACGCGAACGACCGCGTGCTGAGCGAATCCGCCTACTGACGCAGGCGGAAACGGCATGAAGCGGCTCTCCGTTAAAATTGTCCTTTGGCTGGCTCTCGCCGGCGCGCTGGCCGTCACCGGATTCTGGCAGATCAACACCACGTTCATGGGTTACGATGACGAGGGTTTCGCGCTGATCTCGCTGCACAACTACCTCGCCGGGCAGCGCCTCTACGACGACGTCTTTTCGCAATACGGTCCCTGGCCGTACGTCTACCACCAGCTTGTCACCACGCTCGGCGGAAACGCGCCGCTCACGCATGCGCTCGGCCGGGCGATCACGCTGGCGCACTGGGTGACGATGGCCCTGCTCTGCGGCGCCATCGCCTGGCGCCTGACCCGCAGCCATTTCGCGGCGATGGTGTCGGCGTTGCTTTCGTTCGGCCTGACGTGGCAGATGATTTCCGAGCCCTCGCATCCGGGCAGCCATATTTCGCTGCTGGTGGCGCTGGCCGGGTTCCTCATCACCTGTGTGCCGGACGCGAGGCGGCCGTCGCTGGTGTACGCGAGTCTCGGGGTGTTGATCGCCATGCTGCTGCTGACCAAAATCAATGTCGGGCTGCTGCTCGCCGCGGGCACCGGTTGCTTCCTGTTGCGCTGCCTCGCGTGGCCCGGACGTTGGTCGCAGTTGGGTTGGATCGGCACGGCGGGATTACTCACGCTGCCGTGGGTGCTCATGGGCGGCCAGCTGCACCGATCGTGGGTGTTGTTGTTCTGCATCCAGTTCACGCTGGCCGCGGCGAGCCTGCTCTGGCTGACGCCGCCGGGTTCGCTGGCCAACCGTCCCGAGCCGCGCTCTTGGTGGGTCGCGCCACCAGCCGTCTTCGCCGCGCTCGCTCTCATCTGCGGTTGGATCATGGCGCGCGGCACCACATTTCATGCCTTGCTGGAAACGGTGGTCATCAACCCGGTGCGCATGCCCGGCAAGTTCGTCGTCGGCTTGGCGTGGTTTTCCGAAGCGTGGCCGCTGACCGCCCTCAGCGCCGGACTCTCGCTGGCGGCGGGCTGGCAGATTCGCCAAGGAAGACCGCTGGCCCCGACGCTGGTCGGGAGCGTCGTCGCGATCCGCGCGCTGGTGCTGGGAATCTTTTTGGCGCGAAGCTACGCGTGGCCGACCTACGACGGCGTCTTTCACTTCATCGGCGACTGCCTGCCGCTGCTGCCGCTTTTCCTGATTCCCCTGCAAGCGCGTCCGGCCCGGGAGCAGCTCATGCGCTGGGGCGTCGCGTGCGTGGCCCTGCCCCAGGTGCTGCACGCTTTTCCCGTGGCAGGCAGCCAGCTGGGTTGGGCTACATTCCTGGTTGTGCCGCTGCTCGTCGCGGGGCTTTGGGATGCCGCGGCGGTGTTGCCCCAACTCGCCCGCGTGCATGGCCGACGACTCGTGCAAGCCGGCGCCATCCCGCTGGCGGCGGCCAGTTTTCTCCAGCTCGGCATTCTCGCGCAAGCCGGCGGCCAGCGTTACTTCGCCGCCCGTCCGCTCGGATTGCCCGGCACCACCGGCATGCGGCTGAATGGCGCCGCGCGCCAGGCGACGCGCCTGCTGGCGCTGAACGCCAGCATTCATGCGGACCTGCTTTTTTCGCGCCAGGGCATGTACAGCCACAACCTGTGGAGCGGCGTGCCGACGCCGACCGCGCAAAATGCCACCCACTGGTTCTGGCTGCTCAACGAGCGCCAGCAGCAGGAGATCATGACGCGGCTCCAGGCCACGCCGCGCACCGCGCTCATCACCAACCCGTACCTCGACAGCCTGCTGGTGCAGCTGCAGGTGCCGGTGACCGGACCGCTGCAGGATTTCGTCCAGCGGCATTACCGTCCGCTCTTTGAGTACGGCGGGTTTGTGTTCAACGTGCCGCAGGACAGCGCCGCGGTGGTTTTCGGGCGCTGCGAACTGTTCCAGTCCGGCGACCCCAAGCTCCCGCCCCTGCTCTTCCGCACCAACGTCCGCCTCGACGGACGCCCCGAATCGATCCGACTCGAAACCATCAAGACCCCGTGGGAGGAGAGCCCGGAATTGCTGATCAACCGCTCGCTGGTGCTGGCGGAACCCATCGACCGGAACGGCCAGTCGCTGGGCGCCCCGATCCGGTTGCCGGGCACCGAAGCCTTGCGCGGCCTTTACCGCGTCTCGGTGTATTGTCCGCCGCTGCCGCCCGCGTTTCCCTGGCAGAACTCGGCGCTCGTCATTCGGGACGCGGCGGGGGCGGAACTGAGCGAGTCGATGAACTGATTCAACCGCGCCGGCGGGCCACCAGGACAAGGCTGACGCCCCACGGCAGCGGCATCTTCCACAGGGCGGTATTCACAAAGATCTTTTGCAGCATTCCGTTCAGCCACTTCGGCGGCTCCTTGTCCTCGCCGCGCGACTGCGACGGGAAAATTTTTCGCCATTTGCGAATGATCCACACGGCCGGATAGATGACGACATTGGTGTAGTTGACGTGCAGCAGCTCCCAGTCGGACTCCGGGAACAGCGCCTTTAGCTGCGGACGCGAATAACGGCGGTAGTGGTGCAGCGAAACATCCCAATCGCTCCACAGCGCCATGCTGGCGGGCACCGTAACCAAAGCAACGCCACCCGGCTTGACCAGACGGGCGAAGCCGGCGACGACCGCGCGATCGTCCGGCGTGTGCTCCAGCACGTCGAGCGCGGTGACATAATCCAGCGAAGCCGCCGGCAGCGGCACCTGATCGCCGGCGAGGCTGAGAATCTGGTCCGCCCGGAAGCGCGTGCGCAGGATGCGCAGCGATTCCTCGTGGTCATCCAACACCATCACCCGACACGACGCCTCCATTTCCTGCGCAAACCGCCCGGTGCCGGCGCCGCAATCCAGCAAAAGCTGGTCGGCCCGCGGGGGCCCCGCCAGCTCGAGCAGCCGCCGGGCAAAGACGCGCTTGCCGGCATAGTACCAGTGCGTGGCTTCCATGCGGTCCATATTGGCGTACTCGGTGGAGTTCATGCGGAAAGTCACGGGGAGGTTGTGTGCGACGCGGGAACCTGTCCATACTGCTTATCAATTTCCCGGCCCGCTTGCCTCCGTCGTCATCATCCCTCCCCCCTCCCCGGCTGATCGCGCTGGCCCTCCTGTTCGCCTTGGGGCACGCCGTGCTGGCGGTCTGGGCGATGCGCGAAAAATCCACCACCGCAGACGAGATCGCACACGTCACCGGCGGCTACACCTTCAACCACTGGCACGATTTCCGGCTGCAACCCGAGAACGGCATCCTGCCGCAGCGCTGGCAGGCGCTCCCGGCGACCTTCGGGGACATCGACTATCCGCCACTCACCACCACGGCGTGGAAAAAATCCATCGTGTGGCTGGTCGGCTACGATTTCTTCTACCAAAGCCGCAACGACCCCGACCGGCTGCTGTACGGCGCACGGGTAATGAACGCCATTTTCGGCGCGGCCACGATCGTCTTCGTGTTTTTCTGGTCCTACCGGCTGTGGGGCGCGCCCGGCGCGCTCGTCTCGGCGTTTCTGGGCGCGCTGTGCCCGACCATGCTCGCGCACAGCGGGCTGGCGACGTCGGACATGTGCATGACGTTCTTTTTCCTCGCGGTGCCCGCCGCCTACTGGCGCCATCTGCATGACGGCCGCTGGCAGGCGTGGTGGCTCAGCGCCGGCCTGCTCGGCCTCTCCGCGGTCGCCAAGTACACTGCGGTGCTGTTGCTGCCGATCGTGGTGGTGATGGCGCTGGTGCGCGCGCTCCGCTCCGAACCGGTCGTGATATTCGGCCGCACGTTCCGCTCGCTCGCGGCGCGGCTCGCCGGCATCGGGCTTTCGACCGTCGGCCAGGGCCTGATCGCCATCGTCATCATCTGGGCCTTTTTCGGATTTCGTTTCAGCACTTTCAACCCGGCGCTGCCGCCTGGTGACTACAACCTGCCGTGGCCGGTCATCCTCTCCTTCGGCGGCTGGAAGGCCGAACTCATCCGGACCTGCCTGGCGTGGCACGTGCTGCCGGAAGGCTGGCTCTATGGCCTGGCCTTTGTGCTCGAACACGCGATGGCGCGCGCGGCCTTCCTCGACGGCGAGTACGGCATCTTCGGTTGGGTGGAATTTTTCCCGAAGACCTTCCTCTACAAAACGCCGCCTTCGCTGCTCGTGGCCCTGACGGTCGGCGCGCTGCTGCTGGCGCTGCATCTGCGGAAAATGCCGGCGGCCCGGCTCGCGCAGCAATGCTACCGCGTGGTCCCGCTGTTCTCGCTCTTTGGCATCTACTGGCTGTTCTCGCTCACCAGCCACCTCAACATCGGCCACCGCCACATCCTGCCCACGTATCCGGTGCTGTATATCTTCTGCGGCGTGCTCGGCTGGATGGCGCTGCGCGCGTGGAAACTTTCCCGCAATGGCGGCCTGACCGCGGGCGCGATCGTCGGCGCGCTGCTGCTCTGGCATCTCACGACCACGGCCGGGATTCACCCGCACTACCTCGCCTACTTCAGCCCGGTGGTCGGCGGACCCACGCAGGGCTACCGGCACCTCGTCGACAGTTCGCTCGACTGGGGCCAGGACCTGCCCGCTTGGAAAAATTGGCTCGGCCAAAACCGCCGCGCGAACGAATCGGTCTATATTTCCTACTTCGGCTCGGATGAGCCGCACCGGTTTGTGCCGGACGCCACCATGCTGCCGCGCCTGCCGAACTTCGAGCAGCCGCGCCCGTGGTACTGGTTCGAGCCGGGGGTGTACGCGGTGAGTGCGACGATGCTGCAGCAGGTGTACACCCCGAATTTCGCGGTGTGGAACCGCGAGAACGAAACCCGCTACCGGCAGCTGCGCCTGAACGACGGCCAGTTCCGCGCGCTGCACGCCCACCCGGAACATCCGGCGGAACTGCTGCAGGGCTTGACCATGGACGACTGGAGCCAGGCTTGGAAGATTTACGAGCAGCTGCGCTTCGCGCGCCTCTGCGTGTACCTGCGCAACCGCGAGCCGGATGCCTTCGCCGGTTACTCGATTTTGATCTACCGGCTCTCCGCGGAGGAACTCGCGCGTGCGCTCGACGGTGAACCACGGGCCCTGGCGCCCGCCAAGCCCTGAGCGCTTCCGCGCGTCACGGCAACAGCCGCGCCTCGATCCGGCCCGCGCCCTTGGGATAAGTCACGCCAAAGCCCGAGACGGTTTCCGCCGGGAGCGGCAACTCGAGCAACAGGCGCGCACCGGGCGCCAGGTCGCCCGCGGTGCCACCGACGGGCGAATACACGGTGTAATGGCAGACGGTCGCGCCGGGATTCTTCAACTCCAGCTTGAGTGGCGTCGCGCCCACGGCGCGCACGAGAAATTCCTGCTGCAGGCCGCCATTTGTTTCCGTCAGGTGATTGCGGTAAACCAACGGCGCCGGAGACTCGCCGGGGCGCAAAGCGCGAAACGCCGCGATGCTGTAGGGATGACGCTCGTCACCGTCATAGAGCCAGGTGCGGCCCATGACGTGGCCCTCGTGGCCGATAAAACGCGCGACGGGAACGATGAGCCAGCCGTCGCCTGGGTGAACGGCATCTTCCGCGCGCACGGCCGGCAGAGTCGAAAGTTTCTCCGGCGCGACCGGGCGTGATTTTTCCTGGCGATAAAACGACGCCAGCGGCGAGTTCACGGTCAGCGCCGGACGCAACGGCTCCGCCGGAAAATCGAGCGCCGCTGACCAATCGCGCCAGCCGGCATAGACATAAAATCCGGTGGATTGGTCCGGGCGGGCAATCGCCGGCCAGCCTGACTGGTAGGTGTTGAACAAGGCGCCGCCGAATCCGCTGACCATCGCGGCGGCTGTCACGATCCAGGCGACGGCACGCTGGCGCCACGGCAGCAATTGAATCCACCATACCACCAACGCCGCCAGCCACGGTGTCATCAGGACGAGGAAGCGAAAGAGATAGGGATGCCATTGCACCCGCCAGTGCAGAAACAGGACGAAGGCCGCGATGGACACCGACCAGATCAACGCGAGTTCGCCATCCGGGGATTTGCGCCGGATCCAGGCGGTGAAAGCCGCGGCCAGCGCCAGCAGTGGCACCAAAATTCCAGTGCTGGTCACATCCGCATCCGGCGCGGTGACGGCGTAGATTTTCTGAAGGTTGGCGCGCCGATCCAAACCTTGGAATGCGTACGGATCCTGCGTGGGCAGGCCGACGAGGATGTTTTCGCCGATCGACCGCGTCATCTCCCGCCAGCCGGACAACTGGGAATTGGGTTCGAGCAATTGGACGAAGGATGACTTGAGGTTGAGCTGAAGTTTTTCGGCGGAGCCCGCCAGGCCCGGCGTGACGCCGTGATGCAGCAACACGAATTCCTCCGGGCCAAACGCACTTCCATACGCTTGAAAATTGCGCCACGTCGCCGGCCCCGCGAACACCGCCGCCGCCAGAATCGCGGCAAGAAAAGTCCGAACCCATGCGACCCCGCCCACCCGATGCCGCCAAGCCAGCCAGCCGATAGCGAGCAGCAGTCCCGGGGCGAAATAAAACACCGTGCCCTTGGACCCGAGCACCAGTCCGGCGGCGGCGCCACCGAGGCGCGAGCCGGTGCCGCGCAGCAGAGCGGCGAACCAGAGATAAAATCCCGCCGCCAGCACACCCGTCGTGAACAGGTCGGTGTAAGCCGCCGTGAACTGGGGCGCGACATTCGGCAAGCCCAGCACCAGCAAAGCGGCGGCCAGCGCCGGGGTCTGGCTCAAACCCATTCGTCGCGCCAACCCGATGGTCGCACCCACCGCCAGCAAACCGCCCCAAGCCTGCGCCACCGCCGCGGCGCCGTAGCCGGCCACACTGCCCGTCAGGAACCAGGCCATCACCAAATCCGGCACGACGGGCATGTAGTTCAGCCGGGCGTCGTCCCCGCCGATCATCCCGATGCGTCCCTCCTGCAGCCAGTGGCCCACGCGGGAAAGCCGGTAGGTCAGCGCATCGAACACGACGGGCTGCGTGAAAAAAGCCATCACCACGAGCGCCACCGACACCAGCGCGAGAAGCCCGAGCAATGCGCCCGCCGCGCGATTCTCCGGTGCAATCGCGAACACGGAACGGAATGCCGCCACATCCTCCCTCAATCGGGATTTTCGCGCGCCCGCGAAGACCACCAGCAGAAGACCATGCACGCCCAGGAAGCCGACCTGCCCCAACCCGCCGGTGAGGCCCAGCACTACGCCCGAGCCAGCCACCACCATCAATCCCGCCAGGCCCCAGGCCAGGAGTTGTTCCAGACACGAAGAAAGCTCATCGCCCGCACTGCGCACGAGCAACCACGCGACGGCCGCCACCGCGAGGGCATCGAGCACGAAGACGATGGAGGTCAGCTGGAGCATGGAGCCTAACCGCCGTTCAGGCGGCGGTGCGTTGTTGCCGCCACTCGCGTCCGGTGGCGAGCACCGCCTCCAGCAGCCAGCCGGCGAGCAACGCCATCAACACCCAGTGCAGCGGCTGCGTCCACGCGCGATAAACCAGCAGCAAGTGCTCGATCCACGCCGGCGATTTCGGCGGCAGCTGGTTCACAATGAGACACAGGATGCCGTCGGACCATAGACAGATAAAAACCAGCAGCGTGCCGGAAACCGCGGCCACGTGTTCACGGACGGGCAAGGCCTCCCGCGAGCGGCGCCAGAGCCACAAGGCGACCCAGATGGCAAAAATCCAGCGGTAGGCGAAATTGATTCCCGAGATGAAGCAGACCAGCAGCAAGCTGACGCTCAGAGCCGCGAGCACGCGTTCCCGCGGTTCGCCCCGCGAGGCGAGTCCGGTCGTGGTTTTCGAAAAGGCCAGGACCGCGCCCGCGCCGAGAAAAAGCAGTACGGCGGGAAGCAAGGCCTGCGCATCGGTCCAACCCAGGTCACGCCACCAAATCGGCGCGCCCATGGTGTACAAGCCCGGCGGCACGTTGAGCGGTGCCCGCTTCAAGGCGGGCAGCACGCTGACCAACGCCAGGCCCGCGAGCAGCAGACCGGTTCCGAAAACCAGCGGCATCTGGCGCACCGGCCGGATCCAAAGCAACATGAGGATGGCCACCGCGGGATAATATTTCAGGCCGGTCGCGAGGCCGATTCCGAGAATTGCGTACAGCCAGCGATGTTTTCCCTCGCCCGCGAGCGCCACGCCGCAAGCCCCCAGCAGCGCAAAGATCACGAGATCGTTGTTGGCCCGGATCAGGGCCAGCAGCACCGGCGGCGAAACCAGGAGCAGCGCGAGCCACAGCGCCTCGCGCCAGGTTTTCGGCCGGAGACTCGCCCAGACCGTCACCCCGAAGGCCCCTACCCAGGCCAGGCCGACAAACAGATTTTGCGCGCGGCCCAGGCCGGTCCACTTCAAGGCAAGCCACCAATCCGAATACACGTGGTAGCGCAGCAGAGGATCGAAAGTATTGGCCGCGTGCGGATCCAGCCCGGCGCGCGCCGCGTCGAGCGCGGCGAGCACGGCATAGGAGTCGAGGAAACGCGTGCCGAAATCGGACAGCCCCAGCAGTTCGAGCCGGCGCGTCCAGAGGATCGCGGCCGCCCATCCCGCGGTGGTGAGCAGGACGAGCAGGCTGAATGGAGTGAGCCCGCGTTTAACCACCGTGAACCTCCCGGGGTCCGGTTTCATCCTGCAACTCGAAGAGGATGAAGGTGTCGTTGCCCAGCACCGGCCGCAGATTTTTCTCGAGCGAGGGCCAGGCTCCGGTCTTCACCAGGAAATCGACGGTGATCGACGAGCGTTTCACCAGCAGGTGCGAGAAGCCGAGAGCGCGCAGCCGCGCGGCGGCGTGCGGCACGGTCCGGCCGGAGAAAAGCCAGGCCACGTCCGGGGTCCAGAAGGGGGAATAGGTTTTTCCTTCCGCTCGGAAAAAATCGCGCAAGCCCGCGGAATCGGAAAGCACGCGCCCGCCGGCGGTCCGGGCCACCTGCCGCAGGAAGGGCACGTTGCCCTGTTCGAAATCGGTGCGCAGGACATTGCCCGCGCGGCTCCACTCGCCCGGGCTCAGCGTGTAGGGATTGAGCGGGATCGTCCACGCGCGCAGCGAGGCATCGCACGCGAAGAGCGAGAGCCCGAGCATCAGGCCGGCGAGATGCGTGCGCCCCGGTACCCAGCGAGCCAGCGCCGCCCCGCCCCACGCGCAGCCAAGCACCAGGACCGGGCTCAGCACCCGCATCGAATAGAAAAGCCCGCCGGCAGTAAACGGCACCGACGCGAACCACAGCAATCCGAAGGCGACCGTGAGCGACAGGACGAGGCCCACTCCAGCCCGAGCGCGCCACACGACCAATCCCGCCAGCAAACCGGCCAGCGCCGGCAACGCGGTGACGAGCAGCATGCGTCCGATCTCGAGCCACACTCCCGGTTGGTGCAGCTGGTTGCCGTAGATCTCCCGATAGGTCTTCATCCAGGCATCGAACACCGGATTCGTCGGAAACCCGGCGAAGCTTTGCGCGAACACCGGGTTGCCCGTCATCGCAAACACCCGCGCCTGCCAGATCGCCGGCAGCAAACCGGCGCCGAGGGCAAATCCGGCGGCGTGGCGCCAGCTTCCGCCGCGAACCAAAATCCACGCGGTCGCGATGACGGCGGCCACGGCGCCATACTCGCGCGCCGCGGCGGCGACAGCCGCGCAGATCGCGGCAGGTACCAGTGCGGTGGCATCCTTCGTTTCCAACCACTGCCACAGGTAGAGTACCATGCCGCCCACGCCGAGCGCCGTGAGTCCGGTTTCCTGACCGAGGTTGAAGGCAAACTGCAGCAGCATCGTCATGCCACCCAGCGCCAGCGCGAACCACCCGGCACGCGTGCCCAGCCACTGCCGACCCAGGGCGAACAGCAGCACGAGCAAGCCGGCGGTTTGCGCCAGGGCCACGACCACCGTCCACTGCTTCGCAGTACTGCCGCCGACCAGATAGGCCCAGGCGTAGAGCGACGAAACCAGCGGGGCGATGCCGTCGGCCCAGAAATACTGCATGAAATCCGCGGGCGTGGTCGGCGGGTAATTTCCGAGGCCGCCAGTTTCCACCAACAGCTCGGCGAGCAGATTCCAGCGAAAGGAAACGTCCGCACCCGACAGCGGCTGGAACCACGCGCGCCACAACGCGACGCCCAGCAGCGGCAACACCGGCAGCGCGAGCCACCATTCGCTTCGATCGGAAGAAACCGGTGACGTTTTTTCCGGAACGCGCCGACGCCACCACATCCACCAGCCCGGCAGGCCAATCAGCAGCAGCCACAAGCCCAGCGCCCCCAGCGTGACCGGCACTCCGGTGATGGCACCGGCCAACACGCCGGCAAAGAGGGCGAGCGTGGAAAGCATGCCGCCCGCAAACCACGGTTGCCGCCAGCGTCCGGCCAGTGCCCAACCCAAACCCGGCAGCATCAGTCCAGCGGCCGCGAGCAGGGCGCGTGCGCAATCGAGCATCATGGGGCGGCCGCGATCGCGGCCCGGCGCCGCCAGATCGTGAAGTAAGCGTCGTTCAGCAGGAATTCCCGGCCCGGCAACCAAGGCACGGCGTTCACGGCCGGACGCACGTCATGGGTCGCGGCCAGGAAATAGTTTTGCTCGAGATTGGCGCGCTCCGCCGGCGCGAGGGCAACGAACTCACTCGCGCGCAGCACAGCCCAGTCGGGTTTGAGTGCCGCGATCAGCCCGCCCATCGAAAGGATGCCGGATTTGCGCAGCTTGACGACATCGGGCGCGCACAGGCCGGGTGTGTCGCGCATCGAGAGGTTGGAATAGAAACCGATGTAGCCCAGCGGTTCGAGGAACACCGTTTCCTTGGGCGAGAGCGCGGAGGTTTTCAGGCTGCGGCCGATGGGCGCGCGCACGCCCCACTCGATCAGGCGTTGTTGCGTGCGCAGTTGGAACGTCACGGCGACAAAAAGCCACGCCTGCGCCGCGAGCAACACCCCGGCAAAAACCACGACGACCCCGCGCCAAGCCGCGCGCTCCCGCAGCGCGGTCCACGCCGTGCTGAGACCACCCGCGACAGCAAAGTAAGCGAGCAGTGCCCAAGCGGGGAAATACCAGGGCGCGCGCGTGGTGATCGTCAGGTAGGTCCCGCCCAGCACGAAGGCCAGGCCCGCCACGCGCGCCGGGCGCGGGCAGCGCGGCCAGGCCGCCACCGCCGCCGCAGCCAGCGCCATCACGCGACCGTACCACGTCATCCAGCCGGGCCATTCGCCGAAAAAGAAATAGGGCGGCAGGAACGCGTCATGGGCAGCACTGTGGCCGAACAGGAAACGAAACGGATAGACCGCGACGAGGTGGAGCGTTTCGACGGAAGTGAGGTGCGTGCCCTTGGCGATGATGGTGTTGGGCACTGGCGAACCGTAGTAACTCCACGCCCACACGAACCACGGCGTGTAGATCACGGCAGCAACCAGCGCCATGACCAGCCAGTCCTTGAAACGCCACGGCGTTTCCCCGCGCAGCAGCCACACGCTCGCCGCGATGGCCCCGACGAAAATGAAACCATCGGGCCGGACCCACATCGCAAAGCCCAGCGCCACCCCGGCGAAGACCGGCCGGTGGTCGAGCAACGCCCGCCACGCCATCACGACCGCCAGCAGCAGCAGCGCGGTCTCCATGCCGTTGGTTGAGTACGCCGCCACCTTGACGTCCAGCGCCCAGAACAGCGCAGCCAGCGCGAGTGTGACTCCGTCACGCAGGCGCGGTCCGGACAGCCACCACGCCAGGCCGAGCGCCACGCAGGCCACCAGCCGGAAAAGCCACATGACCACTTCCGGGTCATCCGTCCCGGCGGCCCACGCCAGGCCCGCTGGCACCAAGACGCCCAGAGGGGAAGTGAAGGTGTGCACGCGGTGGCCCGCCTCGAAAACCAGGCCGTTGCCGTGAACGAGATTCAGGCTGCTCCGGTAGGTGATGAAAAAATCCTCCCAGATGTTGTCCGCCAGCAGGGCGAACACCAACGGTGACGCGACCACCAGCAACAGCAGCAGGACGCGCGACCACCGGATGGAGCGCGCAGCCGGATTCGGGACAGTGGGAGAATTCTCGACGCTCATTTGACGGGATGCTCGGGCTGGGCGGCTTCACCGGCGGCCACGGGCGGGGCGTTGGACGGCTGGAAATTCGCGGGCAGGTCGATCGCGACGAGGCGGCTGATGCGCGCGAGCTTGGTGCCGAAGCGGCGCTCGGCCAGCAACTCGAGGTGAAACCAGGGCGGCAGCGCCTCCTCGGGCACGAGCTCATACTGGCCGTCGGCCGACGCCGGGCGCGCGCTCTGCGTGACGAGGATCTCGTTGAAATCGGGCTGGTGCAGGTGCTCCGCCAGGCGATCGGCAACCGGCAGCGCCCGCGCGAGCAGGATCGCGGGCGTGGACCGCACCATCCAGGGCAGCGTCGACTTGTTGGAAAGGATCAACCGGCTGACGTTCGGACGAGCGGCCACGGTGCGCAGCTCCCACTCGATCTCGTCGTTGCCGACGTGCGAATAGAAATGATAGGCCTGCTTGGGCGCCGAGAATCCGAGCGCGTAGGCCGCGACCGCGCCCAGCAGGACGATGCTCGCGGGCGCTTTCCGGTCCGCGAGCGCCGCGATCACCACCACGGCCAGGATCAGCACCAGGTTCAACGGCAGCGCGAAACGGGACGCCATCGGGTCGTTGAAGGCCGCCCAGTAATAAAACATCATCAGGACCGTGATCGCCAGCATGCCGGCGCTGAAAAGCAGCACGCTCGCGCGCAGCGGCTCGAGGCCGGACAGCTGCCGCCAGCGGAGAAGGAGGCGGCCGCCCACGACGACCAGTGCCACCGCGCCGAGGACGCCGAGGAGCAGCGAATTGGCGTGGACCAGCCCGGGCTCCGAGAAAAAGGTCCAGGCGCCCTTCAGGTTCCCTTCCAGGTAGGCGAGGCTGAAGCGCGAGGTCTGGTTGTCGTGCAGCTCCCACATCACCGGGCTGTTGGAAACGACCTTCTGCTGGAGCGCGACCGGGATGAACAACAACGGCGCCAGCACCACCGGCCAGGAGATGATAATCCGACCGGCGCGCCACCAGCCCCACACGATGGCCAGCGCCGCGGGCGCCACGTAGATCGCCGACTCGTAACGGGACTGCACGAGCAGGATGACGCCCAGCACCAGCGCGGTCAGGTGCGCCTCATCGCGGTGGCGCAGCCACGCGGCCGCCTGCAGGATCACCACGACCAGCATGAAGAAATTCAGCAGCTCCATGCCGGAGCCGCTGGCGTTTTGCGCAAACAGCGGCAGCGAACCGAGCAGGCCGAGCGCCAGCATGCCGCCGCGCCAGCCGTTCAGGCGCCGGCCGATCCAGTAGATCAGGCCCAGCGAGAGCACGAACAACAGGCTGTTCAGCACGAAGACATTCGCGGGTCGGTAGCCGATCAAGTCGTGTGTGAGCGAAAGCAGGAACGGGAAAAAGACCGGGCGCTTGTCGACGTAGCTATCGAGCGAGAGAAAGACGCCCTGGATATCGTAGCCGCGCACGATGGCGGAACCGTCGCGGAAGAAATGCATGTTATACGCCGTGGATTGCAGGACGTATTCGTCGTAGAGGATCTTACTGCGGAAAGTCTCGTGCAGCAGCGCCATGGCCGTGAGGAGCGCCGTCACCCCGAGGGCGATCCCCAGCTCCTTCCGGGGCATGGGCGCAGGTTTGCCGCCGCGTGGCCGGATATTCCAGAGTGCGCCGAGCCAGAACAGGAAGGTCAGCAGGATGACGTAGTAGCCGCTTTGACGGAGCAGCATCCGGGCGGTGGCGACATCAAACGCGACGAAACCCAGGTAGAGCGCCGCAATGCCGCAAAGGCCGAACAGCGCCAGCCGCAATGGGGGCCGGTCCAGGGGCGAACGGACAGTGGCAGCGGAATCACTCACGCGTGAAATCAGGGCAGCCGCTGCACCATGCGCTCGAAGTAAGCCTGGCGGATCTTCTCCCTCTCCGCTGGCGACAATTTCGCCAGCGGCGCAGCCTGCGCCAGCGGCGGAGTGGTTTCGCCAGGCTTGATTGAGACCACGCGGCTGATCCGGCTTACGGTGAGTGGCGTGAAGCGACGTTCCCACACCGTCTCCAGTTTATAGTCCGGCCCGAGATCGTCTTCCTTCTGCACGATCTGGCGCCCGTCCGACGGATCCACGTCGTAGCGCTGGAAAACGTAGAAGGCGCCAAACGTGTGATTCTGAAAATTGAAGATGATCTTGTCCTTGTGCTCCAGGGCCTGCCGCATCGGCGTGCCGGACACCAGGTGGGTGATCCAGATGATCGCGTTGTTGTCGATGAACAGGTAGTCCTTCTCCGGGTGGGCCGCGATGAACTCCCGGCGCCACTCCATCTCCCGGCCGACGTAGTAGTCCATCGAGTAGTCGTGGCGCGACATGTTGGGCAGCGAATAGGCGAAGATGCCCAGCACCGTCACGCCCATGAGCGCGCGCCAGATCCACCACGGCCGTTGGAAAAGTTCCGCCGTCGCCAGCACCACGGCCAGCACGAGCCAGAGATTGAGCGGCAGGCTGAGCCGGCGGATGACCGGATCGTCGAAGCGCCCCCAGAAATAGATGACCATCAGGAAAGTGTGGGCCGCGAAACCGAGCGTGAAAAAGGCCGCCGTGACCTGAACCCGCGAAGCGGTGCGCAAGCGCAGCAGGACCTTGGCCGTCGCCAGCAGCGCGAAGGGCAGCGCCAGCCAGCCGAGCAGCGACAGCACCGGCGAATTCGAATGCTCCCCGGTCGTGTCGGAGAAGAAAACATACCAGTGCCCGAGATTATCCGGAATGTAGGACAGCGAGAACGGGTGCGTGAAACCCGGCTGGCTGGCCATTTCCCACGAAGATTCCTTGGCGCTGAAGATTTTCTGGTGCCAGGCCGCCGGCAGGAACAGCAGCGGCATGAACACAGTGCCCCAGTCGAGCACCGGCTTTTGTTCGATCCACCAGACATACAGGATCAGCAGGCCCACGGGCAGGAGGAAGAGGATGGACTCGTAACGCGTCTGGG
The DNA here is from genome assembly GCA_048498955.1 of Verrucomicrobiota bacterium. Classification (GTDB taxonomy): domain Bacteria; phylum Verrucomicrobiota; class Verrucomicrobiia; order Opitutales; family Opitutaceae; genus Lacunisphaera. The sequence goes on along the minus strand of JBEHWZ010000013.1, from coordinate 79,509 downwards.
CCAGCAGCACGGACGACAGGATGAAAGCCTGCTGGCTCGCGGGCGTGCGTTTCTCGACGTAGTGCAGGCCGAGCAGGAACGTCGCGACGATCATGAACAGGTTGAGCAGCTCGAAGCCGCCACCGGTGGCATTCTGCGCGAGCAGCGGCAGGCTCGTCAGCAGCAACACCGCCAGCACGCCCGCCTGGGGATTCACGAGTTTGCGACCGAGCTGATAAACCAGCGCGAGAAAGCCGAAGGTCAGGCCCGTGTTCAGGATGAAAACATTTTCCGGACGATAACCGGTCAGGTCATGGAGCGTGGAAACGAGAAACGGCTGGAAGAGCGGGCGCTTGTCGAGCTGGCCGTCGAGCAGCTGGAAGGCGCCTTGCAGGTCGTGCCCGCGCACCGCGACCAGCGGGTGCTTGTCGAAGTGCAGCCCCATGGAAGTGCCGAGCAGCATGATCTCGTCCATGAGGATCTTGAACCCGTAGCTCTCGTGGATGATCAGGATGAAGCCGCAGCCTGCGATCAGTGCCGGGATTTTCCATGCGCCCGGGCCGGAGGGCAGCGGCCGGTAACCGCTCTCCTTTCCCGCGCGCCAAAGCGACCAGACGAACCAGCTGAACGTACCGAGCATCGCCCAGTAGCCGCCGAACGTCATCGCCGCCAGCGCGGCCGTCGGCGAGAGGACGAGAAAGCCCAGGATGATCGCCAGCACGGCGACCACACCGAAGAGTTGCAGACGCCGATCAGCACGGATTATCGCGAACAGATTCATGCGGGGGTGAGGCGCGAGGCGCTCTCGGGGGTACGTTCAAATCAGATTATCCCCATAGAACAACTCCCTCTTTACACGGCAGCCCGAGCGACGGGGAATTTTGGGAAATAAAAAAAGCCGCTCGGTGAAGAGCGGCTTTTGAGAGTCTGACGACTGGCCGAAATTACGGCGAGTACGTGATCGTGCGGAGACCAGCGACACCGGTGATGGTGATCGTGATGCCCTGCGTGAAGCCGGTCGGATAGGTTTCCTGAGCAACCGTGTTGAGCGCCTTAACGTAGTTGGTGGCGCCGATCAGGTTGGCCGTACCGACGCTCGAACCACCGTATTCCAGGTAGTACTGGTCAGCGGCAGCGGAGAGCTGGCGGGCGTTGTTGAGGACGGCTTTGTCCTGGGAAGCCTGACGAACCTTCTGGAACGCAGGAATGGCCATGGCGGCCAGGAGGCCGATGATGACCACAACGATCATGATTTCGACGAGCGTGAAGCCCTTGTTGGAACGAGTATTCATTTTATGGAGGTTATCTAACGTTTATGATTCACGGCCCACAGATGTGAGCCAGTTGCATCAAAGGAAAATCACTCACCGAATACAAGGTCTAAGCCTTGAAGATCGCGTAAATGATCTTTGAAAATCTGCTAATAGATACGCAATCGATTAATAGATAGTCGGTTAAATCTATTATTAAGGGGAATAGGTAATTGTACGGAGCCCCGCGACACCGGTGATGGTGATCGTGATGCCCTGCGTGAAACCAACCGGATAGGTTTCACGCGCAACCGTGTTGAGCGCCTTAACGTAGTTGGTGGCGCCGATCAGGTTGGCCGTACCGACGCTCGAACCACCGTATTCCAGATAGTACTGGTCGGCCGCAGCGGAGAGCTGGCGGGCGTTGTTCAGGACAGCTTTGTCCTGGGAAGCCTGACGGACCTTCTGGAATGCAGGAATGGCCATGGCGGCCAGAAGGCCGATGATGACCACCACGATCATGATTTCGACGAGGGTGAAACCTTTGCTGTTGGGCGTATGCATATTATAGGAGGAGTTATGATTAACAGTAAGGTATTACCCCCTCCCGGTTCCATTAATGCAAATTCAACGCAATTTAAAAATCAGGGCATGGCTCTGCCCTGTATCTGTCACCCGACTAAGAACTTAGCCCTTACTTGAGCAATTTGGAAAGTGCTACCGGCGTCGCATCTTTCCACAATAACTCCATCCGGTACTTATCCCGATTTTCGGGCGTAAACAGGTGGATCATGACGTCAAAAGCATCGATCACCATCCAGCCGCTTTCCTTGGTCGTATCCATGCCGAGGATCCGGACTTTCTCGGCATCGATCACCTTCTCCAGTTCGACGCGCAGCGCGCGCAAATGCGGATCCGAGTTGCCGTTCGCGAGCACCAGATAATCGGTGATGCTCGACTGCTCGCTCACATCGAGCACGCGCAGATCCTCGGCCTTCTTGGCGTCCAGCGCCTGCACGATCAACTTCAGCAATTTTTCGGTCGGGTTCGCCTTGGCCCGGGGTGCCGCCTTGGCGCGCGGCGCAGCTTTGGCCCGCGGGGCGGCTTTGGTGCTCGCAGCGCGCGCGGGGGCGGATTTACGCGGTTTCGTCGTCTTCATTGTTTCAACGATAGAGCTGCTTGCTCTGGATATAAGCGATTACTTTTTGCGGGCAGAAATAATGGAGCGACAGCCCATCCCGGATCCGCTGGCGCAGCTCGCTCGAGCTGATCTCGATGAGATGGCCGTCGCAGCGATGCAGGCGGAGGCCGGCGATATCGACGTGGGGCTTCGTCGGGTGGCGCGGGCGCTCGAGATATACGAACTCCACCAGCTGCACGAGTTCGCCAATGTCCTTCCACTTGTGCAACAGCGGCAGCTGATCGCCGCCGATGACCCAATAAAGCTCGTCGTTCGGAAACTGCTCCCGAAAGTGCCGCACCGAATCGATGGTGTAGCTCACCCCACCCTTCCGCAGCTCGTAGTCCGAAACCTCCAGGCGCCGATCCCACTCGCAGGCCATGCGCAACATCGCCAGGCGATCCTCGGTCGAGGACTGGACATCGCTGGGTTTCAACGGCGCCTGCGCCGCCGGCACCAGAAACAGGCGGTCGAACTTGTACTTCTCGTACACATCCTGCGCCGCGATCAAATGGCCGAAGTGAACCGGATCGAAACTTCCGCCCAGGAATCCGATCTTCATGCGCCGATCCGAACCGCCTTGCTCAGGTTCGGCCGTAATGGTTGCGGAATGGGGAACGCTCTTGCCACCCGGCCCACTTCATTCCGCAATCTCGATTCGGCAATCCCAAACCTCGCCCGGGTGGCGGAATGGTAGACGCTGGGGACTTAAAATCCCTTTCCAGTAATGGAGTGTGGGTTCGAGTCCCACCCCGGGCACCAGCCTTCGCCGAGCGGAGCGAGCGCGAAGGCTGTCCGCCGTAGGCTTGGCGAAGGAGGACATTCATGCGCGCCCGCGGCTCGAGTGGTTACGGCTGGCACGGCCAGCGCCGGCAGATGCAGGTATAAACTACGCCGCAGCGTGCTGCGGCTCGCGTACCACCGTCCACAACACCACGGCGCCGATTAGGTCGAGCACCGCCAAACCCACGAAGAACGGCGTGTAGCCGACCGTCGCGACCAGCGTGCCGATCACGAGATTAAACACGAGGATGCCCGCGTTGCCGAAAGTGCCGGCCATGCCGGCCACGGTCGCGACTTCGTTCCTTTTGAAGAGATCGGAGGACATCGTGATGACCGTGACCGACAGCGTCTGGTGCGCGAAGCCGCCGAGGCACAACAGCGCCAGCGCCACGTAGGGGCTGTCGACAATGCCCACAAAGGCCATGCCGATCATCAGCGTCGCGCCGACCGTGAACGCGCCACGGCGCGCATTGATCAGGCGCACGCCGCGCCGCTGCAGGAATGCGGCGATCGTGCCACCGGCGAAACAGCCGAGGTCCGCCGCGAGAAACGGCATCCACACCGTCGCGCCGATCTCGGCGAGGTTGAAGCCGCGCACCTTGACGAAATACAGCGGCAGCCACGATGTGAGCGTGCCCCAGGTCGGGTCCGCCAAAAAACGCGGCAGCGCAATGCCCCAGAAATTGCGCTGATGGAGCAGCCAGCGGATCGAAGGTTTCTTCGCATCGCCGGCCAGGTGCGCTTCCTGCCCCGCGGCGATGTGCTGCTCTTCAGCGTCCGACAGCGCCGGATGCGAATTCCGCGGGTGATAGAAGCGCCACCAGACCAGCACCCAGATGAAGCCGATCGCGCCGGTGATAACGAAAGCCACGCGCCAGTTGTATTGCGCGATCGCAAACGTCACGAGGATCGGCGCCACCATCGAGCCGACCGACGCGCCGATGTTGTACATGCCGCCCGCAAAGCCGCGCTCCTTGGCCGGAAACCACTCGGCGGTCGCCTTCATGCCTGCCGGGTTGGCGCAGCCTTCCGCAAGCCCGAGCAAACCGCGCAGACCGGCAAAGCCCAGCCAGCTGTTCGCGAAACCGTGCGCCATCGCCACCACCGACCACGTGCTGGCGAAAATGATCATCGCGAGCTTCAACCCGATCGTATCGATGATGAAACCGCAGAGCGGCTGGAGCATGATCGTCGCCTGAAACGCATTCAGGACGAGGGAGTATTCCACCTCCGTCATGTGCAGGTCCTTCAGGAACGTCGGCGCGGCCACCGCCAGCGTGCTGCGGGTAAGGTAGTTGATGATCGCACCCACCATCAGCAGGCCCATCATCCACCAGCGCAGCCCCTTGATTTTGCGGAGGCTCATGCGGATTACTTTCCGGCCAGCGCCTGTTCCTGCGCGAGTTGGTCACGAAAAATCTTTTCCGCGCCGGCGAGCAACTTCTGCCAGCCCGCGGGATCGACAAGCGCGGCCGCGCCCTCGCCGCGATCGAGCCGGGCAAACTTCTCCGCCATCGCAAACTGACCGCCATGCGGCGCAAAGAAGATGTCGCACGGCAGCGCCTTGAGCCGCGCAAAAGTGCTTTCGTAATCCGCCGCGATCTCCGGATACCGCGCGTTCTGCAGCAAGCGGGTGCCGGAATTGATGGAGGTGCTGCTGAAGAAAACCACGTGATAGGATTTCCCGCCCTCTGTCGCTTCCATGGTCCAGGTCGTGGCGCCGCGGGTGTGCCCGGGCGTGAGGTGCGCGACAAGACGCACTCCGCCGAGCGTGACCTGCTCGCCGTCAGCCACGACCCGATCCACCTTCACCGGCGCGAAGTGCATGACGTTCTCCGGCCAGTCCAGAAAATCCGCCGCGCCGCCCGACTCGAGCACCGCCGCATCGGCCGCGCTCGCGACCACCTGGGCACCGGTGAGCTTTTTCATCCACGCGTGCCCGCCCACATGATCGATATGGGCGTGGCTGCTGAGGATGAATTTGATGTCCGTCAGCTTGAAACCCAGCTGCTCCACCCCGCGCAGGATCACGGGCACGGTTTCTTCAAAGCCCGTGTCGACGAGGATGTAGCCCTCCGGTGTCGTGATCAGGTAGGAACCGACCCCAATCGCACCGACATAGTAAATGTTGCCCACGAGATGGCGCGGCGGCACCGGCGCCTTCCAGGGCTCGAACACATTCCGGATCGTGCGCGCATCGGGCTGGGACGGCAAAGGCGCCGGCCCGGCTTGTCCGACACTGGCCAGCAGGAAGCTGGCGAACAAACCAAGGGGAAACAGGCTGCGGGGGTCGCGCATGGAGCGGTGAAGCGAACGGGCTCCTTTCCTGCCGTCAACGCAACTCGCGGTCTAACGCTAGTCGCGCGGCGTCTTTTCCGTGCGCAGGCGCAGCACGTAGTAAGTCGCGGCCGTAGTGCCGGTGTTCCGCCAGCCATGTTCGTCGTTGGATGAGGCGAACACGATCGAGCCGGGTCCGATCCGCGTGGTCTTGCCGTTGATCGTCACATCCAGCTGACCTTCCTTGAGCAGAAGAATCTCCTCCTCGCCGTGGTGATGCGGCGCGTGCGGAGCTTCCCCGGCCTTGATCGTCGTGATGTGGCACTCGAAGCTGGCAAAGGTCGCCGTCGGTTTGTCAAAGACGTCCCGTCGTTCGCCGTTCGCCGTCGGCTTCACCGCCAGTTTCTCCCAATCAAAGATGCTCGCGCCGAGATGCTTTTCCGTCGTCGGCCCCGAGACCTGGCCCTTCATCGCCGCGGTGGCGGCCGTGGAGAAATTGAACACGAAGTAAGTCGCCGGCTTATCGCCGTGGTTCTGCACGGCGTGCGGATTGTTGGACGCGAAGAAGAAGAGCGAGCCCGGGCCCACGCGCGTGTCCGTGCCGTTGACATGCACGTCCAGCGTGCCCTCGCGCAGGATGATCAGCTCCTCTTGGGAATGGATGTGCGGCGGATGCGAGGCTTGCGCGGGATTGAGCGTGCTGATGTGGCACTCGAACTCCTCCAACGTCGCCGTGGGATTGCGCGCCACGTCGCGACGCGCGCCGACCGGCGTCGGGTTCACGGTGAAATCTTCCCAGCGCCAGACGGTGGATCCGATCTTGGCCGGCGCGGGTTTTTCCTGGGCCGGAAGTGAGACGAGCAGCAGCGGGGCGAGCAGCGCCAGCAGGGGAAATCGAAGGCTTTTCATGAACCGAGGGGTTGAGGTTACGGCAAGCGAGGGACGCTCGCAATTTCGGCGACATCCGCGGGCGAGGCAAATCGCAATCACGGGCGTCGCGGTAACACCCGTGCATAAAAAAACGGCGTGGGGATTCCACGCCGTCGAAAGTTAACCGTTGAGCGGTTCTTATTCCCAGAAGCCTTCGTAGAAACGATAGCTGCCGTCGCTCAGACGCTCCCAGCGCGGGCTGACCCAAACCGCATTGGTGCGCGGCGGGACTTCCCAGTGGCCGACCATCCATTCATAGCGGTTGTTGCGCCAGCTCCAGTAGCCGGGGACCCACACGTGGTCCGACGACGGACGGGCCTGCGCCACTTCCTGCTGCAACGCCGGCGGAGCCTGCGTCACGACGATGGTGCCAGCGGGGAGTTGGGCACTGCCGGAGACCACGATTTGGGTCGGCTGCTGCTGCACGACAACAGGGCTGGCGGCGACAACGGGACCGGCCGGCGGCGGAGCTGAAACCACGTGGGAATCAGGCTCGGAGCTGCAGCCCGCGAAAAGGGCGACGGCTCCGGAAATGACCAACAACTGTCCAATGAGCTTGGAGGAGCCGGTGGTCCGGGAACTGATAAGCGATGAGTTCATGGTAATACTTGGATTGATCCGCCACCAGAGTGGTTCGGGATTTCGGCGGGTTTTTCCGGCTTTTTTTGCGGCACCTTTCCCGGCGGGGTATGTCACGCGCCGACTACTCCCCGCTTGCCCGCCTCGCCCGCGCGCACAGTCTCGGCGCCGCGGGCCACGCAGATCATTCGCACACACGCATGAGCACCGACACGCTGGAGACGTATCGTCATTCCGGAAAATTCAACCCGCACGGCGTCGTCCTGCCCATTGTGGCCGCCGCCGTCCTCGGCTTCCCGCTGGGGTATGTTTACGCCTACGGGCTCCGCTGGATCCCATTCATCTACGTCAACATCCTGCTCACGTTTGCCTACGGCTTCGGGTTCGGCTGGCTGACCAGCCGGATCCTCAAGGCCTCCCATGTGCGCAACACGACGCTCGCGACGCTCTGCGGCCTGGGCGTCGGCCTCATCGCACTCTACTGGGAATGGGACGGACACCTGCACGCCCTGTTCACCGGTGCGCCGTGGTTCTTCCGTCCCGACCAGATCGTGCGCGGCATGGGACTGCTCTATAAGGAAGGCTCGTGGGGCTTCCACGGCACCACCGTCACCGGCATTCCGCTCGCCCTCGTCTGGGTGGTCGAAGCCGCCATCATCGTCGGCGTCGCCACCGCGATTCCCGCGGTGTTTGTGCGCGACACTCCCTTCTGCGAACAAACGCGCACCTGGCTCGACGAGGAAAAGAAGATCAACACGCTCGAGCCGCTGCTCGACGAGACCGCCATCGCCGCCCTCCGCGCGGGCGACCTCATGCCACTCGCAAACATGAAGGCGAAGTTCGACGGTGCCGCCGTCTACACGCGCCTGATCCTCAAGCGCGCCCCGGCGCGCACCGCCTTCTGCACCTTGCGCGTGCAAAACGTGTCCGTCTCCATCGAGAGCGACGGCAAGATCAAGGAGCAGACGGAGGATTTCACCGGCGATCTGATCCTGCCCAGCTCGATGCACGACCTGATCGCGCGCTACGAGGAATTCGTGCCGCTGCCCAAAACCTGAGCGCCGGCGGGCGGCGTTTCGGGATTTGCCAAGCTTATGACACTGCGCTTGGTTCCTGCCCCGATCATGTCCCGCACCCTCGTCAAAGACGCGCTCAACGCCACGCAACCCACCGACTCGATCCTGCTCCAGGGCTGGGTCCGAACCCGCCGCGACGCGAAAGCATTCTCCTTCATCGAGCTCAACGACGGCTCCTGCCTCAAGGGCGTCCAGGTCATCGTCGACGCCACCCTGCCCGACTACGCCAATGTCGCCCACGCCAACACCGGCGCTTCAATCGAAGTACGCGGCAAGCTGGTCGCCTCGCAAGGCCAGGGCCAGAAGTGGGAAGTCGTCGCCACCTCCTTCACCGTGCTCGGCGAAGCCGACGCCACCTACCCGCTCCAGAAGAAGGGACACACGCTTGAGTTCCTCCGCGAGATCGCGCATCTCCGCCCGCGCTCGAACCTCTTCGGTGCCGTCTTCCGCGTGCGCAGCCGGCTCGCCTACGCCGTGCACCAGTTTTTCCAGGAGCGCAGCTTCCACTACGTGCACACGCCGATCATCACCGCCAGCGATGCCGAGGGCGCGGGCGACATGTTCCGCGTGACGACGCTCGACCTCGAGAACCCGCCGCGCGGCGAGGACAAGAAGGTCGACAACACCCAGGATTTCTTCGCCAAGAAGACGTTCCTCACCGTCTCCGGCCAGCTCGAGGGCGAGATCTTCGCCCACGCGCTCTCCAACATCTACACGTTCGGCCCGACCTTCCGCGCCGAGAACTCCAACACCTCGCGCCATGCCGCCGAGTTCTGGATGATCGAACCCGAGGTCGCGTTCTGCGACCTCAACGGCAACATGGACCTGGCCGAGGCGTTCGTGAAGCACCTGATCCGCGACGCCAAGCAGCACTGCGCCGCCGACCTCGAGTTCTTCAGCAAGTTCGTCGACAAGGACCTGATGGCGCGCCTCGACTTCGTGCTCGAGAAACCGTTCGTCCGCTGCAGTTACACCGAGGCCATCGAAATTCTGACCAAGAGCGGCAAGACCTGGGAGCATCCGGTTTCCTGGGGCACTAACCTGCAGGCCGAGCACGAGCGTTTCCTTGCCGAGGAACATTTCAAGTGCCCGGTCACCGTCTACAACTACCCGCGCGCGATCAAAGCGTTCTACATGCGCCAGACCGACGGCTGCGCCGAGGGCCGCGAGACCGTCGCCGCGATGGACCTGCTCGTGCCCGGCATCGGCGAGATCATCGGCGGCAGCCAGCGCGAGGAGCGCCTCGACAAGCTCCGCGCCGGCATGTCGCTGCACCACCTCAACGAGAAGGATTACTGGTGGTACCTCGACCTGCGCCGCTACGGCAGCGTCCCACACGCCGGCTTCGGCCTCGGCTTCGAGCGCATGCTCATGTTCGTCACCGGCGTCGGCAACATCCGCGACGTGATCCCGTTCGCCCGCACGCCCGGCACCGCCGACTTCTGAGTATTATGCAGGGCCGGCGCTCGTCGCCGGGCCAGTCCACACGCGAAGTCCGTCGCAAGCGACGACCCTACACATCCAATTCAGATTTTCACCTCGACGCGCTTCCCACCGGCCGCAGCCGACGCGTAGATCGCCTCGACCATGACCATGTCGCGCCGGCCCATCTCGCCGGGGACGCGGCTGTCCAATCCGTCGCGCACGCAGCGCGCAAAGTCGTCGATCTGCAGCGCCTGCTGGCTCTTCAGCGGAATCGCATCCACCGGCCCGAGGCTCGTCGCGGCCCTGAGCCCGCTGTAGCTGTACGCCGGCCCGATTTCGAACCAGCCGCCCTTGGCCTCGGCGCGGAAATTGTTCCGGTTGTCGTTGTAGCTGGTGTAGCCCGTGGCCGTGGTGCCGTTCGCAAATTCCATCGTCCACTTGATGCTTTCCTCCACGTCGACGAAAAATTCCGGGCGCTTCTTCGGCAGCTCCGTCGCGGTGATTGCCACCGGCGTGACTCCGCCCGTAGCCATCATCGTTTCCTGCAACACATAGACGCCTAGGTCCATCAACGGCCCGCCGCCGGCCAGCTTCTTTTGCGCGCGCCACTGCATCGTGCCCATGACGAACGCGAAGCCGCCATCCATTTTCGTGAACGGACCGAACTCCTGCGTCTTCACCAGGCGACGCAGCTTTTCATGGAAAGGATCGAAGTGCAGTCGGTAGCCGACGGAGAGTTTCACGCCCGCCGTCTTGCACGCCGCGATCATCGCATCGCAATCCGCCACGGTGTTGGCCATCGGCTTCTCGGTGATGACGTGCTTGCCGGCCTTGGCCGCCGCGATCACGTGCTGCGCATGCAGGCCGTTGGGCGTGACGACGTAGACGATGTCGATGTCGGGATTGCCCGCCAGCTGGCTCATCGTGTCGTAGCTGTAGACGCTCGATTCCGGAAAACCGAATTCCGCCGCCCACTTGTTGCCCTTCTCACGCGAGCCGGTGACCACGCCGGCGAGCCGGCAATTCTTCACGAGCTTCATCGCCGGCCGCAGCTGGCCGGTGGCGTAGCCGCCCAGGCCGACGATCGCGACGCCGAGTTTCCGCTGGTCGGCAGCGGCGAGCAGCGTGCGCGGCGCCACGGCAAGGGCACCGGCGGCGGAAATCGTGCCGAGGAACTGGCGGCGGGAAACGGACGGGGTGTTCATGAAGGTCGGCACGCTAGGCGGCGTTCCCCTCCCGTGCAAGCGGCCAAGCCGGTCGCTTATTCGACCAGCGGCAGGTCGACGATCGCCCGCAAACCCTTGCCACCAAGGCCTGGCTCGAGGCCGAAGGAACCGTGGTGCAGGCGCGCGATGTTACGAATGATCGCCAAGCCGAGCCCGAGGCCCTGCTGCTCGTTCTTCGCCCGGTCAAATTGGCGGAAGGCGGCGATGGCCGAGCGCTCCTCGGCGGTCATGCCCGGGCCTTGGTCGACCACTTCGATGCGGTAAAGGCCGTCGACGATTTGCGCCGTCACGTTGACCGGCGTGCCTTTCGGGGAAAATTTGCAGGCGTTCTCCAGCAATTCCCCGGCGATGGCACGCAGCCACTGGGGACTGATCTTCACCGCCGCCCGGACACAATTCATGTGAAGGTCGGCCGAGCGGCCGGCGCGTTCCGCCACGCCGATCACCTCGTCCTCGATCCCCGCCCCGGCCTCGATCGCCGCGGTCGGATCGCTCCAGTTGTATTCCCGCAGCTGCTCGAGTTGGAAATACTGCACCAACTTGCGCGCAAGATCCTGCTGCCGCCGTGCACTGGTGTGGATCGAGCGGGCCAGCTCACGCAGCTCGGCGTGGGACACCGCACCGGGCTCGGCCTCGAGCATGGAAGCGATGCCGAGAATGCCGTTGAGCGGCGTGAGCAATTCGTGCGCCCACGGCGCGGCGAGTTCCCGGCGATATTCCTCGGTGTAGTGCTTCAGACGCTCGGCCAGGGATTCGCGGCGGCCAAGGGCGCCGGCGATGGCGGAGAGGAGTTCTTCGCGGGAAAAGGGCTTCGTCAGGTAATCATCCGCTCCGAGCGCCATGCCCTTGCGTTGGTCGACGCGCGCGTTACGGGAGGTGAGAAACACCAGCGGAATGTCGCTGAGGCCCGGCTGTTGCCGCAGCGCCTCGAGCACGCCGAAACCGTTCAAGCGCGGCATCTCAATGTCGCACAAAATAATGTCGGGCTTCACCTTCGCGACCATCTCCAGACCTGCGAGGCCATCGGGCGCGGCGTGTACCTTGTGGCCGGCGGACTCGAGGTTGGCCTCAACCCAGGTGCGCCAACGAATGTCGTCCTCGATCACGAGGACCCGCAGGATCTTCGCGGGGGCTTTGTCTACGCCGCTAGAAGGAATTTGGTCCGTCATAGGTTTTCCCCAAGTTGGCCCAAACCCGGGAATGTTGACCATATGCGGCGATCGTTTGTCGTCCAGTTTTTACTCTCAGGCCGGCAGGACGAAGGTCTCGAACTGTCGCTTGAGTTCCATCATGAAGGCCGCGGCGCCCGCCCCGTTGACCACGCGGTGGTCGAACGTGAGGGATAGTGTCACTACCTCCATCGGATAAACGATGCCGCCGTCCTTGATCATCTTCTCGTGGGCCGCGCCGATGAACAGCGTGCTCATGGCCGGCGGGACGACGATCGGCGTGGCGTTCTCGACGCCGAAGGCGCCGAGGCTGCTGATGTTCAGCGGCGCCTGCACCTCGAGCATCTTGCCGCCGCGGGTCTCTTCGATCGCGCGATTGTAGGAGGCAACGAAATCCGCCCAGGCGAGTTTGCTCGCGCCGGCGATCGAGGCGGTGCCGAGGCGGTCGCCATCGAGCGCCACCGCCACACCCAGGTCAAAGTCGGTGAGTTCGTGAATGATGCCGTCCTTGTTCACGATGCGCCGGAAACCGGCGTGCTGCTGCATCGTGCGCGTGACGCACCAGGCCATCATCGCGGAAGGCGATGCCGCGGCCTTGCCATGCTTCGTCTTGGCCTGCTCGCGCGCGGCGCGGATCGGCTCCCACTTGCAGTCCATGAGCAGGTTGGCGGACACGACCGTGTCGAGCCGCTTGGTGATCGCCGGCGAGAGCGCGGGCGGACGGACGTTGCCTTGCATAAGCGGAGCGGGGGTTGAGGTGACGGCAGGAGCCGGCGCGGCCGACTTGGCGGCCGCCGGAACCATGGGCGGCGTGGTCGCGGTTTTCTTCGGCGCAGCGGGCGCTTCGGTGGACAGGCCGGCCACGCTGGCGGCATCGCCGGTGACGAGCGCGATCGCCTGACCGATGAGCACGGTGTCATCGACCTTGATCTGCCAGGATTTGAAAGTGCCGGTGAACGACGCCTCGACCGGATAAACCGCCTTGTCGGTCTCGAGTTCGCAGAGCACCTCGTCCGGCCGCACGGGATCGCCGGCCTTCTTGTTGAGCGTGACGACACGCGCGGAGCGCAGGCCTTCGCCCATGATCGGCACGCGAACGATGATGTCGCTCGTGCCCGCAACGACGGTGTTCTGCGGACCGTGCGCATCGTCGGCCTTCGGCGCAGCGACGGGGACCGGGGTTTCCGAAGCGGTCAGCAGGGATCCGCCGTCACCGCGCGTGAACTCGATCGCCAGCGTGCGGCGCAAGGCTTCCAGCACGCGCGCCGTGTCGGGCAGCGCGGCGTATTCGTAGATCGGATTGTAGCCGATCATCACGTTGCCCTTCGACACGAGCACCGGCGGCGCCTTCAGCGCGGCCCAGATGTCGGGCTGGCTCATGAGATGCGTGATGATCATCTGGCCGACCGAGCAATTCTCGGTGTCTTCCTGCACGATGACGAGGCGGCCGGTCTTGCGCACCGACTCCTCGACCGCAGCCTTGTCCCACGGCGCGATGGAACGCAGGTCGATCAGCTCGACGCGGCCCGGGGCCTTGAGTTCCGCGAGCGCTTCCTGGGATTTCTCAACGGTGTTGCCCCACGCGACGAGCGTGAGATCGGCGCCCTCGGTCACGCGGCGCGCGACACCGAACGGAATTGCCGCCACCGGCTCGGACACTTCGCGCTCGGCCCACAGCATGTGCTTGGGCACGAGGAAGAGCGTGATGTCCTCGCTGTGCATCGCGGTCCAAAGCAAACCAGCCGCATCCTCCGGCGTGGAGGGAATGGCGATGTTGATGCCCGGGAAATGCGCGAAGACCGACTCGTTCGCCTGCGAGTGCCAGAGCGAGCCACCCGGCAGGTACGCGCCGTACGGCGCATAGAACACCGCCGGCACCTTCCACTCGCCGTTCGTGCGCCAGCGCAGGTTCGCGAGGTTGGAAACGAGCTGGTTGAAGCCGGGATAAATGAAATCGATGAACTGGATCTCGAACACCGGGCGACGGCCGTAGAGCGCGAGACCGCCCGCGACGCCGATGATCGTTGACTCCGCGAGTGGCGAATTGAACACCTGCTTCGGAAAATCTGTCGAAAGCTTCTGCGTCAGACGGAACACGCCACCCTTGGGATCCTCGACGTCCTCGCCGAAGATCACGCGGCCCGGATCGGCATCGAGGCCGGCGCGCAGCGTGCGATTGAGCAGGTCGCCCATGCGGTACTTGCCGGGCTTGAAAAGTTCGGCCGTCAGTTCGGGCGCCGGGCCGACCGACTCGATCATCAGCTCTTCCGCGCGCGGGTTGTCGGCCTTCTCGGCCGCGGCGTAATCCTTGCGCACCTTTTCCTTCAGGTCGTTCTCGAGCTTCTCGTAATCCTTCTCCGTCAGCTCGCCTTCCTTGATCATCTGCTGCTTCAGCTGGCGGATGGGATCGTGGTTATCGAGCGCGGCGATGTCTTCCTTCGAGCGATAAAGCGTGTGGTCGTCGGAGCTCGTGTGGCTGGAGAGACGCTCGACCTTGATCCAGAGGAAAACCGGACCCTGGCCGGCGCGGATCTGCTCGAGCGCCTTGCGCGCAGCCTCGTGCACGCCGAGGGGGTCGGCGCCGTCGACGACCTGCCACTGCGCGGGGTTCACCACCGCGATCGACAGCGGATTGGTCGCACGCGTCGGCGTGGAAATGCCGTAGGCGTTGTCTTCTACCATCAGGAGCAGCGGCAGCTTCTTTTCCTGCGCAAAACTCAGCGCCTCGTAGAAATCACCCTGGCGCGTGGCCGCGTCACCGATCGTGGTGACGACCGCGCCTTCCTTCTGGTCCAGCTGCAGGCCCCACGCAATGCCACACGCCGGCACGAGCTGGGCGCCGGTCGGGGTCGGCACGCTGACAATGTTCAGTTCGCGCGAGCAGTAATGCGACGGCATCATGCGGCCGCGCGACGCCGAGTCTCGCTTGGCGAAGTATTCCAGTGCCATGTGGCGCGTGGTCATGCCACGGCCCATGCACATGCCGCGATCGCGGTAGTACGGCAGGATGAAGTCGCCGTCGCGCAACTGGGCGCCCACCGCCGCCATGGCCTCGTGGCCGCGGCCGGACACATGGAAATGGCCCTTCCCTTGCCGGTTCAGGCTCTCCTCGCGGAGATCGCCAAGACGGCTTTCAAGCATGGTCACCAGCAGGTGACGTTTTTGTTCACGGTTGAGAGTAACAACCTTGGCCATGGGCAGTATTAAACGGAATTAGCCGGGAATCGGCGATCAACTGCAATGCATTTCTCCGCCACGCTCACTACGCGCGACGCGCTTGCCCGTTCATAACCGGCGACTTGCCCAGTGCCCCCACGAAATTCAACACTCGCTCCGCTGCAACCCGGTTCGTCTGCGAACCGATGGTTACCTGGACCTTCGGCGAAGTGCTCACCGGATCGAAGAAGCTGAGGCCGATGATGCGGCCGGGCTCGGTCGTCGTCCCGAACAACTCTTCGAGACCCGAGGCCGAGGCGCAGGAGGCCAGCAGGGCATCCTTGGGCATGACTTTGGCGAGCTGCGTGAAGCGCGTGCGCTTTGACGCCGCATCTTCGACCACCGTCTCGATGATCATGTCGCAAAATTCCATGTCCTCCAAGCTGGTGGTGATGCCAATGCCACCGACCGCCTTGTGGGCCGCCGCGTGGGAAATTTCATTCCGCGCTTCCGCCGCATGGAAAAGCTCGCGCACCAGACCCACCGCCTGCGTGAGCGAACCCGGCTCCGGATCGTAAAGGATCACGCCCATGCCCTTCGTCGCGCACCAGTGCGCCAGCCCCGTGCCGATCTTGCCGATGCCCATCAGGCCAATGGCTCGCAGCGGCTTCACCGGCGGCTCTCCCGCCGGCGCGGGCGAGAACCACGGGGTCAAGGACGGGAAATGGTTGGGGGCGGACATGCGGTCGACGGCCCACACCCTAAGCCGCGGCGGGCCACACCGACAACGCTTTTATCACCGGGCAAATTTCACCAGATATTTCAGGGCCACCGCCAGGTCGTTCGGCAGCGGCGCGGTGATCGTGAAGGGCTCGCGCGAAACCGGGTGGGTGAACGTCAGCGCCGCCGCGTGGAGCGCGAGGCGCGAGATCAGCGGACGCTCGTCATCGCGTCCCTTGTAACCACGTTTCAGGCCGGAGAGCAGCAACGCGGTGTCGTTGCCGTAAAAAGGATCGTTGAGGATCGGCGTGCCGGTGGCCGCGAGATGCACGCGGATCTGATGCGTGCGTCCGGTCTGCGGGCGGCATTGCAGGTGGGCAAAAGCCGGACGACCCGCGGGCTGCGGGAATTTCTCCAACACGGTGAAGTCTGTCACGCTCGCCTTGCCGTGCTTTTTCACCACGCACATGCGGCCGGGCTTGGCGTCGTCTTCCTTGAGCACGAGATCGACGGTGTACTCATCCTGCGGCGGGATGCCCGCGGTGATCGTCTCGTAGATCTTCTTCACCGTCTTCGACTGAAACTGGCCGCTGAGAAAATCCAAGGCTGGCTTCGTCTTCGCACACAACACCAGCCCGCTCGTGTCGGCATCGATGCGGTGCACGTTGGCGACGCCGTGTCCCATTTTCTCGTGCACGAGGTCCATCAGGTTCTCGCGCGACTTGTCCCAGCGATCGGGCGCGATCAACAGGCCGCTCGGTTTATCGAAGGCGATGAGGCTCTCGTCCTCAAAAATGACAGGCGGCAGACTGGGCACGCGCGTTTTTCGGCACGATGCCGCCGGCGCGCAATCCCAATACGCAAGCATCTTGGCCTGGAAAGTAGCGGCGGACGTAAGTCCGCTGGCCCAGCGCTCTGACGAGCGCTGCTACTTGAAAGAGCCCGGCTGTCGCGAGGCGGGAAATGTGAGCCGGTTGCTTTACGGTTTTTTGGAAGCTCCGCCCCAATTCCCTGTCGCGTTTGGCGCGCCCCTTCGCCTATAAACCCCGCAACACAGATGACTTTGGTACCTCGGTTTCTGGTCAATCTCTGGACTGGGTTTAAAGTCGCGCGGTTCGCGCGGCAGCAGAAGACCCTTGGGCGCAGCGTCGCCAATCAACATGCCGCCTTCGCCGAACGCCTGCAAGGTCTCGCCGGAACGGAGTTCGCCAGCCTGCACGGCCTGGAGCCTGATTCGCCTTACACCTATTTCCGCGATCGCGTGCCGCTGCGCACCTATGCGTGGTTCGCGCCGTTCATCCAACGCATGGCGGCCGGCGAGGAAGATGTGCTCGTGCCCGGCAAGTGCCCGTTCTTCGTCGAGACCGCCGGCGCCGGCGGTGACGCACCGAAACTCCTGCCCGTGCCGGGAGCCATGCTCGCGCACTACCGCCAGGGCCTGGACGAGGCGCTTTTCTTCTACGCCCATCGCACCGGCCATGTCGGCGTCTTCACCGGCCAGCATCTGCAGGTCGGCGCCACCACCAAGCTGGCCGAAACCAACGGCACGTTCCGCGGCAGCTTCGACGGCATGCTCGCCCTGTGCCAGCCGCCGTGCGTCGCGCCCCACTTCCATTCGCCTCCACCCGCCGTCGCCGAACTGCCCGAGGGCGCGGAGAAAATTGACGCCATCGCGCAGGCGATGCTGCGGCGCGACGTGACGCTCGTCACCGGCACGCCCGCGCTCGTCTGCGCGCTCTCGCTCGCCGCGCGCGAGAAGGCCAGCGTCGGCAAGCAGCGCATGACACACCTGCAGGCCGTGTGGCCCAACCTCGAGTGCTTCCTGTACACCGGCGCGCCGCTCGGCCTCTTCGGCGATGCCCTGCGCGCTTCGCTTGGGCCCTCGGTGAATTTTCACGAACTGTACGCCGCCGCCGAGGGCATCTTCGCCGCGCAGGACAGCAGCGCACCCGGGGCGCTGCGCCTGTTGTCCGACACCGGCATCTTCTTCGAATTTCTCCCGCTCGAAGCGTGCACCGAGGCGACGCTCGCCCGCGCCGGCGCCCTGTGCGCGACCCTCGACCACGTGGAGACCGGCGTGAACTACGTGCCGGTGATCACGACGCCGGCAGGACTCACCCGCTACGTGACCGACGACATCGTACGCTTCACCACGGTGGATCCGCCGCGCCTGCAATTCGTCGGCCGCCACGCGCTCGAACTGAACTCCGTCGGCGAACATGTGACCGAGCGCGAGGTCTTCGAAACCCTCCAGGCCGTGTGCGCCCGCAACGGCTGGCAGGCGATCGCCTTCCATGTCGCGCCCTACGAACAGCGCCTCGGCGCCGGCCAGGTCGTGAACGTCCACGAGTGGTGGCTCGAACTCGGCACGCACACCATGAAGACCCCGACCGCCAACGTGCTCGGCCCGGAATTCGACGCCGAGCTGGCGCAGCGCAACCGCGACTACGCCTCCCGCCGCGCCAACGGCACGCTCGGCGCGCCGCTCGTCCGCCTCGTCATGCCCGGTGTTTTCCAAAGCTGGGCGCGCGAACAAAACAAAACCGCCAGCGCCAGCAAGCTGCCGCGCTGCCGCTCCGACCGCCTCATCGCCGACCAGCTCGCCGCGATCGCACCTTTCCACCAGGCCACGATCGCGCCGTTCAAATCCAACGGCGTTCCGGTGGTGTAAGGCGCGCCAGCTTTCCGCGCCGCCTATTCTTCGCTCACCACGCCATGGACGAGGCGTTGCGGCTCGGTATCCCCGGGAAGGAAGACGTCAATACTGCTCACCTTCCCGGTGGTCTTGAACTTAAACCGGTAGGCGGGTTCCTTCGCGAACGTACCGTCCGGCGTAAGTTCAAACCCGACCGCCTCATTCGTTCCGATCGAGCGCCATCCCATGACAGCGTGAGGAGTGAACATTCCCCGCAACCGGCCCGCGCCATCGGCAGAAAGCGACAATTCGATTTTGCGATAGCTCATCGGATACAGGTTAACCCACGTGCCCACAAACGGAGAATCCGGTGCGGCCGGAAAGCTTCGCACAAACGCCTCGATGCGATCGCGATAAATTCCCTGCTGGTCCAAAAGTCGCACCGCCGCTGGGCACATGAGTCGCACCGCCCAGGCCAGCGGGGTCGATTTCGTCGAATCCGCGAGCGCCGGCTGTGCGCCTGCCTTCAGGAGAATTTCGATGGCGGCGGGGTTGCGGAGAATCACCGCTTGATGGAGCGGCGTGCGATACTGGAAATTTCGCAGGTTGGGGTCCACGCCTGCCGCCAGCAAAGCCGCCAGGTCGTCATTGGTCCCGCCGTGAAGCGCACCCGACAGCGCTTCGCCGCCCAGATTTCCTTCGAGAAACCCGTGCTGCTTGAAATACGCGAGCCAGCGTCCGTCATGCGCGCTGATTCCTGCCAGGAAAGTAACGCGATTGTCGTCGTTGGTGAAACCCTTCTCAAGAAACAGATCCATGATCTCCGGACGGTACTGGTTGACGACCTCCGGCGCCGTCGCCTGAAGCGTGGCCACCAGTTTGCCCTTGGCCTGGAGATAATCGGTCAACTTGCGCAATTTGCTCATATCCCCGGAAGCGATCGCCTTCCGATACTGCTCAGCCAGCGACGGACCAAGATCCTCCGGCACGCGTGGGGCGGGCAACGGAGACTCGGCCAAAGCCACTGCAGGGAAGCGCTTCTTCATCTGATCGCGCGCATTTCGCATCACGCCGACCGACTCGTCCTCCGTCAGCCGCTGCAAAGTCGCCTGATCAGTCCCCGGATTTCGCGCGACGGCAATCCGCACCATGGGATCGGGATCACTGGCACACTTGATCAGAAAATCTACCGGCGCCCCTTCCTGACCGGCCAGCCGTTCGTAATCCTTGACGGTAGCCGTGGCGATGAGGTCGCCGATCAACCATGCCCTCGTTTCCGGCAACAAGGACTTGTTGAGCAGCATCCAAAATTTCCGCTCCCGGCTGCCGCTGCGGGCGAGCGCGTCCAAAAGGCGCGGATCCACGCCGGGGTTTCGTGCGAGAATATCGCCCGTTTCCTGCAGATGATCCCGGGCGAGCGCCTCAAAGACAAACGCCGGAGCGGCGACATTGCCCGCCAGCCTGCGCCGGGTCTGGACGCTATCGGACAATAGGCGGCGGAATAGTTCGTCTGGGCCGACCTCAATTATGGCCGCGGTCTCCCGCAACCGGTCATCACTCATCACCCGGTCGACGATCGCGGCCCGCCATTCGGGCCGGGCATTCGGGTGGCTCGCCACGAGATACCAGACGCGCAGCAGGTCCGATCGCGCCCAGATTTTTTCCAGCACATCGGGCGGGGTGCGGGGATTCTTGGCCAGGGCCGCGAAGGTTTCGTCCCTAAAGCTGCCCCAGGCGGAAGGACTCAGCGCCAGATCGCAAGCCGTGCGCAGGAATTCCAGCGGCACACTGCTCGCCTCCAGACAGTCGGCAAAAAGGCCGCTGTGGTAGCTGAATAGCAAGGCGGTCGGCATGACCACGTCGGCCGGCCATGTGGGCGGAAGCACCATGGTGTCGCCATTCCGGCCGGAAATCCGGCCGCCATTCAGTTTGCGCGAAAGTTCGTGGCGATCGAACCACGTCTTCCTACTCGCGTCCTTTTTCAACACGAGGTTGGCCCACACCGGCGGCATCACGGGAGAGAGCACCCCGTAAGGCACCAGCCTCATCTCGTCCGGCGACACCATCCGGAAGGCCACGCCGGGCGCCGAATTTTGCGTGGAATGATCCAAGCGCTGGAGAAAAAGCGTGTCGCCTTCAAACCGGGGCGCACCCGACTGCGCGAGGCGGGATAGTTCCGTCGCCGGGGTGACATCATAAAAGAGCCACCATAGCTCGACCTTGGGCGGACCGGCCTGATCCCGCGCGGTGATATTGACCGCAATGCTGCCGCAACCCGGCACGTCAGCCGACCAGGCGCCCAGCCATGCCGATCCGGACGTCGGCGCCGGCTGGCCGCACGCCGCAATGGCAAGCCCGAGCCAAACCAGCCAGAAAAGCGGCCTCAGCGGCGAGCCACTTGCAGAACACGCAGTATGACGCATGGGAAATTCCTCAGCGGGCCCGCGCCAAGATTGCGCGAAGCAAGGCGACAACCGCGGTCTTGCGCAAAATAAAAAGCCCGCCGGAATCCGGCGGGCTCGAAAATCAAAACTGCGGCACGAATTATTTTTCGGAATCGTCCGCCTCGGATTTCTTCCCCTTGCCCTTCTTCGTCGCGGACGCGGCCTTCGCGTTCACCCAGATCTGGCCTTTCGAATTCGCGTTGAGCCAGTAGACCTCGCCGCCGTGCTCCACGAAGGTCGGTTTGCCCTTCGGTGTTTCCGGCAGCTGCAGGCCGACGTTCGCGAGCAGGCCCTGGACGGTGTCCGGAGTCTTCTCGAGTTTCTCGGCGAGCTCGACAAGCGAGGCAGTGACGCCTTCACCCTTCTTCTTCGGCTGCATGAGCAGGCGAACGGCGGTCAAAACATTCTCGGGCGGCAGCGCGGTGGCCACCGGTACCGGCGGATTTGGAGCCGGCTCAACCGCAGCCACGGCCGGCGCCGCGACTTGGCTGTCTTGCGCCGTCTGTCCTCCGTTCTCTGTGGTCTGTCCTCCGCCTTCCGTCCTCTGTCCTTCCTCCGCGCGACCTTTGCGCGCGTTGATCCAGATTTCCCCGCGCTGGTTTTTCTGCAGCCAGTAAAGGAGCCCGTTCTCTTCATGGAACGCCGGCTTCGCCGCCGGATCGTCGTTCAGCTTCACGCCGTGCTCGGCGAGCTGCGCGATCAGGCCGGCGTCGTCGAGCTTCAGCGCCTTCGTGAGGTACTGGAAGCTGCCGGACCAGCCGTGGCCGTGGCGGTTGCGGCGCATCTGGCCGCGGATCTTGTCGAGATAGGTCTTCGGCGCGGATTCCTGCTCCGGCTGCTGCGCCTGCTGCTCGCGCGGCTGGCGCTGGTTGCGGTCTTCGCGGGGCCCGCGGTCTTCGCGCGGCGCGGACGCCTGCACCTGCGCTTCCGTGGCAACATCGGCCGCGGCGGCTTCCTCGCCCTCGAGGCGCTTGCCCTGCACAATGCGGAACACCGGCTGCGGCTTGTCGCGAAGGTTGATCCAGATCTCACCGCGGCGGTTGATGTTCACCCAATAAAGTTCGCCCTCGTATTCGACGTAGACGGGCTTGGCGTTCTCGTCGGCGGGGATCTGCAGGCCGCACTCCACGAACGCGGTCTTGAGGTCGGATTCGTCGAGATGCCACTTCTTGGCGAGGTGGTCGATGCCCACGCTCATGCCCGGGCCGCGCTGGTTGCGGCGCATGTGCGGACGCAGCGCGTCGAAGAACGTCGGCAGCTCGTCTTCGGACGCGAGCTTGTCCCAGTCGTCCTTCTTCGCCGGCGCGCCGTTCTCGTCCTCCGATGCATCCGGGTCGTCGTCACGGGAAATGTCGCGCAGGCGGCGCAGGTCGCCCTCGGCCCCGCCCTTCTCCTCGGCGAGGAAGGTTTCGCCTTCCTCCTCGGCGGGCGCGGCGGCCTGGCCGGAGCCGGCCTTGAACTTCGCCTCAAACTCCGCGCGGAGCTTGTCGGCCTCGGCGCGGGCAGCCGCCTTGGCGGCGTCCTCCAGCGTCCAGTCGCGCTGCGTCGAGCGGCGGCAGAGGCCGTGAAACGCGAGCGAGTTGTCCGGCGGCTGGTGGAAGCTGATGATCTCCCAGTTTTCCTGCCCCAGATCGTTTAAAAATTTTTCCATCAGCGCCGGCGACGCAAAGCCGCCCTTGCCGCTGCTGATGGTCTTGTATTCCCAATTGGCCATAGTGGCACAAGGAACCCGCAAGCGGCGGGCCGACGCGAGCCTAATCTCCTGTGTGACCGGGCGGGCACTTGCCTCCGGGAAATTTCCAGCCACGTTCCCGGAACCCATGAAAACTGCCCCTGCCCTCCTCGCCGCGGTCTTTGCGGCCACGCTCGCCCATGGCGCCCTGGTTCCGGCCGACAACAACGACGGCCTCATTCTCCCCGACGGCTTCCATGCCGTGGTGGTTGCGGATCATCTCAAGCCGCTCCGCAACATGACGGTCGCGTCGAACGGCGACATCTACGTGAAGACCGCCAAGGACGGCATCTACGCGCTGCGTGACACCGACGGCGACGGCAAGGCGGACATCGTGAAGGAATTTGGCAGCGGCGGCGGCACCGGCATCGCGCTGCACAACGGCTACCTCTACGAATCCACCGACGACCATGTTTTCCGCTACAAGCTGACGCCCGGCGAACTCGTCCCGGCCGGCCAGCCCGAGCGTATCGTCCGCGATCTGCCCAACGGCCACCAGCATTCGGCGAAGGTCTTCGCCTTCGGCGCCGACGGCCAGCTCTACGTCGAGACCGGTTCGCCCTCCAACGCCTACGGCGGCAAGAAGGACCGCGCCCTCGGCGCTAAGGGCGAGGATCCCACGGAATTTCTGAAGACCCACGGCGGCTACTGGCGCTATGATCCGGACAAGCTCGAGCAGACACAGGCCGACGGTTATCATTTCTCCACCGGCCACCGCCACTCCACCACGATCGCGCTGAATCCGGTCAACGGTAAGCTCTTCGTCGGCGTCCACGGCCGCGACCAGCTCAACACCGTCGCCCCGCAGTATTATACCGTGCAGGACAACGCCGAGAATCCCGCGGAAGTCTTCCATGTCCTCACCGACGGCGAGAATCTCGGCTGGCCTTACACCTATTGGGACCCGCGCAACAAGCAGCGCAAGGTGAACCCCGAGTACGGCGGCGACGGCAAGATACTCGCCGAACCCGGCAAGTATCCGGACCCGCTCATCGGCTTCCCGGCGCACTGGTCGCCGATGCAGCTCGCGTTCTACACCGGCACGCAGTTCCCGGCGAAGTATCACAACGGCGCCTTCCTCGCCTTCCACGGTTCCTGGAACCGCGCGCCCGAGCCGCAGAAGGGCTATCGCGTCGTCTTCATTCCGTTTGACGCGAAGGGCATGCCGACCGGCGACTACGAGACCTTTGCCGACAACTTCGCCGGCAAGACCGAGATCAAGTCGCCCGGCGACGCCGCCCACCGCCCGAACGGCGTGGCCGTCGGCCCCGACGGCTCGCTCTACATCTCCGATTCCCAAGCCGGCCGCGTCTGGCGCATCTACTACACCGGCAAGTGAAGCGCACCGCGGGAGTCATTCTCGTTTTGCTGCTGGCCGCGTGCTCCAAGCAGGAGCCCGCGCCAGCACCTTCGTCCACTCAAGCTACGGCAACGCCCTCGGTTTCTGAAAAAGTGGGAGGGAGTTTATCTCCCGACAAAAACGCAACGTCGGGGCATAAAGCCCCTCCCACCCCTCAAGCCCCCGATCCCGCCGCCTTCGCCGCCCAGCTCAAGCAAGGCGAAGACATCTTCAACAACACCTGCGCTACCTGCCACATGGCCGACGGCAGTGGCGTGCCCAACATGCAGCCGGGCATCGTCGGCAGCGCGTGGATCTCGGCGCAGGATCCTCAGCTGCTATTGTCGCTGATCCTGCGCGGCGCCACCGTCATGGGCGAAGCCGCCAACGCCTACGACAACAAGATGCCGCCGCTCGATCACCTGACCGACACGGAAGTCGCCGCGGTGGCGACCTTCGTACGCCAGACTTTTGGCAAGCCCCCGGTGACCGTGCCGGTCACACCCGCCGAGGTAGCCGTCGCGCGCGCCCGTCCGGGTTTGCCGCAGTAAGCACCACCGACCGCCTCTCACGCGGTGCTTTGCATGGTCAATTCACACCCCAGTTACCGTCATCCAGAGCGCAGCGAAGGATCCAAGCGAACTGCGGTAGTGGCGGCGACTCCGTTTGGATCCTTCGCCCGGCTCAGGATGACAGTAGGTGGAGGTTTGATTCTTTTTCTTTCATTCGGCGCGGCCGCCCCCGCTCGGTCTCAAACCCTCGACCTCCCCAAGGTCGTCGTCAGCGCCACCCGCGCCGCCGAGGCGCCCGACCAGGTTCCGTTCGCCGCCACCGTCCTGTCCGCCGACCAGCTGCACGCCACACCGAGCAACACGCTCGACGGCGCATTGCGCTCCGTGCCGGGCTTCACGCTTTTCCGCCGCAGCGACAGCTTCACTGCCAATCCGACCGCCCAGGGCGTGTCGCTGCGCGGACTCGGTCCCAGCGGTGCCAGCCGGTCGCTCATCGTGCTCGACGGCGTGCCACTCAACGACCCGTTCGGCGGCTGGGTCGCCTGGACCAAGGTCCCGCGCGAATCGCTCGCCGGCGCGGAGATCGTCCGCGGCGGTGGCGCGACGGCCTGGGGCAACGCCGCGCTCGGCGGCATCGTCCAGCTTTTCACCGCGACGCCGGAAAGCGCCGGCGGACGCATGAGCGCCTCCTACGGCGAATTCGCCACGCGCAACGTCGAGCTCGCCGTCAGCCAGCCGGTGGGCCCGGGTACGTTCCAGCTCCTCGGCCGCGATTTTTCCACCGATGGTTTCTCCCTGCTCGCCCCTGAGGACCGCGGCTCGATCGACATCCCCGCCGCCAGCGAACACCGCTGGCTCGAGGGCCGCTGGCGCCAGCAGGTGGCGCCGGACATGCAATTGACCGTGACCGCGCGGACCTACGATGAGGACCGCAACAACGGCACGCCCTACCAGCAGAATTCCTCGCGCGAGAACTTCGGCTCCGTCGCCCTCGACGCAAATCCGGGAAAACCCTTTTCCTGGAACGCCGTCGCGTACGGCCAGGACCAGACCTTCTCGAGCACGTTCAGCTCGGTCAACGCCACGCGCACCGCCGAAACGCCCGCGAGCAACCAATACGACGTCCCCGCCACCGCGCTCGGCGCCGCGTGGACCGGCGTGGTAACCTCCTCTGGCGGCGCGCGCACTAGCTTCGGCGCGGACTACCGCACCGTGCGGGGCGAGACGCGCGAGTACTACACCTTCACCGCCGGCGACTTCACCCGCCAGCGCATCGCCGGCGGCACGCAGGATGTCGGCGGACTTTTCGCGCTGCACGAATGGACGCTCCTGCCCGACTTGCGCGCCACGCTCGGCGGCCGCGTGGATTTCTGGCGCGAGCAGGACGGACACCGCCGCGAAACCGACCGCACCACCGGCGCGGTGCTGCGCGACGACCATTACGCCAATCGCGACGGCACGGAATTTTCCCCGAGCGCCGGCCTCGTCTGGACCGTCGCCCCCGGCTGGCGTGTGCGTGCAGCGGGCCAGCATTCCTTCCGCCGCCCCACACTCAACGAACTCTACCGCCCGTTTCGCGTCGGCAATGTCATCACCGAGGCCAACGCCGCGCTTAATACCGAACACGCCACCAGCGCCGAGCTGGGTCTCGAGCACACCGCCGGCGCGTTCGCGCTGGGCGCCGCGCTGTTCTGGAACGAACTCACCGACGCCGTCGGCAACGTGACGATCGCCAAGGGTCCGGGCACTTTCCCCATCGTCGGCTTCGTCCCGGCCGGCGGACTCGGACGCGAGCGCCTGAACCTGGACCGCACCCGTGTGCAGGGCGTCGAGCTCTCCGCGCAATGGACACCTTCGAACACTTTCTCCGTTCGCGCCGAATATCTCTACAATGACGCCACGGTGCAGGCCGCCAGCGTCTCGCCGGCGCTTGTCGGCAAGCGTCTCGCCCAGGTGCCGCGCCAGTCGGCCGTGTTCAGCGCCACCTGGCAGCCGATGAAGAAACTCGCGCTGACTCCGCGCGTCCGCCTGCTCGGCCGCCAGTTCGAGGACGACGAAAACCTGCTGATCCTCGGCGCCGCGCTGGTGGTGGACCTCGGCGTAAACTACGACCTCACCCCGCGCTGCGCGCTCTACGTGAACGCCGAAAACCTCACCGACGAGCGCGTCGAAACCGGCCGCAGCACCGACGGCATCGTGAACACCGGCACCCCGCGCCTCGTTACCGGCGGCATCCGTTATGCTTGGTGATTTCCGTAGCGGCGCTCTATGAGCGCCGTGGATCGGAACGGCGGTCACAGACCGCCGCTACAGTTGGACTAACCCGCCTCCTTGCGCGTCAGCGGAAACGCTGCACACTGCGGACGTCCCCTTTACCCCATGAAACTACCCCTCGTCGTCCTGGCCTCGCTCGCCGGTGCGCTGACCCTTGCGGCCGCGCCTGCTCCCATCACTTCCTCCCCCGCGCCTTATCCGAAGGACGCCAAGAGCTCCATCGAGCGGCTTGATCCCGCGCTCGATGCGGTCCTCGCCGCGGACGCCACCGTCGAGAACCTCGGCTCGGGCTTCAAGTGGTCCGAGGGCCCGATCTGGGTTCCGGCCCAGGACGCGCTGCTCTTCAGCGACACGCAGGAGAACCGGGTCTACCGCTGGAAGGATGGCGCCGGCATCACCGTCGCCGTCGAACCGAGCGGCTTCACCGGTTCGCAATACAACGGCCGCGAGCGCGGCTCCAACGGGCTCACGCTCGACGCACAAGGCCGGCTCACGCTCTGCCAGCACGGCGACCGCCGCATCGCGCGCCTCGCCGCCGACGGCAAGCACTTCGAAACCGTCGTCGACAAATTCGAGGGCAAGCGCTTCAGCAGTCCGAACGACCTGATCTTCGATCGGGCCGGCAATCTTTTCTTCACCGATCCGCCGTACGGCCTGCCGTCTGACACGAAGCAGGAAACCGCCTTCAACGGCGTCTATCGCTTCAGCACCGACGGCAAGCTGACCGTAATCACCGACAAGCTCTCGCGTCCCAACGGCGTGGCGCTTTCGCCGGACGAAAAGACGCTCTACATCGGCAGCACCGACGACAAGGAGCCGTTCATCACCGCCTTCGCGCTCAACGCCGACGGCACCGTGGCCTCGAGCCGCATTTTCTTCGACGGCACCGAGCTCTCGAAGCGCACCGGCCGCCGCGGCGGTTTCGACGGCCTGAAGATCGACGCGCACGGCAACATCTGGACCTCCGGTCCCGGCGGCATCCTGATCATCAGCCCCGAGGGCAAGCACCTCGGCTCGATCCTCACCGGCCGCCCGACCGCCAACTGCGCGTTCGGCAGCGCCGATCATCAGACGCTCTACATCACCTCGAACGAATCGATCCTGCGCGTGCAGACGAAGGTGAAGGGCGCGGGACGGTAAGCCATCTTCAGTCCATTCCCAAAACGGCGGAGCGAAAGCTCCGCCCTTTTTGTTATCCGGTGCCTCGTGTAGGGCCGGCGCTCGTCGCCGGGCCTCGCGCGCCGAGCGGCATCGCGACGAGCGCCAGCCCTACACAACACATCACGGCTTAGCCACCCGCTGCAGAAACTCCGTGATCGCCGCATCGGCCAGCTGCCCGCCCGGTCCGTCCGGGTTGTAGTCGAAGGCGTGCGTGGCCCACGGAAATTCGAGGTGCGTCACGGGCGCGCCGATTTCCCGGAGATGCGCGGCCAGGCGGCGACTGTGACGGTACCACACCAGCGTGTCGGGATAACCATGGATCAATAGTGTTGGCGGTGAATCGGGCCGGGCCAGCAGCTGACCGCTCGCCGACTCGTAGAGCGCCGCGCGTTCCGGCGTGTCGGGTGGGCCGCCGAGATACTGGCGCATGAGGTTGATCGAGTTCAGCGCGTCGTCGGTGCGGGACACGCTCCACGCAAACTTCATGTCGTGTGGCGCGTACATCGAAATCAACCCCCGGATATCCGGATCGCGCGCCCCATAGGCAACCGCCCCGGCAATCTGCCCGCCAGCCGAGCGTCCGAGCACAACCAGCCGGTGCTCGTCGAGCCCGAGCGAAAGCGCATTCGCCTTCAGCCACGCCAGCGCCGCCGTCACGTCGTCCCGCTGCGCCGGCCAGGGATGCGCGGGCGCCAGCCGGTAATTGATCGCGGCCACGACCCAGCCGCGTCCGGCCCAGCGGTGATTCCACTCGGTGAGCTGCGTATTGTCGCCGCTGTCCCACCCGCCGCCATGGATCACAAGGATGCCGGGATTGCGGCGACTCGTATCCTTCGCGAACGGCGGCAAATAAAGGTCGAGCTTCAGCTCCACGCCACCGGGACGCGAATAGACCTCGGTCCGCACCGGCACCTTGCGCAGCGGTTCATGCCAGTAAAGCCGGAGCCAGGAGAACTGGCCGTGCCCCATGCGCCACGCGCTGAACGCCGGCCGCAGCAGCCCGACCACCGCAACCAGGCAGAATCCCAGCAAAACCCAGCGCCAGCCGCCACCCGTCCCGCATGCCGCCAGCACCGCGAGCCCGAGTGGAAACAACACCATCCAGTGCCCGAACTCCCCGACCGCGAGCGCGATCATCCACACCACGCGGCTGTCCGGCGCACGCGTGAAGTTCAACACCGCGGCCAGGGCCGCGACGAGAGATAGGAGAAGCAGAAGCCAACGCATCAGTTCCAACACTACGACCGAGATGGCCACAAAGAGGCACGAAAAGGCACAAAAAAATACCCACCACTCCGCTGGATTCTTTTCGTGGCTTTTCGCGATTTTTCGTGGCTAATCCCCTGGCATGCGTCGGCTCGATCAACTCCTCGCCAATCTGGGTTACTGCTCCCGCAGTGTCGCACGGGAGTGGATTCGCGCTGGACGGGTGACGGTGAACGGCAAGGTCGAGAAGGATTTCGGCGCCAAGGCTTACGCGGCCACAGTGAACGTCGACGGCGAGCCGCTTGATCATCCGGATGGGCTCTTGCTGCTCGTGCACAAACCGCTCGGGCTGGTTTGCTCGCATGACGAACGCGAGGGGCCGAACGTTTACTCGCTGCTACCGGAGCGCTGGCGTCAGCGGAACCCGGTGGTCACCTCGGTCGGCCGCCTCGACAAGGACACCAGCGGCCTGATTCTGCTCACCGACCAGAGCGAGCTCGTGCACAAGCTGACCTCGCCGAAACACAAGGTGCCGAAAGTTTATCACGCCACGCTCGGCGCTGATATGCCGGCCGGACTCGGCGCGCTCTTCGCCGCCGGCACGCTCGTGCTGAAGGACGAGAAGGAAGCGTGCGCGCCCGCCGAGTTGAAAGTCATCGGCCCGCGCGAGGCCGAGCTCACGCTCACCGAGGGCAAGTACCACCAGGTGCGACGCATGTTCGCCAGCCAGGGCTGCGAAGTGCTGACGCTACAACGCCTGCGCTTCGGGCATCTCGATCTGGGCGGACTGCCGGCCGGAAAATGGCGGGAGCTGTCGCTGACGGAATTCGAACCCGGAAAGTAACCACAGAACACACGGAACACACAGAAAACGATCCCTCGCCTTTCTTCTGTGTATTCCGTGTATTCTGTGGTTCCCTCCTCTGAAATGACCGATCTTCCCTCCCTCACCGGTGCCCAGAAAACCCAGCTCCGCGGCCTTGGCCAGACGGCGCCCGACCGCGTCTGGATCGGCAAGGACGGCGTCACGCCCGCTTTTCTCACCGAGCTGAACCGCCAGCTCAACGCCCACGAGCTCGTGAAACTGCGCTTCACCGGCGGCCAGGACCGCCACGAACGCGCCGCGTTGCACACCGAGATCGAAACCGCCGCGACCTGCCTTTGCGTGGGCGCCGTCGGCCAGACCGCGCTGTTCTGGCGCGCGGGCGCGGACGGCTCCAAGCTGCTGACGGCATGACGCTCGCCGACCTCGGCTGGAATGATTCCTTCGCAGCGGCCTTCGCGCCCTACGCCGCCGAAGGCTGCCTGCCCGCTCGCGTAACGCTCGAGCTGAAAGGTTTCTTCGAGGTCACCGGCGAAGGCGGCGCGCTGCTCGGCGAGTGCACGGGCAAATTTATCCACGCAGCGCACACCGGTGCCGACTACCCCGCGATCGGCGACTGGGTGGCCATCACGCCGCAACCCGGCGAAGAAACCCGCGCGGCAATCCACGCCGTGTTGCCGCGGCGCACGAAGTTTTCTCGCAAGGCCGTCGGCGAACAAACGGTCGAACAGGTCGTGGCGACCAACGTCGACACTGTGTTCCTCGTCAGCGGTCTCGACGGCAACTATCACCTCCACCGCCTCGAGCGCTACCTCGCGGCCGCATGGGCGAGCGGCGCGCAGCCGGTCGTGCTGCTCAACAAGGCCGATCTCAACGACGACACCGCCGGGCTCACCACAGAGATTGCGCGCATCGCGCCCAACGTCCCGGTCTTCGTCGTCAGCGCGCAAACCCGCCGTGGCCTCAAGGCGCTCGCGCCCTACCTGCAGCCCGGCCAGACAATCGCGCTGCTCGGTTCCTCGGGCGTCGGCAAATCCACTTTGATCAACCGGCTCGTCGGTGAACGCGTGCAGTTCACCCAGGAGGTGCGCGAGGCGGACAACAAGGGCCGGCACACCACGACACAACGCGAACTCTTCGTCGCGCCCAACGGCGTCATCGTGATCGACACGCCCGGCATGCGTGAAATCTCGCCGTGGGATGCGAGCGCCGGCATCGACTCCGCTTTCGGTGATGTCACCGCCGTGGCCGCGCGCTGCAAGTTCCGCGACTGCACCCACACCGTCGAACCCGGCTGCGCGGTGCAGGTCGCGCTGGGCGACGGCTCCCTCTCGCTCGAACGCTGGCAGGCCTACCTGCGCATGCAGCGCGCGTCCGCGTACGAAGTGCGCAAGGTCAGCCTCACCGCCCAGCAGCGCGCCAAGACCGATCACAAGAAAGCGACCAAGGCGCTGCGCGGGCGGGTGCGGGAGAAAGCCGGCGAGGAATGAGCGGCCTTTGGTGGGAGCCAGCTTGCTCGCGACATCGTGCGTCGCGAGCAAGCTCGCTCCCACTAACAAGCCGGTACGGCGCGGCGTTGACCCGCGGGCAAGGCCTAGCATAGTCGCCGCACTATGTTTACCATCCTGGGATCGGACGGAAAGGAATACGGACCGGTGGCGGTCGCGAAGATCCAGGAGTGGATTGCGGGCGGTCGCGCCAACCTCGAGACCAAGGCCCGCCGCTCCGGCGAGGCCGAGTGGAAGACGCTCGCGGATTTTCCCGAGTTCAACCCGACGGCGACGCCGCCTCTCATCGCCGTCGCCGGGCCGGCTACTTTCGTGGCCGCTCCGGCTGTCGCCGCTCCCACGCCCAAGTCGGTCAACCACCCGCCGCTCGCCGGACTCGGCTCCCGCTTTACGTCCGCTTTGATCGACGGACTCCTGCAATGCTTCTGCATGATTCCGCTCTCCGGGGCGATGGCGACCCTGTTCCGGGAGGCGTTGCAGGATCCTTCCCATCCGCTGGCTCCGGAAAGAGTGAACGCGGTGGTGATGGCCGGTTACTTGAAATGCCTGCCGTATCTGGGCGGCCTGGTCGCCGTGCAGATCGCGTTGCTCTGCATCCGCAGCCAGTCGATCGGCAAGCTCCTGCTGGGGATTCAAATCTTCGACATCGAGGAAGGGCAACGCGCCGGCCCGGTCCGCGCGTTCCTGCTGCGCTCATTCATTCCCACGGTGATTGGCTTCATTCCCCTGCTCGGCTTCCTGTTCTGGATCGTCGACACCTGCTTCATCTTCCGCGACGACCACCGCTGCGTACATGACCTCCTCGCGGGCACGAAGGTCGTGAAGAAATAAGCCAGGGCTGCTGGATTCTTCTTCCGCAACCGCGGGATCAGGATGGCCGCGATATCAAACCGCTGTCACTTGGCCGGCATGGCGGCTTTCCCGCGCAGCGCGTCGAGCGACAGCTTGCCGGGACCGAAGACCAGCACGATGAGCGAAGCGAACAGAAAGAGGAACGGCGCGGCCGTGACGAATTTGTCGGGATCGCTCGTGATCGCCTGCAGCGACTCGCGGTCCGCCGTCGCATAGGCCACGCCCATGCAGAAGATCAGCGGCACCGACGCCGGCCGGGCGAAGAGGCCGATCAGCAGCAGGAAGCCACCGATACACTCGGTACCGCCGGCCATGATGGCATTCACTTTCGGCAGCGGGATGTGCAGCGATTCGAAAAAGCCCGTGGTGCGCTCGAGGTTCGTCAGCTTGCCCCAACCCGTCTGCATGAACTGCCAGCCCCAATAAAGCCGGATCGCCAGCAACAGCGGCGACTGCAGGAAACTGGCAAGCGTATCGAACTTGGCGAGCAGGGGGCGGATTTGCATGGGGAATGGATTGGGTTCGGGATCGAAGGTGGGAGCGGTAGAGTGAAAATTTATTCCTGACTCGATGCCATTTGACCACGGATCACACGGATTGGGACGGATAGGAATCCAGATTCAGTGAAATCCGAAACAATCCCCTCAATCCGTGGTTAAAAGAACGTCCGTCCGCAGCATCAGCCACGCCGGCACAGCCAGCCCAGCTCCATCCAGAGCCGGAACCACGCCTGCACGCGGCCGGCCCATTCGGTGCGCGGGCGCTTGGCGCGCGGAATGCCGGTCATGAGCGCGCGCTCGAGCGTCGCGCCGGAGCGCAGCGCGAGCAGGATGCGGTAGGCGGCGGGTTCGAGCTGTTTGAAGTAGATCTGGCCCTGCAGCCGGTGGATCGCGAGGAAGGTGCGCGCGCGCTTGGGCAGCGTGACTTTGCGTTGTTTCACTTCGCGCAGCGCCGACGGCGCATTGCTCGCATCGCCGCGCAGCAGGCCGGCTTCGCGGTTTTTCACCGCGAGGATGAATTCATCGACCGGATAATCCAGTTGCAGCAGTTGCAGGTAGGGCTGCAGTTCGAAGCGCATTTTTCCGTGCTTCTCCGGCGGCACGTCGAGCAGGCCGTCGAGGGTGAAGACCGGCAGCGACGCCGTGTCGAACACCACGACGCGCGCCCACTCGAAACGGGCGAGGTCGTAGCACAGGTCGGTGTGCGGCCGGGTGAACTTCGGATTCGCGCGGATGAACTTTGCCAGCCGCGCCGGCAGGTCGCGCAGCGTGAAGGAATTCGAAGGCTTCGCGTAGATGTACGCCTCGGCCAGCTGCATGAACTTCTTGTCGCCAAGCACGGCGCGCAGGCCGGGACAGTCGTCGTACAGGCTGTCGAGCACGCGGAACCAGTACATGCGGTTGTAGATCTCGAGCCGCTCGAACGACGTCAGCCGGTCGTTGGGCTTCGCGATCGTCGCCGCCACCTTGCTGTTCGCCTGACCGTCGGCCGCGCGCTTCTGCATGCGGTTGTCCGCCGTCAGCGGGCGCGAGATCACGCCCCACATCGCGCGCTGGAGCGTGGCGAGGTCGCGGGTGGAGTGGACGCGGGCGGGAGCGGAGGTTGGTTTCTTCCCGGAACCTGCGCGACGCGCCATGGGTTTCGATTTACCAGCCATATGATGATAACCAACCCGTCATCCTGAGCCGTGCGAAGGATCCAAGGAAAAAACGCACGTGGCGTCCCACGCTTGGATCCTTCGCACGGTTCAGGATGACGGTATTGAAAGTTGGGATCATTTTCCGAAATTTACCGCGCCTTCGCCCGCCCGCTCCGTCCCGGCGCCGGGATCTTCGCCTCCCGGGCTTCGGCGATGAACTGGTTGGCCTTGAGGGCCTCGTCGTGGACTTCCTGGAAGGACGGGATCTTGTCGTCCCACTCGAGCAGCGTGGCAGTGACGCCGCATTGCCGGATGGCGTGCGCGTACATCTTCCACACCGGGTCGAGCACGGGATGGTCGTGGGTATCGAGGATGTACTTCTCGAACTTCGTGTGCCCGGCGATGTGCATCTGCGCGACGCGCTCGTGCGGGATGTTGTTCAGATAGTCGTAGGGGTCGAAATTATGGTTCTTCGACGAGACGTAGATATTATTCACGTCGAGAAGGATTCCGCAGTCGGCCAGCTCGACGACCTCGCTGAGGAATTCCCACTCGGTCATCTCGGAGACATGGAACTCGGTGTACGAGCTGACGTTTTCCACCGCGATCGGGATCTCGAGATAATCGCGCACCTGGCGGATGTTCGCCGCGGTCTTCTTCGCCGCGGCGTGCGTGTAGGGCATCGGCAGGAGGTCGTGCGAAAACGTGCCATCGACGCTGCCCCAGCAGAGATGGTCGGAAAGCCACGGCGTCTGCGTGCGCTTCGTGAGCGTCTTGAGGCGGCGGAGATGTTCCTTGTTCGGGCCGTCGGCGGCGCCGAAGTACATCGCGACGCCGTGCTGGACGACGCGGTACTGGTCGAGGATTTGGTCGAGCACCTCGAGCGGGCGACCGCCGTCGACCATGAAATTTTCCGAGATGATCTCGAACCAGTCGACCGTGGGCTTCTCGCTCAGGATATGGTCGTAGTGCGGGATGCGCAGCCCGAGCCCGATGCCGTAGTCGGTAAAGCCGTTGAATTTATTGGCGGGCATGAAAGTGAAGCGATGAAACGGTAGCGGCGGTCCATGACCGCCGTCGAGTCTGCTGAAATGTAGCCGGGGGCGTTGACCCCGGAACGAACGTGCTATCGCGAACCACCGGGTCAGCGCCCCCGGCTACAAAAAGGGAGACCGGACCGCGAGGCCCGGTCTCCCGAAAATCAAAGCGCGACCGGATTAAAAATTCCAGTCACGCGCAAAAGGAACTCAGCCCGACTTGCAGCCGCCCTTGCCCTTGCAGGTGTTCTTGCCCTTGCAACCGGCGTCGCCGGACTTGCAACCGCCCTTGCCTTTGCAGTCGTTCTTGCCCGCGCAGGAGTGGCCCATGGCCGCCGCGCCGCAACCGCCCTGGCCCTTGCAGTCATTCTTGCCCTTGGTGGCGCCGCAGCCGCCCTTGCCCTTGCAGTCGTTCTTACCTTTGCAGCTGTCCTTGGAGTGGTCGCCAGCAGGAGCCGCCGTGCCGGCGTCGTTGGCGGAGGCTTTGACGGCGAGACCGCCGGCGTAGAGACCGGCCATGGCGGCCGCAGTGATGATGAGACGGGAGGACTTGTTCATTTTGGAGTATTGTTTTTTGGTTTCAAAACCTCCTCAGGCACCGTGCCTGTGGGCGGCCAGAAAATGGTTGGGATCGTTAAGAGTCCTCAGGTCGGCGGGGTATTCCCGATATTTTTTCGCACGGGAAAATCTCGGGATGCAGCGCGGAACCTATGGAAATCCCCGGCCCACTCCAGACTATAACGGCCGGCCTCCCCACCGTTGCGACCAGTTCCCATTTGCTTGCGCCGGCCGGCAACGACTAGCCTGCCGCATGCAATCATTCCCCCGGATCGTGTTGTGCTGCGCGATGTTGGCCGCGGCTTCCCCTGGTTTCGCAAAGATTTTAATCCAGGCCGGCGCCTTGATCGACGGCCAGTCGGACGCGGCGCGCAAGAACGTTACAATCACCGTGAATGGCGAACGCATCGAGACCATCGCCGACGGCTTCACCGCGCCCGCCGCCGGCGACACGGTGATCGACCTGAAAAACGCCACGGTGTTGCCCGGCTTGATGGACATGCACGTCCACCTCGACGGCCAGCAGTCCGCCAACAGCTACACGGAAAGTTTCTACCTGAACCCCGGCGACTACGCGCTGCGCGCTTCCTTCTACGCGAAGAAGACGCTGCTCGCGGGCTTCACCACCGTCCGCAACCTCGGCGACACCGATTACTCGACCGTCGCCCTGCGCAAGGCGATCGCCGCCGGCTGGGTCGACGGCCCGCGCGTCTACACCGCCGGTCCCGCCATCGGCACCACCGGCAGCCACGCCGACCCGACCAACGGTTACAGCGATGAAGTCATCGCGCTCCTGCCGCACGACAGCACGTTCAACGGCGCCGACGCCGGCCGCGCCGTCGTGCGCGAGCACGTGAAGCACGGCGTCAACGTCATCAAGATCATGACCACCGGCGGCGTGCTCAGCCTCGGTGACAGCGCCCAGGGCGCACAGATGACGCAGGAAGAAGCGAAGGCTGTCGTCGAAGCCGCCCATGAGTACGGCCTGAAGGTCGCGGTCCACGCGCACGGCAGCGAAGGCATGAAGCGCGCGATCCTCGCCGGCGCCGATTCGATCGAGCACGGCACGTTCATGACCGACGAAGTCGTCGCGCTCATGAAGGAGCACGGCACTTACTACATTCCGACACTCAGCGCCGGCAACTTCGTCATGGCCAAGGCCAAGGTCCCTGGCTTCCTCCCGCCCAGCGTCGCCGCCAAGGCCATGCTCGTCGGCCCGCAGATGACCGCCACCTTCCAGCGCGCCTACAACGCCGGCGTGAAGATCGCGCTCGGCACCGACCAGGGCGTCGCCCCGCACGGCGAAAACGCGCAGGAATTTGTCTACATGGTCGAAGCCGGCATGCCCGCGATGAAGGCCATCCAAGCCGGCACGATCGAGGGCGCCAAGCTGCTCGGCGTGGAAAAGGAACTCGGCTCCGTCACCGCCGGAAAATTCGCCGACCTCGTCGCCGTCCCCGGCGACCCGCTCGCCGACATCCACCTCATGACGAAGGTCAGCTTCGTCATGAAGGGCGGCGTGGTCTACAAACAGTAACGCCCGAGTTTTTTAACCGCGGATTTCGCGGATTCAAGACACCGACCTGTTTACAGGAGGAAACGGAGTTAACGGAGTTCGGACAATTCCTCCGTTCTCTCCGTTTCCTCCTGTGAAATGAATTGGGTTCGTATCCGCGGAATCTGCGTAATCCGCGGTTAAGAACTCCTGGAGCTTCCGTCTCGCCGTGGCGTCATCGGACCCAGCTCGAAAACTTTGAAAGCGAAACCATATCCCGCGGTCTCGACCTTCTGTTCGGCCGCCGCGAGGAAATCCATCACGTCACCCTCCGGCGGCGGGCAGCGCAGCGCCACGAGGATGTTGATCTCCTTACCCACTGCATCCGGGCACCGCACCCACACCTGGCCCGACGCGATGAACTTCAGGTAAGCGTCAATCTTCCGCTGCAGGAGCGCCATGTGCTCCAGCGGCTGCGCCCAGTCGAGATGGTCGGAAATCGTGAGTGTCACTCCGCCCGTTTCGCGCGAGCGGGTCAGGACGTCGATGATGCCTTGTTGGTCGACGCTCATGCGCGAATCACATGATCCGATCCACCAGCTTCCCGCCCTTCGCGAAGGCCGCGAGGTTGGCGAGGAAGTGGTGCGACAGATTTTCATCCTGCTCGCGCGTGCCGCCGCCGATGTGGCAGGTGATGAAACAATTCTTCGCGTCCCAGAGCGGGTGCTTCGGCGGGAGCGGCTCGGGATCCATCACGTCGAGGTAGGCGGCGCCGACGTGGCCCGAGGCCAGCGCGGCGATGAGCGCGTTTTGGTCCACGGTCGTGCCGCGGCCGATGTTGTAGAAGCGCGCGCCGGGCTTCATCTGGGCGAAGCGCGCCGCGGTCATCCAGCCGCGCGTCGTATCGGACTCCGGCAAAATGTTCACCACGTGGTCGGCCGCACCGAACGCCGCCGCCAGGCCGGACTCCGCGACCATCGGGATACCCTCGTCGCCGCGCGGGGTGCGGCGGTAGGCGCTGACCGTCGTGCCGAAGGGCTTCAGCAGGTCGGCCATCCGCTTGCCGATCGTGCCGTGACCGAGCAGCAGCACGTTGCGACGCGTGAGCGTGCCGGCGGTGAAGCGGTCGTTCAGGTAACGCCACTCGCGCGGGCCGTCCTGGTTGCGGAGCTGCGCCGGGAGGTTGCGCTCGAGCGCGAGCATCTGCGCGACCACGTGCTGCGCGCACGGGTCGGCGAAAACCTGCGAGGCATTCGTCACCGGCACGCCGGCCTTCTTCATCGCGGCGCGGAAATCATCGCGGTCGTAACGCGTGTAGCCGGCCGAACTGAGCTCGATGAATTTCAGGCGCGGGCAACCCATGCTCTGCGCGACATCCGGCTGGCCGAAGGCGACATCGGCCTCGGCCAAAGTCTGATCCACTCCGCCGGCCGCCAGCACGTGCGGGCTGGCCGAGGGCGACACCAACAAACGATGCCCCATGGCTTTGAGTTCGCGCTCGAAAATCACCAGCGCTTCGGGGCGGAACACATGGTTGGTCCAGACAGTGAGACTCATGCCTCCATCCCGCCAAATCGCCCCCCGGCCCGCAAGCATGCAACAAAGCAAAATCTCCTATGCACTCCCTTGCTATTCCGCTCTGAAGACCTACCGTGCCCGTCGCATGTTGCCCCGTCACTTCCGCCCCGTTAGCCGGGCCCTGGCACTGGTTGCCACGCTGGTCCTGGTCGTCCTCAACGCCCCGCAGCTTTCCGCCGCCACCGAGGTGGTCGAAATGGAAACCGACCTCAACGGCAAGGTCGGCGTCCTCAAGCCGCTGCCGCGCCTCGAAAAGCCGGTCATCCACGAAGCCTCCGACGAGGGCGAGCTCGCCCTCCAGCGCATGAAGCTCCCCGCCGGCTTCGTCGCCAAGCTCTGGGCCGCCGAGCCGATGTTCGCCAACCCCGTCGCCTTCAACCTCGACGAGAAGGGCCGCGTCTTCGTCTCCGAAACCTACCGCTACGGCAGCAGCGTGCTCGATATCCGCGATTACATGTGGACGCTCGAGGACGACCTCGCGTCGCGCAACCAGGACGACTTCCTCGCCGGCATCCGCAAGCACTTCGGCGCGAAGGGCGAGGCCGACCTCTCCAAGGAATCCGAGCGCGTGACGCTGCTCGAGGACAC
Source organism: Verrucomicrobiota bacterium (assembly GCA_048498955.1). Lineage (GTDB taxonomy): Bacteria > Verrucomicrobiota > Verrucomicrobiia > Opitutales > Opitutaceae > Lacunisphaera. Next base: position 40,378 of record JBEHWZ010000013.1, on the reverse strand, counting down.
CAAGGGCACCGGCAAGGCCGACAAGGCCACCGTCTACGCCGACAATTTCCGCACCCCGATCGACGGCATCGCGTCCGGCGTCCTCGCCCACCGCGGCAAGGTCTGGTTCACCAACATGCCCTCGCTCTGGCAGTTCACCGGCAAGGACAAGGCCGAGACCCGCACCGAGCTCGTCCGCGGCTTCGGCATCCGCTTCAATTTCACCGGCCACGATCTCCACGGCCTGATCCTCGGACCCGACGGCCGCATCTACTTCTCGAGCGGCGACCGCGGCACGCACGTCAAGCTGCCCGACGGTTCCGTCGTCGACTCTGCCGACACCGGCGCGGTGTTCCGCTGCTGGCCCGATGGCTCCGGCTTCGAACTCTACGCCAGCGGCCTGCGCAACCCGCAGTCGCTCGCCTTCAACGAATACGGCGACCTCTTCACCGGTGACAACGACTGCGACCAGGGCGACCAGGAACGCCTCGTCCAAGTCGTGCAGGATGGCGACAGTGGCTGGCGCATTGGCTACCAGTTCTCCCCGCGCGGCGACGCCGGCCCGTGGAATTCCGAGAAGCTCTGGCATCCGCGCCACAACGGCCAGCCGGCCTACATTGTCCCGCCGATCTGCAACATCGAGGACGGCCCGTCCGGCATCGCCTACTATCCGGGCACCGGCCTCACCTCCGCCTACGCCGGCAAACTCTTCATCACCCACTTCAAGGGCTCGATCACCAACTCCGGCATCTACGCCTACGGCATGAAACAGTCCGGCGCCGGCTACGCGATCGACACCGCCGAACCGTTCCTGCTCGGCGCGCTGCCGACCGACGTCCGTTTCGGCCCCGACGGCAAGATGTACTACTCCGACTGGGCCGAGGGCTGGCCGAAGCCGGGCAAGGGCCGCATCTACCAGATCTTCGATCCGTCGGTCGCGAACAACGCCGACGTCAAGGCCGTGCAGGCCCTGATCGGTTCCGACTTCACCAAGAAGTCCGATGACGAACTCGCCGCCCTCCTCGCCCACGCCGACTGGCGCGTCCGCCTCGAGGCGCAGTACACGCTCGCCGAACGCGGCGATGCCGGCATCGCGAAGTTCGTCGCGGCCACCAACGGCGCCAATGAACTCGCCCGCCGCCACGCCGTGTGGGGCCTTGGCCAGATCGCCCGCAAGAATTCCAAGGCCGTCGAATCCCTTCGTCTGCTGCTCGGCAGCACCGACGCCGAGGTTCGCGCCCAGTCCGCCAGCACGCTCGGCGACCTGAAGGACACCGCCTCCGGCGAAGCCTTCGCCAAGCTGCTCGCCGACGCCTCCCCGCGCGTGAAGTTCTTCGCCGCCCAGGCGATCGGCAAGGTGAAGTACACCGCGGCCACGTCCGCGCTGCTCGCCAACGTCCGCGCCAACAACAATCAGGACGCTTACCTGCGTCACGCCTACGTGATGGCCCTCTCCACCTGCGCCACCGCGGCCGAGCTGGTCGCCACCGCAAAGGACGATTCCGCCGCCGTGCGCCTCGCTGCCGTGCTCGCGCTGCGCCGCCAGCATGACGCCGGCCTCACCGCGTTCCTCGCCGACTCCGATCGCTACATCGTCCGCGAGGCCGTCGAGGCCATCAACGACGCGCCGGTCGTCGCCGCCTACCCGGCGGTCGCCGCGCTCATCAGCAACCCGGTCGCCGACGAGCCCATCATGCTGCGCGTGCTGAACGCCAACTTCCGCCTGGGCACGCCCGCCAACGCCGAGGCACTCGCCGCCTTCGCCACGCGCGAGGTTTCCCCGGTGCTGCGCACCGAGGCGCTCACGCTGCTCTCGCTCTGGCCCACGCCGCCGGCGCGCGACCGCATCGTCGGTGTCTTCCGCCCGCTCGCGGAAAAGACTCGGCCGACCGATGGCGCCATCGCCGCGCTGGCCCCGAAGCTCGCCACGCTCCTCGTTGCGCACACGCCTGACAACGTGCAGGTCGCCGCACTCAACGCCGTCAGCGCCCTCAACCTGACCGCCGCCGCAGCTGACCTCCGCGCTGTGGTCGCCGACAACGCCCAATCCTCGAGCGTCCGCGTCGCGGCCCTCCAGGCCCTCGCCCACTTCAAGGACGCCAAGCTCGCCGAGTCCGTCGCGATCGCCGCCAACTCCGAATCGCCGGAGCTGCGCCTCGCCACGCTGCCGATCTCGACCGGCCTCTTTCCCGACACCGCCGTCGCCAGCCTCGCCTCGCTCATCGAGCGCGGCACCGCCAAGGAAAAGCAGGCCGCCTTCTCGGCCCTTGGCCACGTCAAGGATCCGGCCGCCGACGACCTCCTCCTCGCCCAGCTCGCCAAACTCGAGGCCGGCCAGGTGATTATCGCCGCCCAGCTCGAGCTGCTCGATGCCGCCGCGCTCCGCAGCGACGCCCGCGTCAAGAAGGCGCTTGCCGACCGCGAAGCCGCGCTGGCCAAGAACCCGGATCCGCTCGCGCCGTTCCGCGTCGCCCTCGAAGGCGGCAACGCCGGCGCTGGTTACGGCGTGTTCAACTACAATCCCGCCATGCAGTGCGCCCGCTGCCATCGTCACAACGACGAGCCCGGCGGCGAAGCCGGCCCGAACCTTGCCGGCATCGGCAAGCGCGAGAGCCGCGAGTACATCCTCGAGTCGATCATCAAGCCCAGCGCCAAGATCGCCCCGGGTTACGGCATCGTGACCGTCACCAAGAAGGACAACTCCACGCTCGTGGGCATCCAAGTGTCCCGCGACGACAAGGCGCTCAAGCTCAAGACGGGCGAGAACGAGTTCACCGACATCGCCGCCGCCGACATCAAGAACGTCGAAGCCGCGCCCTCCGCCATGCCGGAAGTCGCCGCCTACGTCCTGACCAAGGCCCAGATCCGCGACCTCGTCGAAGCCGTCTCCTCGTTCAAGACGCCCGCGCAAGCGCCGAAGAAAGAGCTCCGCGCGCTGCAGCACTTGGACGCCGAGTAAGCCGCCTCAGGCAGAAAGTCCCTCCCACTCGAAGCCCGCGCGAAATGCGCGGGCTTTTTTATGCTCTCATTCCATTCCGTCATCCTGAGCCGTGCGAAGGACCCAAGCGAAAACGAACGTAGCAACTCGCTCGGTTGGATCCTTCGCACGGCTCAGGATGACAGCGCAGACCCGGATCGGTAGTCGTTCTCGTTCTCTTGCTCGTTCTCGTAATCCCCGGCTGGGCAACTGCGAGAACGAGAAAGATTACGAGTACGAGAACGATCGGGACGGATTCCTCTCGCCAGCTCCCTCCATCACTCCCATCGATGCCCCGCATCAGATTAATCAACTAACGGCCGGAAGCGTGGCTCGGATAAAATCCGCGCCATGCAATTCATCCTTCTTCTCCTCGGCCTCTACTTCCTTGGGGTGCTGGTGATCTTTCCGATCTGGGCCTGGACCAAGCTGTCGAGCCTGACCAGCCAGGTCGAATGGCTGCGGCTCCGCTACGAGGAATTCAAAGGGCTGCGCCAGCGGCACGACGACCTCGTGGCCGAGATGGCCCGGGGCCTGGAGAAGACCGCCATGCCCGCCGCGCCTCCGGCGGAAACGCCGGCGGCAGTCGAACCGCCTCCGGTTATCGCCGCGCCGCCGGTGGAGGAGTTCATCCCGACGCCCGAACCGGCACCGGTCATTTCTGCCCGCGAGCCGGTCGCTCCGGTCACCGACGTTCCGGTCGAGACGCCGCCTCCGCCCGTCGTCCCCCGCCCCGTCTACACGCCTCCGCCGCGCCAGCCGGGCTGGCTGGAATCGATCAACTGGGAGCAATTCATGGGCGCCAAGCTCTTCGCCTGGCTCGGCGGACTCGCACTCTTTCTCGGCGTGGCCTTCTTCGTGAAGTACTCGTTTGACCATGGCTGGGTTCCGGCCGAGGCGCGCGCCGCGCTGGGCTTCATCTTCAGCGCCGGCCTGGTCGTCGGCGGTCTGCGGCTCGACCGCTCGCGCTACAAGATCACCTCGCAAACACTGATCGGCGCCGGCGTGGTCTCGCTCTATGCCGTCACCTTCGCTTGCCGCGCCGTCTATCACTTTCCGTTCTTCGGGGTGATCCCGACTTTCCTCCTGATGGCGCTCATCACCGCCATTGCCTTCGTTCTCTCCGTCCGACTGCAGGCTCAGGTGATCTCGATCCTCGGACTGCTCGGTGGCTTTCTGACTCCCGTGCTGCTCTCGACCGGCGTCGACAACCCCGTCGGCCTGTTCGGCTATCTCGCGCTGCTGGATATCGGCCTCGCCGCTGTCGCGTTGCACCGCCGGTGGTTCCACTTGGTGCCGATGGGCGCGGCCGCCACGGTGTTCATGATGATCGGCTGGGCGGATAAATTCTATGCGCCCGAGAAAACCGGAATCGCGATGACCGTCAGCCTGCTCTTCAGCGCGATCTACTTTATTGCCAATGAAGTCGGCCGCCGCCTCGACCGGCGGGATCCGCTGCTGGCGCAGACCGCCATCTCGCTGCCGGCCGTGGCGTTTGGTTTCGCGTGGTTCTTTCTGAACTATTCCACCGTCGCGGTGCAGACCGGCCTGTTCATCGGCTTTGTGCTTCTCGCGAGTCTGCTCGTTTTCGCCCTCGCCTGGCGCGAGGAAAAGCCGGCTCTGGTGGCCGCCGCGGCAGGCGCCACCATCGCACTCCTCACGCGGTGGGGGTTGGTCACGTTCAGCGTCACGCAGGCTCCGGTCATCGTCGCCGTGTGCCTGGGTGCCAGCGCGCTCTACTTCGCCGTCTACCTGCTGGCACGCCGCCTTGACCGCGTGTCGCCGGAGATGCTTTGGTCGGCAATCGGGTTGCCGGTGACGTCGCTCCTCTTCGCGCTGCCCATTCTCTCCCACGATGTCATTGGTGCGACTCAACCCGGCTTGATCTTCGGCTTCATCTTCGGCGCCGACCTGCTGCTGCTCGCGCTGGCGTGGCTCGATGACCGCGTGCCGCACCTGCACCTCGGCGCCGGCCTGGGCGTCTTCGGCCTGCTGGCCGCCTGGACCATGCAGCACCTGAACAACGCGCTGCTGCCCTGGGCACTGGGCATCACGCTGCTGTTCGCCGCGCTGCACACCGCGTTCTCACTCGTGCTCGAGCGCCGCAGCCCGAAAGCCGCGCCCGACGGCCTGAGCCAGGTCTTCCCGCCGCTCGCGCTGCTGCTGGTGGTGCTGCCGCTATTCAAGCTGGAGACCGCATCGTTCCTGCTCTGGCCCGCCATCCTGCTCATCGACGTGCTGGCCATCGGGCTGGCGGCAATGACCGCCTCGCTCGCTGCCGTCGGCGCCGTGCTGGTGCTGACGCTGGTCGCCACGGCCACGTGCATCTTCAAGGTGCCGGCCGCCGTGGCGGTCGCGCCGTCGCTACTGCTGGTCATCGGCTTCTTCGCCGTCTTCTTCTTCGTCGCAAGCCTCTGGCTGGTGCGCCGCCTGGGGGATCGCTTCGCGACCAAGAGTCCGTCCGGCTCGACGTTGTTCGGCGATACCCGTGCGCAGCTGCCGGCGTTCGCGTCGCTGCTGCCGTTCCTGCTCCTGATGATGGTGTGTGGCCGCCTGACGCTGCCGGATCCGTCAGCGGTGTTCGGACTCGGCTTGTTGCTCGTGGTGCTGACGCTCGGCTTGGCACGCATGCTCGTCATTGAGTGGTTACCCGCCTGCGCGCTCGCCGGCATGGCCGCGGGCGAGTTCATCTGGCACGGCCGTCATTTCGATCCGCACAACGCAGGTCTACCGCTGATGTGGTACGGCATCCTCTATACGCTCTTCGCGATCTACCCGTTCCTGTACCGGCGCAAGTTCGCCGAGCTCACGGGTCCGTGGTGCGTGGCGGCGCTGAGCGGCTTGGCGCATTTCTGGATGAGCTACGACGCCATCAAGCGCGGCTGGCCCGGTGCCTCCGGCGTGCTCGGCCTCGTGCCGGCGCTGTTCGCGCTGGCCCCGCTCGCCAGCCTGGGCGCGATCCTGAAGCTGCACACCGCGGACAACCCGCGCCGGCTTAACCAGCTCGCGTGGTTCGGCGGCATCGCGCTGCTTTTCATCACGCTGGTCTTCCCGATCCAGTTCGACAATCAGTGGCTGACTGTCGCCTGGGCGTTCGAAGGCGCCGCGTTGCTCTGGCTGTTCCGGCGGGTGCCGCACCCGGGCCTGCCCGCCACGGGCGCGGCTCTGCTGGTCACGGCCTTCATCCGCCTCGGCCTCAACCCCGAGATCCTCAGCTATCAGGTGCGCAGCGGCGCCTTCTTCAATTGGTACCTGTATGCCTACGGGCTGACCATCGCCGCGCTCTTTGCCGCCGCCCGGCTGGCTGCGCCACCGCGCGAACGCGTGCTGGGGGTCAATGTCCCGCCGGTCTTCCAAACGCTCGCCACGATCCTGGCGTTCCTCCTCCTCAACCTTGAAATCGCCAACTTCTTCACCGCGCCGGGCGCGCGTTCCCTCACGTTCCAGTTCTCGGGCAACTTCGCACGCGACATGTCCTACACCATCGGCTGGTCGCTCTTCGCGCTCGGCCTGCTCGCTGCGGGCCTGTGGCAGAAGCGCACCGCGCCGCGCTACGCCGCGCTCACGCTGCTGAGCGTCGCCCTGCTGAAACTGTTTTTCCACGACCTCGCCCGCCTCGAGGCGCTCTACCGCGTCGGTGCGCTCTTCGCCGTCGCGGCCATCGCGATCGTGGCCTCCGTCGCCTACCAGCGCTTCCTCCCCGCCCATGAAAAATCCGAATCGCCCTAAGCTTCTCCTTGTCGCGCTCTTCCTCGGCGCCACCGCCTTCGGCCAAGCCGCGCTGGTGCCCACGGAATGGGCGCACCGGCAGGCCGTCACCGTTACGGCGCCAGGCCTCACGCGCCTGACGCTTCCACCGGCGGCATTCGACGCCGCGCAGCCCGGACTGGCCGACCTGCGCCTTGTCGATGCGCAAGGGCGCGAGCTGCCCTACCTCGCCTATCGCAACGGCGAGCTGGCCCGGACGCGGCCCGCGCCTCCGGCGCCGCTGCGCGTGAAATCCTTTCGCAGCTCAGAGACCGGCGACCTGACGCAGTTGACCGTGGAAACCGGGACGACGGAAAAACTGGAGTCGATCCTCCTCGAAACCCCGGTGCCGTTTTTCCTGAAAGCCGCCCACGTCGAGATCTCCAGCGACGGCGTCACCTGGCAATCGCTCGGCGCGGCCAGTCCGGTCTTCCGCCAGTTCGGAGCCGAACAGCTGCGCCTGACCCTGAATCGCCAGGCCGCAGCGTACGTTCGCGTGACGCTGGACAACTACCGCAACCGCCCGCTCGGTTTTACCGGCGCGCAGCTCATGCCTGTCGCGGGACGCGAGGAACCGCCCGCGCCCGTGTCCACGCCAGCGCGGATCGTGCGACGCGATGAATTCGTTAACGAAACCGTGCTCACTGTCGCCCTCGATGGCCGCAACCTGCCGCTCGCGCGCATCGGGCTCGAGACTTCCGACCCGCTCTTCATGCGTCGCGTCACGGTCACCCTGCGCGAAGCCGACGGTGCCACCCCTCACGAGCGCACGCTCGGTTCCGGCACGTTGTATCGGGTGGCGCTGGACGGCGCCGAGCCGCGCAGCGAACTCGAGCTGACCCTGCCCGAGGAAACCTGTCCGCCCACCCGGGAGCTTCTGGTTCATATTCAGAACGGCGACTCGCCTTCGCTCACCGTGACCGGCGTCACAGCCCGCATCTACGCCACCGACCTGCTCTTCAACGCCCCGGCCGCCGGCACCAGCCAGCTCCTCACGGGCAACCCACGAGCCGACCGCCCGCGCTACGACCTCGCCGCGTTTGCCGGCGAGATGCGGCTGGCTCGCGCCACGCCGGCCACGATCGGCGGCTTGGAAGACACGCCCCACTACCAGCCGCGCGCCGCATTGTCCGCCGCGCCCCTGCCGGATGTGCCGTTGGCGGGCGCCCCTCTCGACACGCGTGACTGGAAATTTCACCGCGTGCTGCGCCTTGCGCAGCCGGGCGTGCAGGAGCTGGAGCTCGATCCCGCCGTCTTGTCCGGTGCGCAATCATACTACGCCGACCTGCGCGTCATGCACGGAGGCAACCAGATTCCCTACGTGCTTGAGTACACTCCGCAATTTCGCGCGCTGACTCTCACCCCAGCTCCCGAGCCCGACCCCAAGCGTTCAGGCCTCAGCCGCTGGCGCCTCACGCTGCCGCAAAGCAACCTGCCCGTGCCCAAGCTCACGTTGAGCTCCACCACGCCGCTGTTTTCCCGCCATTTCCGGGTGTTCGAAAAAATCACCACGGCCGAAGGCAGCACGCTGGAACGCGAGCTCGCGGCGGTGAATTGGGACCGGAAACCCGAACCCGGCGAACGCGAGACGTGCGAACTCGCCCTGGCCGAGCGCCTGCACGCGGACACGCTATGGATCGAAACCGACAACGGCGACAATCCGGCCATCGTCCTCGGTCCGGTGCAGGCGGTGTATCCGGTGGTGCGCCTGATCTTCAAGACCAGCGAGACTGTCGGATTCGAACTCGCCTACGGCAACGCCACCGTGGGCGCGCCGAGCTACGATCTCAGCCTCGTCGCCAGCCGGCTGCTGACCGCGCCGCGCGTGGTCGCTCAGCTCGAGCCCGCCGCCGCGAAGTCTCGCGATGGATTTGAGGAGCTCAAGGGCGGCGCGGTTTTCTGGACCGTGCTCAGCTTGGTCGTCGTCGGGTTGCTCACCGCCGTGGCGAAACTGCTGCCGAAGGAGTAAGTCGCTGAACCGCTCTCTGCTCGTCATCCTGAACCGTGCGAAGGACTCAAGGGAAAACGTGCATAGCGTCCCACGCTTGGGTCCTTCGTACGGCTCAGGATGACGAAATAGAAAGGCCCGCGCGGTGAAGCGCGGGCCCGTTATCTCAAATTTGAGATTTGAAACTTCAAATCCCGGATCGCGACGCGACCCGGTTACCAGATCTTGGCGCGCAGCTCGGGCTTCCGCCACATCGGGTCGCCTTCCTTGATGCCGAACGCGTCGTAGAACTCCTGCAGATTCTGCAGCGGGGCGTACGAGCGGACCTGGCCGGGCGCGTGCGGGTCGATCGAGATCAGGCGCTTGCTCTCGCTGTCACGCGTGCTGGTGCGCCAGACTTGGGACCACGCAAGGAAGAAGCGCTGCTCGGGCGTGAGGCCGTCGATGATCTTGCGCTCCTTGCCCTGCTGCGAGCGCTGGAACGCCTCGTACGCGAGGCTGATGCCGCCGAGGTCGGCGATATTTTCACCGAGCGTCAGGTGACCGTTCACATGCAGGCCGGGCAGCACTTCGATCGCATCGAACTGATCCACGACCTTCTGGGCGCGCGCCTCGAAGGCCGTGGCGTCTTCCGGCGTCCACCACTCGGACAGGTTGCCATCGCCGTCGTAATGACGGCCCTGGTCGTCGAAGCCGTGGGTGATCTCGTGGCCGATGACGGCGCCGATGCCACCGTAGTTCACGGCGTCATCGAGGCCGAAGTTGAAGAACGGCGGCTGCAGGATGCCGGCCGGGAAGTTGATGTTGTTCGCGGTCGGGTCGAAGTAGGCGTTCACCGTCGGCGGCGTCATGGCCCACTCGGACTTGTCCACCGGCTGGCCGAGGCGGGCGAGCTTGCGCTTGGTTTCCGCCTCGGTAGCAGCGCGCACGTTGCCGTAGTAACTATCGCGCTTCACATCGACCGCCTTGTAGTCCTTCCACTTCTCGGGATGGCCGATCTTGGCGTAGAAGCGGTCGAACTTCGCCAGCGCCTTCTGGCGCGTGGCTTCGGTCATCCAGTCGAGCTTGCCGAGGCGGTCGTGCATCACCGCCACGATGTTGGCGATCATCTGCGCCATGCGGGCCTGGGCCTCGGGCGGATAGAAACGGGCGACGTAGAGCTGGCCGAGCGCCTCGCCGATCTGGCCGTCCACCACGCGGGCGGAACGCTGCCAGCGCGGCTCCATCGCGGGAGCGCCGGTCAGCACGGTGCCGTTGAAGTGGAAGGACTCCTCCTCGAAGTCGCTGGTGAGATACGGCGCGGCGGCGCGGAGCACCTTGAAGCGCAGGTAGGTTTTCCAATCGGACAGCGGCCGGCTGGTGAGCTGGACCTGCAGGGCGTCGAAGAATTCCGGCTGGCCGCAATCCATCTCGGCCGCGGCGGGTCCGCCGATGCCGCGTTCGGCGAGGTAGGTCATGAACGGAAACGCCGGGAATTTCGCGGCGACGTCCGCCGTCTTCATCTTGTGGTAGTTGGCGAGGGAATCGCGCAGCTGCACGGGCGTCTTGGATTTTTCCGCGAGGCCCTTCTCGGCCTCGAACACCGTCTTGGCCCCGGCGGCGGCCGCCTCGGGGGTGTCACCGGCGAGGGTGAACATCTTGGCCACGTGGGCGAGGAAGGCCTCGCGCTGCGGGGCGAACTTCTCGTCGAAATAGTAGTCGCGGCTCGGCAGGCTCAGGCCGCCCTGGCCCGCCTGCAGGATGTTCATCGAGCTGTTTTTCTCGTCGGCATCGACAATGGTGACGAAGAAGCCGCCGATCCCGGCGTTGTGCAGGTCGGCCAGCGTCTTCGCGAGGTCGTCCATCGATTTGATCGCGGCAATCTGCGCGAGATCGGTCGCGATCGGCTTGGTGCCCTGCGCGTTGATCGTCGCGGTGTCCATGGCCGAAGTGTAGAAATCGCCGACCTTCTGCTCGATCGAGCCCGGCTCGTGCGACTTGGACGCCTCCGTCTCGAGGATCTCCTTCAGGCCGGTCTGGTTGTACTGCAGCAACTCGTTGAAGGAATTCCAGCGGGCCTTGTCCGCCGGGATCGGATGCGACTCGCGCCAGTTGCCCCACGCGTAGCGGGCGAAGTCCGTGCCCGGCGACACCGTGGTGTCCATGTAGCTGACGTCAAAGCGCGGCACGGACGCCTTGGGCGCCGGCTCGGCAGCAAGACAGGAAATAACGGCGGCACTGGAGACCGCCCCGATAAGAAGACCCCGGGTAAGCAGATGCATGGCACCACTCTTCACCGTTTATGACACTGCCGCAACCCCGCATTGACGAACGGTCGGAAAACGCGACGAGACGCAGTTCATGTAGGACAACAAACCCGTGGGAGGGGCTTCACGCCCCGACTAAAAACACTCGCAAGCCGTCGGGGCGTAAAGCCCCTCCCACGGTGTCGGACGGCCGCCTTGCGGCTTTTTCCGGCTGTCATCCTGAGCCGTGCGAAGGAACCAATCGGATTCGTTGCCACGTCCTCTCTCGGTTGGATCCTTCGCACGGCTCAGGATGACAATCCAAGAAGTCGGATCTTGCGGCTTGCCGCTCAAGTCGGCCGCTGAATCGTGAACAGATCCTTCGTCCGCGTGTAGTAACTGCCGCCGAAGCGGCCGATGGTGTCGAGCTTGTGCGGGTCGACCATGCCGTCGGCGCCCAGCACGGAGTCGGCGACGTGGATCTGCACGACCCGGCCGAGAACGACGTTGGCGCTCGAAGGGCCCTCACCGAGATCAACGATCCGGTCGAGGCGGCACTCGAAGGCGACGGAAGCGGCGGCGACCCGGGGCGGCTTCACCTTGAGCGACGGCGCGGCGGCGATGCCAAACTTCTCGAATTCGCTCTCGCCGTGCGGCAGCGGCGTGGCGGTGAGGTTCATCTTTTCGGCGTGCTCAAAGGTGACGAGGTTCACCACGAATTCCGGCACCGCGCGGACATTGATCACGCTGTCCTTCGAACGGCCGTTGCGATCGACCGTGCCCGAGAAGAGCAGCGTCGGCGGATTGGAGCAGATGGCCTGGAAATAGGAAAACGGCGCGAGGTTGGTTTTGCCGTCGGCCGAAATGGTCGAGACCCAGGCAATCGGGCGCGGCGTGATCGTGTTGGACATCCACGCGTACACATCGCGCGGCGCCAGGGTTTCGAAGTCGAGGGTCATGGGTGCGAAAAGAAGCTACCCCAGCCGAACGTTCAACCTCCAACGTTCAACGCTCAACTTTCGCTCTCCCTCTTCGTCATCCTGAGCCGTGCGAAGGATCCAAACGAGTGAGGACGCAGCAACGAATCCGATTGGATCCTTCGCACGGCTCAGGATGACAAAGAGGTACGGGGGGCTTACTGTTGAGCGTTGGACGTTGCACCTGGGAACAGGTGCCTGCCCTTCGCCTCCGGCGGCAGCTCCACCCCAAGAATCCCGGCCAGCGTCGGCGCGAGGTCCTCGGTGTTCACGCGTTCGCGGTGGATGCCGGGCTTTACCCCGGCACCAAACCAGACCTGCGGCACGTGCGTGTCGTATTCATAAGGCGAACCGTGGGTCGCACCAACGGGAGAACGTTCGATGAAATACGGTTTGGTCACGAACATCACATCCATGCTGCGCGGCGGATAATAGCTCAGTCGCTCCATTTCCCCAAAGGCGTCCAGGGGCGCGGCGTCCGTGAGCTGCTCGCGCGTGTAGGCGTTGGCGATCATCGGGTATTTCAAAAGGATATCGCGAATCGCGACGTCGAGCTGCGCGCCCGTCAGGCTCTTCGCCTGCAGCGCGGCCGGGTTGAGATGGTAGCCGCTGTTATCGCGCACCGCCCAATACGCACCCTCCGACAACGTCCCGAACTGGGCGTCGAGCGCGCCGAACAGAAACTTGTCGAGCGCCCCGCCCGCCAGGCGACCGGCGGCGTCAGGGCCTTGCTCGCGCTGGATTTTCTCCGGCAGCGGCGCGACGCCGTGATCGGCGACCAGCACGATGACGCAATTCTTCAAACCCACCTGGCGGTCGAGAAATTCGAAGAAGCCGGCCAGCGTGCGGTCGAGACGCACGTAGGAATCCATCACCTCATGACTGTCGGGTCCGTAGGCGTGGCCCGCGCGATCGGTCTGCGAAACGCCGAGGCAGAGCAGATCCGGCGTGGTATCCGCACCGAGGTGCTCGGTGGTGATCAACTCCTCGGCAGCCGCGACCACCAGCTCGGTGCTCGCGGGCGATTTGTCGAAAGCGTCGTAGAACTTGGGCGTAAGCTTGGCGCTGCCGCCGTCCATCTTCTTGGGGAAGGTCACCGGCATGCCATCCTCGGCGGTTTCGCCGGGTGCGTTGTCGGGACCTTGAACCTTGTCGTAAATCGCCGGATCGAGCAGACGGTCCCACACTTCGCCGAAGTGATGCGCCGCGCCGCGGTCGTCGTTGAACTTCGCCAGCCAGGCCGGCAGTTCCTTGCGGTAATACGTCGAGGTCACGAACCGGCCCTCCTCCGTCCAGTAAGCGCCGTCGGCCTTCGGGCCGGACATCAGGATCGCCGCGCGGTCCTTGTCGGCGATGCCGTAGACTTTCGCGGCGGGATACTTCGCCTTGAGGCGATCACCGACCGTGGTGCCGAGGAAATTGCGCGGGGAGCGCCCGGCCTTGGCGGCCTGCGCAGGATTCAGGTAGCGGTCCACGCGCGGCGGCAGGCCGACGAGCGGCGCGTCCACGTCCTCGACGTTGTTGCCCTGGATGAAGGTTTTCCGGTCGAGCCACTCGTTGGCGATGATGCCGTGGACGTCCGCATGCACGCCGCTGAGGATCGTGGCATGGCCGGGCGCGGTTTTGGTCACAGCGTGCAGGTAATGATTGTTTTGAAACCACGCGCCTTGGTCGGTCAGCCGCTTGAAACCGCCCTCGCCAAAATACGGCCGGAAGCGTTCGAGATAATCCGCGCGCATCTGGTCCACCGAGATCACCACCGCGAGCCGCGGTGGCTGCGCTTTCTCCACCGCCAGCAAACCGCTCCATCCCGCCGCCAGAATCACCAACAGAAAACGATGACGCATGACGTGACGCTAGGGGCCCGGGACTGGCGCGCAAGGACGCGCTCGCCTGCGGCGTGCAAATTTTGCGCAACGCCGGACCAAGTGCGCAAAAATCCCGACGAACGACACCCCCGCTCCCGTTTGATTTCCAGTCGTGACAGGCCATCTTAAGCGGCCAACGTTGTTCCTGCAGTCATGGCTCTTTTGAACATAGCGGGCGGTGTCGCCCTGATTTTGTTCGGCATCCGTTTTCTTCGGAAAGGACTCGAACGCCTGTTCGGCCAGCAGCTCTACGAATGGATCGAACGGGCGGCGCGCCGGCCCTGGCAGGCGGCCTGCGCGGGTCTGGGTTTCGGCACCGTGGCGCCTTCCTCGACGGCGCAGACGCTCGTGGCGCTGCAGCTCCTGCGGGCCGGCCGGCTGTCGCCGGACGCGGTGCTCGGTTTCCTGCTCGGCGCCAACCTCGGCATCACCTTCACCGTCCAGCTGATCGCGCTGCGGACCTTCGACTACTACGCCGCCTTCCTCCTCGTCGGCTTCATCGGCTACCAGGCCGCGAAGCGCGAGAGCATCCGCGGCGCCGGCCAGGCGCTGATGGGGCTCGGCTTCATCTTCCTCGCGATGGAAATCACGGGCAACGCCGCGCAGCAGCTCGCGGCCAATCCTGACTTCGCGACGCTGCTGGGCGTGCTCGTCCACTACCGGCTGCTCGTCGTGCTCTTCGTGGCGCTGCTGACGCTGGCCATGCAGAGCTCCACCGCCACGCTCGGACTGGCGCTGGCCATCGGCGGCACCGGCGCGGCGCAACTCGACCTGCTCGTACCGGTGGTGCTGGGGACGAACCTCGGCATCGGCCTCACCTCGCTCCTCGCCGGGTTTCCCACTTGGGAAGGCCGCCGGCTGGCGGCGGCGAACATCCTGCTCAAGGCCGCCGTCATCGCCGTCGTGCTGGCCGCCTTTCCCTGGATGGAGCGCTGGATCGCCGCCAGCGGCGACACCATCGCGCGCGAGGTCGCCAACTTCCATACGGTGTTCAACATCGTGGTCACCGCACTCGGCGTGATCTTCGCTGCGCCGCTGGGCCGCGTGCTGCAGCGGACGATGAAACCCGCCGCGGTCGCCGCCGGCGCCCAGCCGCCCGCGACGCACCTCGATCCCGCGGCGCTGGCCACGCCCGCCTTCGCGCTGGCCAACGCCACCCGCGAGACGCTGCGCGAAGCCGATGCGGTGCGCGCGATGTTCGAGGATGCCTGGCGCGCGCTGAACACCCACGACGCCACGCTCGCAGCCGCCGTGCAGAGCCAGGACGACCGCATCGACGAGCTGAACGCGGGGATCAAGGGCTACCTCAGCCAGATTCGCGGCGAGGTACTTTCGCCCAAGGACCAGCAGCTGCAGTTCGGCCTGCTGACTTTTTCCAGCCAGCTCGAGTCGATCGGCGACATCGTCGACAAGTCGCTCTGCGGCACCGTGCGCGACCACGCCCGCCAGCGGGTGCAGCTGCAACCGGCCGACCAGTCCGACCTCGAGGAACTGCACCGCAAGGTCCTCCGCCGCTTCGACAGCGCCATCTCGGTGCTGGCCACGCGCGATCGCGAACTGGCCCGCCAGTTCCTCGCCGAGGGCGACGCGCTGAAGGAATGGTGCATCGCGGTGCAAAAACGGCATTTCTCCAGCCTGGCGACGAGCGACGGCAGCTACCTGGTGGCGAGCACGCGCTTCCTCGACACCTTCAGCGTGCTCCGCCGCATCAGCGGCCAGCTGAATACGATCGGGCACACGTTCACGTTGGAGTGAAATCCGGCTCTTCCTTGTAGCCGGGGGCGTCGACCCCGGAACGAACGTGGCATCCCTCTCGACCGGGGTCAGCGCCCCCGGCTACAGTAAAAGACAGGCGAGTGATTGCCTTCCCCCGTTTGCCAATCCGCCCGTTGTGGCGAGGGTAAGCGATCATGGTTTCCTTTGTCGCTGATTCTCCTGCCAGATCCGGAAGCGCGCCAGTCGACAGCCACCTGCTCGACGCCTACTCGGAGGCCGTCAGTTCCACCGTCACGAACGCCGGCGCCGCGGTCATTCACATCGAGGTGCGTTCCCGCCGCGGTCGTTCCGCCGAGGAACAGGGCGGCAGCGGCTCCGGTTTCTTTCTCTCGCCCGATGGCTACGCGCTGACCAACAGCCACGTTGTGCACGGCGCGACGGAGCTCTTCGTTCACTTGGCCGATGGCCGCCGCCTGCGCGCCGACCTCGTCGGAGAGGACCCACACACCGACCTCGCCGTCGTGCGGGTGAGCAGCGAGCCCCTGCCCTTTTTGCCGCTGGCCGACTCCGACCAGGTGCGGCCGGGACAGATCGCCATCGCGCTCGGCAGCCCGATGGGTTTCCAGCAGACGGTCACCGCCGGTATCGTCAGCGGACTCGGCCGCTCGCTTCGCGCGCAGTCCGGCCGGACCATCGACAACATCATCCAGACCGACGCCGCGCTGAATCCCGGCAACTCGGGCGGCCCGCTGCTCAACACGAGAGGCGAAGTGATCGGCGTGAACACCGCGATCATCCGGCCGGCCCAGGGCATCTGCTTCGCCATCGCCAGCAACCTCGCACGCTGGGTGGCGGGCTGGCTGATCAAGGACGGACGCATCCGCCGCAGCTATCTCGGCGTCGGCGGCCAGACCGTGCCGCTGCTGCGCGCGGTCACGCGGACCTACCACATCGACCAAGCGACCGGCGTGATGGCCTCGCAAGTCGCGCCCGATAGCCCGGCGCTGGTCGCTGGCCTGCGCGATGGCGACATCATCATCGCCCTCGACACGCATCCCGTGCGCACGGTCACCGAGCTGCACCAATTGCTGACGGCCGATACCATCGATCGTCCCGCCAATCTCACGGTGCTGCGGCACACCGAGCGCATCGTGCTGCCGGTGCGCCCGGCGGAAATGCCGGCGGGCTGAGCGTGGCTCAGCCCGCAAGTAACAAGTGGCAAGTAGCAGGTATCAAGTGGGGCAACCCCAACTCTTGATACTTGTTACCTGATACTTCGGCTCTTGTTTCAAAGCGGAGTTACTCCGCTTTGAAACCGCGCCCCGTCGCCGCCCAATAAATGCCGCCGTAGATGTGGTGCAGGAAATTCGCGTCGCTGTAGGCGGCGCCGATGTGGCCGAGCGCGGTGTAGAAGGCGCGGCCGCCGTCGTACTCCTGGTACCAGCTGATCGGGTGGAAGGCGCCCATCCCCTTGCCCTTCTTCGCGCCCCAGTCGGCGACCGGGTTGTAGGAGGTCTCATCGACCGACAGGAGGAAGTGCAGCTTGTCGGAATGCGCCGGCCCGAATTCGTACCACTCGTCGGTCCAGAGGAAGCGCTTGGCGAAGCGATCCATGCCCGGGAAGTTCGGATCCTCAACCTTGACCGTCGCGGTCTGCGGGGCCGGGTGGATGTGGAAGTTGTAGCCGATCATCTTGGCGTACCATTCCCAGTCGTACTCGGTGTCGGTCGCGCTGTGGATGCCGACGAAGCCGCCGCCCTTCTTGATGTAGCGCTCGAACGCGGCCTGCTGGTCGGCATTGAAGATGTCGCCCGTGGTGCAGAGGAAGATGACGCACTTGTACTTCGCGAGTTCCTTGTCGTTGATCACGCGGTTCGCGTCCTCGGTCCAGAAGACCTCGAAGTCATGCTGCTGGCCCAGCTTGCGGATGGCGGTGACGCCGTCGTTGATGGCATCGTGGTGCCAGCCGGCGGTTTTGCTGAAGAGCAGGACTTTGAACTGCTCGGCGTGGGCGGCGAGGCCCGCCGCCAGCGTGAACGCCGCAAGGGCGAGGATCCGGAGGGATTTCATAAGGGTATGGAGGGGTGAGCGGGCCACTGTTGCCACGTCACCCCTGAAAGCAAACCCCGGAATCCGTCCACCAATTGCACACGCCGGCCAGTCGCCATCAGGGCGAGGGGTAGGCGCGGAAAATCAGGCGCTGGGCAGATACTCCCCGAGTCGGTCGAACGTACCACCCCAACCCATCTTCATGCTCTCGCGGCCGGCCTCGAAGGTGGCGCATTCGGCGTCCGTCGATTCGAAGGGCACCCAGTTGATCGTCACGAGCGTCTTCGCGCCCTGCTCCGTGAGCGTCAGGGTCGTCAGCATCTGCAGCGGCCACGGATCCTTGCTGAACGGATGTTGGGTGACGCCGGCGTCCTTGTCGGAAAAGGAATTCAACCAGACGATCTTCGTGGGCGGCACCACCTCGCGATAGAGGGCGCGGCCCCACATCTCTTTCCCCTCGGGCGTGGTCATGCTGTAGTGCATCATGCCACCCGGCTGCAGGTCGAACTTCGCGAGCTTCATCTTCTGAAACCCCTTCGGGCCAAACCACTGGCTGAAGTGCTCCGGCTCGGACCAGACGCGCCAGACGAGCGCGCGCGGCGCGGCGAACTCGCGCGAGATGACGAACGGCTTGGTCTGCAGCCCCGCCGTGTACTCGGCGGCGCGCTCGAGCGTCTGCTTGCCGCCCTCGATGGCGCCGAATTCCTTCACGACGAAATCGCGCGCTTCCTTCGACGGGAAGACCATCCGGCCCGTAAGGCGGGTCTTGCCGCCCTCGACGGTTTCAAAGGTCCACGTCGCGGTGAACGTCGCGCCCGGTCCCTCTTCGCGTCCGCCGCCGTGCGAGAAGGTGATGCTCTCGAGCGGCACGATCTTCACGAACTTGCTTTTGTTCGGATAATTCGTGCCGTCCGGGCCGTGCATCACGTGCTCCCAGTAGCCGCCCTCGCGGAAGTCGTGCTGCTTGGTCGTGGTCGTGAAGCCGCGCGGCCCCCACCACTGGCTGACGTGCTTGGGGTCGGTCCAGGCCTGCCACACGAGTTCGCGCGGCGCGTGCAGGACGCGGGAGATGATGATTTCGTTTTCGGCGGGAGTTTGGGCGGCAGACATGGTGATGACAGATTTTAAGATTCAACGAACGGGACCGGCAGCTGCGGACAATGCGGCAGCCAGGCGGTCGAAATTCTGCTCATTCGCCCCGTGGACGAATTCCTGCACCTTGGCGTGCTCGGCTGCAGTGGCGAAACGCATGCGCCAGGTCAGGCGCGTGCCGGCGTGCTCAGACGCATAGCTCATCCGCAGCCAGTAGCGGTGCATGGGACCGAGGTGAACGACAGCGATGAACTTGTTCGGCGTGATCTCGAGAAACTGACTCTCGTTCGGATACTCCGCCCCCGCCGGCCCACGCATTACGATGCGCCACCGTCCGCCGAGGCGGAAATCGAACTCCGGCACCGTGTTGGTGAAACCGGCCGGACCCCACCACTGCGCGAGCTGCACCGGATCGCTGAACGCCCGGAAGCACGCCTCCGGCGCGGCGGCGAACCACCGCGTGTTCACGATCTCGGGGACGGAAAGGTCTTCCGCCTGCTCGGGCGGAAGTTTCATTTGCGGCCCCTGCGCTGCAGTTTGACGAGCAACGCCTCGAGGCGCTCGAAGCATTCGTTCCAGCCGCCGGCATGACCGTCGCGCGCGTCCGCGGAACCAAAGCCGGTCTGCTCGAACTTGATGCGCGTCCCGCCACCCGGGAGGTCGGAAAAACGAACCGTCATTACCGTCTCCGGACCCTCACCCGGACCGGCCCAGCGGTGTGTCTGGACGATCAGCTTGTCCGGCACAATCTTCCGGTAAACGCCACCCAGCGGAAGCTTGGTGCCGTCGGGCATGACCATCACGGCGCGCCACTCGCCGCCCGGCTTCAGCTCGCCCTCGCTCACCGGGATTTTGAATCCGTGTGGAGCGCTCCACTGCTTCAGGTGTTGCGGCTGGGTCCACGCAGCGAACACCAGCGCGCGCGGCGCGGCGAAATCGCGAACGATCGTGAGCTTCGGTTTAGCGCTTCTTTTGCTTGGGCTTTTTTTGGTCGGCATGGGGTTCCTTGGCTTGGTCGGCCTGCAGCTTTTGCAGGTACGCATCGAGACGATCGAAACTCTGTTCCCAGAACTGGCGGTACTGCTCCATCCAGTCCACGGCCTCCTTCATCGGCGCCGCCTGCAGCTGGCACGGCCGCCATTGCGCGTCGCGCGTGCGCGCAATCAGCCCGCTGCGCTCGAGCACGCGCAGGTGCTTCGAGATCGCCGGCAGGCTCATGTCGTGCGGCTCGGCCAGCTCGGTGACGGAACGCGTGCCCGACGACAGCCGCGCGAGGATGTCGCGACGCGTCGGATCGGCGAGCGCGGCGAACACACGGCTGAGGCGGTCGGGGGACATGGGGATTTGTATTTAACCTTTCGGTTAAGTACGCAAGCGGAAATTTTCCTTCCCTCTCACCGATACGATTCCCCCCCTAGCGGTCATCCTGAGCCGTGCGAAGGATCCAACCGAACGTGGACGTAGCAGCTAATCCGCTTGGATCCTTCGCACGGCTCAGGATGACGGGATCGAGGGTCTGGTCGTAGGAGGGGCTTTATGCCCCGACGCTCGTACAATGTCGGGACGTAAAGCCCCTCCTACTTCAGGAGACTCTCCAGCACTCAGTGCGAGCGCGCATCGAGCGCGGCGGCTTGCGCCAGCAACTCGTCGAGAAATCCCGGAGGCAGTTTTTCCTGCTCCTTGCCCGACCAGGTTTCCGGGGCGGCATTGTAGGGGCGGAGATACTCCACCCCGCCCTTCAGGCTCGCGCCATTGGGGGCTTTGAAATGCCAGAGCTCCACGCCCAGTTCCCGCGCCTGCCGCGCGAGCTGCAGCTGTGCTTCCAAATTGAACCGGCTGTAGTGCAAGGCATCCGCCCGCGTCAGCTCCATCGGCTGGCTGCCATCGGGTCTGAATTGCGCCTCGATCCGGGTGAAATCCTCCTCACACAGCTTTCGCGCGGAGTCAGTTTCCCCGAGGTAGCGGGCGATTGCGACCGCTTGCACGAGGTACCAGGAACCGTGGTTGTTCTTCGCGTGATGCTCGCCCACGGCGGACTTCCCGGTCTGCAGCCAGTGAA
Source organism: Verrucomicrobiota bacterium (assembly GCA_048498955.1). GTDB lineage: Bacteria > Verrucomicrobiota > Verrucomicrobiia > Opitutales > Opitutaceae > Lacunisphaera. The sequence goes on along the minus strand of JBEHWZ010000013.1, from coordinate 19,741 downwards.
AGTAGTCGGCGAACCACGCCCGAACGGCCGCAGTCTCGTCGGGCGTCAACGCCGGCGAATCCTGCAACAGCCGCAAGGCTTGCACCAACTCGGCGAAGCCCCGGGCATCCAGCACACCGGCGGCACTGCCGCGGTTCTCGTCCCGCCCCAAGCGCACCTGCGCGTAGTCCAGCGCCGGTTTCATCCGGGTGGCCGGCGTGATGAACCACGCCCGCAACCAATCGCCGGCGCGCTGCGCGTCTTCCGCGCGGTGCAACCGCGACCAGCCGACGGCGAGGGCCGTGACATTGTCGACCAGCACATCGAGCTTGGCGCGATCGCCCGCCGCCACCTGCGCGTGGTTGTGCTGCCCGTCGCGGGAAACATAGGGCAGCCCGTCCGGCTTGGTGGGATCGGGCCAGTAGTAACGGGCGTAGCTGACGTAATCGTGGTTGTCGCCGGTGGGCGACGGCGCGGGCTTGTCGATCACGGTGACGATCTTTGTTCGTCGCGCGTGGTCCGCCTCCTTCGTCAGCGCCGCCTCGGGCAACGTCGCGGCGTCGCGCAGCAGGGCGGCCGCGTCCATGGCGGCCGACAGGTCGGCCGCCAGCAACAGGCCCAACGCCAAGCCCAGGAATTTCATCCTCAGGCGCGGAACGACGGATGCAGCTCCAGGCCGAAGTATTCGCGCGCGTTGGCGAAGCAGATGTTCTTCACCATGCCGCCGACGAGCTTCCGGTCGTTCGGGATCTGGCCGTTCTCCATCTCGGCGCCGAGCATGTTGCACAGAATCCGGCGGAAGTACTCGTGACGCGTGTAGCTGAGGAAGCTGCGCGAATCCGTGAGCATGCCGACGAAGCGGCTAAGCAGGCCGAGGTTCGAGAGCGCGTTGATCTGCCACTCCATCGCTTCCTTCTGGTCGAGGAACCACCAGCCGGAACCGAACTGCATCTTGCCGGGGACGGAGCCGTCTTGAAAATTGCCGATCATCGTGCCGAACGCGTAGTTGTCGGCCGGATTCAGGTTGTAGAGGACGGTGCGCGGCAGCTCACCCGTCGAGTCGAGCGTGTCGAGGTAGCGCGACAGCGCCTTGGTCTGCGGAAAATCGCCGATCGAATCGAAGCCGGTATCGGGCCCGAGCTGCTTGAGCAGGCGGGTATTGTTGCTGCGTTGCGCACCGAGGTGCATCTGCTTCGTCCAGCTGCGCTTCGCGTCCCAGCGGCCGAACTCGAGCATCATGAACGAGGCAAACTTCGCGTGCTCCGCCTTCGTGGCGGCTTTGCCCTTGCGGGCGGCCGCGTAGATCGCCTTCGCCTCCGCCGCCGTGCAGGGCTCGGCGTAGCAGTTCTCCATGCCGTGGTCGGAGAGGCGTCCGCCCACCGCGTGGAAATCAGCGTGGCGCTGGTCGAGCGCCGTCAGGAAATCGTCGAAGCTCTTCACCTTGGACTTCGTGACGCCGCCAAGTTTCTCGATCCACGCGTTAAACGCAGCCGGCTGGTCGACGATCATCGCCTTGTCCGGACGGAAGGTCGGGTAGACGCGCGTCTTGATCCCCGACTTGTTGATCGCCTGGTGCTGGTCGAGCGGCTCGGCCGGATCGTCGGTCGTACAGATCACCGCGACTTTGTTGGCGGCGAGGATGTCATGCACGCGCATGTTCTTCAGCTTGGCGTTGGCTTCCTTCCAGATCGCAGGCGCCGACTTCTCGTTGATGATCGTATCGATGCCGAAGTAGCGCTTCAGCTCGAGGTGCGACCAGTGGTAGAGCGGGTTGCGCAGCGTGTGCGGAACGGTCGCGCACCAAGCGTCGAACTTCTCGCGCGGCGAGGCGTTGCCGGTGCAGAAGCGCTCGTTCACGCCGTTCGACCGCATCGCACGCCACTTGTAATGGTCGCCGCCGAGCCAGATGTCGGCGATGTCCGCGAACGACTGGTTATCCAGGATCTGCTTCTGCGGGAGATGGCAGTGGTAATCGTAGATCGGCTCGGCCTTCGCGAAGTTGTGGTAGAGGTCGCGGGCGGCGTCGCTCTGCAGGAGAAAGTCGTCGTGGATGAAGCTTTTCATAAAATAGGTCCTATAGGACCCCTAGGACTTATAGGACCTATGGGGAAAATCAGCCGCGGGAGATATCGCTCACGAGGTCGGCGTAGCTCTTATAATTGCCCAGCAGCTTCGCGGCACCCGCGCAACGGGCGGCGGTGGCCAGGCCGGTGTTCTCGGCGAGGAAGATCAGGTAGCCGGCGACACCCTTGGCATAGTTGAGGCGGGCCTCGTCGCTGATCGCGTAGAAGCGCGCGCGCTGGGCGTAGCCCGCGGGCGTGTGGTCACCGAGCGCGGCCTTGTCGGCGCGGCCGCCGGCGGCGAGCACGTAGAGGAAGTTGTATTCGAAGAAGAACATGTGCTCCGGCGATGGCGGCAGCGCGTCGACGGCCTTGAGGCAGGTGACGGCGGAAGCGAACACGTCGGCGGACTTGCCCGCGTTGGTGAGCGCGGTGCTGATGAAAATACGCGCCATCTTCTGCTCGGTGGCGTCGGTGCTGAACGCGCCGGCAACGGCGAGGTTCACGGTGAAGCGATACCAGTCGCGCCAGAGCGCGGCGTCGGCGGAGTTCTTCGAGTTCGCGAGCGCGATGCCCATCTCGTAGGTGTAGCGGCCGCTGGTCTTGATCTCCAAGCGCGAGCCGGTCACCTGCCCCATCACCTGGTAGTTCTCGGCGGATTTGCCGGAACCGGAGTGGAAACCGATGCTGACGCCGAATTTCGCGCAGACATCCCATTGCTTCTGGATGAGCGCCTTGAGCCCGGCGTTGTCCGGGTACGGCATGTTCTTCTGGAAGCCGAACGCCGGCGCCACGAAGTTGACGGGCATGCCGAGCGCCTCGCAGAGCGCGAGCATGATGGCGGTCGTCTCGGGCGTGGTCAGGCCGGGCAACTCGTCGATGGAAAGCTCGCGGAGATAAGCACGGCCGACGTCGGTCGTGAACGCGGCGGCGCGGGCGGCGGCGTATTTTTCGTCGCGGCGCTTCATCTTGAGCAGCGACGGCCAGACGGTGCAGAGCAGCGTGTTGAACGCGGCATCATCGAGCGTCAGCCCAGCCGCGGCGACGCGGGCGCGGGTCTTGGCCACGATGTCCGCCGGCACATCGGCCAGCTTGGCCGGCTGGTTGAGTGCGAGTTCCGGCGAGAGATCGAAGGTGATGTAGCTGGCGAGCACGCAGCCGCGCACGAGGACATCCTCGCGCGCGTCAAACTTGCCGCCGATCGGCTGGTGGTCGGCGTTGAAACTCCAGGCGATGCGGCGGTGGTGGAAGCCGGTCTTCAGCTTCGAGAGCACGCAACCGTGGCTCATGCCCTCGACGCTCTGGCCCTGGTGGCCTTCGGGCACGTTCGTGCCGATGAACGGGAACGGCACGGTGTCGAGCCGGCCCTCAAGCATCGCGTCGACGTCGAAGACGAGTTCGCGCGGAATGGAATTCTGGTTGGCCGTGAAACCGATCTCGAGGGCGCTCATCGCCCACTCCACGGCCGGCCAGTGCAGCGCCGTGAAGCGCGCGCCGACGCCGAGCGTGCTCTGGCCGAGTTTGGCCGCGGAGGTCGGGAAGATCGTCGAAGCCGGATCGTTTTCCTGGATGAGGTTCTTGAGCGTCAGCAGGTTTTCCCACGTCGCGGGAAATGCCATCGCCCCATGCGGCAGCGGCACGCCGCCCGCGAGCGGAGAATGACTGGAGGAAAGGATCCAGGCGCAATCGCCCGCCGCATTTTCAACGAGCAGCCAGTCGCCGGCCTTCGTGCTGAAGCGGCTCTTGGGATATTCGGTGACGCGCCCGGCGAGGATGTCGGCCTCGAGTTCGTGCCAATCGAGGCAGAAGTCAGGCGAGATGCAGGGATTCTGCGCGATGCGCAGCTTGTTCTTCAGGAGAAACTGGTTGATGGCGGACATGGGAGCCGGGGATTAAGGGCGACGACAAAGAAGAGGGACCTCAGGACAGAGGAAAAGGGCCGAAGAAAGAATATAGGGGCGATTCGTTCCGAAATGACAGGCTGCTTAGCTAGCACTTTCGCATCAGCCGACGATTCACCCGCAAATCCTCAGATGGTCATGGCGTGGTAGCCGCCGTCGACGATGAGTTCCTCGCCGGTGATAAAGGAGCCGGCGGCGTCGGAGGCGAGCAGCAGCGTGGCGCCGATCAGTTCGCGGGCCTCGCCGAAGCGCTTCATCGGAGTGTGGCCCATGATGGCGCTGACGCGGTCGGGCGAGAGGATCTTCTTGTTTTGCTCGGCCGGGAAGAAACCTGGGACGAGGACGTTGACACGGACCTTCGCCGTCGCCCACTCACGGGCGAGGTTGAGGGAAAGATTGTGCACGGCACCCTTCGAAGCCGAGTACGTGATCACGCGCGACAGCGGCACGACACCCGACATGGAGCCGAGGTTGATGATCGAGCCGCCCTGGCCGCGGTCGACAAGGTACTTGCCGAACACCTGGCAGCCGAGGAACACGCCCTTCACGTTCACGCGCAGGATGCGATCGAACTCCTCCTCGGTGATGTCGAAGAACGGCGTCGCGGAGTTGATGCCGGCGCCGTTGACCAAAATGTCGATGCGACCGCTCTTCTTGAGCACCGCATCGCGCAGGCCCTCGAGTTCGGCCTTATTGGTTGCTTCGGCGGAGTGGAACCACGCCTTGCCGCCCGCGGCGGCGATCTTGTCGAGCCGGGCCTGGGCCTTGTCGAGGTTGCGACCGACGATCACGACCTCGGCGCCCGCGCCCGCGAGGCCCTCGGCCATGGCGCCGCAGAGTTCGCCGGTGCCGCCGATGACGACAGCCACTTTGCCTTCGAGGCCAAAATAGGATTTCAGGTATTCTTCAGATTTCATGAAAGGGGATGAGGATTTGGCACGTTAACGACCGGCGGCTTCTTGGCCAGCCGCCAGAGTGTCAGCAAAGGACAGTTTGAGCGCCTTCATTTCCGCCGCCACCAAGGCGGCGACCTGCCGGGCGCCTTCCTCGTTGTAGTGGGTGTTGTCGGTCTTGCCGTTGGGGAACCAGGGATTTTCGCCGGGCGCGTACACGAGGAACAGCTTCTGCGATTCCTCGGGCCCGAGCTTCACCAGCAACTTGCGGGTAACGGCCTCGAGATCGAGCAACGGCACCTTCTCTTCGGTGGCGACCTGCTTTACCGCAGCCAGATAAGCGCCATGCGTGTCACGCAGCTGGCCGTCGGCCGTCCAATCGCGTCGGCAAACCGGCGTCGCGAGCACGGGATTGCCGCCCTTGGCGCGCACCTCGGCCACGAAGCGCTTGAGATTGGCGGGGTAATCGGTGGCGGCGTCCGCGTAGACGACATCGCCCTTCTTCTCGTCGTTGTGGCCGAACTCGATCACAACCCAGTCGCCGGCCTTGAGCTGGTTGAGCATCGTGTCCCACGCGCCGGTGCTGCGAATCGTCACGGTGCTGCGGCCGTTCACCGCATGGTTCACCAAGCGCAGCGGCGCCGGCACGAGCGCGCGGAACGGCTGGCCCCAGCCGCGCTCGGGATAATTCGGATCCTTCTTGTTCGCCATCGTCGAGTCGCCGACGAGATGGATCGTCGGGCCGGCCGGCGGCGTGACCGCGAGATGCTTGCGCAGAAATTTGTCGGACTCGTCGACCACGCGATCGAACCATGGGTTGAAGATCCAGAACGGGTGTGGCGTGTCGGGCACCACGATGAGCTCGGAATCCACGCCCGCGGCGCGGAGCTTGTCGCGCATCGCCTCGCGGCCCGGCAGGATCGGCGAGGTCACCGTGCTGTTGATGAAAAGTGTCGGCGCACTGGACCTGGTCACGTGCGTGATGGCGGACGCCTCGTGCCAAACCTCGGGCTTGTCGGCGAACGAACCGCCGAGAAACCGCACCGGCGCGCTCGGCTTCGCGAGTTGCTGGTCGAGCAGTTCCTGGCCGGTGAAATCCGCGAGCCCGTCGATGTCGACGACCGCACTGACCTCCTCCCCATCCGCCGCGCCGATGAGCGCGGCGAGTTGTCCGCCGGCGGAACCACCGAGGACCGCGAGCTTCTGGCCTTCGAGCGCAAGGTCCACCGAGTGCGCGCGCAACCAGTGAATCGCGGTCTTGAGATCGTTCAGCGCCGCCGGGTAGCGCCCGCGTTCGCCGAGCCGATAGGAAACTGGTACCGTGATGTAGCCGCGCGCCGCCAGCTGCTTCGCGAACGGACGTTCCATGTGGCGCGAGCCCGTCTCCCAGCCGCCGCCGTGCACGATCAGCACGATCGGGTGCGGGCCGACGCCTTCGGGACGGTAGATGTCGAGCTGCAAGATCTGGCCGTCGATGACGGCGTAAGTCAGGTTCTCCGAGGCCACGACACTCTTGGGCAGCGCGGCGGACGGGCGCGTGATGTTAGGATACTTCTCGCGGACTTTCTTCTCGGCCGTATCGAGGCTGAACTCGGTCGTGCCCGATGTCGGTGCCGGCCACTTCCGTGCCCACGCCGGATAATCCTGTTCGAGCAAACGCTGCGGATCGGTGACGTACCACTTGTAGCCGCCGCGGCGCTCGGCCTCGATTTCGGCCATCGAGTAGCGGACGATGCTGTCGCGTCCGCTGAAGATCGGTTTGTTCGTCCCGATCTCATAGAAGCGCGCCCAGAGCGGCGGCGCGGCCGGATCGGCCACGACGCGGCGGTCAACGCCCGTCGGCACGCTGGCATCGGGGAATTGCTCGACGCGGATGCCGGACAATTGCACCTGCTTGAACCAGGCGACCGCCGCGTGCACGGAAGCGATGATCTCCGGCGAAGGATTCTCCTCCTCCATCAGGAAGCGGGCCACGCCCACGCTCTCCAAGCCGGAGAGTGAAATGTGCTCGTACTTGCGGGCCATGGCCGGCGCGAAGGTCTTCTCATCGTGCTGCGCGCACCAGGCGGTGAGCTTGCCGTCGACGCGGATCTGGCAGCGCAGGATGCACGCGATCCCCTTCTCCACCGCGCGGCTGGCGCGAGTTCGGCGCGGGGAATCGATGCCGGTGAACGGCGGCGCCTGGCGGACCACGTCGCGCAGGATCTCCAGCGTGTCGATCATCGCATCATCATTGAAGGTGATGTGGGTGTAGTAACCCTCGCGCAGCGGGAAGAACTGCGGCCAGCCGCCGTTCTCGTACTGCGCCGCCAGCAGGTAATCGAGGCCGCGCTCGATCGCGGCCTGGTAGCGCGGATCGGGCTGCTTGGCGTGGACGCGGGCGATGAACTGCAGCTGCCCGGTCGTGGCACCGTTATCGATGGTGGTCTCAGTCTCGTCCTCGGGAATTTTCCGCTTCGCCGCCTCTTCGGTCGGCGTGAGCGTCATGATCCGGTTCTTCGGCCAGCCGCCGTTGGCATCCTGAAACAGAAGCAGGTGTTCGGCGAGATCGCGCGCCTCGGGCGTGCCGAACCAGGCGTCGGGCTTCTTCGCGTAGGTGGAAAATTCGTAGGCGCCTTTGGGGGCGGCGGAGAGGAGGAGAGGAAATAAAAGCGCACCCCAAGCCATGCCCAAACAAGTTACCGTCATCCTGAGCGCAGCGAAGGATCCAAGCGGTCGGCGCATGTCCAACCTTTCCCTTGGATCCTTCGCTGCGCTCAGGATGACGGTAGAGGTGGCTTGGGTTGCATCCGGTTGGTTCACGGTTGTAGGGGGTTCCAGTTATCCGATCCACCCAGCACCGCCACTGGCGTCAACGCCGCAGCCTGCTCCGCCGTGAGCGCATGCGCCCACTTCACGCGCGTCGCCGGACTTGCGCCCGGGCCGGTGCTGCCGTACTCGGCGTAGAAGGTCGTCTGCTCGGCCTGCGGCTTGTTCCAGTTGTGCCAGCCTTCAGGACGAACAACCCCGGACATCTCGGTGCGTAGGTAGATCGTGCGGGCGTAGTCACGCCACGGGCGGCCGAGATAAACCTTCACGCCTTCCGCCCCGCTGATGCGGCAGTCGGCAAAAACGTAGCCGTACGGCTGGTCCTTCGGCGTGGAGGCGGCCGTGATGTAGCCGTCCTTCTTAATGTGGATATCGCACCGGTTGAAGTAAGCGGTGGCGGCGCCGAAGATGAAGTCCACGTGGCCCTCGATGTAGCAGTCCTCGAAGTACTGGCGGCCGCGATTGGTCAGGATCGTGTCCTGCCAGCCGAGGAAGCGGCAGTGCTTGAACACCAGCTTGTCGCCGTCGGCGCGCAGCGCGAGCGCCTGCACCACCGCGGGACCGTCCGGACGCGGGCCGGGCTCGCCGGCGGAATTTTCCAAGGTGATGTTTTCCCAGATCATGCCGTCGCCGTCGATCTGCACGGTCGGCGTGCGAAAGGTGCCGATGGGCTTGCCGTCGGGTCCAATCATCCCGGCGTGCTGGCCGTAGACGATGACGGTCTTCGCGGCGTCCTCGCCGATCACGTGAATCTGGCCGCGCTCCCGCTGCACGTAGATGCGCTCGGGGTAGGTGCCGGCCTTGACGAAGATCACCCAGCGCGGCGCCGCCGGGTCGGTAATGAGCGGCGCCTTGCTGATCGCTTCCTGGAGCGAGGTGAAATCGCCGGAGCCGTCCGCGGCCACGACGGCATTGTGGGCCGGCGCCGCCCGCAGGCTGCCGGCCAGGCAAAGCGCGAGAACCCACCAGGCCCGGATTTTCATGTTCAGTTCAAGATGACCGGTTTGAAGCGCGGCGCGAGAAGGTGCATGACCAGCCAGGCGAAAAGATAGATGGAACCGCAGATCACGAAGAGCACCGCATAGCCCGACTCGATCCGGCCGAGCGCAGTATAGTGCGCCAGCAGCAGGCCGGCCACGCGGGCGATGAGCACGCCGCCGACGGCGCCGGCCATGCCGCCGATGCCGGTGACCGAGGCCACGGCGCGTTTCGGAAACATGTCCGAGACCGTGGTGAAGATATTGGCCGACCAGGCCTGGTGGGCCGAGCAGGCGATGGCGATGGTGGCGACCGCCAGCCAGGTGTTGATCTCGCCGAGCTTGGACGCGGCGAGCACGGTCAGCGGGAACAGCGCATAGATGAACATGGCGAGCTTGCGCGCCTTGCTCGGGTCCATGCCGCCGTTGATGAATTTCTTCGGCAGCCAGCCGCCCAGGATCGAACCGCCGGTCGCGATCGTGTAGACGATCGCCACGGCGAGCGTCCAGCTGATGACGCCCGGCACCGCGTCGACCGCGCCGGTGAAATCCGGATGCGCCGCGCGATAGGCGGCGACCTTGCGGCTGTTTTCGCCGGCAAGGAAAGACGGCAGCCAGAACATGAAGAACCACCAGACACCGTCGGTCAGGAACTTGCCCATGACGAACGACCACGTCTGGCGGAACCCGAGCAGCCGGAACCACGAGACCTTCGTGCTCGAGGCGTCGGCCACCTGCTCGTCCTTGTCGCTGTGGATGTAATCGTACTCGGCTTGCTGCATCTGGCCGCTCTTGAGCTTGTCCGCCGGCGAGCCATAGGTCGCATACCAGAAATACAACCAGACCAGGCCGATCGCGCCCGTGAGGATGAAGGCCCACTCCCAGCCCCAGGCCGCGGCGATGTAAGGCACGCTCAGCGGGGCGACGATGGCGCCGACGTTGGCCCCGGAATTATAAAGACCGGTCGCGAACGCCCGCTCCTTGCGGGGGAACCACTCGGCGATCGTCTTGTTCGCCGCCGGAAAATTGCCCGCCTCGGAAAAGCCGAGCGCCGCGCGCCAGAAGCCGAAGCTCCAGGTGTGGTGGCCAAACGCGTGGCCGATGGCGGCTGCGCTCCAGCCGATCAGCGAGTAGGCATAACCGCGTTTCGTGCCGAGACCGTCGATGATGCGACCCGCCAGCACCATGCCGATCGCGTAGGCGAAGGTGAAGCAGATGACGACATTCGAGTAATTGAGTTCCTGCGCCGCCTTGTCGTCGCCGAACACGCCTTGGGCCGCGAGCGTGTCCTTGAGCAGGCCCAGCACGTTGCGATCGAGATAATTGATCGTCGTGGCGAAAAAAACCAGGGCACAGATGGTCCAGCGGTAGCGGCCGATCCGGGCATTGACGTCGTTGAACTTGCTCATCGCGGGGGAGACAGGGGTTGGGGTTACTTGGCGGCAGGAACGGAATTGAGGCTCTTCACCGCAACGGCCGGGGCGATCGTGACATTCCGGAGCGTGATGCTCCCGGCATGATCGACAACCTCCGTTTGTGTTACACCGTTGAATGTGGAGTTGGAGATGCGGATGTCGTCGACCACCGCGCCGGCGAAGCCGCGGATATACATGACCCGCGGGCTCGCGGAGCTCGTGATGTTTTCCAGCTGGATGTTGCGGACGACCGGCGGGAACGCGCCCTTCGCGCCTTCCTCATAGAGCAGGTCGATCGTGAGCACCGCCTCCCCCACCCGGCCGATCTTCACGTTGCGGGCGAAGAAATTTTCCAGGACACCGCCGCGCACGGCGTTGCTCTTGAAGCGAAAGGCGCGGTCGAGGTTGGCGCTGTCCATCGTGCAGTCCTCGACGAAGATGTTGCGGATGCTGCCGGAGCACTCGCTGCCGAGCACGACGCCGCCGTGACCGTCTTTCATCTCGCTGCGGCGGATGACAATGTTCTCGCTCGGCACGTTGACGCGGCGACCGTCGCCGTTGCGGCCGGACTTGATCGCGATGCAGTCGTCGCCCGTGTCGAAGACGGTGTCCTCGACGAGGATGTCGCGCGACGATTCCGGATCGAAGCCGTCGTTGTTCGGGCCGTGCGAGTGGATCTTCACGCCGCGCACGGTGATGTTCTGCGACAGCACCGGATGCAGCTCCCACATCGGGGAGCGGATGATGGTCACGCCCTCGATCAGGATGTTTTTGCAACGATAGGGTTGGACGAAATTCGGACGGAGGCAGGTGTCGCCGCCGAAAATCCGCTCGGCCACCGGCACGTTCTTCTCGCCCATCTCGATCAGGCGATCGCGCGCGGCCTTTTGTTTCGTCACCTTGCCCGGCTCCTTCTTGTTCCAGCCCCACCACGTGCTCTCGTCGGCGCCGCCGTCGAGCGTGCCGGTGCCGGTGACCGCGATGTTCTCCTCCTCGAACGCATAGATGAATGGCGAGTAGTTCATGCACTCGGTGCCTTCCCAGCGCGTGAAGACGATCGGGTATTTCGTGAGGTCGAAGGTCCAGCGCAGCGTCGCGCCCTCGCTCACGTGCAGGTTGACGTTGCTCTTGAGCCGGATCGCGCCGGTGAGCCACTCGCCCTTCGGCACGACGACGCGCCCGCCGCCCGCCTTGGTGCAAGCGTCGATCGCGGCGGCAATGGCCGCCGTGGCGTCCGCGCCGGGCTTGGCGCCGAAATCGGTGATCGGGAAATCGCGATCCGGGAAAGTCGGCGCCTTGATCGCCGCCAGCACGCGCTCATAGTCGCCCCAGCCGCGCACGGCCTGTGCCACCGGCTTCTGCTCGATCAGCTGCTGCATCTCGAGACCGGCAAGGATGAACGGACCGACGCCCTTCAGGTCGTTGTCGATGATCGGCTCGCTGACGTAATACTCAAAGGAGCCATCGCGCGGCTTGCCCGCCGCGGTCGTGTAGCCGAGCCCGGCCACTTCACAGCAGCGCGTGAGGCTGACCTTGCCGTTCGCATCGGTGCGGATGAGGTCGCGGATGAGCCCCTCGTAACCTTTCAACAGCGCGGGCAGGTATTTTTCGCGCGAGAGGTAGCCGTGGTTGATGCCCTTGGCCAAAGTGTAGACGAACATGCTCGAGGCGGTCGCTTCGAGATAGTTGCCGGTGCGGTTGCCCTGGTCGGTGACCTGCCACCACAGCCCGGTCGCCGGATCCTGCCAGCGCACGAGGCCGTCAGCGACGCGGCGGAGCACTTCGTTGATGTGCTCCACTTCCGGATGCGTCGGCGGGATGTAGTCGAGCGAGTCGACGATCGCCATGCCATACCAGCCGATCGCGCGGCTCCAGAAATTCGGCGAGTGACCCGTGGCCTTGTCGGCCCACGGTTGAGCCTTCTTCTCATCCCACGCGTGGTAATAGAGACCCGTCTTGGGATCGTACGCGTGCTGGTCCATCAGCAGGATCTGGCGCGCCACGTCGTCGAACGCCGCCGGCTCCGCAAAGACTTGTCCGTACTGCGCGAGGAAGGGCGATCCCATGAACAGGCCGTCGAGCCACATCTGGTGCGGATAACGCAGCTTGTGCCAGAAGCCGCCCTCGCTGGTGCGCGGCTGCTTGGCGAGTTGCGCGCGCAGCGTCTGGAGCGCGGTGCGGAATTTCGGTTCGCGATGTCCTTGCTCCCAGCGCGCGAGCAGCACTTTGCCGGGCGGGATCATGTCGATGTTGAACTCGTCGGCCTTGTACGTGGCGATGGCACCATCCTCGCCGATGAAGGACGTCACCGTCTTCGCACCATAGCTCGCGGTCGCGTCGCTGCCGTTGCGCTCCGCCAGGCGGATGAGCGACAGGCCGAAGAGCGACGTGGTGTAATCCCAGCGCGACCGCGGCGCGCCGCCGAGGAATAGCGTGTCCCCGCGCCGGGCCATCTCGGATTCGGCGAGCCGCTGCGACCAGGTGAGCGGCGAGGCGCCGCCGAACTCAGCGGGCACATCGGCGGCAAGCAAAGAGCAAGGAGCAAGGAGCAGCAGAAGCAATCTCACGGCATTCGTCCAGGTGGGAGGGGCTTTATGCCCCGACGTTTTGGCGGACGTTGCATGTCGGGGCATAAAGCCCCTCCCACTCTTTGCGAACCGGAGCATGGAGAAATTCATGGCGGCTCAGGGTTGAGCGACGGTGGAAATCTTGACGGGTGACTTCACGCGCGCGGCGCAGGCGGCGACGTAATCGAGCCAGGCCTGCTGGCTGGTGAATTCCCCGGCCTTGGACCAGCCGGCGCCGACATAATAAGTGAGGGTCTGGCCGGACGTGACCTTCGCCAGCGCGAGCTGGTTGCTGTCGTCCTCCGCGAAACCGGCGAACGCCTGCGGCAGGATCAGCGCGGTGCCAAGATCGCCGTTGGTCTTCTGCACGACCCACTGCGCGATCGAGCCGTCGGCGGCGACCGGCGTGGTCGTGATCTTTTCATCCTGGCCCTTGTCGGCTGGCTTCTTGTTCAAGCCGATGCCGATCGTGACTTCCTTCGCCGCAGTGAGGGCGAACGTGCTGTCGATGCGGTCGAGATTATGGCCGGCATCGACGGTGAAGCGCTTCGTCTCGGAGACGAAAGCACCGCCGGCGTTCCAAGTGTCGTAAGTCAGTTCGAAGATCGCGCGGATCGGGCCGTTCGCGATGACCTTCCACGTGGCGTAATTGCGGCCTACCCAAAGCTCCTTGCCGTCCCAGACGCCGGTGCCGCCGCAGCCGCGCGACGGGCCGACCTGGTACATGTCCATGCCCTCGCCTTCGTCGTGGTGATAGTGGTCGTGGCCCTTGTTGTACCAGCGGTCGACGACCGGGTAGCTGACGCGCTTGCACCAAACGTCGAGGCCGCTCGTCACGAGCACTTCCTTCCCGGCGCCTTTTGCCGGCTCGGCGAGCGCCGGGCCGTAAGTGCGGTGAGCCACCTTGTCGTTTTCCCAGGCGAAGTCATCGAGGCGCTCAGGCACGTACCGCGCGAACACCTTCGACGGAAACACGGGGGCGACCTCGTCGATCTTCTCGACGGTGAACGTCGCGGATTTTTCGCCGGCGGCGAAGTCGTGCTGGAAAATCAGGTCGCCATAGGCGACGCCGAGGTTCTTCGGATCCTTCGCCTCGGGCGCGACGTTGGTGACCTGGTACGGCAACACGTGGCCGGCGGCGTCCTTCACCGCGATATGCTGCAGCATGGCGCCAGGCAGCGCGCGGGCCACGTCGGCCCACGGCACGGTGATGGTTTCAGACGGCCGCGCGATGGCGAGATCGTGAGCGACGGTGATCGCGAGCTGGGCGGCGGAAGCGGTGGCCACCGCAAGACCGAGTCCGGTGAAAAACAGAAAGGCAGCTTTCATGGGGGAATTTCCAGGGTACGTTCGAAACGTCATCCTGAGCGGAGCGAAGGATCCACGACCGCGAACCTGCGTCCGGATTATCGTGGATTCTTCGCTGCGCTCAGAATGACGGTCAGGGGATGATAAGGGGAAAGAATCAGCGACCCAGCCAGCCACCGTCCACGGCGAGCAGGTGCCCGTGCACGTAGTCGGAAGCCGGTGACGCAAGAAACACGACGGCGCCCGCCATGTCGGAGGGATTGCCCCAGCTGTTGGCGGGGATGCGCGCGAGGATCGCCTTGTTGCGCTCGGCGTCGGCCTGCAGCGCGGCGGTGTTGTCCGTGGCCATGTAGCCCGGCGCGATGGCGTTCACGTTGATGCCCTGCGACGCGAGTTCGTTGGCCATCATGCGGGTGAGGCCGGCGAGGCCGCTCTTGGCCGCGGGATAGGAACCGATGCGGATGCCGCCCTGGAAAGACATCATCGACGCGGTGTGGATGATCTTGCCGCGGCGCTTCTGCGCGAGCCACTGGCGGACGACCGCCTGGCTGAGACGGAAGATGGAGTTCAGGTTGATCTCCATGATCTCGTCCCAATCGGCGTCGGTCACGTCCTGGAACGCGCCGCGTTTGATCGAGCCGCCGTTGTTCACGAGGATGTCCGGCAGCGGCAGTTCCTTGCCGAGCGCGTTCGCCAGTTTGTCCATCGCGGCGCGGCTGGCTTGGTCGGCCTTGAACTGGTACGCCCGGCGGCCGGCGCCCTCGACGAGTTTTGCGGTGGCGGCGAGATCGCCGCGCGCGACGAGGATGACATCCGCCCCCGCTTGCGCGAGCGCCTCGGCCATGCCGGCGCCAAGGCCGCGAGAAGCGCCGGTGACCAGCGCCACTTTGCCATCAAGCCGGAAACGATCGAGAACCTTGCTCATGGGGAAAACTCAGCGGAGCGACGCAACCGGCGCGGGATCCATGTCGGCAAACTCCTGGTTCTCGCCGCCCATGCACCAGACGAAGCTGTAGGCCGTCGTGCCGGCGCCGCAGTGGATCGACCACGGCGGGGAAAGCACGGCCTCGCTGTCGTGCACGACCACGTGGCGCGTGGCGTGCGGCTCGCCCATGAAATGGAAGATCGCGTGCGCGGCCGGCACGTTGAAATAAAGATACACCTCCGAGCGACGGAGATGCGTGTGCGGCGGAATGGAATTCCACACGCTGCCCGGCTCGAGGCGCGTGAAACCCATCACCAGCTGGCAGGTCGCGACGGCGCCCGGGTGGATCAGCTTGAAGAGCGTGCGCTCGTTGGAAGTCTCGCGCGCACCGAGCTTGGTGCCGAGCGCTTCGGAGAAAACCACGTGGTGCGTCGGGTGCGTGACATGCGCCGGATACGACTGCAGCCAGAAACGCGCGGGCTTGTCGGCCGACGCGGAGGCAAAGACCACGTCCTTCGCTCCCTTTCCAATATAGAGGGCGTCGTGCGGGTTCATCGCGTAGGACTTGCCATCGACGGTGATGCTACCCGCGCCGCCCAGGTTGATGATGCCAGCCTCGCGGCGCTCGAGGAAGAAGGCCGACTTCAAGCCCGGATCGTTCGCCAGCGGCAGCGGCGTGGCGAGCGGCACGGCGGCGCCGAGGATCGTGCGATCCGTTTCCCACCAATGGAGATTGAGCGCGCCGGCTTGGAAAAGACCGGCGACCACAAACTGGCGGCGCAGTTCTTCGGGCGGCAGGGTGGCCGCGAACTGCATCAGGGGGTTGGCTTGGAAATTCATGGAAGCTGATCAGATGAAAACACAAACCGCGTGGAAGCCAGCCTGTGCTTGGATTACCCCTCGAAAGAGGGGCGAAATCTAGGCAACCGGGAGGGGTCGCGGGAGAGGGGAAACAGGCATTGAGGGGTAAGCGGACGAAAAAGGGGACGGACTGGAGCGGGCGTGAAACCAGCCGGCGCAGGGTCGCGGCTTATTCCACTAATGAACTTTGAATCCATGGTTGAACGCACGCCTCCGGCAAGCAAGGAAAAATTCCGCGCGCGCGGCGGATGACACGAATAACCGCCCCGCCCATTTTCTCCTCGGAGAACGCCCGCGCGCGCCGCGGTGCGCGAAAAAAATCCTGGCACCACGATAGTTCATTAATGAACTATGAGTTCGCAAATGGTGTTGCATGCCGCAAAAACTTTTTCGAGAGTCCGCGCGTTACCGTTACCCAACCCTATCCCTATGAATCCAAGCAAGCGCTTCCCCTTGGCGCTGTCCGGGCTTCTGCTCGCGCAGCTATTGTTAAACGCCTCGCCCGCGTCCGCCCAGACCGCGGCGACGCCCGCCGCCGGCTCCGCCTCGAGCGAGGATAAGGACGTCGTCGTCCTCTCCCCGTTCCAGGTCGTCGCCGACAATCGCGGTTATTATTCCGCGAACACGATGTCCGGCACCCGCTTCAACACGAAGCTGGATGACCTCGCCTCCTCCGTCACCGTCATGACGAAGCAGCAGATGTCCGACTTCGCCATGCTCGATATGAACGACGTGTTCCTCTACGTCGCGGGCACCGAAGGCACCGGCACCTACACGGACTTCACGCTCGATCGCAACGGCAGCATCGGCGACAACGTGCAGAACAACCCGACGCAGGCGAACCGCGTGCGCGGCATCGCCCCGGCCAACATTTCCCTCGGCAACATCGAGACGATGGGCCGCGTGCCGGTCGACCCGATCAACGTGGAGTCGATCGAAATCAGCCGCGGACCCAACGCCAACGTCTTCGGCCTCGGCAATCCGTCGGGCACCGTGAACATGGTGCCGGTCTCCGCCAACCTCACGACCAACCGCGCCCGCACCGAGTTGCGCGGCGACAGTTACGGCGGCTGGCGCACCAGCCTCGACGTGGGCCGCGTGCTGCTCCCGGGCAAGCTGGCGATCCGCGCCAGCGGCGTGTTCCAGCACGACGCCTTCCAGCGCAAGCCCTCCGGCGTCGATACCGAGCGCTACAACTTCATGGTGAAGTACCAGCCGTTCAAGTACACGACGCTCTCGGCCTCCTACTCCACCTACCACGCGTACGGCAACCGCCCGAACTCGATGCCGCCGCGCGATAACATGTCGTACTGGATCGCCAACGGCATGCCGACCTGGGACCCGGTCACGCAGCAGATCCACAACGCCGACGGCACGAACCGCGGCGCGCCGGTGACCGCCGCCACCTACAACGGCCCCGACGTCTTCACCGCCAGCTACCTCGGCAACGACCACGGCCAGATGTTCATCGACCAGAGCGGCCTCGCCTACTGGGCGGCGCCGCGCGGCACCACCAGCACGGTGAACCCGACGCTCGCGACGCTGCAGGCGGCCCGCTACCTGCAGACGACCGCCGCCGCCGGCGCCACGTTCTCCGGCACGGCCCCGCGTCCGTTCGCGCAGTACCTGTTCAACACCACGCCGACGATCAGCGACAAGAGCATCTATGACTACGAGTCGATCAACCTCTCGGCCCCGAACAAATTCTGGGACCGGACGAACACGACCAACGTCAACCTCGACCAGATGTTCATCAATACGGCCGAGCAGACGCTCGCCGCGCAGGTGACCTTCATGCGCGAGGATTCGCAGCGCTGGGCCCGCAATCTCGTCGGCATCATCAACGACAACGGCCAGTCCGGCCAGCTGATGGTCGACATCAACGAGCGCCGCCTCGACGGCACGCCGAATCCGTTCTTCCTCCGTCCGTACCTCAGCGTCGACAAGCCGCGCACGGTCTCCCAGCCGCAGCAGTGGGACACCTCCCGCGCGCAGATCGCCTACCGTCTCGACCTGACGAAGAACGAAAACTGGCTGAAGCACCTCGGCTGGTTCCAGACCACCGCCTACGGCGAATACAAGTACCGCGTGAACCGCCAGTACTCCTGGCGCGACGGCATGACCGGCCAGGCCTCGTGGCTCGCCACCGGCCTCTACCGCGGCTACCAGTCCTCGCCCTCCGGTACGCCGACGCAGGTCGCGCTCACGCAGGGCCTGTACCGCTACTACGTCGGTGACGCCACCGGCCACAACGTCGACTACGCGCCGGGCGACTTCAGCTACGGCCAGTACAAGTTCGTCTGGGGCAATGCCGCGACCGGCGCCTTCATTCCCGAGTCCATGACCCTCGGCCAGGTGGCCGCGGACAAGACCGGCAATACCTTCAACACGAAGACCTCCCTCAAGACCGTCGGTGGCGTCGTGCAGAGCCATCTCTTCGGCGACCGCCTGATCACCACGATCGGCGCCCGCTACGACAAGACCAACCTGCACTTCGGCAACCCGGGCAACCCGGTCAACGGCTTCGCTCCGGACGGCATCAACTTCGACTACGCGCTGACCGACGGCTGGTCCCCGATCGCCTACGACAACGGCGGCCGCACGACCAACATCCAGTTCGTGGCGCGTCCGTTCTCGGACATCGGCTTCACCAACAGCCTCACCCAGAGCTCCGACGGCGGCCGCCGCTTCTTCGGCAGCCTGCTCAACGGCCTGTCGGTGAACTTCAACAAGTCCGACAGCTTCCTGCCGACCAATCCCGCGCAGGACCTCTACAAGAACCTGCTGCCGAACACCACCGGCACCGACAAGAGCTGGGGCCTCGGCCTCAATCTCTTCGACGGCAAGCTCGTCGTCCGCGCCACGCACTACGACAACTTCCAGAAGAACTCGCAGACGACCGACATGAACACCGTCGCCGGCCGCGTGCTCCGCATCGACTTCCAGACGCTGGGCGCCGGCAACCCGACGCCGTTCATCAACCTCTACGACAATGCGACGCGCTGGATCGCGTGGCAGAATCCGACGTGGACCGCCGCGCAGGTGACCGCCGAGGTTGAGAACAAGACCAAGATCAGCAGCGCCAACAACACCTACTACGCCAACCCGACGCCCCCGATCGGCGCCACCTCGGACATCCGTTCCTACGGCAACGAAATCGAAATCAACGTGAACCCGAACCGCTACTGGACCGTCACCGGTTCCGTCACGGAAAACAACTCGGTCACGCAGAACATCTCGGCTTCGCTCGTGAACTGGATCAACGACCGCATGTCGATCTGGACCACGATCGTCGATCCTTCCATCACCGACGCCAACGCGGCGGCGGAAGGCAACCCGGGCAAGCTGTGGTGGAAGCACCGTTACTCTTCCGCTGCCGCCACCACGCCGGGTCAGGCGTCGTTCG
This sequence comes from Verrucomicrobiota bacterium, assembly GCA_048498955.1. GTDB lineage: Bacteria > Verrucomicrobiota > Verrucomicrobiia > Opitutales > Opitutaceae > Lacunisphaera. Next base: position 641 of record JBEHWZ010000013.1, on the reverse strand, counting down.
CCACCACCGCCGTCACGCCGGAGGAAAACTTCAAGGCGTTCGTCAGCGCGCCGTTCGCCATCATGGCCGCGCAGGAGGGCAAGAACAACCCGCAGGTGCGCAAGTACAACTTCCGCGCCAGCACGAGCTACCAGCTCGCGGGCCTGAGCGACAACAAGTGGCTCAAGAACGTGACCGTCGGCGGCGCCGTCCGCTGGGAAGACAAGGCCGCCATCGGTTATTACGGTGTGCAGACCCTGCCGGCGATCATCACCGATCTCGACCCGAACCGCCCGATCTACGACAAGGCGCACTACTACGTCGACATGTTCGTCTCCTACAAGACGAAGCTCTGGCACGACAAGGTCGGCGCGACCTTCCAGGTCAACGTCCGCAACCTCGGTGAAAACGGCCGCCTCCAGCCGGTCGGCGCGTTCCCCGATGGCACGATCCACACCTATCGTATCATCGATCCGCAGCAGTTCTTCTTCACCGCCAGCTTCGATCTCTAACCAGAGGTCGCTTTCACACACGCTACGCGATCGCCGCCACCCTCGGGTTGGCGGCGATTTTTTTTGGTCCTGCTTTGTGTAGGGCCGGCGCTCGCCGCCGGGCCGGGATGATGCTGACATTCGCGGCCGGCGCTCGCCGCCGGGCCGCGA
>JBEHWZ010000012.1:0-134314 GCA_048498955.1 Verrucomicrobiota bacterium | reverse complement strand
CCCGCCGGTGAAAACCGACGAGCCCGCACCACTGCGCTCATCCCTTTCCCTCCTCCCTCCCTTTTTCCGTCCATGCATACGATCATCCACCGCCCGCAATTCCAGACCTTCCCTGCGAAGCCCAAGCCGGACTTCCGTTCGCCGCACTATGAGTGCATCGATCTCCCGCAGGCGCTGAAGCTGGAAATCTATGTGCCCGGCGTTGAAGCCAGCGGCATCGAGCTGACCACGCAGGACACCGATCTCCTCCTCACCGCCCACAAGGCCCAGCACGTCCGCGTGAACTGGCAGGCCTTGCACCTCGAAGGCGCGCAGCGCGACTACCAGCTCAAGCTGCGCCTCGGGGCGGCGTATGATTTCGACCATCTCCGCGCCTCTGTCGCCAAGGGCGTGCTCACCATCGTGCTGCCGAAACGGCCGTCGGCTCTCGCCGACCAGCCCGTCCGTCAGCGCCAGGTGGCATAGTCCCGGGCGTCGATCCCCTGGGCGCGCATCCCGCCGCGGATGCGCGCCCATATTTTTTCCAACTTTCTGGAACTCTGGCGCGTTCTCCGGGTTCTCAGGGTACGACGGTGCTGACCTACCGCCACCAAACCTCATGACTTACTTCCCGCACAATCCCCTCAAGCGAGCTGCCACGCAGGCGCTGGCCCCGGTGCGGCAGACGTTCGCCCACGACGTCACTTGGAACAAGCCGGTCTTCAAAGCCCCGGGCTTGTCCAATCCGCCGATCGTGACCGAGCCGCTGCCCTTCACGGCCGCGCGCGTCACGAAATCCAGCCGCTAAGGCGACGCCTTATTTCTCCGGGACGATCCAGCCGAGCTCACCCTTGGCGTCCCGATCCACGCGCAACCGCTCGACCAGCGCCGGCAACACCGCGCGGAATTCCTGCTCGATCTGCCATGGCGGATTGAGCACCAGCAGGCCGCAGCCCTTCATGCGCAGCTGGCTCCCGTCACCGGCGATCAGCAATTCCACGAAGAGCGCGGGCGTCTTCAGCATTTCGATGGATTGGCGGAAACCCGCAGTCCACGCGCGCTCCGTGATCGGGTACCACACCGCCACCACCGCGCCCGGCAACCGGCGGATCGCCTCGGCTACGGCGCGGTCGATGTCGGCAAACTCGTCGCGGCTCTCGAACGGCGGATCGATCAGCACCAGCGCCCGCTTTTCCAGCGGCGGCAGCTGCGCCTTCAACCCGGTGTAGCCGTCCATCGCCATCACCTTCACGCCCGACTCGCGCGCGAAATCGAAATCCAGCGCCTCGGCATCCTCCGCGCGCAGCTCGCACAGCGTCATGCGGTCCTGAGCGCGCATCAGCATCCGCGCGATCCAGGGTGAACCCGGATAAAAACGCAGCTCGGCTTCGCCACCGCGGCGCTCGTTGAAGCGCTTCACCAATCCGAGATAGTCACTAATGGCCGGCGGCAAACCCGTCGCGCCCCAAAAGCGGCCGATGCCCGCGGGATATTCGGCTTCGCGCGCCCGTCCGTCCGGCAGCACCGACGGCATCGCCAGGTCGTAGCCGCCGCGGCCGGCGTGGGTATCGAGATAGAGAAACCCCTTCTCCTTGCGCTGCATCGCGCGGATCAACGGAAGCAGCAGGACGTGTTTAAAAACGTCCGCGTAGTTGCCCGCGTGGTAGTGATGCCGGTAGTTCACCGCACGGGCACCTTCACCACGGTCTTGCGCACGAGGCCATCCGCGCGCCAGCGAAGCGACGGCATGTGGCCGTCTTCCGGAAAGAAAACCGCCACATCGCCCGCGCGCATCCGCAACACGGCGGCATCCGCGGAGTCCGCATACTTGATCAAGTCGCGCTCGGGAAGATACGCCTGCGATACGGACAGCCGCGCGATCTCCTGCACTTCCATGAGCTCCTCGCCCGCGACGATCACCTGCACGTCGATGTAGTTGCGATGCGACTCAAAGAAACCATCGGGCCGCAACTTCGGCTGATAAACCTGTTCCAACGCGAAGGAGCCGCCGGAAAGTTCGATCTTTTCCGTGACGCCCGAGGCGATCCCCGCGATGCGCTGGGAAGCAACCGAGCCCGGCTTGAGAGCCTCGGCCACGTAAGCCATGGCCGCGGCGAAACGCGCGTCCGACGCCACTTGTGCGCTGACCGTGGAGAATGAACCAAAAATCGCCATTGGGCATCTAACAGACGGGACGGTGTTTGCGTTGGCAAGCCATGAAAAATTCGGCCGCACGTGAGGCGAATACGACGCCGAGCCTACTGCCCACGTGCGTCCATATTTTTGCAATATATAGCCTTGAGAGCGCCCAGAGCGAACGTCAGGTTTTCCCACCGTGAAAACGCCGCGCACACTCCCCGTTCTGATTGGTATGTTTCTGATTCTGCTATCAGTCGCCGTACCGTTGCGCGCGCAGCTCGTCTGGACCGGACAAGGCACATCGTCCGTTGTGATCGATGACGCCAATTACTACTACGTCACGGACGCAGATAATTGGGGAGGAATGCCTCTTCTTGGCAATGGCTCCGAAGATGTGGAATTTGCCGACGTGGTCGATGGAAACACCAGCGTGCTGATCCCCTCCGGGAACAGCCCTCTGCGAAACATCAGTTTCACCAATACCGAACAGGATTATTATTTCAACGGAACTGGCGGCGCAGTGCTCACAATTAACGGCAGCCTGACGGCCAGCAGCAATGCCCACGCCACTATGTACGATGGCTTCTCGGTGGCACTCAACTCAGGCGATCATACGGCAACCATCGGCGATGGCGCCATGGTCACGATCAACGGCAACATCACCGGTCCCGGTAGCAGCATCACGAAGGAAGGAAATGGCTCCCTCGTACTGGGCGGCATGAGCAACTTCAATGGCGGCGTCACTGTCAACGGCGGGTCCCTTTTGCTCGACGGCACTCATGAGACCCCGGACGGTGAAGGCGGATACACCTATTCCTCAAATACTCCCGTTGGCTCCGGCACACTCACCCTCAACTACGGAGTCACGCTGGCTCCGATCAGCGATACGGTCCTGACCAACGCGGTTGTCTTGGGAGGAGCTGTCAAACTTGGCGACTGCAACACCTGCCCCGCCATCAGTTTCACGGGCACTATCTCCGGCACCGGCAGCTTCGACACGCACGGTAACGGAGACATCACCTTCTCGGGCAGCAACAGTGACTGGTCCGGCGGCATCTCCTTCTACGGTGCGAATTCCATCTACATGGGCAGTGGCAAAGCGCTCGGCACGGGCGCGGTCCACTTCGACACCTACAGCGATACCACTCTGGTGGTTAATCCGGGTATCAGCGGTGCCATCGGCTCGCTAAGCGGCGGTGACGACAACTACGATGCCGAGATCAGACTGTCCTCCGGCGCCTCGCTCACGATCAACCAGACGTCGAACGAAACCTACGGCGGCATCATCACCGGCACCAACAGCGGCGGCAACGACGGCGGCATCGTGAAGATGGGCTCCGGCACCCTGACGCTCACGGGCGAGAACAGCTACTACGGCGACACCCAGATCAAGGCCGGCACGCTCATTGCCGACGGCTCCGACTGCAATTACTACCAGCTGGGGCATGGCGCGGTGACGATTGAGAATGGCGGCACGCTCGAACTCAAAGACACTTACCTGATCAACAGCACCGTGACCGTCCAGAGCGGCGGCAAGTTGACCGGCTACGGCAACATCGGCGACGGCTACATGGGTGCCGCGACCACCATCCAAAGCGGCGGCATCCTTTCGCCCGGCATCGCGGCTTGCGCGCCCATCGGCAACCTGGTCTTCGATCATCTCACGCTGCAATCCGGCGCCATCTACGAGTGGAATCTGCAGGACCCGAATGGCTGCGCCGGCACAGGCTGGGATCTCGTTTCCATCTCAAACTACACCGCGACGCTGCACATCGACTCGACCACGACTCTCGGTTCGCAGCTGACCCTCAAGCTGATTTCCCTGAATGGCTCCGGCGTGGCCGGCGCGGCCAGCGGGTTGGTGGAATATCACACCTACACTTGGAAAATTTTCGACGGTGGCGGTACGGCCATCGCTTACGCAAACGGCAGCTTTGATCCGACTCTGTTCAAGATCGACTCGACTGGATTCCTCACCGGAATCGGCACGGGCGAAGGCATTTTCACCCTCACCACCGACGCTTACTCGATCTATCTGAATTTCACCCCCGTCCCCGAGCCCTCGACGTACGCGCTGCTGGCGCTCGGTCTCGGCACTACAGGCCTCGCCGCCTGGCGCAAACGCCGCCGCGCCTGATATCTCACTTTCTTTTTACGCAAAAGGCGGCCTTTCAGCGGGCCGCCTTTTTCTTTGGCGTCGCGATGGCCTGCGGTTCGCGCCTTGCTACTGGCCGTATGAAAACGCGCATTGCCGGGCTCGTGTGCAGTCTTCTTCTGATCGGAGCACCCCTCCAAGCCCTGGTGGTGACCTGGACTGGCGCGGCAGGTGACGCCAACATCGCCAACGGTGCGAACTGGGACACCGATCCCAGCCCGCCGGCCAACAACGACTCGCTGCTCTTTCCGTATGCGAACAACCGCCTGGTCACGCTCAACTCGACCATCTTCACGGCCGGCAACATCAGCTTCGTCAACGCCACCAATTTCTCCTTCAGCGGCACCGGCTCGCCGACGCTGAACCTGGCGGGCGACTTCACCCTCCAGAACACCAACGTCAATTTCCTGAACAGCCTCTACGTTCAGCTCACGTCCGGCGCGCACACGTTCACCAACGACAGCGCCAGCACATTCGAAACCCGTGCCGTGATCGGTGGCACTGGCAGCCTCGTCAAAAGCGGCGAGGGACTTTTCACGATCTACTCCGTCAACACCTACTCCGGCGGCACCACGGTCAGTGACGGCACCCTGCGCGTGGACGCCAGCCTCGCGGGATCCGCTTCCATCTCCCACGCTTCCGCCAACCTGACGGTGGGCGGCCCCAACAGCGGCACGCTCGAGATCAAATCGGGCGGCACGGTGACGAACGCCCAAGGCATGATCGGCGCCAATAATGGCGACTACGGCACGGTCGCGCTGCAGGGCTCGGGCAGCGCGTGGACCTCGTCCAGCCTCTACGTGGGCAATGGCGGCTATGGCGAACTCTACCTCTACGACGGCGCCAAGCTCAACGTGGGCAATGGCTCCGGCGTCCTCAACCTCGGCCACAGCGCCACCGGCGCCGGCATCCTGAAAATCGGCACCGATGGCGAAGGCTACTATTCGGGCGGCATCATCAACGCGGCGGAGATCACCACCGGAGCAGGGCTCAGCGGCGAGCTCAAGTTTGTCACCAACGGTACCGCGGAAAATCCCTACTATCTCACCAAGGACGGTCTTTCCAACGGCGAGGCCGTCCTGATCTCCGGCCCGACGGAAGTTGAACAAGTCCACGGCTACACCGTGCTCAAGGAGGCCAACACTTATAGCGGCGACACCCACGTTTCCGGCGGCGTGCTCATCGTCAGCAACCAGGACGCCTTGGGCACGAGCACCGTGACCGTCAACGGCGGCACGCTTGCCGTAAATAACATCAACCTTACCAACGACCTGGTCCTTTCGTCGGGCACGCTCGCGGGCAACGGCCATGTGCCCACGGCCACCATCGGCACCAACTTCACCCTGGCGCCCGGCTTTCCGGCCACCGGCGGCCGCATCGGCAGCCTGGACTTCGGTCACCTTGAGCTCGCGAGTGGCGGCACGCTGGAGTGGAACCTGCAAAACCCGAACGGTACCGCCGGCACCGACTGGGACCTGGTCACCATCTCCACGCTCACTACGCTCAATATCACGGCCACGACCGGCAGCCACTTCACGCTGAAGCTGATCTCGCTCGATCTCAACGGCGCGCTGGGCACCGCCACCGGCTTCATCCCCGGGCACACCTACAGCTGGGAAATTTTCAGTTCCGACTCCACCACAGGTTTCGATCCGGCGAAGTTCGATATCAATCTTTCCCAGTTCACCACCGATTCGGCTGACATAGCGAACATCAGCCTCACGAACATCGGCGACAACCTGTACCTGAACTTCACGCCTGTGCCCGAGCCCTCGACCTGGGCGCTGCTGGCGCTCGGTCTCGGCGCCACCGGCTTCGCGGCCTGGCGCAAGCGCGGCCGGGTGTGATCGATCGGCGTAGGAGAGGCTTTATACCCCGACGTTCGTGCTTCGTCGGGGCATAAAGCCCCTCCTACCCGTCAAACCTCACTGCAGCGCCTGCGCCTTCTCCACGAGTCCGAGGAACTCGCTGCGGTAACCGCCGGCGTCCGTGTTCAGGCCTTGGCGGCCCCAGTTCGTGACATCGGCAAACGTTGCGCTGCCCTTGTAAGGCGACTCGCGCAGGATCATGCCGAAACCGGCCACCGCAGCGGCGAATTTGAAATCCTGCGTGGCGTCTTCGAAGCGCGCGCCGCCGTCGCGGAGCGGGAACTCCAGCTTCCGGCTCTCGTCGGCCGCCGGCTCCTTGTAGCGCACGTTGACCGTGAGCATCTCACCGGAGAGCGACTCGGGCGTGAACATTTTCGTGCCCACCGGACGCTGGTACTTGAGCGCGTTCACTGTGCCGGTGCCAGCCTCGGGCGCCTTGGCACCGACGGGGACGACTTCGTATAGCGCGGTGACCGTGTGACCCGCACCGATCTCGCCGGCATCGACCTTGTCATCGTTGAAATCTTCCTTCTTGAGCAGGCGGTTCTCGTAGCCGATCAGGCGGTACGCCTGCACCTGCGAAGGATTGAACTCCACCTGGATCTTAACGTCCTTGGCAATCGTCACGAGCGTGCCGCCGGCCTGCTCGACGAGCGACTTCTTCGCCTCGGCGAGCGTGTCGATGTAGGCGTAGTTGCCGTTGCCCTTGTCGGCGAGCGACTCGAGCGTGGTGTCCTTGTAGTTGCCCATGCCGAAGCCGAGCACAGTGAGAAACACGCCGCTCTTCGCCTTCTCGGTGATCAGGCGCGTCAGGTCGCCCTCGTTGGTCACGCCAACGTTGAAGTCGCCGTCGGTGGCAAGGATCACGCGATTCACGCCGCCGGTGATGAAGTTGGCCTTGGCGATGTCGTAGGCGAGTTGGATGCCCATCGCGCCGTTGGTCGAACCTTCGGCCTGCAGCCGGTCGATCGCCTCCAGGATCTCGGCCTTGTGGCTGGCGGGCGTCGAGGGCAGCGCGAGGCCAGAAGCGCCCGCATAGACCGCAATGGCCACACGGTCGTCGGCACGCAGCTTGTCTACAAGCAGGTGCAGCGACTGCTTCACGAGCGGCAGCTTGTTCGGCTGCTGCATCGAGCCGGAGACATCGAGCAAGAAGACGAGATTCGCGGCCGGCCGCGCGGCATCGCTGACTTCGCGGCCCTTAAGTCCGATCCGCACGAGGCGGTGTTCCGGAGCCCACGGCGCGGAGGCGACTTCGAGGTTGGCCGAGAACGGCACGTCGCCGGTCGGCGCCGTGTAATGATACGGGAAATAGTTCACCATCTCCTCGATGCGCACCGCGTCCGGCGGCGGACGCCGGCCCGACGCGAGGAAGCGGCGCATGTTGGCATAGGCCGCCGTGTCGACATCGATGGAGAACGTGGAAAGCGGATTGTCCCGCGCCCCCAGGAAGTCGTTGTCCTTCCGGTAGCCGTAGGCCTCGGTGTTCGCGTCGCGCTCGCCGTTCCAAATCGGGGCCTGCACGCCGTTCACCGGCGAATTGGCGGCAAATCTCTGGGCTTCCGCCGCCCGGAACTCGACTTCGCGCTTGGTCTTCATGGCGACCGTGGTCGCCAGCGCGACGCGCTTGTCCGCATTGTCCGCCAGCAGCTGTGAGCGCACCTTGCCCTCGGCCGACGCGCCAGTGTTCGCGTAGCTCATCGAGTCTCCGAAGGTCGCGTTCTGATTCTGTCCATTCTTCCGCGTCTCCTGCGCCTGCTCGGTGAGCACTTGCTGCGTCAGGCCTCCAGCCGCGGCAACCACGGCGGCCGGAGCGGGCGGCGGTGGCATCTCCATCGCGACCGCCGCCGGCTGCGCCGGGGCGGCCTTGGCCTGGGCGGCGTTCTGCAGATCGTACGCCACATATTGCTTCGGCTTGTCGTGCACCGGCTGGTGCGTCTGCCAATAAACGAAGAACACCGCGAAGCACGCGGCAGCCAGGCCGCTCACCATGTAGTAAAGCTGCGGGAAGCGGATGAGGTTGGAGTTGCCGTCCGGTTTGGCGGCGACCGGAGCCGCCGGAATCACCGGCTCGTGCTCGAGCACGTCCGTGAGCATGACTCCGGCCGCGCGGATTTCCTCCACCGCCTGGCGGGCGGCGGGATCTCGCTGGAGCAGCTGTTCAAATTCGGCGCGCTCCGCGGGAGCCATCTCATCGAAGGCGTAGGCGGTCAGGCGGGGATCGTCGGGGGATAAAGGGAAATTATCTTTCATGGTTCGGTTCTCGGTGTTCGGGTCCGGCTCATTCCGGCTGCGCCGTCATGTTCTGGCGCAGGCTCTTGATGGCGGTGTGCAGGATGAAGCCGACGTTCGTGACGGATAACGACGTGATGCGGCTGATTTCCTGATAGCTGAATCCGTTCTGGAATTTGAGCCGCACGACCTCCTGCTGGTTCGGCGGCAGTTTGGTGATGAGCTTCAGCACGGCGGCGTGTTGCTCGGAGCGTTCCAGGTTCGCACCTGGCCGCGGTTCGGCCGCCACGAGGCGCTCGGCCTGCCCTTCGGCAAATAGGCTCATGCGACCCTCCTTGCGCAGCAGGTCCGTGACGCGGTTGCGACAGACCGTGAAAAGCCATTCGGCGACGTGCCCATCGACTTGCGCGGGCGGTTGCGCCATGAGGCGGACGAAAGTATCCTGGACGACATCCTGCGCACGGTCGCTGTCGCCGTGGAGGAGACGGGTGGCATAGCGCAGAAGCGGCGCTTGATGGCGCGCGACTGCCGCTTGCACAAAGGAGCTGGCATCAGGGCTGACATGGGATGTTTCCGGTTCGATATTCACGATACCTTGCTCCTTACACGGATGGTGGGCGGGTTTATTAGGCTTGGATAGCATTATTTCCCAAGAATGTCCGGCCATGCTGTAGCCGGGGGGCGCTGACCCCGGAGGGATGCCACGTTCGCAATCCCCGGGGTCAACGCCCCCGGCTACATCACAACCCAGCCACCAGCTCCCGTGTCGTCGCTACGTTCTCCAGCAGTTCACGCCGGTAACCGCCGCGATCCTCCGGCAGAAATTCCCGCACCCATTTCTCCAGCCGGTCCAGTTCGACCGCGGTCCGGATTCCGGGCTGCTGCAAAATTCGCGCGAACTCCGCCCACGCGATGGCGAAACGAAACTCCGGATCGAGCTGCGTCCACTCTTCGATCACGGCCTCGATATCCCGCTTCACATGCGCCGGGGCGCTGGCTCCTGCCAGGCGATAGGCAACGTCCAGTTGGGCCAGGCGATCGATGCTGGGCACGCCGGCCTTGACCTGCACTTCGTACAACGCGGCCAGGCTGCGGCCGGAAAGCAACTCGCGCACGGGAGCGCCGGCCTTGCCGCCATCGATGCGCCTGATGTCGGCGGTTCGGTCGGGGTCGAAATTCACGTCGAGCGCGACGTCGTTCGCGACGGTCTCCACCAAGCCGTCGATCTGCCCGGCGAGCAAACGCTCGGCTTCCTCGCTGGTGTTCACGTAGCAGCTGCGTCCGCCGCCCTTCGTCGCCAGCAGTTCGAGGCGCAAGTCGTTGCGATCGCTTCGGCCAAATCCGAATACGCTCAGCTTGATGCCCTCGGCCGCGGCCTTGGCCACCAGCGCCCCCAGGACGTTTTCGTCGGTCTCACCGAGATTGAAATTTCCGTCCGTGCACAGGATCACGACATTCAAGCCGGTCCCGGCTAGGTTCTTCCTCGCCGTGTCGTAGGCGAGTTGCAGGCCTTCGTAGCCGTTGGTCTTTCCAGAGGCCTCCAAACCGGCCAGGCAGTTGCGCAACTCGAGCGCTTTGTCCCCCAGCGGATTTCCGGGCAGCAACGCCTTCGCCTGCGCGGCGTAGGTGACGACCGCCACGCGATCTTCCGGACGCAGGCGGTCCGCAAGCAGGCGAACACCCTCTTCTACCAGCGGCAGACGATTCGGTCCGGCCATGGAGCCTGACACATCGATGGCGAAAACCAGATTGGCGGCGGGCCGCGAAGGCGCACGGCCCGGCCGGGCCTTGACCGTCGCGCGCACGATTTGCCGGTCCGGGCGCCACGGCGAGTTCGTGATTTCCAAGCGCGTGGTGACGGCCGGCGACGCCGGATCCTCGGGCCCGCGCTCGAGCGGCGCTTTCTTCACCATGTTCGCGAGTTTGACGTCGGCGGACTTCGGCCACGCGCGTCTCCCCGGCCGGCTTTGCGTGGGAACGAAAACCGGCAGCTGAGATTGTTTGTCGGGAATCTTGCTCGCGGCCTTCGGGTCGGAGGGCGACGTCTTCGTCGCGTCCTTCACGTCGGGTTTGGCCGGTTTCATCCCACGCGGTCCCGCCGGATTGGGAGTGTTCGCGGTCGGCGCAGACGAATCGTCGTCAGCGTCAGGCCGTGCCTCTGTCGCCGGCTTTTCATTCTCCGGTGAATCTTTCTCGCGTCCTTCCGGATGGCGGTCGGCTTCGTCCTTGCCGTCCACGCCGCGTTTTTCCGCCGCGGGATCGTTCCTACTCAACGCGCCACGGCGCGAACCTGCACTGCGCTCGCCGCCCTGGGTATCGACCGGGCCGGCTTCCCCACCCGGCTCGGCTGGATTGGCGGCGTTGGCGTCGTCACCGGATGGATTGCCGGCGCCATCGCCCGTTGCGTTCGCCGGCGCACCGGAGCCGCGTCCAAAATGCTTTTTCTCCCACGCAGCTTCACCCGGACGGAGCTTGCGGCCCGAACCGCCGGAGAACGCCATGTTCTCGTTCACCCCGCCTGAACCGCGGGTCTCTTCCTTCTCTCCGGCCCGTGTTCGGGTCTGCACCGTGGTGCTGCCATGCCCGGACGAAACTCGGTCCTCACGCGCAGATTCCTTTTCCGCGGGGCGTCCGGCAAAATACCAAATACCGCCGCCAATCGCCACCGCGGCCAGGGTGGCACCGACCAGGAAGGCGGGCGATTGCCACCACGCCGCGCCCTTGCGCCGGCGCTGGCGTTTGGGCGCCGGGGCGCCCGACTCCAGCACGCGCGTCAGTTGCGCGCCGATTTTCTTGATGGCATCGGAACTCTCGAGCAGCGCTTTCGCGTCGGGCACGCTTTCGGCGAAGGCCTTTTTTTCCGCGGGCTGCAATTCGTCGAGTGCGTAAGCCGTGAGCCGGACATCCCCGCCGCGACCTTCGCCGAGGGACAAGGTCGAACCGGCCGCCCGGCAGATGCGCTCCACGCCCGAGTGCACCAGCCCGTTGGCGCCGCCCTGGCTCACGCCGGCGATCCGCGACATTTCCTCGAGGTTGAAGCCAAACTGAAATTTCAGCCGCAGCATTTCCTGCTGCTTGGGCGTGAGCCGTGCAAACGCACGATGCACTGCGATCGCCGGGTCTTCGCCCGCCACCGCCTCCTCGTCCGCGCCACCGTCGCCCTCGTTGATCCCGATGATGTCGGCGCGCTGGCCGCCGCTCGTCATTTTCCGGCGCCCCTGCGTGAACATCCATACCACCGGGTCGTCCTCGAACTCCATCTGCGTCGGGGCTTCGCGCATCATTTCCCGCATGACCGCGTCGACCTGGATCGCATTGGCCCCGGGCAAACCGGCCAGGTAAGTGCGCAAGCCCGCCTCATGCCGCCCCAGCAACGCCGAGGCGGCTGCGGGCGGACGAGATCCGGCAGAAGTGGTGGGGGACGATTTGCTCACTGACTCCTTTATATCGTCCCAAATCGCCAAAACTTGCCCCTCCGAACCCCCGGCCATCTACCCACTTGCGCCAACCGCCGACCCGCCACACCTTGCCGCCCATGGTCCCGCGCCTCCTCTCCGTCCGTCTGTCTTCAATTCTCCGTCCTCTGTCCTCCGTCCTCTGTCTTCTGGCAGTCGCCGCTTGCAGCAAGCGCGAGACCCCCGTGAACGAGGGCATCCGCACCCAGACGCTGCTGATCGGCAATCTCGCCGAACCGCGCGATCTCGATCCGCAGGTGGTGACCGCGTACACGGACATGAACATCCTGGCCGCGATCTTCGAAGGTCTCACCGTGCTCGACGAGAAAACCGGCGCGCCGCTGCCGGGCGCCGCCGACCGCTGGGAAATTTCCCCGGACGGACTCGTCTACACGTTCCATCTCCGCGCGAACGGCCGGTGGTCGAACGGCGACAAGGTCACGTCGCAGGATTTCGCCTACTCTTTCCGCCGCATCCTTTCGCCGACCTTTGCCTCCGAATACGCCTACATGCTCTGGCCGATCAAAAACGGCGAGGCGTTCTACAACGGCAAAATCAAGGATCCCGCACTGCTCGGCATTGCCACGCCGGACGAGTCGACGCTGGTGCTGACCCTCGAGCGCCCGACCCCGTACCTGCTCGCGCTCGCGGCGCACAACAGCTGGTACCCGGTGCCGCGCGCGACGATCGAGAAATTCGGCCCCATGGACCAGCCGGGCACGGCGTGGACGCGCCCCGGCAACCTCGTCGGCAACGGCCCGTTCACGCTCACCGAATGGGTCACCAACGCCCGCATCACCGTCGAGAAAAACGCGCACTACTGGGACGCCGCCAATGTCCGCCTGAATCGCATCCGCTTTTTCCCGACCGAGAGCGCCGACGTCGACGAACGCAACTTCCGCGCCGGCCAGGTGCACATCACCTACGACATTCCCGTCTCGAAGATCGCCAGCTACCGCGCGCAAAGCCCCTCGCCGCTCCGCAACGATCCGCTGCTGGGCATGTACTACCTCAACTTCAACGTCACCAATCCGCCCTTCAACAACCCGCTCGTGCGCCGCGCCCTCGGCCTCGCCATCGACCGTGAGGCGATCTCCCGCACGGTGTACGAAGGCATCTGGCCGGCGAGCTACTCGTTCACGCCGCCGAATTGCGGCGGCTACACGGCGCGGGCCAAGGTGAAGGAAGACTACGACGAAGCCCGCCGCTTGCTCGCGCAAGCTGGCTTCCCCGGCGGCAAGGGCCTGCCCCCGATCCCGATCCAGGTGCTGAACGACGTCCGCCAGCCGAAGCTCGCCGAGGCGCTGCAAGCCATGTGGCTGAAGGAGCTCGGCGTCCGCATCACCATCGAATCCAGCGAGCAAAAGATCTGGCTGCAGAACCAGCAGTCGCTGTCACACCAGGTGGGCGTCCTCGGCTGGACCGCCGACTTTCCCGATCCCGTCACCTTCCTCAGCCTCGCCATGACCGGCAACGGCAACAACTACACCGGCTGGTCCGACGCCAAGTACGACAAGCTCATGAACCAGGCGGCCGAGACCGCGGACCCCGCCGCACGCTTCGAGCTGTTCCAACAAGCGGAAGCCCGCCTGCTGGCCGAAGCCCCGGTCTCGCCGCTGATCAACCGCACCCGCGCTTACCTGATCCATCCCGCGGTGAAAAATTGGGACTCCGCCATCGTGGGAATCCACCTCTATAAGAAGGTTTACCTGGCACCTTAGTCCGCTCTTGCGTGTCCCCATGCGTCCCATGAAAAGTTCCAGCGTGCTCCTCCGTCGCAGTGTCGTCCTCTGTCTCCTGTTCTCTGTCCTCTGCGCTGCTGCGTCTGCGCAGCAGCCCCTGGCCATCAAGCACGTCTACACCGGCTGGCGCGACGCCGCGTCCTTCAAGCGCATCTCCGAGTATTTCGACGGCCAGGAAAACACGCACGGCGAGGCGATCCTGCGCACGCACCCCGAACAACGTGGCGGTTTCTATTTCCTGGTGCGCGTCGCCAATCCCGGCGCGGCGCGCCCGATCAAGGCCAGCCTGCACGTCATCACGTCCGCCAACGCGCGGACCTCGGACTACCAATTCTCCACCGAGCTCAAGGGCAACGATGACACCGTCTTCCAACTCGGCTTGACCGGCGCGGACTGGACCGACCCCAAGGGCCATCCGGTGGCGTGGAAACTCGACCTCCTCGACAGCGACGGCAAGGCGCTCGCCTCCGAGACCAGCTACCTGTGGGAAAAGCCCGTGGCGAATTGAGCGCGCGCGATTCCGCGTGGTCGGAGTGGCGCCCGCTCACCGGCTGGAGCCCCAACGCCGACGTCCTCGCCGAGACGGTCGATGGCGGACAGTCCTTCGGTTGGTTCCGGGAAGAGGAACCAACCGCCCTGCGTAGCCTCGGCAAAGCAGGGGCGACGGCGGCATCTAACCCAATCTGGACCGGACGCTGGCTGAATCACGTCGCCCAACTCCGCCTCGAAGCCGGCGTTCTCCAATGGCGCGGCCTGCCCGGCACGACCGCCGTTGAATTACGCCACTATCTCGGCCACGAAACCGACTGGCCCATGCTTGTGGATACGCTGCCGTGGCGCAGCGACACCCATCTCGCGCAGTGCCTCGCCGCCTTCCCCGGCCTGCGCATCCTGCGCCAGCCGTTCGGCGAAACACTCCTCGGCTTCCTCTGCAGTGCCACGAAGCAGATCGTGCAGATCAAACAGATGATGGCGCTCATCGCCGAGCGCCACGGCACGCCTCTTTTCCCTCTCTCAGCTCTCAACTCTCAGCTCTCAGCTGGCTTCGCCCACCGCCTGCCCACTTGGGCGGAGCTCGCTACCATCCCCGAGTCCGAACTCCGCGCGTGCCTGCTCGGCTTCCGCGCCCGCTACATTTCCGAAACGGCGAAATTTCTCGCCCGCCATCCCGGCTGGCTCGAGGAAACCGAGCACGCGCCCTACGCCGTCGCCAAAGCCCGACTGATCGAACTCCCCGGCGTCGGCGAAAAGGTCGCCGACTGCGTCCTGCTCTTCGGCGCGGGCCGCCTCGAAGCCTTCCCCGTCGACACCTGGATCCTCAAATCCCTCGCACGCCGCTACGCCCTCACCGGCTGGAAGCCCGCCCCCGTCGCCCATTTCGGCCGCACCCACTTCGGCCCGCTCGCCGGCCTGGCGCAGCAGTACCTTTTCGCTTGGGAGAGAAAACACGGCGGAAGGTAGCCCAATCGAGTAAACCACGGAATACACGGAACACACAGAAATCAGCCCGATCGGTTCAGCTTCCGTGTGTTCTGTGGTTATCCAACTGAATCGGCTGGGTTTTTCTTCACCAACCGCCAGGGGAAGAAATACACCGCGTACACGACGGCGTAGACGAGGAAATTCTCCAGCTTCGCGAAATGCGCGAAGGCGAAGAAGAAGATCAGCAGGTGCATCCGGATCACGTTCTTGTACGGCGCCATCATGCCGGTGAAACCGTTGTTGCGCGCCTTCCGCTTCGCAATCGCCTCGGCTGTCACGGCAACATCCTCCGGCTTGGGCACCGGCAACCGGAACGCCTTGCGCTCGGCCAGAAATGCCATCGGCAGGAACATCCAGTAACGCCGAACCACCTCGGCGTAGAGCGCCGGCCCGGGCATCTGCGGATGCTTCAAGCCTGGCTCCACAGGGAAAAACGAGCTCAGGAACGCCGAGTGCACGAAGTGAAACATGCCGAAATGAAACGTGAAGAACGCCAGCAGGAACAGCGCGCCCACCAGGTACGCCGTTCCCCCCAGCGCCGCCAGCGAGACGGCCTTGCCGTTGAATTCGATCGTCCGGTCTTGCGCCATTCCCCGGGCGATCAGAATCGCCGGACTGAAGATCGACCACAGGATCATCGCATAGCCGACCACCAGGCTCGACAGCCACAGGCTCCACACCAGGTCGGTTGTCTCCCAATCGGCAAACCACGCCACCGCCAGGCCGCCCGCAAACGCCAGCGCATCGGGCCAGGCCGAGGCCCAGCGGGAGGAATTTTCATTTTCCGCAGCGGTCATCCTGAGCCGTGCGAAGGACCCAAGTGAATGAACGCAGGCAGCCGAATGCTTGGGTCCTTCGCGCGGCTCAGGATGACAAGCATGGGACGCGGATTATTAACCCTTCTGAATCAGCTCCACCTCGTAACCTTCCGGCGCGTCGATGAAGGCGATCACCGAGCCGCTGCCGGTCTTGGTCGGGCCATCGCTCAAGGCGAAGCCTTTCTTCTTCAAGTCCGCGGCAAAGGCCTCGAGGTTATCCACGCCAAACGCGAGGTGCATCAGGTCGGGCTGCACCTTCACCGGCTCGGCACCCGGCGGCATCTGGCAAATCTCAATCTCCTCCTCGCTGCCCGGTGTGGCGAGGAACACCAGCTGCGCGCCGCGCGGCGAGGTGTGCCTGCGGCTAACCGTGAGGCCCAGCGCCTGCTCGTAGAACTTCACGGTCTTCTCGATATCGTTAACCCGCATGCGGGTGTGGAGGAGTTTGTGGACAGCCATGACGTCAGCGTAGACATCCTCCGTTCCAACGCACGCGAATTTCCACAAACCAGTCGAGCCGACCTTACAGGAGGCAACGGAGAGAACAGAGAAAGCATTTCTCATCCAAACAGTCTGCTCCGTTTCCTCTGTTCCCTCCTGTAAGGTCGATGGCCGTTCTTTTTTGTGTCTTTTCGCGCCTCTTTGTGGCCACACTGTCTGCGCAATGTCCCTCGATCTCGCCGCCATTCGCGAAGCCCATGAACGCATCCGTCCGTTCATCAAGCGCACGCCCGTGCTCACGAGCGAGAAACTCGACGCCGCGTGCGGCGGACACCTTTTCTTCAAGTGCGAGAACTTCCAGGAAGCCGGAGCGTTCAAGTCGCGCGGCGCCTGCAATGCCGTTTTTTCGCTGACCGACGCCGAGGCCGCCACGGGCGTCGTCACCCACTCCTCCGGCAACCACGCCGCCGCCCTCGCCCGCGCCGCGCAGCTGCGCGGCATCACCGCCCACATCATCATGCCCGCCGGCGCCGCCCAGGCCAAGGTGCGCAACGTCGGCAGCTACGGCGGCTGGATCACCTTCACCGAGCCCAACCTCACCGCGCGCGAGGAAGCCTGCGCCCGCGTCGCCAAACAAACCGGCGCGACGATCGTGCCGCCGTTCGACGACCTCCGCGTCGCCGCCGGCCAGGGCACCGCCACAATCGAGCTGCTCGAGGAAGCGCCCGATCTCGACGTCATCCTCTGCCCCGTCGGCGGCGGCGGCCTGCTCAGCGGCACCGCCGTGGCCGCCAAGGCGCTGAAGCCGGGCATCCGCGTGATCGGCGTCGAACCCGCCCTCGCCGACGACGTCGCCCAGTCTTTCCGCGCCGGCAAGCGCATCTCCATCCCGACGCCCGCCACGATTGCCGACGGCCTGCGCACCAATTGCCCCGGCGAGAAAAATTTCCCGATCATCCAGCAGAACGTCGACGACATCCTGACCGTTTCCGAGGAGAGCATCGTCACCGCCATGCGCACGATTTGGGAGGCGCTGCACATCGTGATCGAGCCCTCCGCCGCCGTACCCTACGCCGCCCTGCTCGAAGGCAAGCTGGCGGCGAAGGATCTGCGCATCGGCCTGATCGTCACCGGAGGCAACGCGGATCTGGACAAGCTGCCGTGGTTGAAGACAGACGGCTCGCGTCCGCCGATGTGAGCCGGTGCGAAAACGCCTGAACACACCCCGGCGCTGCGCGCCACCCCTCTTGATAGAGGGGAATCAAACCCGCGCAGCCGAAGTCTCCTCTACGAAGAGGGGTGCCCGCAGGGCGGGGTGTGCGGGGATTGAGCGAAGAGCTTAGGCCTTCACGGCCTTCCGCTCCACTTCCGGCAGGAAACCGGTCATCAGGCCGAGCAGCGGGAAGAACGCCGCGACGGCGAATACGGTCTCGATGCTGGTATGATCCGCGAGCTTGCCCATCAGGGCCGAGCCGATACCGGCGGCGCCGAAGGCCAGGCCGAAGAACAGGCCGGCGATGAGGCCGACGTTGCCGGGCACGAGCTCCTGCGCATAGACGAGGATCGCCGAGAACGCCGACGCGAGGATCACGCCAATGAACACCGTCAGCACCACCGTGCCGACCAGCCCCATGTGCGGGAGCAGCAGCGAGAACGGCGCCACGCCAAGGATGGAAATCCAGATGACGCGCTTGCGGCCGATCTTGTCGCCCACCGGCCCGCCGATGATCGTGCCCGCCGCGACGGCGAACAGGAAGATGAACAGGTAAATTTGCGACGCCTGCACCGACACGCCGAACTTATGGATCATGTAGAACGTGTAGTAGTTCGTCAGGCTGATCAGGTAGAAGTATTTCGAGAAAACGAGGACGATGAGCACGAAGATCGCCCACGCGACCTTCCCCTTGCTCAGCTTGACCGGCACGAAATCACCGTGACCGCCAGACTTGGGTTTCAGACGGTGCATGTTCTGCTGGTACCAGCTGCCGATGCGCGACAGCAATGCGATGCCGACCAGTGCCAGCAGCGTGAACCACAGGATGTGCGCTTGTCCGCGCGGGATGATGATCGCCGCCGCCAGCAACGGCCCGAGCGAGGTGCCAAAGTTGCCGCCGACCTGGAAGAGCGACTGCGCAAAGCCGTGACGCCCGCCGGAAGCCATGCGCGCGACGCGCGACGCCTCGGGATGGAACACCGACGAGCCGAGGCCCATCAGGCCCGCCGCCAGACACATCAGAGGAAAGGTGTGTGCTTGCGACAGCACCGCCATGCCGGTGAGCGACACCCCCATGCCGATCGGCAGCGAGTACGGCTTCGGTTTGCGGTCCGTGTAGAAACCGACCACCGGCTGCAGCATCGAGCCGGTCAGCTGGTAGGTCAGCGTGATGAGACCGATCTGGGTGAAAGTCAGGTGATACGAATCCTTCAGCAGCGGGTAGATCGCCGGGAGCATCGCCTGGAACGTGTCGTTCAGCATATGCCCCACGCTCAGCATAAGCAGGATGTTCATCACCGTGTTATTGACGGTCGCGGAGACGGCCGACGGGATGCTGCTCGAGGCGGATGATTCACTGCTCTGGCTCATAGGACTGCCTACACTCGCCGCGCCCGAAACAGAGTCAAGAAACCGGCCCGACGTAACAGCACAGTTCCCTGCAATCATAAGCTTACGCGTTTCCGCTGCCAGAGGGCCGAGTTCTCGTGAAGCGATTGAAGTCCCGTTCTGGTGATCGCTGCATACCTAATCGCCGAAGCTGACAACGGATTACATGAATTTGAGCAAAGGCATCCTGAGGACCTTTAAGCAGCGGAAGCGCTCCCCTTCTAAATCGAGCCGATTTCGGTGATCATCACGGCCTGAGTTGCTAGGGTGCGATGCGCACGAGCACGACTCCATGCGGGTTGACCGTCGCCTCGAAGTGGTCGGAGGCCGGACTGAGATCCTGCTGCCGCCAGAGGTCGCGGATTTTCAATGCGCCGCCAGCGCCGAGCTGGGCCCAGGTCACGCGCACTGATCGAGACACGGCTCCGCGATTGAAAAGCCCGACCGCCCAACCGCCGTCGGCGAGCGGCTTGGCCCAGACCTCACCCGGACCGTCCTTGGCCACGAGCACTGCCATCTGGCCGAGGGGATCTTGATCGACATCGAGGACCTCGTCGTTCGAAAGCAGGCTGAGGGTGAAGGCATCGAGTCGGTCGAGAGGGCAGCCAACGAAGAGTGGCGCCGACCAGAGCGCCCAGAGGGAAACATGGGTGTATTGTTCATCCGGCGTCAGGTGCGTGGGGCGCAAGGGACCCTTCAGGCCCATGTGCCCGACGAGCAGATTGTCGGGGTCGGCCCAGCGGCCTGGCCCGGACCAAGGCGCCCACGGAGCATGGATGGACCAGATGCGCTCGAGCGTCGGCCAATCATCCTCGATGTCGTTGCTCGTGCGCCAGAGGTGCGCGATCTTGGGATACTCCGCGCGCCGATAGATGTTCGCGCCATTGGAAATCGAATAAACGATGTCCCGACCGCTGGCGCGCAGGGCGTAGGCCATGCGGATTGCCTCAGGCGGCTCCATCGGGTGCCAGTCATATTTTAAGAAGTCGATGTTCCAGGCCGCCCATTGCGCGGCGTCGATCTTCTCAAAGGAATAGGCGCCGAAGCGGCGATCGGCTCGCTGGCCCTGGGCAGGAGATTTCCAAGTGCCTTCGGGAGTGTCGGCCGTGCCGCCGGCATAGCCCGCATAGGTCGTGACCCAAGGCCCGGAATAAATACCCAGTCGGAGCCCGAGTGCGTGGACCTGGTCGGATAACTGTTTCATGTCCGGAAATCTCCGGCTCGGCTGAAGGGCACGCGTGACCCGGTCACGCTGTCCCTGCCAGCCATCGTCAATGTTGATGTAGCTCCAACCGTGGTCGGCCAGTCCGGTGGCGACCATCGCTTGGGCGGCGACGAGGACGCCGGCCTGGTCGACCCGGTCGCCCATGGCGTACCAGGAACTCCAACCCAGCGGCGGAGTGAGCGCCAGCGCCTCGCCCACAACCAGCTTGAACGATCGGGTCGCCGTACCGTGGGCGTTCGCGGCCCTGACCTGCAGCTCATACTCGCCCGCCGCGTCGAGCGAGCCCGTGAGCTGACCGGTGGCCGGATCGAGGGCAAGCCCCGCCGGCAATCCCGCGACCTCGAAACGGAGCGGACGTTCGCCGGTAGCCGTTAGGCGGTGCCACAGCGGATGCCCCGGGCGCAAACCGAAGACGCGCGGCCCGGTGAGGCGCGGCGCTAGGGCCGGTGCCGGGGTTAAGATGCGATCGCTGTAGTCCGGCAGCGGCGGCACCTCGAGGGCACCGGCCGAGGCGACGCAGGTCGTGTATAAAAGAAGAGCGCTGTATTTTCTCATCATGGGCAAATGATGCCTGGGATTAAATTCCATGAATGATTTTAGCGGAGGGGCGGACTGTCTGCGGCCCAGCGGCTGGGTTCGGGGCCGAGTTCAAGTTCAAGGGTGCCGCCGTCCACGAGATTGGCGTGGGGGAACCAGTATTGATTGAGAGGCTGGCCGTTGAGCGCGGCCGACTGGATGTAGACGTTCGCCGCGGAGTTGTGGTGGGTGGTGATGGTGAACGATTCGCCCGGAAAGTAATTTTTGTTCAACTTGATCGTCACGCGATCGAACACGGGCGCCGTGATCTGATAAGTCGGTTTCACGGCGGCGCCGCCTTCCACATCAAACAGACCGATGGCCATCAAGACCCCCAGCGCGCCCATCTGGCCCTGGTCTTCGTCCCCGTTATAGCCGCCCATGGGAGTGATGTCGCCAAAGGCCCCCTCCTTCACGGCGCGCACCCACTTCTGACTCAACCAAGGGGCGCCCGCCACGTTGAAAAGATGCGCCATGGCGGTGCTGGGCTGATTGTTGTAGTCCACCCACGCCCCGCCATGCTGGGCATGTGGCACGACGAAGTTGGCGGGCGCGGCCAGCTCGAACTGCCGGTTCAATGCGGCCACATATTCGGCACGTCCGCCGAAGCGTTGAATCAAGCCGGTCAGATCCTGCGGCACGTAGTGCGAATAAATGGCGGAGTTCGCTTCGCAAAATCCCGTGGCGGCGAATGCGCCTGGCGGAGTGACCGGGGCGAAATCCACCAGCCAGGTGCCATCCAGGTTGCGGGGCCGGATGTATTTCACCGAATCATCCCAGAGGTTCTTATAATTGGAGGATCGCTGCGTCAGCCACTCGGCGTCCTTCGTCTTGCCCAGAGCCGTGGCAAACTGCGCGAGGCACCAGTCCTGATAGGCATATTCCAGGGTCATCGCCGCGCCGTCCAGGTGCAGCCCTCTGGCCTTGATGCCTTCCGGCACATAGCCGCGCTCGACGTAGTATTCCATGCCTCCTCCGATCCCCTTGGCTGCATGCTCGTAACCCGCATGATCCCGAATACCTCCGGGCAGGGCGTTTTTCCGCAGGCCGGCATAGGCCTGCGCCACGTCGTAACTGCGAATGCCCTTGTTGTAGGCAGCCGCAAAAAAAGACGCGGCCGGATCCCCGATCATCACAAAGGTGTAATTGCCGCCGGCCGGCCCGCGCGGGATCAAACCGCCGTTGCGATACATATCCACCATGGTGTTGCAGAAACCGTCCATGATCTCGGGATACGCGAACGACCACAGGATGTTCAGCGACCAGTGGCTGCCCCAAAGCGAATCAAAGTTGTAATGGGGGAAGAGCGGCTGGCCCTGGGCATCAAGCTTGACCTGCCGGATGACCGTCGTCGCCCCGGTGTTGTCGCAGTAGCTCCCATCGACATCGCTCACCGTGCGCCGACCGAGCAGCGCATGCCACAGATCGGTGTAGAATTTGATCCGCTGGGTTTCCGTGCCGCCGGTCACGGCGATGCGACCCAATTGGTCGTTCCATTCCGCACGCGACGCGCTCACCACGCGGTCGAAGTCCCAGTGCGGCAGCTCGGTCAGCATGTTCTTCCGCGCGTTGTCCTCACTGGTGTAAGAGATGGCCACCTTGAGCAGGACCTGCTCATCCGCCGTGGTCGGGAACATCACATAAGCCCCGGCGTTTTTGCCGGCCACTTCGTGAACCGTCGGCGGCAGCGTCTTCTTATCCTGCCAGGCGCCAAAGACGACGGGCTTGCTGAACTGGGCCACGAAATAGACCGTAAATGGCTTCGGCCGCCGCGGCGTGGGCGCCATTACCGAATAACCGGCAATCTCAGTCGGACTGACTTGATGCACGTAACTCGTCTCCATCCCCGCCATGAGCGTCGCGCCCGTGTCAAAAGCGATGAAGGATTGGTCGCTCGCGGGAAAGGTATAGCGATGGAAACCGACCCGCGGGGTGGAAGTCAGCTCCGCCTTGATCCCGTAGCGTTGCAGGAAAACCTGGTGGTAGCCGGGATGGACAATCTCGTCGTCGTGGGAAAAGGGCGATGCGGCCGCCGCCAAGCCATTGACTGAATAGAGTTCCTTCGTTTGCGGCATAACCGGCACGCCGTAGAGCTGCCAGCAGTGGACGTGACTGAAGCACTGGATGTTCGTCTCTCCATAGATGTATCCATGCATCCAGTCATCCCCCACCTTGGTGTCGGGACTCAAGTTGACCATGCCGAACGGACGGCTGGCCGAGGAAAAATAAAACCACCGGGACTTGTGGGTGTCGACCCGCGGATTGACATAGTCGACGGGCGTTTTTTCGGCAGCCGTCACGACGCCGACCACTAAAAAAATCGCTCCAATGAAACGGGTAAATCCATGCATAAAGCAGAAACGGGAGATGGTATTAATGCCGGGCCTTTCCTAGGAGCTGGCTAGATTCTTGCGTCCGATGCGGTGGCCGATCGCGCCGTAAAACACGACGTAGCCGTAGGCGATGAGCGGGATGACCAAGGAGCCCTGCAGGCCGATCCGATCCGCAAGCAATCCCTGCACCGGCGGGAGAATTGCCCCGCCGAGAATGGCCATGACGAGCAAGGACGATGCCTGGCTCTTGTGGTGACCGATGCCCTCGATCGCGAGCGAGAAGGTGTTCGACCAACCGATGGAGCTGAACAAACCCACCGCGACGACACACCAGAGGGCCAGCTTGCCACTCATGAAGATGGCGACGGCGAGCAAGACCACAGCGGTCAGCGCGAAAATCGTCAGCGTGCGGCCCGCCAGCGCCCGGCCGAAACGGAACAGCAGCCAGCACAGGCCGATGAACGGGAGATAATTTCGGAACACCGCCCAGTTCTGCTGGATCTGCTGGCCCCAGAACGTGGCGAACTCACCGAAGGTATGACTTTGCAGATAGTCGATCGGGCAGCTCTTGGCCGCCCACAGAAAGAGAAACGCCAGCAACGGGATGCTCACCATGAGCGCCTGCTTGCGGGCCGTCGGGAGCTCGCTGAGTTCCACCGCCCCCATGAAGCGCCCGATCATCAGTCCGCCCCAGAAAATCGCCACATACTTGCTCGCCTCGACTTCCTTGAAGCCGGCGATCTCGGGCAGGGCCAGGAAGCTGATGATGGCACTGCCGACCGCAACCTCGGCTCCCACGTAGGCAAAAATCGCCAGAATGCCGAGCTTGACGTGCGGATATTGGAGCGCGCCGCTGCCCTTTTCAATTTTGCCCGCGCCGATGTGCGGCAGGTGAATGAAGAAGAAAACCACGGCCAGCACGACGAAGATGAAGCTGAAGCCCAGATAGGGCAGTTTCACCGATTCCGCCCCGTGCGCCCCGGTCTTGGCAAAATACTCAAAGATGAGATAGCCGCCGATCAGCGGTCCCGTGGTGGTGCCGAAGGAGTTGAAACCCTGGGCGAGGTTCAACCGGCTGGAGGCGGTTTTTTCCGGACCCAAGATAGTCACGTAGGGATTGGCGGCGATCTGCAGCATGGCAAAGCCCAGGCCGACAACAAACAGCGCCCCGAGGAACAGCGGATAGGAGGACAGAGCCGCCGCGGGCCAGAACAGGGCACTGCCGGTCGCGGAAATCAGCAGGCCCAGGACGACCCCGTTCTTGTAGCCGATCCGCGCGATGGGATCGCCCTTCAGCATCGAGATGATGAAGTAGACCAGTGCGCCCACAAAGTAGGCGCCAAAGAAGGCGAATTGCACCAGCATCGCCCGGAAGTAATCGAGCGTGAAGGCCTCCTTGAAGCGCGGGATCAAGATGTCGTTGAACACCGTCATGAAGCCCCAGAGGAAGAAGAGGCTGGTCATGATGGCGAAGGCCCCGCGGGAACTGGTGCCTTTGCTATCAGCAACCGGCATTGAGTGAGAGGAGGGCAAATTGGCTGCCATGGGATGAGGGGTGAGATCGCCTTGATGCACTTACGCCAAGCCGGCGTTTTTCATCACGAGACCCAGATCGTACTCAGGACTGCGGGCCGGACGGCCGCGCAACGCGTTCGCCGCGTCGTCGCCAACGAATGCCTCGGCGGCGGCGTCCCAAATCAATGGGCGACCAAGCTTCATGCCGATCCAGGCGGCGCAGCAGGTCTGAACGCTCTTGACGGCCTGATCCACCGGGGCGATCGGGTCGAGATTGGCGGCGATGCTTTCCAGCCAGTTCAGGTAGTGATTGGAGCTGGGCGCCCAACGGGTTTCACCCGCCTCCAAGGGGGCGAGCAACTTCTCGTCGCTGACCCGGAAAGGGCTGGGCGCGGCGGCCACGTTCGGGTCGCTGGCGGTTACTTTTTCCGCGCCGCGGCTGCAGAAAATCGTACCGGCATCACCCTCGAAGAGCAGGCCGTTTTCAAATTTGTCGTCCAGGATCACCTGCACGCCATTCGGATACATCAGCTCGATGTGGTAGTTGTGGTGCACAGTCCACTGGTCGTCCGACATGAAGTTGGCTTGCGCGTTGATCGTCGTCGGCCCGCCGAGTTCCTGGCCCATGGCCCACTGGGCGATGTCGAGGTGATGCGCACCCCAATTGGTGATCATGCCGAGGCCAAAATCCTCGGTAGTAATCCAGCCCGGCCGGCCGCCGACAGAATTCTGCGGGTGCACGCGGCCCTCCATGTAGGGTTGCTCGGCCACCGGCCCGAGCCAGCGCTGATAATCGAGTGACGCCGGCACCGGCATCGGCGCCGGTTTCCTTCCACTTGGCTGGTCGATCCCCACGCCGATGCGGACGACGCGCAACTTGCCCAGGCGGCCGTTGCGCACCAGCTCGCTGGCTTGGCGAAAGGCGAAGTAGGGTTTTTCGGAACGCTGCTGCGAGCCGGTCTGCAGGATCACTTTTTTCGCGCGCACGGCCTTCCGCAGGGCGATGGATTCATTGATGCCGTAGGTGATGGGCTTCTGCACGTAGAGGTGCTTGCCCGCCAGCACAGCCTGCACGGCAACAAGCGCATGCCAGTGGTCGGGCGTGCTGACGACGACGGCATCGATGTCCGGCCGGGCGAGCACCTCGTGGAAATCGTGATAGGCCGTCACTTCCACGTTCGCCTCGCCCTGCTGCTGGTAGAACTTCACGACTTTCTCCTGCGCAATACCCCGGCGCCGGGCATCGAGATCGCACACTGCCACCACGCGGGCCTGGCGGTGGGCCAAGAGGCCTTCCATGTCGCCGGTGCCCATGCGTCCGCAACCAATCTGGGCGAGATTGATGCGCCGGTTGGGCGAGAGGGCGCCAAAGATCGGGGTGCGCAACACCCCGAGTCCGGCGCCGCCGAGCAGCGTGTTTTTGATGAAGGTGCGGCGAGTGAAGTGGTGCATGGGAGGATCAGGGCGTGGCGATGACGCGGATCTTGATGTTGCGGTAGCTCACGCGATTGCCGTGCTCCTGCAGCAGGATGTGTCCGGTGGGCCACTCGCCGAAGCCGGGAATGTTTTTGAATTTGCTGGCCGCCACGGCGACCCGGAACGCCGGGGAGCCGCGTTCGTACTCCAGCACCTTGGCACCGTTGAGCCAGTGCTCGACGTGGCTGCCCTGCACCAAAATACGCGCCGTGTTCCACTCGCCGATGGCGTTGGGGCGCTTGCTGGCGGACGCGGGTATCAGGTCGTAGAGCGAGCTGATCGTGCGGTTGCCGTCGCGGCCAAGCTTGGCGTCGGGGTGCCGCGCATCGTCGAGGATTTGGAATTCCAAGCCGATCGCGGAACCGACGACGGCCTTGGCGCCGCTGCCGGTGACCGGAGCCAGATCGGGCTGGACGAAATACTTAATCCCGCTGTTCGCGCCCGGGGTCAGCTTGAAATCAGCCACGAGCTCAAATTGGGAATACGTTTCCCGGGTGATGATGTCGCCCCCGCCGATCGCCTCCGCGCCGCCGGTGTCGAGCACAGTCAGCAAGCCATCCTGCATTTCCCAACTTCGGGCCGGAAAGGTTTCGGCCTTCGCGCTCCGCCAGCCGTCGCTGCTGTGGCCGTCCCACAACAACCGCCAGCCCGCCGCCTTCTCGGCCTCGCTCAGGGTGTTCGGCGCCGTCGCGGTGACGACGGACGAGGCAGGAGACGATCGATCGGTGGTGGGCGAGCCGTAAGCCGAGCCGACACTGGCGACAATTGCGGCCAGCAAAAGGGACCGAGAGAGACGAAGTTTCATGGGGGTGTTGAAGGGGTTGTGGCGAGGGACGAGAAACAAGGATTGGTTTGCCGTGCCACAGCGCGGCGATTCGGGCTGTCATGCACCGGACCATTGGACGGTGCCCGGTCCCAGGCTTGCTCGACTGCGTCGACGCGATGATCCGGGTTTTGAGAGAAAAAGCCCGGGTGCGAATACACCCGGGCTCTGTTGGAGTAGAGCGGGATCGGGTCCCGATCGAATCAGGTCACCGCATCAGAACTGCGCGGACACCCGGAACTGCATCACGAATCCATCATCACGGGTGACGTCGTTGATCACGTTGGTCAGATTTCGCGCGTTCAACTGGAACGTCGTGGGAATCTTCCCCAACTTGGTGTTGTAGCCGACGAAGGCGTCGAAGAGGGTTTCGGCCAGGACCTGGATGCCATAGCTTTCATTGTCCGAGAGCTCATATTCGCCGGTGTGCCGGATGCCGACGCCCACATAGGCACCGCGGAGCTTTCCCTTACTGAAGGTGTACTTGCCGACAACATTGGCGCTGAACTCGGGGGACTTCGCCAGGCGGCGGTTGAAAAGCCGGTCGTATTTCCGCGCGTTGATCTCGCTGATATTGATGTTAACCGTGTCGACGCTGGGGTCGGAAAGGACCCGGGCATCCATGAGGTAGGTGAAGTTCGCGAGCACCTGGAAATCAGCCCTGGGCGTCCACACCATGTCGGCGTCGATACCCCTGGTTTGCTGCAGACCGCCGTTGGCGTTGAAGCGGACATCGTTATTGCTCGTGCTGTCGTTGTTGCGCGGATCGGTGATGTTCTTGGTGATGTCGGCGACGACCACGCCGTCGCGATTGACTTCGAAATAGGAAATCGTGCCGGAGAGCTTTTCACCGAAGAGCGCACTCTTGAAACCGAGCTCAAAACCGTCGCCGCTTTCGCTGTTGAGCGGCTTGCTTTCGCCCGTGAGGGGTTGCCCGGTGGAGGCGAGAGTCACATTGTAGGAATTGGTAAACTGGAAGGTCTCGCTGTAGCTCCCGAAAGCATAGAGACCGGGGACGACCTGGCCGATGAGGCCGAATGACTTGGTGAGCTTGCTCTGGCCGGTGCTAACGAGGCCGGAGGTTTTCTGCGTCACGTCGCGCACGCCCGCGAGCAAGTTGAGCTTGTCGCCGTAAACGGATCCGCGATAGCTCAAGTACCAGTCCGAGTATTCGGTGGGTTTGGATTTCACCTGGGTAATACTGCTCGAGATCAGCTGGCTGATGGGAGTCCATGGGTTGATCCAGTTATAAAAGGTGGACATGGTGTCCGCGCCGGTCGTCGTGCCGCCGCTGGGCGTGGTCCGCGTCGGGGCTTTGCTGTTGTCGATGGTCGCACCACCGTTGTTTGTCCAACTGCGGCGCGCCTCCAAACCGGCCTGCAAACGATTCTGAATTCCACCGGTTTGCACTTCCTGCGAAAAGTCGAGCTGCTGGGTGTCGCTGACCGCGTCGAGCAGCTGGCTCTGCGCGAACACATTGAGGGAGGGAATGCGACCGTCGGCGTCAAGCGGACCGGGATTGGTCTGCGCGAGGGACCGGTCGAAGTGACTCTGATCGCGGCTCCGGACCCAGTGGTACTGCAAAGCGGTCTTTTGGAAGGGCGTGAGCCGGACGCTCACGTCGGAAAGCGTGTTCACGCCGTCGAGCCGGGAGTCGGGGCTGGCTGAAGTGAACTTGTCTCCGTCCGATGAATAGCGGCTCCACACCGTGCTCGAACCGCTAAAGGGATAAGTGATCTTGCCGTAGGCGCCGAAGTAATCGCTGACCCAATTCTGGACGAGGTAATTATTGCTTTTCGGTCCATTGATGCCCCAACGGTTGGCAATCACGGTACGGGCCGCCGCATCGTCCGCCGCGCCGTACTGCCTCTTGATGTAGTCCAGCATCGTCTGGTCAGGATTGGCCACCTCCTGGTAATAGAGGGGATTGACGAAAAAATTCCAGGCGCCGACGGCCGAATAGGTCTGGTAATATCTCGTGGAGTCGAGCTCGGCCTGGACTTCGATCTTGTCGTTGGGCCGGAACACGACCGAACCGGCGTACATGTTGTAGCTGGTGTTCTGATCAAGACGGTTGTGGCTGTTGTTGACCGCGGCGACCAGCCGGTAGGAAATCCCATAATCGCGGCTCACGACGGCCTGCGTATCAACCAGGGCCTTGATCAGACCATAGGAACCAGCCGTGGTCTCAACCGTCGTGCGGTTGATATCCTGGGGCCGCTTGGTGACTGTATTGGAGACGCCGTTGGGCGAGCTGTTGCCGTAGAAGAGACCGACCGGGCCTTTGGCAATTTCGACGCGATCGACGTTGTCGGAGGAGACAAAGCCCGGACCGTTGGAGTTTGCCGCCACCTGCACTCCATTGATGTAAGTGGGCAGTTCGAAACCGCGCAGCTTGAAGGAGCCGGCCTGACGCGTCTCCTGCTTGTTGACCGTGACGCTCGAGGTGTAGTCGTAAACATCGCGGATCGAGTTGTAGCCCATGTCGTGGAGCAACTCGCCCGAGATGACCTCGATGGCCTGCGGCGCCTCGTAGAGGGAAACGCCGACGCGGGAGGTGGTGACCGAGCTGAGCTTGCGGTAACCATTGTCTTTGGCGGTGTTCACTTGGAACGGACTGAGCGTGATGATTTCCTCCGATGACCGGGGGGAGGCGGCAGGTGTCGTCTGGGCCACCGTGGCTGTGGCCGAGGCAATCCATCCAGCGAGGATGGCAAGGAGGGTACGGGGTGATTTCATGGTCTTGGGGTGGAGTTGCGGGTCAGTTTTCGCTTCCACCTTCCCCTTGCTGTGCTTGCGGCTGACCATGAAGGCGCCGGTGGCGGCATCCTCCGTGGCTTCGAGGTCCGTGTTGGCGAGCATGCGCTCGAGGGCCTCGCGTGGATAGAATTCACCCTGCACCGGATTGGTGGTTACTCCACGCACGCGATCGACGAGATAGACGATCGGCGTGCCGGCGGCGGTGGCGAACTCCTTCAGCGTTACCGCGGCATCACCGCGGGGAAGGTTGAATGTCCGCTTCTCCGTTTCTGCCGCCATCGCCGTCGACGCACTCATGACCACCCCGCAGCAAAGTGCGGTGACGGCATAGGGGGCGGAGACTTGGGATGGAAGCATGCGGAGCAGCAAAACTACTCCAGTAACGCAGCGCCGAGCCAAAGGACCTGGTCGCATCATGAAATAAATTCGTGCAGCCAAGTGCGCCAGGCGCAGGAAACGAGCCTGCCGGGTCTTTCCTCCGTGCACATCTCCGGTCGCTCCACCCCGATGGTTTGCCGTGACAGGCCCGGGCGGTTGGACGGGACAAACGGGCCGAACTCCTGCTGGCTCGCCTCCCACGCTGATGGCGAGCCCCATGTTAGCGGGCGCTGCGCAGCAGGATTTCCGATTCACTTCGCCGCGCCACGACGATTTCTCCATCGCGTTCCAACAGGCGGACGAAGGCTTCCACTTCGTTGAGATTGAAGGTGCCGCCAATGCGGCGGGTGCCGAGTTTGGGCTCGTCGAGCACGAGTTGGAGCTGGTTGCGGGTGTTGAAGCGCGCGATGATGTCGGCCAGCGGCGCGTCGGCGAATTCCGCCAGCGCGCTCTGCCAGGCAAGGTTTTGGCGCAACGCAGCGGGCGGCAGCTTTTCCACCACGAGAACCGGCGACTGGATTGGCGACACGATGCGCTCACCGGCCACCACCAGCGGGGCGGTGGGTGCGGCGGAGGATTCGGGGCCGGCTTGGCCGATGCGGACCTTGCCCTCGGTGACAATTACTTCCACGGCGCCGTTGGTGGTGTAGCGGACGTTGAAAGCCGTGCCCACCGCCCGCACAAAGATGCCGCCGGCGCTGACAATGAAGGGACGCGTCGTGTCGTGGGCCACTTCGAAGTGGGCTTCGCCATTCTCGAGTTTCACGCGACGCTCCCCGGCGGTAAACTGCACGCGCGCCGTACTTGCCACATTGAGCTCCAGCGTGGAGCCGTCTGAAAGCCGTGCGAGTTCATGGCCGGCGGGAGTGGTCGAGTAGCGAACTTCCGCGGGTTGGGCGAATGTGCGCCAACCGAACACGGCGCCGAGCATGACTGCGGCCGCCGCGCCGGTCAAAACGTGTGCCCTTAGCCAGCGCCGGGCTGGGCGGGCCGGTGCCTGCCCGTCTTGCGTGGTCGAAAATGGCACCACCGAGGCGGCGCGATTGAATACGGTGTTCAGTTCAGCCCGAAACTCCGGGAGTTCTTTTAACAGGCCGAGCGTCTGCTCCAAGCGGGCAACCGCTGCGGCGTGACGCGCGTCAGCGCGGAGCCACTGCGCGAACTCACGCTCGCGGGCCGGGGAAAAACCGTCGTCGCGCTCGGTAAGCCACATGATCGCAGCGTCCTCGATCAAGGTGGCGGCAGCTGACATGTCGGACGAATGAGAGGAAGAGGGCGGATTCATGGCACGTTTTCCAGTTGAGTAATGGGGCCAACGAGGCCGCGAGCTTCAAAAAAGCGAGCACAGTCGCGCGTTCCCTTGAGCAAGTGGCCTTTCACCGTGCCAAGGGAAATCCCCAACTGCGCGGAAATTTCCGGACCCGAGCACCCGTCGAGATAGCGGAGCAGCATGACGGCGCGACAGCGATCGGGCAACGCGCTCAAGGCCGCGGTCAGGGTTTCGCGTCGCTGGCGACGATCCAGCGTCTCGACCACGGTGGGCGGGACGTCCAACAGCGGGAGCTCGATGATATCCTCCGAGCCCGAAAGGGACTCGTGCGGTCTCGCGCTGCGGCGGCGAATGAGATCAATGGCGACGTTGCGGGCGGTCGTGAAGAGAAACGCCTTGGGACGGATCAGGCGGTCAGGGTCGGTGATGCGGAAGATTCGAATGTAGGTCTCCTGCACCACGTCATCGTGGTCGGGCAGCGAGGCGAACCGCTTTGCTAAAAAGGCGCGGAGCGCAGGCTCGTGGGGTTGCACGAACTCGGAAAACCAACGGGCCTGTTCGGCGGGAGACATGGGGTGAAAACTCCTCTCAATGGGGTAGAAACTCTTCTCAGACTGGAGACCTTCGAGAAATATTGGTTGGCTGGCGCGGGCTCGTGTCGAGCGTCTTTCAGGTAAAACCGTCCGGGAAAAACTTTTTTCAAAATCGACCAGGTCCAAATAGCTGAAATTTCGTCTAAGAAGGAAGCATGCAATTCACCGCGCCGCGCGCCGGGGCTACAGCTACACCGCCGGCGCATAGACGGGATTTGGCCGCCGCGCGGTCCACGCGGTCATACGGAGCATTTGCCGACTCCGGTGCCACGTGGTGCCAGCCGCATAACCGCCGCGCGCCAGCGTCATTCGGATTTTCCGTTCTTCGAAGGAAAATTTTGGGTGGTGCTCGGGACAGGACTCGAACCTGCACGCCTTACGGCAAGGGCTTCTAAGACCCTCATGTCTGCCATTCCATCACCCGAGCGAGGGGTCGCCCGAGGATCCTGAATATCGATGTCGCCGCAAGCGGAGAAACCGCCGCGCCGCCAAGCTCACGCCCGATCCCGAGCCGGAGCCGGTCTAAAAAATAATCTCAACGGCCGCCGCCGGAGACGCCGACGCGCACGCGGGCCTGCGGCTTGAGTTCGACCGAGCGGCGGCGGGCGCGCTGCGGGCGGCGGGGGAGAATCTGTTTCTCCTCCAGTTTTTTGTCGGCCTTGATGCCGAAGATCATCGCGATGACCAAAATGAGGCCGCTCACGATGAGGCCGTTGATGAGTGCGTTTCCGATTTGCATGGCGATGGTGGGTTAGGTGTTTGGGTTGACTGACACGCCTCTCCTCAAAGGAAGGCGTCCGGCTCTTGGGCGTCGGCGCAGAGGCGCGCCAACCCGGAAACTACAGCGATAAGGCAGATGAAGATTTCGAAGCTCATGCCCTCCCCCTTGCTGGAAAGGTGCCAGCTTTCGTGCCAACGCCGTTGCCAATGACTCTCAATGACTTGCCGGTTCCGAAGAATTTTCAGTGATCCGAGCAGCCTGAAATAGTCCTGCAGAATGCGAGACGAAAT
The DNA here is from genome assembly GCA_048498955.1 of Verrucomicrobiota bacterium. Taxonomy (GTDB): domain Bacteria; phylum Verrucomicrobiota; class Verrucomicrobiia; order Opitutales; family Opitutaceae; genus Lacunisphaera. The sequence goes on along the minus strand of JBEHWZ010000012.1, from coordinate 101,441 downwards.
CCGGGAACCTTGGCAAAACGCGTGTTCCCGATCCGTCTCGATCGAAAGTAGCAGCCATCGTGAGATGGCTGGATCCGAAGCCAGCCAACTGACGTTGGCTGCTACTCGCTACCTTCGCTTCTCAGGTCGCCACGCCCAGCGACTCGCCCATCCGCGCGTAGACTTCGATGCCGTCCGCGCTGTGCTTCACCAGGTCCGCGTCGAACTTGATGCGCCCTTTCTGGAAAATCGTGACCACGCACGAGCCGCCGAACTTGAAGAGGCCCTTCTCATAACCCTTTGCGACGTTCTCGCCGGGCAGGTAGGTTTGTACGATGGTGCCGACCATCGTCGCCCCGATTTCGCACACCGCGACTTTGCCGAATTCCGGCGAATCCACGAGCGTCACCATGCGCTTGTTGTGCCAGAGATACGACAGCTTGCGGCGCAGCGCGATCGGCGAGACGGAATACAGGAAACCCTTGATCAACTTCGCTTCACCCGCCTTGCCGGCGACCGGGAAGTGAAAGCGGTGGTAATCCACCGGGCACAACCGCGAGATCAGCAGCGAGCCGCCGGCGAATTCCGCCGCCAGCGCTGGGTCGCCGAGAAAGGACGCGAGGTCGAACTTCTGCCCCTTGGCGTAGAAGCTGTCCGCCGTGTCGACGTTTTGCAGCGCGAGATGGCGCCCATCCGCCGGAAGCACGGCGACGTTGTTGTTGGGAGCAATCGGACGCGCACCCGGTTTCAGCGCGCGGTAGAAAAACTCGTTGAACGTCTTGAAGAGAAACTGGCTCTTCGCGAACTCGTCCACGTCGAGGTTGTACTCGACGATGAACGGCAGCACGCGGTTCGCGCTGACCGGCCGGCTCATCTGCCAGCCATAGTACCACGATGCAAAGTGCCGCTTTGCCAGCACGTGCAGCGCGAGGTTGCCCGCCTTGTTCTCGTAGGTCCAGCGCACCCACTTCTCGCCATAGACCTGCTCGGTCTCGATGACTTGCTTCGCGCGATGGTAATAGCGGATGGGTTCGGGCATGTCTGCTTAGACAGCACATAAAGCCGCCCGGGCGAAAGAAAGAATTTCCTGCTACCCGCGCCGCAGCGCGGTCGCCACGGCCGCGCCGAGGCTGTCCAGGTTCAGCGGCTTGGGCAGCAGGACCGACACGCCATGCACCGCCGCTTCTTGCCGGTCGGAGTCGGAGAAAATCCCACTGCACAACACGAAGGGCTGGCCGGCGTGGATTTGCTGCACCGCCGCAAGCAGTTGCAAGCCGTTCATCCCGGGCATCGTCAGGTCGCTGAACACCAGCGCGAACACCCCCGGATTGGCCCGATACTCCGCGAGAGCCGCTTCCGCGCGCGCGTGGCTGCTCACGCGATAGCCAAGCCGCTCGAGCATTTTGCGCCCGGTGTCCACCACCGCGCCATCGTCATCGACGAACAAGATCCTTTCGCCGCGCCCCTGCCCCACCACCGCGCCGGCAGCGGACACCGTCGGGGTGACTTCGCCGGCGAGCGGAAAATACAGGTGGAAGCGCGCGCCGCGCCCGGGATGCGTGTAGAGCGTCACCGCGCCCCCGTGTTGCTCCATGATGCCGTGCACCACGGAAAGCCCGAGCCCCGTGCCCTCGCCCGGCGCCTTGGTCGTGAAAAACGGCTCGAAGATGCGGCGCCGCACTTCCTCGGTCATGCCGGGACCGGTGTCCTGGATGCTGAGCCGCACATACCGGCCGGGATTCAGCTGCACCTGCTGCTCGCGCAACTCGTCACCGACTGCGACGACCTCCGCCGTGAAAATCAGCCGGCCCGCGCGATCGCGCATCGCCTGCACGGCATTGGTGCCGAGATTCATCAACACTTGGTGCACCTGCGCGGGATCGGCCAGCACCGGCGGCAGGTCGGACGGAAGCTGTACCTCGAAAACGACCGCCTCGCGCGCCAGTGTGCGCAGCAGGTTGACGGTCTCGTCGATCAGCGGCGCCAGCGCCACCACTTCGCGCTTCGGCGCCGTCTGCCGCGAAAACGCCAGGATCTGCCGCACGAGGTCGCGCGCGCGATGCGACGCCTTCAGGGCCAGCTTGAGACCCGGCACCTCGGGGTGATCCGGCGGCAACCCCAGCAGGCTTAGCTCGACGTTGCCCATGATGGCCGTGAGCAAATTGTTGAAATCATGCGCCACGCCGCGCGCCAGCGTGCCGACCGCCTCGATCTTTTGTTTCTGGCGCAGCTGCTCCTCCTGCAACTGCAGGCGCTCGCGCAAACGCCGCTGCTTCATCGCTGACCAGATCGCCACCAAGAGCGCGATCGCCAGCCCTGCCGCCACCGCGGCGAGCACCTGCGTCGCGGAATATTTGCCGGGTTCGAGGTGGCCGAACCACTTTCGATAGATGGCGTCGAATCGTCTCGTGCGCACCAGGATTGCCAGGCCCTCGTTGACCTCGGCCAGCAGCTCGTGGTCGCCCTTCTGTACCGCGATGCAATAGCGCACCTCATAACCGGGCACGTTCGCGTCGATGACCTGCAGGCCTTTGATCCCGTTATGCTGCGCCAGCACCAGCGCGCTCAGGCGGCTGGCGAGCGTGGCGTCGGCGTCACCGCGCGCCACCCCGAGCAGGGCCTGCTCGACCGAGTCGGCGTAAACGATCGACGCGCCCAAACCCGCCCGGCGCAGCACGGTCTCACCCAGGCTGCCGCGGTGCACCAGGACCTTGCGGCTGCGCAGATCCTCGAGCGCATGGATGTTCTTTTCATCCTTCCGCGCCACAATCGTCCCGCCCATCGTCATGTAAGGCACCGAAAAATCCGCCTCCGCGTCGCGCTCCGGAAAATGCGCGTAGCTTTGCATCACATCGACGCGCCCGTCGCGGAATCCGGCCCGGATCTGCTCCGTCGTTCCGGGCACGCGCTCCACCTTGAGGGCCATCACCTCCTGCACCCCCTGCAAGACATCGTAGGCAAACCCGGTGATCGTCCCATCCGTGTCCCGGAAGGAATAGGGATAGTTATCCGTCAGCACCCCGATGTGAACCACTCGCCGGGCCGGCGCCGACGGCGGAACGGCCTCTGCAGCACAGGCACTTCCCGCCAATCCGAGCAGCGCATAAAAACCTAACCACCGCAGAAGCTGGGGGCGTCGTGACATGCGAGAGGGCGGGCCGGATTAATCCGGCCCGCGCGCCGCATGGCAAGCCGCGATAGCCCGCTCCCCCTGTAGCCGGGGGCGCTGACCCCGGTGCCTTGGTCTTACTGAAAATCAATCCATCCAGAATAGGGCCACTCCTCGGCAGTGCGCACTAATCCTGCCCGCACCGGATTTTCGCGAACATACATCCACTTGTCCCGATAGGATTCCTGGTTTCTCAAAAGATGATCAAAAAACTCCGACTGCCACAAAGCACCAGGCTCCAGCATTTGCCGAGGGACGGCTTTGGCCGTCCATTCTTTCCACGCGCCAACAACCTGGCTCAGCGACTTGGGACTATCGGACAAAGGCATGGCGAAGAAATGCACGTGATCCGGCATGACAGTATAGCGTCCAACGGCCCAGCTATGACGTCGCCGCCAAGACTCCCATTCCCTTCGGAGCACTCGATGAACCATCGGATTTGCGAGAACAGGACGCCTCTGCGCCACACAGGTCGTGATGAAGTAAAGCGGCTGTCGCTGCCAAACTACCGACAGGCGCCTCAGATGTGCTTTTTCGGGGACTTCATCCACGTCGTAGCTAACCGGGGTCAGCGCCCCCGGCTACACCCAGCAAACGCAACTAATCCGTAATCAAACTTGAGATTCCGCTGTAGCCGGGGGCGCTGACCCCGGGGCTTTGAAATGAATCGCGAGTGACCGCCTGTTCGCTCACTTCCCCAACACCAATTCGTCATCCTTCACCTTGAAGGTGGCCGTCGAATCCTCGGCGACTTCGCCCGCGATGAGCGCGCGCGCCAGCCGGGTTTCGAGATGACGCTGCAGGAAACGCTTGAGCGGGCGGGCACCGAAGACCGGGTCGTAACCTTTCTCCGCCACCCAGGCCATCGCCTTGGCGTCGAGCGCAACAGTCACGCGGCGATCGACGAGACGCTTGTTCACGTCGGCGACGAGCAGGCTGACGATCTTCTCGATTTCCTCGAGCGCGAGCGGCTTGAAGAGGATGATGTCGTCGATGCGGTTCAGGAATTCCGGACGGAAGGACTGTCGCAAATCAGCCATGACGGCCTCGCGCGCGCTTTCCTTGATCTCGGCCCCATCGACGCCCTCGAGCAGGTGGCGGCTGCCGATGTTCGAGGTCATGATGATCACGGTGTTCTTGAAATCCACCGTACGGCCCTGGCTGTCGGTGATGTGGCCGTCGTCGAGCACCTGCAGCAGGACGTTGAACACGTCCGGATGCGCCTTCTCGATTTCGTCGAAGAGCACGACCGAGTACGGCTTGCGGCGCACGGCCTCGGTGAGCTGGCCGCCCTCGTCGTAACCGACATAGCCCGGAGGCGCGCCGATCATGCGCGCGACGGAGTGCTTCTCCATGTACTCGGACATGTCGAGGCGGATGAGGTTGGCTTCGGAATCGAAGAGCTGTTCGGCGAGCGTCTTGGCGAGCTCGGTCTTGCCGACGCCGGTCGGCCCGAGGAACAGGAAGCTGCCGATCGGGCGGCGCGGATCCTTGATGCCGGCGCGGGCGCGCAGGATGGCCTCGCTGACGAGGCGCACGCCTTCATCCTGGCCGATCACGCGGCGGTGCAGCTCATCCTCGAGGCGCAGGAGCTTCTCCTTGTCGCCTTCCATGAGCTTGGTCACGGGGATGTGCGTCCACTTCGAGATGATCTCGGCGATCTCCTCGGCAGAAACCTCCTCCTTCACCAGCGTGGTCTTGGCGTCGCCGGCCTTCTCGGCCTTGGCGAGTTCCTTCTCCAGCTGCGGGATGCGGCCGTGCTTGAGCTCGGCGATCTTGTTGAGGTCGTAGGCGCGCTCGGCCTTCGCGATCTCGAGGCGCGCGGCCTCGAGCTCCTCGCGCACTTTCTGCACGCGGTTGAGCGAGTCCTTTTCCTTCTGCCAGACGGCGCGGAGGGCCGTGGCCTTCTCCTTCACGTCGGCGAGATCCTTGCGCAACTCGACGAGGCGGCGCTTGGAAGCGTCGTCCTTTTCCTTCTGCAGCGCGGTCTCCTCGATCTCGAGCTGCATCTGGCGGCGCTGGAGCTCGTCCAGTTCCGTCGGCAGCGAGTCGATCTCGGTGCGGATCATGGCGCACGCCTCGTCCACGAGGTCGATCGCCTTGTCAGGCAGGAAGCGGTCGGCGATGTAGCGGTGCGAGAGCACGGCGGCGGACACCAGGGCGTTGTCCTGGATGCGCACGCCGTGGTGCAGCTCGAAGCGCTCGCGCAGGCCGCGCAGGATGGAAATGGCGTCCTCGACCGTCGGCTCCTCGACGAGCACGGTCTGGAAGCGGCGCTCCAGCGCCGGATCCTTCTCGATGTACTTGCGGTACTCGTCGAGCGTGGTCGCGCCGATACAGTGCAGTTCGCCGCGCGCGAGCATGGGCTTGAGCAGGTTGCCGGCGTCCATCGCGCCCTCGGTCTTGCCGGCGCCGACGATGTTGTGGAGCTCGTCGATGAACAGGATGATGCGGCCCTCGGCCTCCTTCACTTCATTGAGCACGGCCTTGAGGCGTTCCTCGAACTCGCCGCGATACTTCGCGCCGGCAACCAGCGCGCCCATGTCGAGCGAGAAGACCGTGCGGTCCTTCAACCCCTCGGGCACGTCGCCGCGCAGGATGCGCTGGGCGAGGCCTTCGACGATGGCGGTCTTGCCGACGCCGGGTTCGCCGATGAGCACGGGATTGTTCTTGGTCTTGCGGGAAAGGATGCGGATTGCTCGGCGAATCTCGGCGTCGCGGCCGATCACCGGGTCGATCTTGCCCTTGCGCGCCTGCGCCACGAGATCGATGCCGTACTTGGACAGCGCATCGTAGGTGGTCTCGGGATTGTCGGTGGTGACGCGCTGGTTGCCGCGCAGCTTCTTCAGCTCGGCCAGCACCTTGGTGCGGTCGAGGCCGAAGCTCGCGAAATACTTCTTCATCGCGTCGGGGCGGCCGACATCGATCAGGCCGAGCAGCAGGTGCTCCACGCTCATGAACTCATCCTTGAGCTGGTTGGCCTCCTCCTCCGCGCGGGTGAGCACGGCGCTAAGGGCTTGGGTGACGTAGATCTTGGAGACGTCGACGCTGCCGGAAACCTTCGGCATGCGCTCGAGCTCGCGGTTGGCAGCAAGCTGCAACGCGCTAAGAGTCAGGCCGAGTTTCTCGACCAGTGCGGGCACGATACCGCCTTCCTGGGCGAGCAACGCGGACAGCAGGTGCCACGTTTCCACCTCGTTGTGCCCATGGCGGCGCGCTTCGTTTTGCGCCTCCTGCACAGCCTGGCGGGACATGACGGTCATTTTTTCGGGATTCATAGAAAGGATAATTTCGACGTCCCTTCCGCAGGCCGCGTTCCAATTTTCAAATCCCGCTTATCCATGAAGCAGAGATAGTTAAATATGGTTCCGAAAAATAATTGCGCCCACTTGTCACAGTGACGCGTCAGGGTGACCAAGAGCACCGGCCAAATTCACCGGTTCCGCTTCGGCCGGTTCTTTTTGTCGAGCAACACCACCACCGGCTCGTGCTTCTCGGCTTCAATCGGTTCGAAATCCGCATACGCCGCGATGATCACCTCGTCGCCGGGCTGCACCAACCGCGCGGCCGCGCCGTTGACCATGATCTCGCCACGCTTGCGCCCGCCGATCACGTACGTCGCGAAGCGCTGGCCGTTGTTCACGTTGTAGATCTCGACGCGCTCGTGCAGCAGGAAGCCGGCGGCGCGGCGCAACTCGGGCGCGATCGCGATCGAACCCTCGTAGTTCAAGTCCGAGGACGTGATCGTCGCCCGGTGCAGTTTCGATTTGAGCAGGGTCAGGCGCATGGAAGATCAGGAAGCTTCGTCACGGCTCAGTTTCTCGGCGTGCTTCAGGCCGAAGAGCACCAATTCGGGCACGATCTCGTCGAACAATTCCTCCGCGGCGAACATCCGCGCGAAACCGCCCGTGCCGATGATCTGCGGACGCTTGCCCGGGAAACCCTCGGCGATGAGTGCCGAGAGCACATTGCGGATCGCGCCGACATGGCCGTGGTACAGGCCGGACTGGATGCTTTCCGCGGAAGTCCGTCCCAACGCCGACTCCGGCCGCGCGATTTCCACCCGCGGCAGCTTGGCCGTGCGGCTCGACAGCATCTCCGCGGAGATGCCGATACCCGGCAGGATCGCGCCGCCGAGGTAATCGCCCGAAGCCGTCACGACCTCCACCGTCGTCGCCGTGCCGCAATCCACCACCAGCACATCCTTGCCCGGATGCATCTGCGCGGCCGCGATGGCGCACGCCACGCGGTCGGCGCCGACCTCGGCCGGATTGCGGTACTTGATCTTCAGGCCGGTCTTAACGCCGGCCTGCAGCACGAAGGGCTCGCAGTTGAAATACTTCACGCACGCCGCGCGCAATGGATACGCGACCGGCGGCACGACCGAGCAGATCGCCACGCGGTCGACCAGGCGTGGGTCGACGTCGTTTTCACGCAGCACGGAGCGCAGGAAGACGCCGAATTCGTCGGACGAACCGACGGGCTGCGTCGTCTTGCGAAACTGCAGGCGCAGTTCTTCGCCGTCGAACACGCCGCCGTGGATCTGGGAATTGCCGACATCGATGGTCAGGAGCATGGGAGGGGCTGGGTTGAATTTTCCAGGATCTGCACGAGCGCCGCCGCCAGCGGGCCGCGATCATGACAATGGATCACCGCGGAACCATCGGCGCGGTGGATCGTGGCGGGGAAAGTGTCCGCGTGATTCCGCACCGTCAGGTCGTTGTGCACGACGTAGTCCGCGCCGGAATGCGCGAAGAGCTTCGCCACCGCCGCGTCCGCCTCCCTGGCCTCGGCGCCGTGCGTGAGCTTGAAGGCGATGAGCGTAAACGGCACCGGGCTCAACGCGCGCAGGCCGTCGACCAGCCGCGGGTTGGGTCGCAACCGCAGCAGCGGCGAATGACCGGACGCGATCTTCAAATCGGAACCGGCGGGCACCACCCCGTCGGGCACTGTGATCGAATCCACACCGTAATCACTCACCGCTGCTGCGTGAATCACCGCGTCGAACTGACCGCGTGCCAGTTCACGCCGCAGGGCGGCATCGAGCTGGGCAAAAGTCACGAAAGTCTCCTCGCGGCACGGACCGTCGGCCGGCAGCGCCGACTGCGCGCGCAGCAACACCACGTCGTGCCCGCGACGCGCCAGTTGCGTCGCGATACCCGCGCCCGTACCGCCGGTGCTGGTGTTGGTCAGCACGCGCACGCCATCGACCGGCTCGGCGGTGCCGCCGGCCGTCACGAGCACGCGCCGGCGCTTCGCCGGGCACACCAGGTTCGCCTCGATCGCTGCCACAAGTTGATCGGGCTCCGCCAGACGCCCCTCGCCCGTTTCGCCGCAGGCGGTGCGTCCTTCGCCGATCGGCAGGAAGCGCACGCCCCAGGATTGCAGTCGTTCGACGGCAGACTCGGTCGCCGGATGACTCCACATCGCCGGGTTCATCGCCGGTGCGATCAGCCACGGTTTCGTCCGGTCATGCGCGAGGAAAAGCGCACCGGGCAAATCATCCGCCAGCCCGGCTGCGAGGCGGTTGATGGTGTTCGCCGTCGCCGGGCAAACCACGACCGCGTCAGCCCAGCGCGTCAGGTTGATGTGGTCGAGCGCGTGACCCGGTTCGAAAATCTCGCTCACCACCGGACTGCCCGTCAGGCCCTCGAGCGTGGCCGGGCCCACGAAGCGCAGCGCCGACGGTGTGGCCACGCAGCGCACCTGATGGCCGCGCTGCACCAGCTGCGAGACGACGTCGCATGCCTTGCAGGCGGCGATCGAGCCGGTGAAAACAAAGAGGAGCTTAGAGCCGGACATTGTCGATGAGCCTCACGTTATCGATCCGGACCGCCGCGAGCCGGATGCCTGAGTGATCCTCCACATAATCCACAATGAACCCCGCCGCCACGAGCGCGGCGGCGGCCGCGGCTGCGGTCGGGGCGGAGCGCAGCACTTTCGGAAACTGCGCCGCCTGCGTGCGCGCCGCGGGTGAGAGGCGCCGGTTGCGCGAGCTGAGCGCCAGCCCATCGGGCGCCCGCTCAGTGGCGCAGGCCACGATTTCCACCGGCAGGAAAAACGCCTGCGCCATGCCTTCGATGAGCCGGAGTTGCTGCCAGTCCTTCTCGCCGAAGTACGCGCGGTGCGCACGGACGACATTCAGCAGCTTCAGCACCACGGTGAGCACACCGTCGAAGTGCCCCGGACGGTGCGCACCCTCGAGCTGGCGGCTCAGCTGGGCTTCCGTGACACGGTAATGATAATTGTCCGCGTACATTTCCTCCGGCTTCGGCAGGATCACGTCGTCAACCAAGTCGCGCGCCATGTGCAAATCCTGGTCGAGCGTGCGCGGGTATTTCGCGAGGTCGTTCGGGTCGTTGAACTGCGTCGGGTTGACGAAAATGCTCAGCACCACGCGGTCGTTGTCCGCCCGCGCCCGGGCCAGCAGCGCGCGATGCCCTTGGTGCAGCGCGCCCATCGTAGGCACGAAGCCAATGGATTGCCCGCCGAGGTCGAGCTGGCTGCGTGCCTTCTGCCATTCCGCCAAGCTGTAGTGGATTCTCATGCCAAAATCTCCTCCCGCGCGGGAAAGCCCGCCGCGCGCACGTCGCGCGCATAATCGTTGAGTGCCGCCAGCACGGTGCCATGTCCGTCTACATAACGCCGGCTGAACTTCGGTCGGAACGTGGCATCCAGACCCAGCAGGTCGTTCAGCACCAGGATCTGTCCCGCGCAACCGCCACCCGCCCCGATGCCGATCGTCGGCACCGGTAGCTCGCGCGTGATCTCCGCGGCCAGCGCCTCGGGAATGCATTCCAACACCAGCGAGAAAACGCCGAGCTCCGCCAAACGCGCGGCCTCATCGCGCAAGCGCGTGGCTTCGTCTTCGGAGCGGCCCTGCAGCTTATAGCCGCCAAGTTGATGGACGGACTGCGGCGTCAGCCCGAGATGTCCCATCACCGGAATGCCGCTGCCGACAAGATGCGCGACGACTTCTTCATGGCCGGTCACGCCCTCGAGTTTCACCGCAGTCGCACCCGCTTGCATCAGCGCTCCCGCCACACGCACGGCCTCCGCCGGCCCGCGCCGGAAAGTCATGAATGGCATGTCGGCGACCACCACCTGATCAGGCGCGCCGCGGCGCACCGCCGCGGTGTGCATGACCATCATTTCGAGGGTCGCATGGACGGTGGACGGCAGGCCGTGCACCACCATCGCCGCGCTGTCGCCAACGAGAATGGCATCCACGCCGGACTGCGCCACGATGCGCGCCATGGCGGCATCATAAGCCGTGACCATGACAATGGACCGGCCTTCGCGGTGAGCCCGCGCAAATTCGGTGATCTGTTTCATTCCGCTCCGACAGTTGTCCGTAAACGGAAAACCTGCGGGCAGCGGAGGATGGACTGGAGTGCTTGTCGCATGGCGATCAGGCCTTTGATTGGTCCGAAGACGGGAGTTGAACTGGGCAATGTCCGGTCGCGCACAAGTTCGCGCCAGACGCCCGACACGATTGCCAGCGCGCCCCGACACGCAACTGCGAATTGCAGCCACGCCCTTCCCCTCCCAACCACTAAGTCATCTAATAGATGACTTGATTGGCGCACGCCGTTCCTGACCTCCCCGCTTGGGTTTTGGCCCTTTGTTCGACCCTTAAGTAGTCTAATAGACTACTTGGGTGCGGTGGGTCGGAGCGGTCGTTGACGCCCGCATCATCCAAACCCAGTGTCCCCGCACCCCCATGAAATATCTCCGCCATCTTTACGTACAGGTGTTGATCGCGGTGATTCTCGGTTCGCTGCTCGGTCACTACCGGCCCGAGCAGGCCGTCCTGTTTCAACCGCTCGGCGAGGCGTTCATCAAGCTAGTGAAGATGCTCATCGCGCCGATCGTCTTCGCCGCGATCGTCAGCGGCATCGGCGGCATGCGCGACTTGCGCAAGGTCGGGCGCGTCGGCCTCAAGGCGCTGATCTATTTCGAACTCCTCACCACTCTCGCGCTCGTCATCGGCCTGCTCGTGGTCAACTGGATCCAGCCCGGCGCCGGCATCCATGCGAACGTCGCGGGACTGGCCGCCGCTCCAGCAGCCAAGCTCACCTTCATCGAATTTTTGCTGAACATCATTCCCGCGACTTTCGTCGGCGCCTTCACCGGCGGCGAAATCCTGCAGGTCCTGCTGCTCGCCATCCTGACGGGAGTCGCCGCCGCCCAGCTCGGCGACAAGGCCAAGCCCGCGGTCGATCTGCTCGAGGTGTTGCTCAAGCTGCTCATGCGCATCGTCGGCATCCTGATGAAACTGGCTCCCCTCGCCGCCTTCGGCGCGATGGCGTACACCGTGGGCAAGTACGGCCTCAGTTCCCTCACCTCGCTCGCGAAGCTCATGCTCAGTGTCTACATCACAATGGCGGTGTTCATTGTTGTCGTGCTCGGCAGCGTACTGCGTCTCGCCGGCTTCAGCCTCTGGCGTTACCTGCGCTACATCCGTGATGAAATCCTCCTCGTACTCGGCACGTCGTCCTCCGAGTCGGCGCTGCCCGGCATGTACACCAAGCTGGAAAACCTCGGCTGCGCGAAATCGGTCGTCGGCCTCGTGCTGCCCACGGGCTATTCCTTCAACCTCGACGGCACTTGCATCTACCTGACGATGGCCGCGATTTTCATCGCCCAGGCCACCGACACGCCGCTGACCGTGTGGCAGCAACTCGGCGTCATCGGGATCCTGTTGCTCACTTCGAAGGGAGCGGCGGCCGTCACGGGCGGGGGATTCGTCACGCTCTCCACCACGCTCGAAGCCACTCACGCCATTCCCTCCAGCGGCCTCTCGCTCATCATCGGCATCGATCGCTTCATGTCCGAGGGCCGCGCCATCACCAACCTCATCGGCAACGGCGTCGCCGTGATCGCGGTCTCCGCTTGGGAAAGCGAACTCGACCGCGAGCGCGCGCAGCGGGTGCTGGCCGGCGAACCGTTGCCCTGATGTAGGGTCGGACCTTGGTCCGACCTCTCGCATGAGGTCGGCGCAAGCGCCGACCCTACATTTGACTCCCAGCCTTCATCCCGTTGTCTCTGACCAATGGCCGATTTCCTCACCGACGAAAAGAAAGTCTCCCGCGCCCTGCTCGTGGGCGTGCAAACGCCCGACATGCAACCCGGCGAAGGCGCCGAATTGCTCGCGGAGCTCCAGGAGCTGGTGGAAAACCTCGGCATCGCCATCGTGGACGCCGTGCTCGTCACGCTGCGCGACCGCCAGCAGCCGAAGTTCCTCATCGGCTCCGGCAAGGCCGCCGAACTCATGGCGCAGGCCAAGGAGGGCGGCGCCGATCTCATCGTGATCGACGAGGAGCTCTCCCCCGTCCAACAGCGCAATTGGGAAGAGGAGTCCGGCCTCGCCGTCATCGACCGCCAGGAAGTCATTCTCGAAATTTTCGCCGACCGCGCCCAGACGCGCGAAGCCGTGCTGCAGGTCGCCCTCGCCCGCATGGAGTACTCGCTGCCGCGCCTGACGCGCGCGTGGACCCACTTGTCCCGCCAGCGCGGCAAAGGCGCCATGGGCGGCGAAGGCGAAACCCAGCTCGAGCAGGATCGCCGCATCGTGCGCGACCGCATCACGCGCCTGAAGGCCGAGATCGAAACCGTCATGTCGCAGCGCGCCACCCAGCGCCGCCGCCGCATGCGCACGCCCGTCCCGGGTGCCGCGATCGTCGGCTACACCAACGCCGGCAAATCTTCGCTGCTCAACAAGCTCACCGGCGCCGCCGTCCTCGCCGCCGACAAACTCTTCGCCACGCTCGACCCGACCACGCGCCAGCTCGAGCTGCCGGACGGCCGCACGCTGCTCATGACCGACACCGTCGGTTTTATCCGCCGCCTGCCCCACCGTCTCGTCGAGGCATTCAAGGCCACGCTTGAAGAGGTCGTCGTTTCCGAATTCCTCATCCACGTGCTCGACGCCACCAATCCCAACGTCGACCAGCACTACGCGACGACGATGGCGGTGCTCGACGAACTCGGCGCCGGCGACAAGCCGATGATCACGGTCTTCAACAAGATCGACGCCACCGAGCCCAAGACGCTCGCCCTGCTCAAGGCGCAGCATCCGGACGCGCTCTTCATCAGCGTCCACAGCGGCGAGGGCCTGCCGCGCCTGCTCGCGCGCTGCGAAGAGCTCGCGGTCGACGACCAGGAATCCGTCGAGCTGCTCATCCCGCACCACCGCTACGACATCATTTCCAAACTGCACGCCGCCGGCCAGGTGCGGAAACAGGAATCGGTCGACGAAGGCGTCCAGCTCGCCGGACGTTTCCCCCGCAAATTCGCCGCGATGTACACACCGTTCGTCGTAACCGCGCCCGCCGCGCCCAAGCGCGCGCCGGCCAAACGCTCGAAGAAAAAGCCGGCATGATTCCGACCGACGACGCCCTGGGCATCGTGCTCGCGCGGACGAGGCAATTGCCCTCCGAGTCGGTCACTTTGTCCGCGGCGTTGGGTCGCGTCCTGCGGGGCGCCGCCCAAGCGGATGCCGACTCGCCGCCGTTCGATGCCTCGGCGATGGACGGTTACGCCGCGCGCCACGCCGACCTCGGCCAGCCGTTGCGCGTGATCGGTCACGCCCAGGCCGGCGCAGCCTTCACCGGTGCGCTCGGTGCCGGCGAATGCGTCCGCATCTTCACCGGCGCGCCTGTTCCCGCCGGCGCCGACTGCGTGATCAAACAGGAGGATGTCACCCGCGAGGACGCGATTGTTCGTATTACGAACAAACCGGCCGGACCGACCTTCATCCGCCGGCGCGGCGAAAACCGCCGGGCGGGCGATGTCGTAGTACCTGCCGGCACACTGCTCGGCCCCGCAGAACTCGCGGCCCTCGCTTCGGCCGGCGTGACCCAACCCGAGGTCACCCGCGCACCGCGCTACGTTCACCTCGTCACCGGCAACGAGCTCATCGCTCCGCATCGTGCGCCAACCGGTGCACAGATTCGCGACAGCAACTCCACGCTCGTGGCCGCGCTGCTCGCGGGCCACGGCGGCGTGCTGGCCGGGCACACCCACGTCGGCGACACGCTCGCCGCCGCGCAGGAAGCGGTCGCGGCCTTCGCCGCACACGACGTGCTCCTGATTTCCGGCGGCGCCAGCGTGGGCGACCACGACTTCGCCCGTCCGCTGCTGCAGGCGCTCGGCTACGAACTTCACTTCGACCAGATCAACCTGCGCCCGGGCAAGCCGCTCGTCTTCGCCAGCCGCGGCAACCAGATCGCCTTCGCGCTGCCCGGCAACCCGGTTTCGCACTGGGTCACGTTCCATCTCTTTGTCGCGCCCGCGCTGCGCAAGCTCCAGACCGGGGTCGACGCCGCGCCCCCGCGGCTCGCCGGTCGCCTCGCCGCCGACAGCAAGCTGCCGCCACCTGACGCCCGCCGCACGTTCTGGCCGTGTCGCGCCATGATCGTGAACGGCGCCCACGAACTCACCCCGCTGCCGCTCGCCAGCTCGGGCGACAGCAGCGGATTGGTCGGCGCCAACGCATTGCTGGATCTGGGCTCAACCCATCTCGCCCCGTCGGTCGAATTCATCCCTTGTCCATAATTCTGTAGCGGCGGCCTGTGACCGCCGACGCTCGCGGCGCGGCGCTCATAGAGCGCCGCTACAGGCTCCGATCTGCTGCTTTTTGCGCTTTTGTGCTTTTTGTGGCCCCTCCTTCCGCTTCTGATGTCCCCATGAGCGCGAAGTCCAAATCCCTGTCCCATGTGGCTGCCGATGGCGGTGCCCGCATGGTGGATGTGGGCGCCAAACCCGACCAGTCGCGTCGCGCCGTGGCCGAAGGCCGGCTCACCTGCGCGCCTGCCACGATCAAACTGCTCAAGGCCCAGGCGCTCCCGAAGGGCGATGTTCTCACCGTCGCCAAGATCGCCGGCATCCAGGCCGCGAAAAACACCGCGCAGCTCATTCCGCTCTGCCACCCGCTGGCGCTCAGCCACGTCGACGTCGAGTTCAAGGTCGAGCCCGACGGCATCGCCATCCGCGCCACCGCTGCGCTCACCGGCAAGACCGGCGTGGAAATGGAAGCCCTCACCGCCGTCTCCGTCGCCGCGCTCACGCTCTACGACATGTGCAAGGCCGTGGACAAAACGATGTCGATCGGCGGCGTGCGCGTGGTGGAGAAAACCAAGGCCTGACAAACCACGAATGAACACGAATCGGCACGAATCCATTGATTCGGACTTTCGTGTCCATTCGTGTTCATTCGTGGTTCGCTTGTTTTCTTCATGAAAGTAGCCCGCGTCACCCTGAGCGACCGCGCCGCGAACGGCGTCTATGCCGACGAGAGCGGGCCAGAGATCGAACGCCTCGTCGCCACGCATTTCGCCGAGCCGCTCGAGTGGCAGCGCATCCTTTTACCGGACGAACGCACCCAGATCGAGGCCGCGCTGATTCGCCTGGCCGATGTCGAGCAATGCTCGCTCATCATCACCACCGGCGGCACCGGTCCGGCGCCGCGCGACGTCACGCCCGAGGCCACGAAGGCCGTGCTCGAGCGCGAGCTGCCGGGTTTCGGCGAAGTCATGCGCATGCAGAGCTACGCCAAGGTGAAGACCGCGATCCTCTCCCGCGCCACCGCAGGTGTGCGCGGAAAATCCCTCATCATCAACCTGCCCGGCCGGCCGCGTGCGATCGGCGAATGCCTGCCGCTGCTGACGCCCGCCATCGCCGAGTGCCTCGACCACATCGCCGGCTTCCGTCCGAAGCTGACTCCGTCCGCTCCCTGATGCCCAAGCCGCGCTCCGGTCCCGCGCTCGTGCCGCGTCTGCGCATCGTGCAGACCGGCAAGCCGCCGTTCGGTCCAGGCAAGGCGGAGTTGCTCGAGTACATTGCTGCCACCGGCTCGATCCGCACCGCCGCCCAGGAAATCGGCATGTCCTACCCGCGCGCCTGGAGCCTCGTGCGCGAGATGAATACCCTCTTCACCGGCCCGCTCGTCACCCGCACCCGCGGTGGCGGCAGCGGCGGCGGCGCGGAGCTGACGCCGCTCGGCGAACAAGTGCTGCAACTCTACCAGCGCATGGAAGCCGCGTGCGAGGAGGCGACAGCGGCAGATTGGAAAGCGCTGCAGAAGCTCCTGCGCTGAACACACCCCGGCGCGGTGTGCCACCCCTCTTCATTGAGGGGATCCAAACCTCGTAGCCGAAGTCCCCTTTATGAAGAGGGGTGCCCAAAGGGCGGGGTGTGTAGAGAGGCACGTCCTTCGACCATCGTTATATTTGACTAAATATAACGCTCCGCATCCGATGTCGTCCGATGCGCATCGCGTTCCGCCTGGCCCTGTTTCTTGCCACCGCCCTTGCCGGCTTCGCCGCCGACCCGTGGCTGACCATCCGTACGGAGGACAAACAGGTTTCCTTCACCGCGGAAGAGTTCGCCGCCCTGCCCCGCACCGAGCTCACCGCGGCCGACCCGCATGCCAAGGCCGAGCACAAATACGCCGGCGTCTCCGTGCGCGAACTGCTTGCGCGTCTCGGCGCGCCCACGGGCAAGGACATCCGGGGTGCCGGCCAGCAGCGGGCCGTGCTGATCCGTGCGTCCGATGGTTACGCCGTGGTCTTCTCGCTGGCCGAACTCGATCCGGGTTACGGCAACAAGCCGGCCCTGCTCTGCGACCATGAGGATGGCGCCGTGCTTAGTGAACGCTACGGCCCGCTCCGCCTCGTCGTGCCGGGCGACCAATTCGCCGCGCGCTGGGTCCGCAATGTCGTTTCCCTTGAACTCGTCACCGTCGGCGCCGTCGCGCCGCGCCAATCTCATCCCTGACCACCATGAACATCCGCCGCCTCTCCGCGCTGCTTCTTGCCGCCGCGCTGGCGCTTTCCGCCCGCGCCGCGGAACTGAATGTCTTCGCTGCCGCCAGCCTTTCCGACGCGCTCAAGGAAATCGCGGCAAAGTATGAGCCCACTTCCGGCGACAAACTGAAACTCAACCTCGCCGCCTCGAGCGTGCTCGCCCGCCAGATCAAGGAAGGCGCGCCGGCCGACGTTTTCTTCTCCGCCGACGAGGCGAAGATGGACGATCTCGCCAAGGCCGGCCTCATCGTCGCCGCCAGCCGCCACAGCCTGCTTTCGAACACGCTGGTGGTCGTCGTCCCCGCCGACAGCAAACTGGCTCTGCATGGCGCCGGCGATCTCGCGGAGCCCGCCGTCGCCAAGCTCGCCCTGGCCGAACCGGGCACCGTCCCCGCCGGCGTTTACGCCAAGGCCTATCTCCAGAAGCTTGGCCTCTGGGATAAAATTTCCCCGAAGGTCATCGCGACCGAAAACGTCCGCGCCTGTCTCGCCGCGGTCGAGTCGGCCAACGTCGATGCCGGCATCGTCTACAAGACTGACGCCCTGATTTCCAAAAAAGTGCACGTCGCCGTGGAAATTTCCGCCGCCGAGGGCCCGAAGATTTCCTACCCGCTCGCACTCGTGAAGGATACGAAGCAGGCGGAGGCCGCCGCCAAGTTCGCCGCTTACCTGGCTTCGTCCGAAGCCAAGGCGGTATTTGAAAAATACGGCTTCGGTGTCCTGCCCTGATGTCCGAAGCCTGGCAGATCACGTGGTTCACCCTCGGGGTCGCTGCACTCAGCACGCTGCTGAACCTGCCCCTCGGACTCGGGCTCGGCTGGCTGCTCGCCCGCCGGGAGTGGCGCGGCAAGTCGTTCGTTGAAACCCTCGTCGCGCTGCCACTGGTCATGCCACCGGTCGCCACCGGCCTGTTGCTGCTGAAATTGTTTGGCCGCCGCGGGCCGCTCGGTGACTGGCTGACTGCTCACCCTTCCTGTCAGATCGTCTTCACCTGGCGTGGCGTCGTGCTCGCCACGGCGGTAATGTCGTTTCCGCTCCTCGCCCGCGCTGCGCGCGTCGCCTTCGAAGGCGTGAACCCACGCCTCGAACAGGTGGCGCGCACGCTCGGCGCCAGCCCGCTGCGGGTCTTTTTCAGCGTCACGCTGCCGTTGGCCGCCCGCGGACTCGTCGCCGGCACCGTACTGGCCTTCGCCCGCGCGCTCGGTGAGTTCGGCGCGACCATCATGGTGGCCGGCTACATCCCGGGCCAGACTGCGACGCTGTCCCTTTCGATCTATCATCTCGTGCAGCTCAATCGCGATAGCGAAGCGCTGCAGCTGCTCGCCGTGTCGGTGGCGATCGCCTTCGCCGCCGTCTGGTTCGGCGAATGGTACCTCCGGAGGCGTCGCGCATGAGCATCGAACTCTCCAACCTTCGCCTGCCGTTAGCGCACTTCACGCTTGAGGTCGATGTCGTGCTCGCAGCGCGCATGACCGCGATCTTCGGCCCTTCCGGTTCGGGCAAGACTTCCCTGCTCGAACTGGTCGCCGGCCTGCGCCGTCCGACCGCCGGCCGCGTGGTCGTGGACGGCGAGGTTCTCGGCGACGCAAGCACCCGTGCATTCACTCCGCCGGAGCACCGCGCCATCGGCTACGTCCCGCAGGATGGCGCGCTTTTCCCGCATCTCTCCGTCCGCGCCAACCTCCTCTATGGCTTCAAACCCGGTGCGTCCCGGCCCGCCGGCCTGACCTTCGAGCATGTCACCGAGGTGCTGGAGATCGCCGCCCTCGCCGACCGTTCACCCGCCACCCTTTCCGCCGGCGAAAAGCAACGCGTCGCCCTGGGCCGCGCCCTCCTCGCCGCCCCGCGCCTGCTGCTCCTCGACGAACCGCTCGCCAGCCTCGACCTCCCGCTGCGCGAACGCCTGCTGCCCTACCTGCTCCGCGTCCGCGACGAATTCGCGCTGCCGATGCTCTACGTCACCCATTCCGCCGACGAGGTCGTCGCCCTCTGCCGCGAAGCCCTCGTGCTGGAGCGCGGCCGCATCGTTCGAAAAGGCCTGACCTCCGAGCTGTTTGCCCTTTCCTCAGCGCCGCACTACGTATTGCGCCAGCCCTCCACCTGACGCCCGACGCCATGCCACTCGACCGCTACAACCGCGACATCGACTACCTGCGCATCTCCCTGACGGATGCGTGCAACCTGCGGTGCGTCTATTGCATGCCGGAGCACATGACCTTCCGGCCGCGGCACGAGCTGCTGAGCGATGACGAGCTGCGGCGCCTGATCACGATCTTCGGCGAGATCGGTTTCCGGAAAATCCGCTTCACCGGCGGCGAGCCCACGCTGCGTCCGGGACTCGTGAACCTCGTGCGCCACGCCACCGCGACGCCCGGCATCACCAAGATCGGCCTGACGACCAATGGCGTGCTGCTCGACCAGCTCGCGCAGCCGCTGCGCGACGCCGGCCTGCAGACGGTCAACATCTCCATCGACAGCCTCGACGAGGCGCGCTTCCGCCAGCTGACGCGCTGGGGCAACCTGCGCGACGTCCGCGCCGGACTCGACGCCGCGAAGCGCGCCGGCCTGCACATCAAGCTCAACGCCGTCGTCTGCCGCGGGCTCACGCTCGACGAGGATGTGATCGAACTCTCGCGCCTCACGCAGGACCAGGACTGGCAGGTGCGCTTCATCGAGCAAATGCCCTTCGGCAACAACGCGAAGTTCCAGCAGGAAGGCATGGTCAGCGAGGACGAGCTCATCGCGCTGCTCACGCGCACCTTCGGCCCGCTCGAACTCGTGAACGGCGGCAAGCTCGACGGCGAGGCGCGCCTGTATCGCCTGCCCGGCGGACGCGGCAGCGTGGGCTTCATCAGCCCGGTCTCCAAACCCTTCTGCGCCGACTGCAATCGCCTGCGTCTGACCGCCGACGGCGTGCTGCGCCTCTGCCTATTGCGCGACAGCGAAGTCGACCTGCGCCCGCTGCTGCGCGGCGGCGCCGACGACGCCACGCTCAGCGCGGCGATCCGCCAGGCCGTGTTCGAAAAACCATGGGGCCATGGTTTGGAGCAGCATTTGATCCCGGCGGCGCGGGGCATGTCCGAGATCGGCGGATGAACCAAACCTTGGCACCACTAATCCACACTGATGGGACACTAATGCATCAGATTAGTGAGTTCTTAGTGATCATTAGTGGTTAACTGTTTTTCGATGCCTTCCCGTTCCATTCACGTCCGCTTCTTCGCCGTGCTCCGCGAGCAGGCCGGGTGTTCGACGGTGGAAGTGAATTCCGCCGCTCGCGATGCCGCCGCGCTCTATGGCGAGCTGCAACAACGCTACCCCGGGCTCACTTTCCCTCCGCATCTACTGAAGGTCTCGATCAACGAGCGCTACGCCGCAATGGACGCGCCGCTGCAAGCCGGTGACCGCGTCGTCTTCATTCCGCCGATCGCGGGAGGGTGAGCATGATGACGCACATTTCCCACACACCCCGCCCTTCGGGCACCCCTCTTCATAGAGGGGACGGCGGCTGCAGAAATCCCCTCTATCAAGAGGGGTGGCGCGCAGCGACGGGGTGTGTTGATCGGCGTACCCGCTGACATGTTCGAACTCACTTCCATCCCCATTGATCCCGCCGCCCTGCGCACCCGTCTCGACGCGGCCGAGACTGGCGCGCTGACGGTGTTCGAAGGCCGTGTGCGCAACCACCATCTCGGCAAGCCAGTGACTAAGCTCGAATACGAAGCCTTCGACGAAATGGCTCTCCACGAAGGCGAGGCGCTCGTCAGCGAGGCGGAGCAGATTTATCCGGGCTCAAAAATCCTGTGCGTGCACCGCACCGGCACGCTGGGCATCGGTGACATCGCGGTGTGGATCGGCGTTGCCTCGGCGCACCGCGCGGCTGGCTTCGCTGCTTGCCGGCTCGTGATCGAGGAGATCAAGCGCCGGCTGCCAGTCTGGAAAAAGGAGCACCATCCTGACGGCGCCGCCGAATGGGTGAACTGCTCCACTGAGGCAACGGCACCAGATCACGCCGATGAATACCATGCCCGCCAGATTTCGCTGCCCGAAGTCGGTGCGGCCGGCCAGGCTAAGCTGGCGGCCGCGCGCGTGTTGGTGGTCGGCGCGGGCGGACTCGGCTGCCCGGCCGCGCTCTATCTTGCCGGAGCGGGCATCGGGAAGCTCACCCTCGTCGACGGCGGCAAGGTCGAGCGCTCGAACCTGCATCGCCAGATCCTCTATACGCCGGCCGAAATCGGCGCGCCCAAAGCGCTCGCAGCCGCGGCCCGCCTGCGGCTGCACAACCCGGCGATCGAAGTGATCGCCCACGACGGCAATCTGACTGCCGCCAACGCCCTCGCGCTCGTCAGCGGACAATCGCTCGTGTTGGACTGCACCGACAATTTCACCGCGCGCTTTCTGGTTCACGACGCCTGCCTCGCGCTCGGTGTGCCGCTGGTATCCGCCGCCGTGCATCGCTTCGAGGGCACGCTCGATGTCGTCCAACCGGGCGTATCCGGCTGCCTGCTCTGCCTCTGGCCCGGCCGCAACCCGGCGGAATTCGAGGTCGCGGCGGATTGCACCAGCGCGCCGGTGTTCGCCCCGGCCGTCGGCGTGCTCGGCGTGATGCAGGCCGCCGAGGCGCTCAAGCTCCTCCTTGGCATCGCCGGTGACGCCCCGCGCCACAGCCGGCTCGTCAACCTGCTCGACGGCAGCCAGCTCTCGATCCAGCGCGAAGCGCGGGCCGATTGCCCGGTGTGCGGCGCTAGCCCGAAGTCGTTCATTCCGGCGCTGCCCGATCCGGAAGACCTGATGGTTTCTGGTGATGCGCTCCGTGCCGGTACCCGCGTGATTCACCTCGTGGCCGACGGCGAGAAGCCGCAGCCAGACGGACTCCAGGTGGCGACGCACGATCTGCCGCGCCTGCGGGCTCTGGCGACGCAGGGACCGATTGCCCTTTCCTGTCCGAGCGGAATCCGCAGCGCAGCCATTGCCCGTCTGTTGCGCGCGGAAGGCCTGGGCAACGTTTACGCGCTGGCTATCGCAAAAGGCTGATGCCTTGGGTGGTCGCCGGTTTCCACACCGGCGACGCGAGCGCGGTGCATGCCTCATCGCCGGTTTCCACACCGGCGATGAGGCATGCACCGCGCTCGCGTCGCCGGTGTGGAAACCGGCGACCACCTAACGAAACAAACGGTAGAACGCGTAGCCGTACACTTCGCGCAGTGCCGTCTCCGTGCCCTGCCAGGCGCCGGCGCTCGGCACGAAATCGAGCCACTCCAGCGAGCGCGTGGGATCGGCGTGGAAATCGACCGGGAACGGCTGGCAGTCCACGCCGGCCTTGCGGAATAGATAAACGGCCCGCGGCATGTGCCAGGCCGTGGTGACGAGCACCACGCGCTGCAAACGCCCGGCTTTCATCCGTTCGCCAATCGCAGCCGCCTCGGTCGCGGTGTTGTCGATGAAACGCGTCACGAGAATTTTGTCCGCCGGCACGCCGCGCGCGATGGCCAGCTTGCGCAGCTCCTCGCCTTCGGTGGTTTCGCGCCCCAGCCAGGAGCGCCGCGCACCGGTGAAGATCAACCGGTCCGCGCGCCCCGCCTGCATGATCGCCACGCCGGCTTCGAAGCGATCCACGGAGTCGGACCAGTTGGGCATCGTGCCCTCCGCGTTGGCCGGCCCGAGAATACCACCGAGCACGACCACCGCGTCCGCCGGGCCCGCCTGCGCCACCGGCACCACGGGATAGCGGCTCTCCAGAAAGCGCATCAGCCGGTCGCTCACCGCCGAAATGCTGCAGAGATAAAAGAGCCCGAACGCCATGATCGCCGGCCACCATTTCTTCAACACCAGCGCGAGCACGACGAGCAGGCACACGATGCCGAACGGCAGGAGGAAAAGAGGCAGGACTTTGTTGAAGATAAGCATGAGCAGTCGTCCAGGTCAGCCAGGCGTGGCCAGACCTTCATCTTCCGCGGCCAGATTCACGCCTTCGAAGACCATCCGGTAGAACATGTCGAAAAAGTCCCATCGATCGCGCCCATTCGTCGCAATCAGTTTCCAACCGAACCACCAGGTGCGTTTCAGGCGATAGCCGTAAAAGGTATTAATAAATACGGCGAAGGCCCCCATCATCTCACGCATCACCTCCGGATCGCCCGAGGTTCCGCCCACCCCTTGCTCCACGAATTCCCGCAACAACCGGAGACTGTTTTCCTGCGCTCCGACGCGGGCGAGAAAACGATCCGTGAGCGCGGCAACTTCGTCGGCAAAAACGGCGGGATCGCCCATGGCTCTCGTCCAGTTGTTCTTCATGCCGATGATGTCGCCAAGGAGGCAGGTGTTTCTCATCAGTGGCGAGCCTGTTTCCAAAGCTGATACATACCGACCTTACAGGAGACCACGGAGAGACCGAAGACCTGACTCCGTTTCCTCTGTCACCTCCTGCAAGGTTAGATTGCTTGGACGTTTGATGTTGAGCGTTGAACGCTCAAAGTTGGCGCACGATAGTGCGCCATGCGCTTACGTTACCCCGTCTTCGTCGCGTTGCTGTCGGTGGTTGCCTCGTTGTTCGGGCAGAGCGGCCTGCCCGTCCCGTCCGCGGATTCCGACCTGCGCCGGGCACCGTGGCCGGCACGATGGATTACCACCGCCGATGCGCCGCGCGCGGACTATGCGGTCGTGCTCTTGCGCAAGACGCTCGAGCTGCCGGCCAAACCGGCGAAGTTCGTTGTCCACGTGAGCGGCGATGCCCGCTACCGGCTCAAGGTGAACGGCCAGCCGGTCGTCTTCGGTCCGCAGTGGAGCGCGGCACCGTTGTGGCGTTATGAGAGCGTGGATCTCGCTCCATTCCTGCAGGCGGGCACCAACGTGATCACAGCGCGCGTCCGCAGCTACGGCGACGGCGGCCCGCTCTCGAGCATGGGGCGGCGGCTCGGTTTCATCCTGCAAGGCGACACCGCTGCCGAGCGCGTCGCCGACACCAACAACACCTGGAAGGCTTGGTACGACACGGCCACGCAGCCGTTCACCGACGACCGCGGCAAGCTGCACACGTATTTCGCAATCGGGCCGGGCGAGAGTTTCGACGGCAATGCCTACCCGTGGGATTGGGAGAAACCGGATTTCGCCGACGCTGCGTGGAAATCCGCCAAGCAACTCGATCGCGGCAACCCGGCCGGCTTCGGGTCCGAGGACATGACCTGGCTCAACCCGCGCAATCTCCCGCTGATGGAAGAGACCCCGCTGCGCCAGCCCGGCGTGCGTCGC
Source organism: Verrucomicrobiota bacterium (assembly GCA_048498955.1). Lineage (GTDB taxonomy): Bacteria > Verrucomicrobiota > Verrucomicrobiia > Opitutales > Opitutaceae > Lacunisphaera. The sequence continues at coordinate 77,237 of JBEHWZ010000012.1, read as the reverse complement.
GCGACCAACATCACCCTGAGCCCGACCTTCGCGCCCGGTTTCGCGCCGTTCACGGTGCCGCCGCACACCGAAGCTTCGCTGCTCCTCGACCAGGGTTTCCTGACCAACGCTTTTCCGCAGCGGAAAGTCTCCGGCGGCAAAGGCGCGCGGGTGCGGCTCAGCTACGGCGAGGCGATGGTCGACGACAAGATGCGCAAAGGCGACCGCAACGACACCGAGAACCGGCAGGTCGTCGGCGTGGGCGATGAATTCAAACCCGACGGCGGCGCGGACCGCGTGTTCGCGCCCGACGAGTTCCGCACCTTCCGCTACGTGCAGCTGCGTTTCGAAACCGGCGACGAACCGCTCACGGTGCAGGACTTCCACGGCGTCTTCACCGGCTATCCATTCACCGAGAAGGGCTCGTTCACCTGCGACGATCAACGCATGACGAAACTCTGGGAAGTCGGCTGGCGCACGGCGCGCCTGTGCGCGAACGACACCTACTTCGATTGTCCTTACTTCGAGCAGCTGCAGTATGTCGGTGACACCCGCATCCAGGCGTTGGTCTCGCTCTACGTTGCCGGTGACGACCGCCTGATGCGCAACGCCGTCGAGCTCTACGACCGCTCGCGCCTGCCCGAAGGCATCACGCAGAGCCGCTACCCATCGGCCAGCCCGCAGCTCATCCCGACGTTCTCGTTGTTCTGGATCGATATGGTCCACGACTACTGGCGTCACCGCGTCGACGACGCCTTCGTGAAAGCCCGCCTGACCGGCGTGCACGACGTGCTCGCGTGGTACGAGCGCCACCTTGATGCGGCCACCGGCCTGCTCGGCGCCCTGCCCTACTGGCCGTTCGTGGACTGGACGAGCGACAAGAGCTGGCCCGTCGATCCCGTGCTCGCACTCGGCGGCGTGCCGCCCGGCGGTCGCGAGGGCGGCTCGGCGGTTATCACGCTCCAGCTCGCCTACACGCTCGATCATGCCGCGGAGCTTTTCGGCGCCTGCGAGCAGCACGAGGAAGCGACCCACTACGCCCAGCTCGCCGCACAGCTGAAGAAGACCGTGACCGCGAAATGCTGGGATGCGGAGAAGAAGCTCTACGCCGACACCCCGGCCAAGAGGAACTTCAGCCAGCACGCCAACACCTTTGCGGTGCTTTCAGGTGCCATCCAAGACAGCGCTGCGCGTGACCTGATGCAGCGCGTGGCGGACGACAAGACGCTCGTGCCGGCCAGTGCGTACTTCAGCTTCTATCTCCTGCGCGCGATGAAGCAGGCCGGGCTTGGCGACGAGTATGTCGCACGCCTCCAGCCCTGGCATGACATGATCGCGCAGGGTTTCACGACCTTTCCGGAAATCTTCAAGGGCACGCGTTCCGACTGCCATGCGTGGAGCGCTTCGCCGCTCTATGAATTGCTGGCGACCGTCTGTGGCATCGAGCCCGACTCACCCGGCTTTGCCACCGTACGCATCGAGCCGCGCCTTGGTCCGCTGCAACACGCCGAGGGCAAGGTGCCGCATCCGGCTGGCGAGATCGTGGTCAAACTCCAGCGCGTCGGCTCAGCCGGTGTGAAGGCGGAGATCACGCTGCCGGCGGACGTCGGAGGGAAGTTCGTGTGGGAAGGAAGAACGGTATCGCTGAAGGGCGGGACGCAGGTGATCGAGATTCCGTAACCCGAACCGATACCGACCTTACAGGAGGGAACGGAGACAACGGAGGGCTTCCATCTGCTGTCATCCTGAGCCGCGCGAAGGATCCAACCGAGTAACGCTAACCTGCCCGCGCCCGCTTGGATCCTTCGCGCGGCTCAGAATGACGGTACAGGAGGTCTTGGTTACTTCTTTTTCCGGCGCAGCAGCTTCACCTCGAGCTCACCCGCGATGAACGCAAATTTCTGTTTCCGTGTCAGCTGCTTGAGCTGGTGCTCGCGACGCAGGGCGCGGCTGACGGTCATCGGGCCTTCCTGGAAAACCAATTCGAGCGGGCCACGCGAGCGGGTGTATTTGGCGCCCTTGCCGGCGGCGTGTTGGGCGAGGCGGGCAGCGATGTCGCGCGCGGTGCCGATGTAGAGCGTGCCGTCACCGCAGCGGAGGATGTAGACGTAGGCTTTGGGCGCGGGCATTTTTAGCAACTCGCAGAAACACACCCCGCCCTGTCGGGCACCCCTCTTGATAGAGGGGACTTCGTTGGCGGACGACTTGGATCCCCTCTATGAAGAGGGGTGGCACGCAGTGACGGGGTGTGTGGCTTGCTCACTTCGTGGCCAGTCCCAGCAACACGTCGCCGGGCGGCTGCTCGTCGTATTCGATCGCGGAGAGCAGGCCGCGGCGGATCAGCGTCGCGGTCTTGGCGTCCACGCCTGCCAGCAAGGCGAGCACTTCGGCGGAGGGGGTGTCACCGGATGTCGGCACGCGCAGGGCGATGCCCACCGGTAATTTTTTAGGTGATGCCTGATAAACCCCGGTCATCGAATCGAAGTAATAGTTACCTTCGGCCATTTCGCCGTAAACGGAACCTGAACTTCCAGTAAGTGCCTTGTCCGCCCACATGGCGCTTAGACAATCTGCCGCCGTCAGCGTAGTTGTCGATTCGGTCGCATAAGTTGGGTTAGCTATCACCGAGTTGCTCGGCGATTCGCTCGAATGAACCGGCCAGACAACCCTTGAAGCGAGGCTGTACGAATCGCAGGGCAATTTCTGAAACAAGTTGCCAGCCAGTTGCTGGAACCGTTTCTCACCGCTGCGCTTCAACGCCACAATCAACAAGCCTTGGGCCACGGTGCTGACAGCGCCGACCTTGACGAAAGCCGGGCGTTTCGCCGGATCTGTGTTTTCCTCAAGCGTCCCGTCAAGCGCGAGCGCAAACGAACCGTCCACTTTCTTCAGCTCTTTCAGCACAAAATCCAGCGCACCAACGCCAGCCTTGCGCAGCGACTCGTCCTTCGCCGCGTCGGCGGCATCGAACAGCGCGAGCGCGATGCGCGCCTGATCGAGGAGTGTCTTCTGGTGATACGGTTCCTTCCAAGCCTCGTCGATGCAGCGGCGGTAGAAGCCGCCGTCGACGGGATCGCGGAGCGCGCCTTTCACCATCGCGCGCGCGGCGTTGATCGCGGCGTCGCGGCTGGCCGCGTCGGAACGGGTGAGCAGGAAACGGATGAGCTCGGGCTCGGGTTGCTTCGGGGCACCGCCGAAACCGCCGTTCACCGGATCGATCGTGGCCACCCAGGCCTTGGCCGCGGCGTCGAGCTTGGCGGTCGCGTCGACCGGGCCCGAGCCTTCGAGCGGCGGCATCTTCATCAGGTCGATCGCCTCGGCGGCGAGCGCCTGCGCGCGGCCGGGGCCGGCCTGCCAGACCTCGAGCGCGCTGCGCGCGGCCTTGAGGAAGCCGGGCTTGCCCCACTCTTCCGAGGGCGGGAGGTAATTCGCACCATCGTAGATCCGCAGCTCCGACGTAAGCCAGAGGTGCGCCGGCAGGCCACGGAGTTGCTTGATGTTGCGGAGATAATGTTGCGCGTAGGCCGCGACATCCGGCTGCGCATCGGCATCGACGATGATGCTGTAGAAATTCTCGTTCAGCCACGCCACGGTCTTCGGCTGCGCGAACGTCTGGTTGATCGTCGCGCGCGTCAGCTCGCTCAACGGCGACCCGATGAAAACATAGATCGCGCGGCCCGACTTTTGCGCGGCCGCCAGCGAGGCGTCGCTCCAGGGATGCCACTGCACCGTGCTGGTCGCCTGGGCGCGGACAAAAGCCGAGGGGGAAGCCGCGAGCGCGGAATTATCCGCCGCAAAGGCCGACACAGCCAGGACCAGCATACACGCAGCAAGCAACGGGACACGGGAAAGCATGCCGGAATTAGAGTCTGGGAAAGCAGCGAGGCGAGCCTTGGTTTCTTCCAAGACATCGAACCGTGTGGCCACAAAAAGTCACAAAAACGCGCAAAAAGGAGCAGTTTTTTTCGTGGCTTTTCGTGACGCTTCGCGGCCACTCCGGTTCGGTTGCCAGACTCCTCTGCCTGCCAGCCATCGGCCTGGCGACAGCTGGCGGTTAACTCTCCTGGCTCGGTTTGCGCCAGACCCAGAGGAAATTCGTGAGGAGACCGAAGCCCGAGGACAGGAAGGTGCCCAGCAGAGAGGCGAGCAGGTAATGCACGCCGATCCAGTGGAGCGCATTCGAGGCGCCCCACCCGATCAGAAAGCCCGCGGCATTCGCGACGTGATACTGCCCCACCCGCTTCCACGCGGGCCGCGCGTGGCCGAACACCCAGCGATCCACGGCGAGAAAGTTCACGACCGTGCAAATCTCGGTCACCGCCAGCGTGGCCAGCGCGTAGGGCCAGCCAAGGATGCCCACCATCACCTTCAGCAGGCCGAGCCCGAGACCCGCGCAAACCACGCCGATGGCCAGCCAGCCGAAGAACTGGGGCGTGAGGAATCTTTTCAGCCGCTGCATCGTGCGAAAAATGCGGTCCGTATCAGATGTGGTCAATGGCAGCAGGCGCCGGTCGCCCGATTTAACACTGACGAGCCATGGCAAGGGCCGGACGATTCACAACGTTCAGTCCAAGGCAGTTTTTAACCACGGATTGCACCGATCACACGGATACAAACCCTCACGGTTTTCCGGGCACGGCAGCGCCGCCCGACGGCAACCTGGCGTAGAGCAGCGGAAACAAATCCTGCAAGGCGCGCCGATCCAACTCTCCGGTGCGCATCACCATTTTCTTCTGCGGATCGAGACCCGTGGACCAATTGCCGCCTTTCACCGGCGACTCCGGCGGCCGGATTTCGAATTTGGTTTCCAGCAAGCCGAACTGACCTTGGTCAAAGAAGCGTTCCGTATCGAGGAGATGCATCTCCTGCATGTAGGCGGACCGCTCGGGTCCCAAGGTCGCTTGGACCGTCGCGACGAACCGGTCGTAGAGTTCGCCGCCTTCCCGCGGGTACGGCGGAATTGAAATCGTAAATCCCCCATCGGACCGCGGTTCGATGCGGGCCAGGTCGGCTTCGATGCGACTGATGCCGGCTTTGGTGGCCGCAAACGCGGCTTTCAGCGCCGCTTTCTCGGTCTCGGTGACCGCAAAGGCCACGCAGAAATCGTCATTCAGTTGATTGCCTCGGGAAATGGAGAAGGAAAACAGCGGCCGGGTCGCCCGCCGGTTTAGTTCCAACACCGCCTGCAACGACGCCAGCGGGCTGTCGGGATCACGCGGCGGTTCCAGGGCAATTTTGCGCGGCTCGGTCGATTGAACGCCGGCCACGCCGCCCGACATCCCGCCCGGCCGCCCTGCGTCCTGGGCTGTCGCCGACTGAATCGGCTTTGTCGGGCCGGAACTGCGCCCGCAAACGAAACCCACCCCGAAGAGCAACGCGCTTGCGAGCACCAGGGACAGGAATCGGGATGAGGGCGACATCGGATGCGGCAAATCGCTTCAGGGACCAGGCGTTGCCGGCAACCGGCCTTCAGCGCGCATTTTCTCGTACACCAGCGGAAATTTTTCCCGGAAGCGCGCGAGGTTCATGCGCCCCTCCTCGTTATACGCTCCCGTAGCCTCGTCCAAGTGGATCGACCAGGAATTCGCACTGGCGGAAGATGCCGGCTGGAGCTGGACCTTCGTGGTGCGCGTCCCGAAACCGTCAAACGAGAATCCCTCCTCCCCGAGCAAGTTCATTTCCCGCAGGAAATCCGCGCGCTGCGGGCCCATGGTGTTTCCGAAATCCTCAACCAGGCGATCGAGGATGCGTCCGCCCTCTTGCGGAAATGCAGCGATCGAAATCGTGAAAGTGCCGTCGGCCTGCGGTTCAATCCGAGCCTGGGCCAGCTCGGCCCGGTCCAAGTCCGCCCGGGTCTTCTCCAGCATGGCCTCGAGGGTGCGACGCTCGCCCGGCGTGACGTCGAAGGCCCGGACAAAATCCTCGTTCAATTTAAGCGAGAACGGCTCCATCACCGTAAACTTGAGTTTGGAGGAAAGCTTCCGGTTGAGCTCCACGAGTCGCTGGAGCCGCGCCATGGCCTGCTGCGACACCGGCGCCGTCTCGGTGGTGACATCCCCGGCGCCGTTCGCCGCGCTCCGGGTCGCGTCCGCACTGCGGGCCGCAGGCAAAATCGGCACCGTTCTTTGCTGCAGTGCGTTGAGGCCGGCGACCGGCGGTGGCGTCGATTCCGGCCGGACGGCGCGGCCCGCAGCCAAACCCGCGGCGAAAATCAGGGCGCCCCCGAGGACCAGACCGATGGTTTGCACAACACTTCGCATGGAGGAACGTGATCTTGGCCCGCCCAAAGCAAGGCTCGCGGCCTTCATACCCGCAAGCCCTCAATCACCCGGCGAAGCACAACCCGTCGGGTCGAACGCCGGGTGAGCCCGGCGTTCGATTCCCGTCACTTCCGCTCAAAGAGGAGCAGCGGGCCCTGGTTGCAGGCGACGGCGACGCGTACGCCGTGGGCGGTCGGGATCGCGAGCGCGGCGCGGGCCTCGCCGGGGACGGAGAGGCCGGACTGCGCGGGCAGCATGGCGGTGAAGTTACCCTTGCCGTCGCCCTTGAGCACGACGCCCAGGCCGCCGTCGAAGCGTCCGGTGGTCGGCTCGGGGCCGAAGTCGTTGCCGACGCAGAGCAGGTCGAGCAGGCCGTCGCCGTCGAGGTCGCGCGCCACGATCGCGTTGATCGGGGCGATCTGCGCGTCACGCGGCAGCGGCTGGAAGCGGAACATGCCGTCGGACTGCTGCACGAACACGCCACTCTGCAGTTCGGTCGCGGTGAGCTTGTGCGCGGCGGCGAGCTTGTCGGCGCCGAAGATGTCGGCGAGCGACGCGTTGGCGAACGCCTTGTAGGTCGGGAATTTTCGCGGCAGCCACGGATACGCGTAGGCCAGCTTGCTGCGGCCGCGCAGCGGCACGAGTTTGCCGCCCTCGTACTGCGCTTCGATGATCTGCTCGCGCTTGCTGCCGTCGAGGTCGCCCGCGTACAGCGTCGCCGGCTCGGTCGCCGACGCGCGGTACTTGGTGTTGAGACCGGTGTTGCCGACGATGAGATCGGGGCGGCCATCACCGTTCACGTCCGCGACCGTGAGCGCGCTCCACCAGCCGGTGACACCGGCGAGGCCGGCGTTGGCAGTCAGGTTCTCGAGCTTCTTGCCCGTGTTATGGAAATAATTCACGGCACCCCATTCAGTGGCGACGAGCAGGTCGGGCTTCTTGTCGCCGTCGATGTCGGCCCAGACCGCAGCGGTGACCATGCCGACATTGCGCAGGCCGGGCGCGACTTCATCGGTCACATCGACCAACTTGCCGTCGACATTGCGGTACAGGAAGCTGCGCGGCGTGGCCGGATACTGGCCGGGCACCACGCGGCCGCCGACGAAGAGATCGGCGCGGCCGTCACCGTCGAAGTCCGCGGACGCCGCGACCCCGGTGCTTTCACCGTCCGCGGCGAGCGTGCCCGCGGGAGCGAGCGAGAACTTGCCGTGGCCGTCGTTGAGATAAACGCGATCGTTGAGCAGCGCATCGCCGTGATCCACCTGCACGCCACCGGCGGAGATGAACAGGTCGGGCGCGCCGTCGCCATTGAGGTCAAGGAAGGTGGCGCCGACATCGTCGGCTTCGATCGCCGCGGCCCAGGGCTGGTCGGGCGCCGGGGCGTACGAGCCGTCCTTCTGGCCGAGGAAGAGCTGGCCGGCCTGACCTGCCGTGCCGGTCACGAAGACGTCGGCGAGGCCGTCGCCATTCACGTCGGCGGTGGCGAGCGCCGGGCCCTGGCCGTTGAGGCGGTGCGGGAGCAGGCGCTGGCGGATGAACTCGTCGAAGGGCCGCAGCGAGTTCTCGTGCTTCAGGCCACGCGCGGCGGCGCGTTCCGTGAACAGCGCGTTGACCGGGGCGGGCGTGTGGAAGATCGCGGGCGTGAGCGCCGACTTGGCGTCGGCCGGGAGCGCGGGCTCGGCGATGGTGAGCAACTGGTCCGCAGGCAGGTTTTCCAGCACCTGCACCTGGCCGCGCGGCCAGCGGATCGTGAGCTTCTTGATCGTGGTGTCGTCGCCGAGGCCGAAGTGCACGAGGGCCGGCTCGCTGGCGACGATGCCGCGCTCGGTGAACAGCTGGCGCACCTGTTTGCCGGACGCGGTTTCGATGGTGAGTTCCGCGCCGATGCCCGTGCGGTTGCCGTCGGTGCCGTTGAGTTTGATCACGGCACGGTGGCCGCTGACGGTGTCGTTGCGCACGATGGTCGGCGGCTCGTTGTAATTGGCGTAAACGAGGTCGAGGTCGCCGTCGCCATCGAGGTCGGCGAGCACGCAGCCGAAGCTGACGCCGCTGCGGTCGAGACCCCACTTGGCCGAGACATCCTCGAACTTGAGGTCACCGAGGTTGCGGTAGGCCAGCGTGGCCTCGCGGCGCGGGTTGGAATTCTTCCAGACGTTGGCGCGCGCGGAGAGCGACGGGGCGATGTTCTGTTTGTCGACGAGATCCGCGTCGATGAAGTTGCGGATCATGCCGGCGGTGACGAACGCGTCGAGGCGGCCGTCGTTGTCGAGGTCGCCGAAGCGGGCGGACCAGGTCCAGCCGGTGGCGTCCATGCCGGTGAGGTGCGCGACCTCGGCAAAGCGATCGGTGCCGGTGTTCAGGTACACGGCGTTCCACATGTACTGCGGGATGAGTTCGTTGACTCGTTCCATTTCCCACAGGCCGCGGCCGATCTCCTCCATGCCGGACATGAACTCGGCGTGGTTGCGATCGCGCATGTCGGTGATGAAAAGATCGATGAGCCCGTCGTTGTTCAGGTCGCCGGCGTCGGCGCCCATCGAGAAGTACGTGACGTGCGGCAGACGCTCATCGATCACGTCGACAAATGTGCCGTCACCCTTGTTGAGGTAGAGGCGGTCGGGCGTCTCGAAGTCGTTCGCGACGTAGATGTCGGGCCAGCCGTCGTGGTTGAAGTCGACCCACAACGCAGTGTGGCCCTGTGAAAGCCCCCAGATGCCGGACTTGGCGGTGACGTCGGTGAAGTGATTGTTGCCGTCGTTGTGGAAGAGGTAATGGCGGCGGCCCTGCGGCGACTTCGAAAAATCGAGGATGTTGGTGACGAGATAGAGATCGAGCTGCCCGTCGCGGTCGTAGTCGGCGAACACGGCGTGGACGGAGGCGTCCTTGATATCGAGGCCGTATTCCTTGGCGCGCTCCGTGAAGGTGCCGTCACCGAGCGCGTTGTTGACGAAAAGCAGGTTCGGCTGGTCATAGCGGCACACGTAGATGTCCGGCCAGCCGTCGTGGTTGATGTCGACCACGGTGCAGCCCGTGTTGCTCGACGGACCGTCGTCGATCGCCACGCCCGCGGCGTGGGCGATGTCGAGGAACTTGAACGGCGCGACCTGGCGGTAAAGCGCGCAGGGGCCGTTCTTAGACACGGAGAAAATATCCATGAATCCGTCGCCGTCGAAATCCGCCACCGCGATGCCGGTCTCGACCGCGCCGAGGGTGAGTTCGCGGAAGCGGTTGCCCCACATGCGCGGATCCTCGAACACATTCGGCACGGTCACGCCGGTGTCGGCCGGTGCCAGCACGGTGAACGGCTTGCCGCCGGCCGGCGGGCCGGCGCGCGGACGCAGCGGCTTGGCGGTGTACTCGGGCGCGGCGCAAAGCGCGGCGGTCGTGGCGAGAAGGCAGGACAGCAGGACGGGGAGGCGCATGACAGGCGGGTAAAATCAGCCCAGTGGTTAACCGAGGCCGTGGGTTAGATCGAAACGGAACGCTGGGGTTGCGGCAGCGAAACAGGCCCGGTGGGGCGGGTCAGCAAATAAGCGAGGGCCAGCGGCACGATGTAGCTGCCGCCACGCTCGATCATCTCGAAGAGCGGAGCCTGGGCGCCGCTGGTGAGGAAAAGGGCCTCGGTGCCGATTTTCCACGCGCAGGCGAAGAGGACCAGCGCGGGGGCGCGAATCGCCACGAGCGAGGCGGCGAGCGCGAGTTCGAACCAGCCGACGGCGAGCATCGCGGCGGTGGGATCGGTCACGCCAAAAACTTCATAGTGATGCGCCAGGCCGGCCTTCTTCAGCAGCAAGGCGCAGCAGGCGTGGCCGGCCAGCAGCGTGACCAGCGCGGCGCGCAGCACGAGCAGCGCGCGGGCGCGGCGGTCCGGGGCGATCGTCCACACTTCCGGCAGGCGCCGGAACCAGCCACCCTGCAGGCCGAGGAGCACGAGGATGGCGATCGGCACGCCGTAGTTGCCGGCGCGCTCGAAAAATTCCGGCCAGCCCTGGCCCGCAAACGGACGCAGCAGCGCGGTCCAGACCGCCCAGAACGAGGCCCACACGAACAGCGCGCGACACGGCCAGATGAACGCAAGGAAGGCGATCGCCACGTCCATGCCGCCGATCCACGGCATCAGGTGCCACGCGGTGGACTCGGGAATGCCCGCGACCCCGAAGTACGGCAGCCATGCCTTTTTGGTAATCAGGCCGAATGCGCCGTGGCCGAGGAAACACATGGCGACACCGGTGCGGAGGATCCAGGGCAGGACGGGGTCGGAAGCGGTGGAAGAATTGTCAGTGGTCATTGGTCGATGGTCTTTGGTTGTTTCAAGCCACACACCCCGTCGCTGCGCGCCACCCCTCTTAATAGAGGGGACCAGAACCTTCGCCGGCGAGAATCCCCTCTATCAAGAGGGGTGCCCGCAGGGCGGGGTGTGTTGTTTGGCACATCAGACGTTACTTCTGCACCGGCTGCAGGGCGTGGGCCCAGGTCCAGTCGGCGATCTTGATGCCCATCGCCTGGCCCTGGAGATTGTCGGACATCGTGTGGATGCCGCCGACGACGCGGCTCATGCCGGCTTCCTTCTGGGCATCGGACAATTTCTTGAAGGTGCGCACGGCGCCCGGCAGCGCGTCGGAGGTGACACTGAATTCGATGTCATCGGTGCCGAACCAGAGCGCGAGCAGGCGCGCGCCAGCCCCGGAGAAGGTGCTGTGGCCGGAGGTGTAGGACGGGAACGGCGGCGACGCCATGTTGGGGATGAAGTCCGCATCGATCTTCACGTCCGGTGCGAGCTTCGGGTCGATCTCGCGAAGCGCCGTCTCCGGGCGCCAGGTGTTGTAGTAGAACTTTGTTTCCCAGCAGCCGATCGCGGCGTCGGCCTGGGCGAAGTTCAGCAGCGCGAAGAGGCGCGCGGTGTCGGCGGTCGAGAGGTTGTTCCGGCGCGCCAGGTCGGCGGCGATCTGGTTCCAATGGCCCGGCGGGGTCGAAGTGCCGAGGTCGTCGTTCCAGAACGGGGTGCTCAAGGTCTCGTACTCCGTGCGGTCGGCGTTGTCGCGGGCACCGCGCTTCTGCACGAAGGCCAGCTGCTCGGCGTATTCCTTCGAGCCCAGCGATTCCGGCGGCGGCGCACGGAACTGCTCGGGCGACGTCATGACGAAAGGCACCACCTTGCCCCAGAACGGCAGCAGCGGCGGACGGAAAGCGCTCGGCGTCTCACGCCACTTGCCCTGTTCGACGCTGGAATACACGCCGGGGATCGGCTTGTCATACCCGCTCTTGGCGCGCGCGGCGATGACGGCCTTGCCGACTTTCGCACCCCAAGCCAAGCCGGCGTCCTTGGCCGGACCGTCGGGAATTTTCTCCAGGGCGCGGTCGTACTTGGTCTGGAGGTTGCGCGGATTGGACCCGGCGCTCCAGAGCGCGATCATGACCTCATGGGCGGCGCCGGCGATGGCGGCGTCCATGTCGACGCCCTCCGGCGCGGCTTCTTTGACGATCCAACCCTCGTGGGTGTGGGTGATGCCGTTGACCGCATCGAAGATCGCGCCGTGGAAAGTGGCGAAGATCAGCGACGACATCGGCGGCGGATTGCGAGCGAGGCGCGTGGTGTTCAGCGCCTGTTCGTTCCAATAAAGGACGGCGTTGTCGGTAGCGAACAACGGGGCAACGGCGAGCAGGAGCAGGCTGAGCAAGGCAAGGAGGTGACGGGGGTATTTCATGCGAGAGTAATAAACCGATTGAAACTCTGCAAATTTGCCCCGGACAGGGAATGCCCGAGGGGCGAAACGCCGCAAGCATGGGGCGAGCGGGCGACCCTAAAGAAACGCCCCGCGAAGAGCACCTAATTCTTCGCGGGGCGTTGCCCCAAAACTATAACACTAAATTAGCCTGCCCCGACCTTGGTGCCGGACCGGTGCAAAGAAAAGCCACGCGGGACGAAGCGCTGCCACGCAGGGACGAAATGCGTGCCGGGCTTTTTCCGCACAGGGGTGCAGACTTGCTGCGCCCAAGACCGACAAGCCGGGCTTTTCGCGGACCTAATGAATACCGCGCTCCGCGCCGCCGGACGCAGTGAGTCTGCGCCCTCACCCGGTTCAGTTCGCACTCGTTTTGCCGGCTGCAACGTTTGCACTACGCCGTTCCGCAATTGACCCCGCTCCAAGAGCAACCAGTCCCAGACGGCTTTGCGCGCGATCATTTCCCCGCCAACCAAGCGTCGCCCGCAAATCCATAACTTCTCGCGGGCACAATACCCCCACATGCAAACCTCGCCAACCTCCCGTACCAACTCCCTCGGCCTGGCCGTCCTTATCGGACTCGCCACCCTCCTCCCCGCCTCCCTGCTCGGCCAGGGCTGCGTCATCGCCCGCGGCGGCGGCGGCGCCGCCATCACCGATGGCAGCGGTTACCTCGAGCAAGGTGACTGGCTCCTCAACCTCAACCTGCGCCACTTCAAGTCGCACCGCCACTTCGCCGGTGACGACGAGCAGACGATCCGCTCCGACCAGGGCACCGAGGTCTACAACAATTCCTATTTCTACGACGTCACGCTCACCTACGCGTGGACCAAGCGCCTCAACCTGAACCTCACGCTGCCGTTCGTGAACCACGACCGCTCCTCGATGTACGAGCACCTCGGCAACGCCTCGGGCCAGCGCTTCAGCACGCAGGCGTCCGGCATTGCCGACGTCCAGGCGGGCGCGAGCATCTGGGTGATCGACCCGAACAAGGCCAAGACCTGGAACCTCCAGATCGGCGCGGCCATCAAGTTCCCGACCGGCGACGCCGAGGCCCAGGACATCTTCGTGAAGTCCACCGGCCCGGCCCTGCGCTACGTCGACTCCTCGATCCAGCCGGGCGACGGCGGCACGGGATTCAGCATCTCGATGAACGGCTTCTATAGCCTCGCGAAGTGGGCGAAGAACCTCTCGCTCTACGGCAACGGCTTCTACCTCTTCAATCCCGAGGAGCGGAATGAGAAGACCGGTTACTCGATTCCGGACGGCTACATGGTGCGCGGCGGCCTCGAGTACCGCATCGACTCCGTGAAGGGTCTCTCGGTTAGCCTCGGCATGCGCAACGAGGGTGTCATCGCCCACGATCTCTTCGGCGGCAGCCTCGGTTCCCGCCGTCCCGGCTTCGCCGTCGCGGTCGAGCCCGGCATCACCTACAGCAAGGGCCGCTACAGCGGCACGTTCACGGTGCCGATCGCAGTCCACCGCAATCGCGTGACGACCTATGGCCAGGCCAAGGCCGGCGACGCCGCCTTCGCCGACTACACGCTCAACCTGAGCCTCTCGATGAAGCTGTAACCTTCGTCCTTCCCCTCTCCCACCCGACGGCGGCGAATTATTTTCGCCGCCGTCTTTTTTTTCGCACTGCGCCAGAGCCCTCACTTAGGAGCGCAGACTCGCCCGTTCGGCGAGCTCAGGGCCTCAAGTCCATCGAAAGGCTGCGCCCATTGTTCGTATTACGAACATTCGAACGGTTGTTCGCATTCCGAACGCAGCTTCCGACCGAACCGGAATGTTCGTAATACGAACATTCGGCCTCGGGGGAAGCTCGACTTCGGATTTTCGCCCGGGGAATCCCGCTGCGCGGGATTGGGGGTGGTCCACTTCCTGTAGCGGCGGTCTATGACCGCCGATGCGAGCCGAACGGCGGTCATAGACCGCCGCTACAGGCTGAATAGGCCGCTCAGGCCACCGCACGGCCTTGCAGTTGCTCGCGGGCGCGTTGCAGCGCGAGGTGCACGCGATCGAGGTCGAAGGGCTTCAGGAGATAATCCGCAGCCTTCACGTTCAGCGCGTGCACGGCGTACTGCTCGTGCGCGGTAGCGAAGATGATCGCGGGCCGGCCGTCGGCGGGCAGGCGCCCGATCACATGCAAGCCGTCGCCGCCGGGCATCTGCATGTCGAGAAAGACCACGTCGGGCTTCTGCGCGGGAATCGCCGCGAGCGCTTCCTCGCCGCTCGCGCATTCCCCGATGACCTCCACGCCCGGTTCCCGCCGCAGCAACCCGCGCAGGCGGTCGCGCGCCAGCGGTTCGTCGTCCACGATGAGGATCCGCAGCGGATTCATTTCACTGCGCGCTCTTAACCTCGTGCAGGGTGACGGTGTAGATGAGCGGCTGGCCCCTGGGCACGCCGGCCGGCCATTCGCCGGTATCGTAGCTCAGCTCGGGCAGGAGCACGAACAGGCCGCGGCTGCCCGGAGTCAACAACTGCACGCCCTCGGCGAGGCCGGGCAGCAGGTCGGTAACCTTGCAGCGGAAATTGTCCTTCGCGAGTTGCGGAAATTCGGTCCGCTGATCGGCGCCGGTCACCGCATAGCTCACCACCACGGTATCCTCCGGCGCGGGCCGGAAGCCGGTGCCGCCGGGCATGAGCGCGTAGGCGAGACCGGAGTCGGTGCTGCGCAGGTTATACTCCTTGGAAATTTCCTTCATGTAGGCCTGCATCCGGCCCGGCTTGGCGAAATCCACGCGGTCGCTCTGCGCTTTCTCGGCGACCTCCTGCAGGCGTTGCGCGATCTCCATCTGCAGCTGCTGCGCCCGTTGATCGAGCACGATGGTCTTGCCTTGGAAGGTGGCGCGCAGGCCTTCGATGAAGGCGTTGAACTGCGGTTCGGTCCAACCCATCTCGCCCAGGCGCGTGGCGCGGGCAAAATCCGCCCCGACGGCGACGTAGGTTTCCGGCGGATACTTGCCGGTCGGCGAAGCGGCGGGATCGGCGCCGCGCAAAACCGGCAGCGGCAGGAGCAACAGGGCGAAGAGACGGAAGCGGGCGGAGATCATGGCGGACGGATAATATTACTGGTGGTGGTGATGGGCACCGGCCGGGGCGGCGCTCGGCAGGGCGAAGGTCGGCAGTGCGACCATCTCCGCGGCGGGCTGGTCCTCGCGCACGCGATAGGTGTTGTCAATCTTCAGGCCGGTGAGCACCTGCGTCCTGTTCGCGACCGGCCAGAAGATCTCAACCCGCTCGATCGACGTGGCCTGCCCAAGGCCGATTTCCTGGCGGAACGTGCTCGCGCCGAAACTGGCGCCGGAGCCGACCACGCGGTGGATTTCCCGCAGCGCGCCGTTCTCCTTGATGACGACCTTGACGCGCGCACCGATGGCGACGCGGTTGTCCTGCACGCCCTCGAGCATGAGCTTCAGCCAGTGGTTGCCGTGGCCGGGATTCATGAAGAGCTGGTTCGGATAGTGGTCGGCCTCGAGCGCGCCGCCGACCACGGAGTAGATGTCCTGGTCGCCGTCGTTGTCGATGTCACCGAACGCGATGCCATGGCCCTTCTGCAGCTGGCCGAAGCCGCCGGAGGTCGTCACATCCTGGAAGTGCCCCTGGCCGTCGTTGCGGAACATCCGGCTCGGAACGAGCATGGAGAAATCCGGGTTGCCGGTGCCGCAGTAGAAGTCGAGCCAGCCGTCGTTGTCGAGATCGCCGAAGTTCGCGCCCATGGCGTGGATCAGTTTGCTCACGCCCGCGGCGCGACTGACATCCGTGAAGGTGCCGTCGTGGTTGTTATGGTAGAGCTTCGACTTCTGCCCGAGATGCGGGCGGCCGAGATAGTCGGCGGCGATGTCACCGGAATCGTGCACCGAGTAGCCCGTGACCATGAGGTCGAGCCAGCCGTCGTTGTCGTAATCGAAGAACCAGCAGGGAAAGGTGTTGGTCTGCCCGGCGACGCCGGCGGCCTCGGTGACATCGGTGAACTTCCACGGCGCGGTGGGTGACTTGTCGTCGCCGGCGGGACCGTCGTTGCGCAGCAGGACTTTCGTGCCGCTCTGCGTGGACAGGAAAAGGTCGGGCCGGCCGTCGTTGTTGTAGTCGCCGCTCGCCACGCCCTTGACGTAGTAGACGAGATCGACGCCGCATTGCGCCGCGACCTCGGTGAACGTGCCGTTGCCGTTGTTGCGGTAGAGTTCGCAGGGCAGCGCATCCTTGCCTTCCGATTCGTTGCCGACGAAGAGGTCGAGGAAGCCGTCGCCGTTGTAGTCGAACCACACGGCGGTCTGCGTGGACTTGAAGTGCATCAGGCCGGCTTCCTCGGTCACGTCGGTGAAGGTGAAGTCGCCGTTGTTGCGCAGGAGCGAAAACGGGTAATGCCCCTCGGTGCGGAGCCAGCCGCCGCGCAGGATCAGCACGTCGGCGAAGCCGTCGTTGTTGAAGTCTCCCTGGATCATGTTCAGGCCGCTGTACAGGCCCTTGAGGCCGGCCTTCTCGGTACGGTCGGTGAACGTGCCGTCGCCGTTATTGCGGAAGACGCGGACCTGGTCCTTGTCGGTGAAACCCCACGAGGAAACCATCACGTCGAGCAGGCCGTCGTGGTCGAAATCCTCCAGCACCACGCCGCCCGCGAGCGAGTCGACATCGAGGCCGGTGGCCGCGGCGACGTCGGGGAAGCGCTTGATGTCGTAGCCTGACGCGAAGTATTTCGGGTCGATCACCCACTTCTTCGGCACCTTGTCCGGGTACTCGCCAAGCGTCATGGCCGCGATGTTGAGCAGCCAGCGGGCACGCAGGTCGCCCGGATAGGCCGTCAGCAGTTCCTGCAAAACGGTGGTGGCCGAGCGCGAGCCTTCCGGCAGCTTGTGCACCCCGCCACCTTGGATCGGGAAAATGCAGGAGTCGGCGTTGTGGTTGAGGAGACAGTTGGCCTGCTCGCCCGCGCGCAGGTAGCACAGGGCTTTCTGCGTGAGCAGCGTCACCTTCAGCTCGTCGTTCGCCGGCAGGTTGTACTCCTTGAGGAAGGCCTCGATGTCCTCATAGGCACGCAGCGCGCCGTCGGTGTCGCCGGTCTGCAGGATGGCGTCGGCGATCTGCATCTTGATGCCGAAGCGGCGCGCCGGGTCCTTCTGTTCCTGCTCCTGCTGGCGCAGCAGCGGCAGGCGGTCGGCGGCGCGGAATGGATTCCGCAGCGGATCGGCCTCGCGGTAGATTTTCTGGATGAGCGCCGCCATCTTCTTGGTGCTCTCGGGCTGGACGAAGTTGTCGTTGAGCTTCACACCGACCGGCGGGGCGCACACTTCCGCGACGGCCGGAGCGGCGGCGCGACCCGGATGCGCGGCGAGCGCGGCAAGGCAGAGGCAGCCGAAGGCTCTCAGGGAGATCAGGATCGGGGTAAGGGGACGGGGCATCACGGCACAACGGACGATATTCCGCAAACGTTGCAAGCAATGGTTCTGTGGCCAGCTGCCGGGGCGGCGGGGTGAAGCGCGCCCGCCCTACCGGCTCATGAACCGCTCGAGCTGGCCGCGCAGGCTGCGACTGAGCGGCAGCTTGGTGCCGTCCCGCAGCACCACGGTATAATCACCGTGCTGGGCCGGCTGGATTTCCCGGATCTGGTCGAGCTGGACGATGGCCGAGCGGTTCACCCGCGCGAAGCTGGCGGTGCCCAGGCGGGTCTCGATCGCGGTCATGGTTTCGCGGAGCATCAGGCGGGCGGACGCGAGGTGGAGCATCACGTAATTGTCCGCCGCCTCCACGCGGATGATTTCCGCCGGGTCGAGAAAAACGAGCCGGCCATCGGCCTTCACCGCGATGCGATCCACCTTCGGCGCCGGCGGCAGGGGCGCGGCGGCGGGCTCGCTCCGGCGCAGCCGGTAATCCTGCACGCGCCGCAACGCCTGCTGCAGGCGCTCGCGGTCGAACGGCTTCAGCAGATAGTCCACCGCGGACACGTCGAAGGCATCCACCGCGAATTTCTCGTGCGCCGTGGCGAACACGATCGCGGGCCGGCTGGCCTCATCCAGCTCGGCGAGCACCTGCAGGCCGTCGCAACCGGGCATCTGCATGTCGAGGAAGACCAAATCCGGCGCCGCCGAGCGGATCGCGGCGATGGCATCGGGGCCGCTGCCGCACTCGCCGATCACCTCGACCGCCGGCTCCGCCTTGAGGAACCCGCGCAGGCGGTCGCGGGCCAAGGGCTCGTCGTCGACGATCAGGGTGCGGAGTGGGTTCGGCATTTATCGGTCCTATAGGTCTTATAAGTCCTATGCGACCTATACGGGAATCGTGATCCGCACTTCAAGCCCGCCCTCGGTCGCATTGCGCAGTTCGAAACGATGCCGGTCGCCGTAGAGTTGCTGGAGTCGCTCGCGGGTGTTGGCGAGGCCGATGCCTTCGCGGGTGAAGCCGCCCTCGGGCAGGCCGCGGCCGTTGTCGCGCACGAGCAGCAACACGCCGCCGGGCTCGCGCCGCACCTCGACGACGATCCGGCCCGGACGGGCGTGCGGCTCGGTGCCGTGGCGGATGGCGTTCTCGACGAGGGGCTGGATGATCAGGCTCGGCACCGGCACGTCGAGCAGGTCGGGCGCGACCAGGATTTCGGTCGTGAGGCGGTCGCGAAATCGGATGCGCTCGATGTCGAAATATTTCTCGATGAAGGCGATTTCCTCGCGCAGCGACGTGAGCGGCTGGCCGCGGTGGTGCATGGTCAGGCGCAGCAGCTCGCTCAGGCGCACGAGCATCTTGTCGGCGGCGTTGACGTCGCTGTGCATGAGCGAGGCGATGCCGTTGAGCGTGTTGAAGAGGAAGTGCGGCTTCAGCTGGCGCAGCAGCGACTGCAGGCGCGCCTCGGTCAGGTGTTTCTCCAGCTCGAGCGCGTGGACGGTGCGCTCGTGGTATTTCCGGTAATAGTCGAGGGCGTGGCTGATGGTGATAATCACGCCGTAGATCAGGAGATTGAACGGAAAGGTGCGGACCAGCAGCGGACGGAACACCTCGGCGAATGTCACCGGCTCGTCGATGATCAGGCTGTGCACCAGACCAACGCCCGCGCGCAGCAGCACGTAAACCAGCGAGCAGACGAGCGCGGCGACGAAATGGATCGTGGCGGTGCGCCACGGCTTCGCGCCCTCGGGCGGAAAGCGCCGCGCCAGCCAGATCACCGGCACCGACAGCGCTGCCCACACATACCAGTCCCCGAGCGAATAGCTTATCGCCTGACCCCACGTGACCGACCGACCGAGCAGCGTGCTCGACAGGTAGAACTGACTCGCAAACGCCAGCCCCACGAGCGTCCAGAACGCGGCCAACCCCGCGAGGCGGAGCAGCGAACGGCCGGAAGTCGACGGGGCAGACATGGCGTGGAAGGGGTGCGCTTATGTAGGGAGCCCCGCATTTCGTGTCCACGCCGATTCGGAGCCGCGAGGGGAATTGTTCAGCGTTCATTGCTCAATGTTCATCGGCAATTTCGGGCTAGGATTTGCAGACGGGTTGCCTGAGATCGAAATGGGAAATGAACAATGAACTCTGAACGATGAACATTGGATGGCGCTTCCCGCCTTTCGTCTTCTTACTCCCGCCTTCCCCGTGCCGTCGTCCCCCACCCTCGAACCCGCCCCGTCGCCGGCCATCCAGCCGGTGCGGTCGGTGGTGTCGCCGCTGATTCCCGTGGTGCTGCCGCTGGTGATCGCGGCCATCGTGCTCGGCGCCGTGTTTGCGTGGTTGTTTCCACCGGACACCACGCAGCCTGCGCCGGTCGCCCGTTTCACGGACGCGACCGCGGAATCCGGCCTGCGTTTCCTGCACCAGCAGGGCGGCGCGGAAGCGCCCACGACGCTCGGTGGCGACGTCACAGTGCTCGACTTCAACAACGATGGCCGGCCCGATCTTTTCTTCGTCAACGGCGCGCCGTGGCCGTGGGAGGAATCGCTCGAGAAACGGGTCACGCGGAGCAGCGCGCTGTTTCGCAACGATGGCCATGGCCGCTTCACCGACGTCACCGCCGCCGCCGGTCTCAACGTCGAGATGCAGGGCATGGCCGCGGTCGCGGGCGATTTCGACAACGACGGGCTCACCGACCTCTTCGTCACGTGCGTCGGGGCGAATCATCTCTTTCGCAATCTCGGGCACGGCCGTTTCGAGGACGTGACCGAGTCGGCCGGGGTCGCCGGCAACGACAACATCTGGAACACCGGCGCGGCGTGGATCGACATCGACAACGACGGCCGGCTCGACCTCGTCGTGCTGCACTACGCGCGCTGGCCCGCCGAGGTGCCGCTGGGCCAGGCGTTCACCATCGCCGATGTCGGCCGCTCGTACGGCGCGGCGATCGGCTTCGTAAGCGCGTTCCCGACGGTGTATCACAACCTCGGCCATGGCCGCTTCGTGGAGGTGCACGGCGGCGCGGGCCTGCGCGATATCGACCCCGACACACGGCGTCCGGTGGCGCAGCCGCTGGCCATCGTGCCGGTGGATGCGGACGGCGACACGAAGCTCGACCTGCTGATCTCCTATCATCTCGCGCCGCCGGCGCTTTTCCTGAACCAGGGCGACGGCACGTTTCGCAAGGCCGCGCGCGCCCCGGACCGCCGCCAGGAAGGCGCGGCCGCGGGATTCGCCGCCGCGTCGTCGCTCCCTTTCGCGCGCACCGACGGCGCGGATGAGCGCTTTCTCGCCCTGCGCGCCGCCGCCGCCCGCGGCGTCACCCTCGCCTCGCGTGGCGGCGTGGCGACCGCGGATTTCGATTTGAGCAGCCGGCTCGAGCTTTTCTCCGGCGAAGGCGCGCTGGAGTCCAACATCAACAAATTCGAGAACGGCCGGAATTTCGCGCGACTGGCTTCCGTGCTGTGGCACACCGGCCACGAGTGGACCGCGGTCGCAGCGAAGGCCGGCGAAGCGGCCGTGCCGCTGCCCACAACGACGGCCCGCGGCATCGCCGTCGCGGACTTCGACGGGGACGGCGACCTCGACGTCGTCATCGCCCAAAACAACGGCAGCCCGGTCTACCTGCGCAACGACCAGCGCCTCGGCCTGCCGTGGCTGCGCCTGCACCTCACCGCCACCCGCTCGCAGCCCGAGGCCGGCGGCGCGCGCGTCGAGGTCCACACGCCGCGCCGGGTTTTTGTCCAGACGGTCGCGCCGCAACTCGGCTTCATGGCACAGTCGGAATCGACGCTTACCTTCGGCCTCGGCGAGGACGCCCGCGTCCGCCGCATCGTCATCCGCTGGCCGTCCGGCCAGGTTCAGGAGCTGAAGCCGGAAGGGCTGAACCGGACGCTCGAAATCAGGGAGCCCTGATCTCGAGCAAGTCCCAAGTGGCAGGTATCAAGTATCAAGATCGAGACCCTGCCGATCCGGTTTTCTTGGTACTTGTTACCTGATGCTTGTCACTTGGGTGAGCTTGGGTGCGACTCGCCCGCGTTTCGCCCCTCCGCCGACGCATTTAATCCCAGCCTTATTGTCCGGGTGCAACGGCCGGCCATGAATGCCGCACTCCATGAGTCACCCCTTGCTTCGCGCTACCCTTACCCTGGGCGCGCTGGTTCTCGCCCTCCCGGCGCTCCGCGCCTATTCCCCGAAATCCGCTCCCGATCTCACGTTCTATGGCGACCTCCGCGTGCGCTATGAATGGGACTGGGATTCCCAGACCGCCGCCGGCGTGCCGCGCACCGATCGCGATCGCGCGCGCGGCCGGGCCCGGGCCGGCTTCACCTACAATCTCGGCCCCAACTGGACCATCGGCGCGCGCGTGCGCACGGGCAATCCACTCAGCCAGCAGTCGCCGCACCTGACCTTCCACGCCAGCGACGGCATCAATGACGACTTCCAGGTGCAGGCGGACCGTTATTTCATCCAGTTCAAGGAAGACGCCTTCACGCTGTGGGGAGGCCGCAACACGACTCCCTTCTGGCAGCAGAACGAAATGTGGTGGGACGAGGACGTCACGCCCACCGGCGTCGCCGCCAGCTACGACAGCAAGCTGCCGTCCGGCACGCTGACGACGACCGGCGCGGCGTTCGCACTACCCGATGGCATGAAGCGGCTCAACGGCTCGCTCGCCGGCCTGCAGTTGAAATATGTGCACCCGGTCAAGCCGTCGCAGTTCACGCTCGCCGGCGGGCTCTACCGATTCACCGGCCAGAACGGCGCGGTGAACCTCCGCAACCGCAACGGCGCGCGCGACTACCTCCTCGGGGTGCTCAGCGCGCAATGGACCACGCCGCTCGCCGACGCCCGCCCGCTCACGCTCGGCGTGGACCTGATCCGCAACTTCGAATCCTACAACGCCGCCGACATCGCGCCGTTCGCCGCCAGCCAGCGGGACGAGAAGAACGGCTACGTGTTCTCCATCCTGTTCGGCCCGCTCAAGAACCCGGGTGACTGGCAGATTGGCTACTACTACGCGCACATCGAGACGCTCGCGGTCAACGCGTCGTATTCGCAGGACGACTGGGCGCGCTTCGGCAGCGGCCCGCAGTCCGACGTGAGCGACTTCAAGGGGCACGAACTCCGCGCCACCGTCGTGATCACCAAAAGCATCAACGTGCAGGCCCGCTTCTTCATGGTCGACGCCATCACCAGCGTGCAGGATGGAAAGCGCTGCCGCGTGGACCTGAACTGGAAATTCTGATCTCTCTCCAATGTGGGAGGGGCTTTACGCCCCGACAGCGAGCACCCGTTGCGTGCACCATGCCGTCGGGGCATAACGCCCCTCCCACCCTCGAACCCCAATTTCCCCACCCCATGAAACTCACCTCCGCCCTTCTCGCTTCACTCGCGCTTGCCGGCCGCCTGCTGGCCGCTGATCCCGTTCCCGCCAAGACCGTCACCTACCGCGTCGAGCAGAACGCCGTGCTCTCCGACATTCCTGCCGGCGCCAAGCACGTGAAGTTCTGGGTCGCGATTCCGGACAACGAACGGTACCAGGACGTCCTCGACTTCGAGGCCGTGTCCGTGCCCGGCAAGTGGTCCGTCGTGCGCGAGCCAGACCGCGGCAACCGCTTCATGCTCGTCGAGGTCGACAATCCCGGCACACCGACGCTCACCGCCAAGGTCGCGTTCACCGTCCGCCGCTCGTCGGTGTTCACCGAGATCGACCCCGCCCAGGTAGGCCCGATCACCGACTCCCTCCGCACGCTCTATGCCGAGGAACTCCGCAAGGACGCGCCGCACATGCAGGTGACGCCGAAGATCCAGCAGACGGCCGACGAAGCCTGCGGCAGCGAAACCAACGTCTACAAGCAGGCCGTGCTCCTGCTCGGCAAGGTCGACGACTATGCCAATCACTATTCGATCGACCCGACCAAGCCGAAGTGCGGCATCGGTGACGCCGGTGACTGCATGACCAACGCCGGCGGCTGCTGCACCGACATGCACTCGATGTTCATCGCGATGGCCCGCGCCCGCGGCATCCCGACGCGCCTCGAAATGGGGTATCGCGTCCGTGAAGCGAACGCCGGCAAGGAGGTCGATCCCGGCTACCGCTGCTGGGTGGAATACTTCGTGCCGAACTACGGCTGGATTTCCGCCGACGTCGTCGAGGCTGACGACCCGAAGGGCCTGGGTCGCACCCGCTGGTTCACCGGCCTGACCGAGCGCCGCATCTGGCTCAACGAAGGCCGCGAGTTCAACCTCGCCGGCCGCGCCGCCGCGGACCGCGTCAACACCATGATCATCGGCTACGCCGAAATCGACGGCGTCGAAGCCCGCGTCCTCCCCGACGACGCGCTCGGCCTCAAGGCCCAGCTCGCGCGCACGGTGAAGTACACCGAGATCGCGCCTGCTCTTGCCGCAGCAAAAGTCGCCGGCAACTGATTGTTCGTATTACGAACAATCGCCCGGGACGACGATCCATTTCCCTCAAGGCCCGATGTTCGTAATACGAACATCGGGCTTTTTTCGTTTCAGTCACCGTCGGGCGGCAGGGGTTGGCCGGCCAGCGCCAGGTCCTTCGTACCGGTGCACGGCTTCTCGCGCGGCAGGTCATCGAACAGCCCGTTGCCGCAAATCCAACCCAACTCAACCGACGGAGGCTGGCTGGCGCAGCCTCCGCACCATAGGACCAAAGCGAACATCAACGGCAGACGGAAACGGAGCGATTTCATCGGATGAGCGAGTTGGTCAGTTCGCCGCGACCGGCTTGGCCGCCTCGGTCACAGCCGGGATCTCGATCGTGGCCACGAGTTGCTCGTCCTTCGCCTTGGTCAGGGTGACGGTGTAGCTCTTCTCTTTTTCGGCCGGCGTGCCGAAGTCGGTGATCACGCGCACTTGCGCGGTAACCGGTCCGAGCGCGGTCACGCTGCGCTCGCCAAAGTAGTCGATGCGCACCGTGTACTTGCCGGGTTTGGGGCAGCGGAGCAGGAACTCCTCCGGACCGTAGCCCTCGGTAAAGTCGCGGGAGATGCGGCCGCCTTGAAGCGAGTTGGCGTGGTTGTACATCACGCGCTCGCCGCTGGGATCGTCCACCCACAGGTCGACGTCGCAGGCGTCGCTATCCCAACTGAGCACCACGCGCAGGCCCATCGGCAGGTTGCGCAGGAAGCGCGGGTCGATACCCGCAAGATCGAGTGGCGTGGTGGCATGCGCGATGATGGCGTTCATTTCACCAAGCGCGGTCATCTCGATTTCGGCGAAGCGCAACGTCTCCGCGTCGGTCACGATGCTCCAGAGCAGGTTCACCGCGCGCTGCGCCTGACCCAGCGCCGCGCAGGCTAGAGCCAGGTCGCGGCGGCTCTGCGGCTCCTCCGGGCGCAAGGCCAGCACCTGCTGGAAGATCGGCCGCGCCAGATCCGCCCGGCCCAGGTCCATCAGGCGGTGCGCCAGCACGCGCAGGAGCGGCGGGTGCTCCAGTCCCATCTCGGAAAGATTGGACAGGATGCGCAGGCCGGTCTCCCGGTCGCCCGCGGTGATGAAATAATCCGTCATCGCGAGATAGAATCCCGGTTCGCGCGCGTGCTTCGCCCGCTCGTCGCGGTAGATCGCGTAGCGCTTGGCCGGCGCGGCGCGGCGCATGCGGTCGACCACGCCCGTGCGGCCGTTCCAAGCCTGCAGGCGCTTCGTACCGGGTTCGTCCATTTGCTCTTCCTCGGCCTCGTCCGCGCCATCCTCATTGGGATCGCGGTGGCCGGTCATGATGGAGCTGCCCACGTCGTGCAGCGTCGTGTTCATCCGCGTGCCGGCCAGAGTGGTCGCCGCAGTGTAGCCTGTGTCATTTTCCACCGCCACGACGAAGGGCGACAACACCAGCACATCCTCTTCCATGTGTCCGCCGAGGTCCGGGACCAGCGTGTTCGGAACCACGCTCCAGGAAGTCGGCGCCGCGTCCTCCCTGTTGCTCTGGGTTTGGGCAACGCGGGTTTGCTGGGACAGCTCGTTTTCCCGCCAGGTCAGGCCGTACTCGAGGGGAAACTTCGCCTCCCACCAGCGCACGCGCTCGTCGAACTGCCGGGCGAGACTCTCACGCCGATAATCGATTCCTTTCCAGCGCGCCGACTTTTGTTCCTGCCGCCGCTGTTCCCATTCCTTCCGCAGTTCAGCCGGCGGCGCGATGTCGTAGGTGAGGTAATCCCGCAGCGTCTCGAGCACTATCAGCGAGGTGTCGGCGGTGACGATGCCAAACTCCCGGCTGGTCTGGCGGATGTCCTCGCGGTTGGCGGCAAACTCCGGCTCGAGACTGGCGAGCTTGTGCACCGCCCACGCCCGCGCCGCGAGCTCGCTCGGGTTCTCGCCCGACTTCACGCGCACCGTGATGTCGCGGGCATCGCGCGACGTGCCGACGCGCAGCTGGATCGTCGCCTGTTCGGCGCGAATGATGCCCGTTACCAAAATCCGGCCGTCCCGCACCGCCGCGCCGGCTTCCGGGAAAACCTGGGTCACTTCGTTCGTGTCCCCGCTTATGGCGATGACGTGCGGCGACTCGTTGCGCAGCAGCTGCAACGCCGGGCGCGTGGCGGTGTCGATCAGGTCGACGAACTCGCCGCCGTGCCGCTGCGCGAGGCCGCGCAGGAAGGCCGGGTCGGCGCGCGTGCCCGCGAGCAGCGCGTGCACCGGCGCCCTCAGCGGCAGCGTGGCGATCGTCCGGTTGACGCCGTAGTTCACGAGGCCGTCGGAAAAAAGCAGCCACTCGCCGACCGCCGCATCGTCGGCCAGTCCGTCGAAGCTCGTCGCGCCATCGTACGCGAGATTTTTGAGCTCCTTGCGCAGGGCAGACCAGTCGGCGCGCTTGACCGAAAACGTCACCGGCGCCGCCGCGTGGTCGCGCAACACGACAAGCCGGACCTCGACGTCGGGCACGGCGGTGAACCAGGCGTCGAGCAGCTTGAACTCCAGGTCGTGGTCGCGTTCGGCGCCCGAAGCGGACGCGTCCCAGAGCAGGCCGACCACCGCCGGAGCCACGCGCGGGGCGGGCTTTAAATCGGGCACCGGCACGTCCGCTTGGAAATATTCCGTCTCCTGGCGCCGCTCGGTGATGACCTCGGCTCCGCCGGACGGCGGCAGGCGCAGTTCAAAGACGCCGCGTGCGACAAAATCGTGGCGCGCCACGTGCAACGCACGCGCGTCCTCCCAGCCCGGCAGCTGCAGCGGCAGGGTCGTGCGTGATTTCACGTTGGCGGATCCGGCCGGCATCTCGACCAGCAGGTCGAAATTCTTCACCGGCAGGCGGAAATCCAGCGGCAGACGGTAGGCCGCCTCGGCGCCGCTGAGGTTTTCCTGGTAGGTGATCGACACCCGGCGCGTGCCGCGCGCCGGGATCGGGTAGACGCGCGCGCGGTAGTTGTTGCCCACCGTCTTCTCAAGCAGGCCGGGATCCACGCGGCGTCGCTCGATTTCCTCGAAGACGATCCGGCCCTTGTCCTTCTCGACCGGCACGGCGGCGCGGAGTTTGCCGTCGATATCGAGCCCGAAACCCGTCACCTGCTGGCCGTCGAGCAGCGGAAACTCAAACGTGCCCTCGAGCAGGCGGTCGTTGGGATTGCGGAACGTCAGGTCGAAAGTCGTGACCGCCACGCGACCGGCGATCTCGGCGCGGACCGAGACGGTTTCGACCACCACGGGATTCGCGGTGCGATCGGACACGGTCAGGCGTTGGGCGTGCAGGGAGAGAGTTGCGGATACCAACAACACGAGCGCACCCAAAATGCGCGAAGGATTAAAATGCATCATGGAATTCATGAGGATGGCGGTTGAGGGTTAGCCTTTGAGCGGACGCTTGGATTCCATTTCGCGGACCGACCGAATCGTGAACGAGTAATCGAGCCAGAGCTCGACCTCGCTCTCCGAGCAGCTGCGGAGCTGCACCGGACCGGACAAGCCGGAGACGAGCACTTCGCTCTCCGCGCCCAGACCTTTTTTCACAACCTCGAGGTCGGCGAAGATCTTCGCCAGCAACTCGCCGCGACAGTCGTTGGGACGCTTGACGAATAGCGCGACCGGGCCGTCGATGGCCTTGGTGTCGCCCTTCAGCTTCGCCGTGGCGACGAGGTTGCGCACCTGTTTGACCCGTTCGTAGAGCCGCAGGTCATCAGTGAGCTCGGCAAAGACGGCGAAGTTCGCAAAGGAGGTGACGACCCCGCCTTTGCCGATGATGGAGTGCGAGCGGTTGCCGGTGGCGAGCTGGACCTCGCGGTTCTCGAACCGCAGGCCGGGCACGGCCTTGATGGCCTGGGCGATCAGCTCCACCGAAGCCGTGAGTTCCTGATTACGCGCGTCCTGTTTGTCCGCGCTGTTGGACACTGCGAACTCGATCACGACGGCGTCCGCCCGCCGGATCAGCGTCACGGGCACATCGGGCGCCGCCGCATGAGAGCCGCCTTGGAAGCGCGGGCCCGAAGCTCGGGAGTAGCCGCGATCCTCGGACACCGACACCTCGAACGGACTCAACACCAGCGTCTCACCGGAATCGTCCGCAGGAGAAGAGGTTTGCGCCCCGAGCGGCAAGGGGCGAACGGCGAGCGCGAGAAACGTGAGGGTAAACAGGATCGGTTGGATCCGACGGGAGAGCAGCGAGGAAACATTCATGGGTGGTTGGGATTACCCCGCCATCCTAGCGCCCGCGCCGGACAATGTCGTCACGGCCACGTCAGACTTTGTCAGACTTCGTCAGCCGATTGTCAGGCCACCTACCCAACCAACAAGTAGTCTATTAAACTACTTGTGGGCGGGCACCACCCCGAGCGGTAAGTAGTTTAATAGACTACTTAGTGCTTGGGGACGGACGGCTGGAGTAGACGGGGCCGCACGGATTGCTGCGGTGCACGCGCGGCGTGCGGGACTGATAGTCCCGCCTCCAGGGGCTTGGATCAGCCGACGTACTGGTAGCCGACGCCGTGCACGGTCTTGATCAGGCGGGCGTCGGTGTCGCCGATTTTCTTGCGGACCTGGGCGACATGCTGGTCGAGCGTGCGGGTCGTGCCTTGGTAATTGATGCCCCAGACTTCGTTCAGGAGCTGGTCGCGGGACAACACCTCGCCGACACAGCGGGAGAAAACCTCGAGAAGGTGCAGCTCGCGCGCGGTGAGCTCGGTGGAAGTCTTTCCGCGCATGGCGAGGAAGCGCTTCCGGTCGACCGTCACGGGACCGAACGCAAAAGTGTCTGCGGCTGGCATCTTCGCCGCGACGGCCGGGGCCGCGACACTCTGGCGACGGAACGCAGCGTGGATGCGCGCCATGATTTCGCGCAGGCCGAAAGGCTTCGTCACGTAATCGTCGGCGCCGAGCTCGAGGCCAAGCACCTTGTCGATCTCCTCGCCCTTTGCGGTGAGCATCAGGATCGGCACGGTGCGGTTCTGCTCGCGGATCCGACGGCACACGTCGTAACCGCTGAGCCCCGGCAGCATCAGGTCGAGCAACACGAGGTCAAAGGTGTCTTCGCCGAAAAGCTTCACGGCCTTGAGTCCATCGGGCGCCAGCACCGCCTCGTGGCCGTCGGCGAGCACGGCTTCGCGCAGCGCCTCGCGGATGGCGGCGTCATCTTCGACAATCAGGATTCTTTTCGGCGGAGTGCTCATGGGGCGGCGGGGAGAATGATTTCGAAAGCGGTGCCGGCGGTCGACGGCACCAGCAGCAGGTCGGCGTTCGCCTGGCGCAGCAGGCCGCGCGCGAGGCTGAGCCCGAGCCCGACGCCGGGCGACTTGTTGGTGAGGGTCTGGCCGCCTTGGACGAAAGGCTCGAACAAGCGGTCGCGAATCACGGCGGGAATTCCCGGCCCGCGGTCGGATACGCGCACGGTGACGCGGCCGGACACGGCACCGACCGCGACTTCCACCGCCCCGGTGTCGGGCGCGTACTTGCAGGCGTTGTCGAGCAGGTTGAGCAAGGCCTGCTTGGTGATGCTGCGGTCGCCGAGGGCCAGCGCCGGCAGCTCGGGCAGCTGCAGATTCGCCTGCAGTCCGGCATCGCGCAATTTGGCGGCTGTTTCCTCGGCGGCCTCGCGCGCGAGTTCGGCGGCGTCGAACGGCGCCGATTTCACCTGGCGCGTGCCTTTCTCCAGCGCGTTGAATGCAAGCAGGCGCTCGATGAGTTCGGTCAGTCGCTGGCTCTCGGTGCCGATCGTGCCGGAAAATTTCAGGCGTTTCTCCTCGGACAGCCCGGGCGTCGCGAGCATGTCGGCGAACATCCGGATCGAGGTCAGCGGCGTGCGCAGCTCGTGCGAGACCTGCGTGACGAAACTGATCTTCCGCCCGGCCTCGCGCGCGTCGCGCCACATGCGCACGCCCAGCGCGGCCGCACCGAGCAGGAACAGGCCGAGCAGCAGGGCGGCGATGAGCGCGTCGAACTGCGCGTCGGCGGCCTTCTGTTGAAAGAGCTGGCCCGGCTCGGCGACCAACCGGTAACCGGGCAACACGAGCGGCGCGGCGGCGCCGCCGTCCTGGGCGGAGACCAGGCCCAGCTGCACGACATCGCTGCCCGCGAGCTCGCGCTGCAGCGCCGCCGTCACCTTGCCCGCATCGACGAGGCAGCCGCGCACGGCGGCGTGGGGGCCCGCCTGATACCAGAAAATCCACGGCGTGCCGCCGCCCGCGCCCCAGCCGGCCCACGGATCGATCTTTCCGCCGGCATCGGTGAGCAGATCGAGATTCTCCGCTTGATAGCGAAGACCGACGGAGGGAAACACAGGGTTGTCGAGCGTGCGCACGGCCAGCACCGAGAAATCACCGAAGCGTACCGGATCGCGATTGAGCAGCGCGGGATGCGCGTCACGCCAGGTGCGGAATTCGCGCCAGAGTTCCGGCAAGTGCGCGAGCGCCGCCGGCGGCTGCACATTGAAGCCGCGGGTTTCATCCCAGACGAAAGTCGCGGTGACCATCTCGTTGGCCGCGTCCCAGCGCTGGAGCGAGTTGGCCAGGCCGTCCTCGTGGAAACCGGCGAGATCGGTGATGATCGCGCGTCGCACGTCCTCGGTCGCGAGCCGGATGCGCTCCTCTGCCGCACCGCGCGCCTGCTGCACGGCGCGTTCGCCTTGCGCGGCGATCTCCGCGCGGGCCCGCTGGTAGAGCCGGTGCACCGCAAACCCGGCCACGCCGGCGGCGAGCAGGAAAAGGCCCCACAACAGCAGCAGTCGAGGACGCAGGAACATGGTCAGGGATCGAGCGGCTTGTCGTCCGCGACCGGAATGCCGAACTGGTTGAACAAACCCGAGCGGAGCACCTTGCGGTCCGGCAGCGCGACGCCGCGCGCCTGCACCTCGTTGAGGTACGCCTCGAACCGGTGGATCGCGGCCTCGACCTCAGGGTCATCCACCTTGAAATTGAATGCGTAGGCGTCGGACCGCGCCGAACGCAGCGCGCGCAGGGCCTTTTTGAAATCGCCCTTGTCGATCTGCTCGATCGCCTTTTGCAGGCCGTCGCTGATGACGGTGCGCACCGCGGTCAGGAGGACCGCCGGGTTTTGCGAACGAGCGACCGCATCCTGGTCGGCCTCGAGCCGGACTTCGCCCACCTTTTCGGTTTCGTGCCGGACGCCATCCACACCTGTCCACGCCAGCTTGAGTTTGGCAAAACGATACGAAAGGGAACGACGCGCCTCGATCTCCACGCCGAAGAAGAGCGATGGTTTTTGTCCGGCGAAAATATACGGCAGGCGATAGGTGATGCTGCGCTCGCCCACCGTCGTCGGCTGCCAGCGGTAGGTTTCCAAGTCGCGGCAATCGGCCAGGATTTCGACCGTGAGGACCACGTCGCTCGCCACGAGCGGGCCCGGCGTGGCCACCGCCGCCGGCAGGATCTCCGCCAGTTTTGCCGGCTGCAGCACGTAATAAAACCGGCCGTTGCCGGCGCGCGCGAGGGCCACGAGCAGGTCCTCGTTGAATTCATCGCCGAGCCCGATGGCCGACATGACGATCCGCTCGTCGGCAAAAACCCCGGCGAGGCGGACAAAATCGGCCAGCTCGCGCGGACCCTTGCTCGGCGGGCCGTCGGTGACGAGCACCAGCTGGCTGCTGACCGCCGGCCCGGTGTGGCGGCGCAGCAGGGCCGCGCCCTGGTTCAACGCATCATAGAGCGCGGTGCCGCCGGACGGCTCGACCCGCGCGAGAAGCGCGGCCGGATCGGTGATGCTCGCACGGGGCTGCGCCTCGAGCAGCGTTTCCACCTCGGAGCCGAAGACGACCACGGAAACGAGATCTTTGTCGTTCAGCTGTGCCAGCGCCGCGACGAGACCCGCGCTCACGCCCTGCATGCGCTCGCCGGCCATCGAGCCGGAACGGTCGATGACGAAAACCACGTTCCGCACCGACGCGGGATCGGCGGCCGTCGGCGCGCCGTCCCCGATGAGCGCCTCGGCATAGACCTTATGCTGGGAATACGCCGGGTAGAACTCGCGATGGGTGGCCAGATCGAGCGTCAGCGGCGATTCCGCGAACCCGCGGCCGGCCCAGGCCACGAAAAGGAGGATCAGGACGATGCAGCGCATGGACCGAAGGCTACACTAAACGCGGGAAATTGGGGTCATGGCCACGTAAAACTTTGTCAGAGAATGTCAGGCGGCGACCAAGACCAATTGTTCGTCGTTCATTGTTCACTGTTCATTGGCCATTTCGGACCGCAATCCCGGGATCGAAATTCCAAATGCCCAATGAACAGTGAACGATGAACGATTCCCCACTCTGGGATTGCCAAACGGCCCGAGGAACGGGTTAAACGTCCCTTCTCATGAGCAACTGTCCCTGTGGTTCCGGTAAGTCCTATGAAGCGTGCTGCGGTCCGATCATCGCCGGCACGACGCCCGCGCCGACGGCGGAGTCGCTGATGCGCGCCCGGTACTCGGCGTACGTGAAGCATGACGTCGCCTTCCTCGAGCGCTCGCTCAGCGCCGACCAGCGCAAGGACTTCGCCGCGGAGGAGGCCAAGAAGTGGGCCGAGAACTCCGAGTGGCTGGGCCTCACGATCCTCCGCACCGAGAAGGGCGGCGAGAAGGACGACATCGGCGCCGTGGAATTTTCCGCCAAGTTCAAGTCCGAGGGCAAGGAGCACGAGCACGTCGAGGCCGCGCTCTTCGGCCGCGAGGAAGGCAAGTGGGTCTACACCGGCCAGCTCAACGAGCCCGGCAAGACGGTGAAGCGCGAAGGCCCCAAGGTCGGCCGCAACGACCCCTGCCCCTGCGGCAGCGGCAAGAAGTACAAGAAGTGCCACGGCGCGGCGGCCTGACGCCGCCTGCCGGCGGGAGAATCGTTATTAGCGATCAGCTAATCGGCATTGGCCAGATCGGAACGAGGCGCAGCGGATTTCTGTAGCCGGGGTCGCTGACCCCGGTGGGATTACGTTGCCGCCAACTCCCGGGGTCAGCGAGCCCGACTAGAGGGGAAGGCACCGACAGATTGTTCGTCGTTCATTGCTCAATGTTCATTGGCAATTTCGAGCCGGCTACACGATTCGATTGCTCGAGTCCGAAATGGAAAATGAACATTGAACAATGAACTCTAAACAATTTTCCCGGCTGCGGTCCGATCTAACCAACCGCGATTAGCGAATGCCGAATAGCTATTCTACAGGTTCGCCTGACGGTAGCGCTCGTTGAGGCAGGTTACGAATTCCTCGAGGGAGAAAGGCTTCGCGAGGTAATCGTCGGCCTCGTGGTCGACGGCGGCCTGGCGCGAGGCGCCGGTCCAGTCGCCGGTCATCAGCACCACCTGGCAGTCGTGCAGCACCTCATGCGCCCGCAGGCCGGCGAGAATGGCGCGGCCGTCGCCGTCCGGGAAAAAGACATCCAGGAAAATCACCGTCGGGTTGAACTTCGCCGCCGCCTCGAGCGCCTTCTCCGCCGAGAGGCAGCCCCGCACATCCCAACCGAGCGTGTGGGCGACGGTGGAGAGGCTGGCTTGCAGGCCCTTGTCGTCCTCGATGAGCAAAACGGTTTTCGGGCGAATGGCTTTTTCGATGCCGGGCATACGCAGCAGTAAGCTGCCGCCGGAAACGGTGACAACTTTCTTCAACTGGGGTCTTTGCCCCGCAGGCGCGTAACTACTTCCAATCCCCTTCTCCCGAACCCGAGCCACTCGTCTTATTTTTTTGGCTACTGCTGCTTGCTCCGCAGCCGGCTGACGATCTCCAGACCCATGCGTCCGTTGTGATACGGACATTTCCAGAAGCCGGCTTTTTCGAATTTCGTGAGAACGTGGCCGTCGCGGGTCACGCCGCGAAACCATTCGCCGTTCTTTTTATCGATGAGGTAAGCCTCGACGAACGCCCAGGTTTTCTCGGCGGCGGCGAGATACTTCGCGTCGCCGGAGATCTGCCATGCATCGATGAAACCCACCACGGCCTCGGCCTGCGGCCACCATTCCTTCGAGTCGTCGATCACGCCGGAGGGATCGCCGAGATTGAAAACACCGCCATCGGCGTCCACGCCCTCCGCCAGCGTGACGTCGGCGATCTTCAGCGCCGTGGCTTGCGTGCGCGCGATGAGCGCAGCGTCGCCGACCGTCGCGGCGGCGCGGGTCATCAGCCACGCGGCCTCGATGTCGTGACCGTAGGAAATGCGATCGGAGGTCGGCTGCCAGTCGTTGGTGAAGAACAGCCCGAGGTGCAGCGTGCGCGAATCCAGGATGCGCGTGAGCATCACCTCAACCAAGTCGGACAGCGCCGCGCGGAGGCCCGCATCGGGCCACACGGCGAGCAGGCGCGTGTAGGCCTCCATCACATGGAGCATCGTGTTTTGCGACTTGGGATCGTTCTGGTCCTCGGGACTCAGTTGCATGTCCTCGATCGGCGACCAGTCGCGGGCGAAGGCCTCGAGGTAGCCGCCAAACCGCGGCTCGCGCGCATGTTTCTCCACCAGCCGATAAAGGCCGACCGCCTGGTCGAGGATGGCGCGGTCGCCGGTGGCGGCGTGATATTCGGCCAGCGCATAGATCGCGAAGGCCTGACCATAGATCTGCTTGCGGTCGCGGTGCACGCGGCCATCCGCGTGGATCGACCAATAAAAACCGCCGTGCTGCGCATCATGGTAGCGCGCCATCAGGTCCGCATAGGCGAAGTCCGCCAGCTCGCGGTAAAGCGGATCGCCGTAATGCCGGAACGCCGCGGAGTACGTCCACAGGATGCGGCTGCTCAAGAGCGATCCCCGCTCCACAAGAGGATCGACCACGCCGCCGTTGGTCAGGTAGCCGTGGAAGGTCTGCCCCGCCCGGTTCGCCACATGCCGGCCCCAGAACGGCAGGATGTTGCCGCGCAGGTCGGTTTCGATGCGGTTGCGGAGACTGGTCGGGGAAAAGAGGTTCGCCACGGAAGGCCGCCATGAGATGCACGCTCCGGATCGTGGCAAACCTCTTGCGCGGCATTTTCCTGTGAAAAAGCGCGGCCTTGCGTTGGCCGGTCGGCGAAACTATTTTCCGGGCATAAAATTGAGAGCAAGCGACATGCAGGCGGGGCCAAAAAATCCGGGCTAATTTTCCCGCCGAGGCGTGTCGATAGGAAGAGATGGGTTCCCGCCAAAGCGCCATGAAATCGTCCGTGCCAACCCGCGCGTCCTCCAACCTGGCGGAGCTGCAGCGTTTGCATCGCGCGCAGGCCCGGCTGGTGCAAGCCGTGCAGGAACTTTCGCTGGTCCGCACCGTGCCCGCCATCCAGGAAATCGTGCGCCGCGCCGCGCGCGAGATCGCCGGCTCCGACGGCGCGACTTTCGTGCTGCGCGACGGCGACAAATGCCACTACGCCGACGAGGACGCCATTTCCCCGCTGTGGAAAGGCCAGCGCTTCCCGATGTCGGCCTGCATCAGCGGTTGGGTCATGCTCAATGCGCAGCCCGCGGTGCTGCCCGACATCTACGCCGACCCGCGCATCCCCGCCGACGCGTATCGCCCGACGTTCGTGAAGAGCCTCGTCATGGTCCCCATCCGCCTGAAGTCACCCATCGGCGCGATCGGGGTGTATTGGGCCCAGCCGAAGCACGCCACGCCCGAGGAAGTCGAATTGATCCAAGCCCTCGCCAACACTGCGTCAGTGGCGATGGAAAATGTCCAAGTCTACACCGAGCTCGAGCAGCGCGTGGCGCTGCGCACACAACAGCTCGAGGCGCTGAACAAGGAACTCGAATCCTTTTCCTATTCCGTGTCGCACGACCTGCGCGCGCCCCTGCGCGGCATCGGCGGCTACACTTCCCTGCTCCGCCGCGAACTCGGTCCACTCGGCACCGACAAGGCGAAGCATTACATGGCCAACATCATCGAGAGCACGGACCAGATGGGTTCGTTGATCGAGGATTTGCTGCGCCTGGCGCAACTCGCCCAGCAGGAGCTGAACTTCATTGACGTGGACCTCGCCCAGCTTGCCCGCGAGATTTCCGGCCGCCTGCGGCAGGAAGACCCCGCGCGCGAGGTGGAGATTGTCATTCCCGACTCGCTGCGCGCCAAGGGCGACCCCGGCCTGATGAACGTGGTGATGGAAAACCTCCTCTCCAACGCCTGGAAATACACGTCCAAGGAAGCCAAGGCCCGCATCGTGGTGGGCTCGCGCGAGGAGCCCGACGGCACCACGTCGTTCTTCGTCCAGGACAACGGCGCTGGCTTCGACCCGAACTACGCCGAAAAACTTTTCTCGCCCTTCCAACGCATGCACACCCAGGAGGAATTTCCCGGCAACGGCGTCGGCCTCGCAACGGTGCAGCGCATCGTCCACCGCCACGGCGGCCGCATCTGGGCCGACGCCAAACCCGGCGCCGGCGCGACCTTCAGCTTCACCTGCGGCCAGAACTGAGCGCCGCCGGCGCGCCTTGGTTTTTCCCAGCCCAGATGTTCGTAATACGAACATTCGCTTGCCGGACTTTCTCCCGCACCAATGTTCGTAATACGAACATTTGCCAGGGACTGGCTTGATCGGAAAAGGCTGCGACCATTTCAGGTGTCGGATCCGGTGGTTTCGGCAGGGAGATCGTCGGTGGACACGAGCACCACGAGCGCGGCGAGGACAAAGACGAGCGGGATCATGACGCGAGGGAGCCGGCCGGCTGGTTGAGTTGCGCGAGGTAAAGGCCCGCGGCTTCCGCGATGGCGGCGATCTGGGCGACGTGACCGTCGGGACGGATCAGTACAAAGCCGTCATTCAGTCCGTAGGCCCGCACCAGCGCGGGATCGTCCGCGCGGATGACTTTGACGTTGCGGCTCGGCGCCGCCGACGGCACACCGAAGGCGAGCAGCTTCCACTGCGTGCCCTGCAGTTGATCCGAGAGCCACGTCCCGTCGGCGAGCTGCACGTCGGGCGCGCGGTCGCCGGTTTGCAATCCGGTGGTGGTCGTCAGGCTGGGGGCGTTCAGACTGCTGCCGCGATAATTCAGGTCGAGCTGCGTGGTATCCTTGGTGGCGATCTTGTCGAAGCCGCCGGTGCCGGCGGCCGCGGCGCCGATCGTGACCTTCTGCCGCTCCGAGGTGGTCTTGAGCAACCAGTCGGCGATCGGGATGCGCTCTTCCGCATAGGTGTCGAGCAACGTCTCGTTCGCCTCACCGCGAATCACGGCGGCCAGTTTCCACGCCAGGTTGTAGGCGTCCTGGATGCCGGTGTTCATGCCCATGCCGCCCGCGATGGAATGCGCGTGCGCGACGTCGCCGGCGATGAAGGCGCGGCCCGCGCGATAGCGGTCGGCGCGGCGGATGTTCACGCGATAGACCGACTGCCACGTGCTGCGGGTGAAGCGCACGCCGGTCATGCCGGTGCGCTCCTGGAAGACGGCGTTGAAACTCTCGAGCGTCGGCACCGGCACGTTGCCGTCGGCGTCCGGCGGCATCACAGCCTGCACCTGCCAGGAGTTCGTGCCTTTGAACGGGAACAGGGCGAAGGCCATGCCGAACTTCGGGCTGAGCCAGTTGTACCAGGCGTCGGGCGCGAGGCCCTCGAGCTCGACGTCGCCCACCCAGAGCTGCTCCTGCTGGTGGGTTTCGCCGACGAAGTTGATGCCGAGTTTCCGACGCGTCGTGCTCTTGCCGCCGTCACAGGCCACGAGATAAGAGCAGCGGACTTCCTCCGAGCCCTGCAGCGTCTGCAGCTGGCAGGTCACGCTGCCGACGTCCTGGGAAATCTCGCCGAGCTCGGTGCCCCACTCGATCACGCCACCCAGCGCCGCCAGCTTGGCGCGCAGGGCGTCCTCCACCTGCCACTGTGGCAGCAGGAGGGATTTCGCGTAGCGCGTATCGGCGCGCGGAAACACGCTGCGCGCAACCTCGCCCAGAAACTGCGCGCCCGCGAATTTCCGGAAAGGCAGTTCGGTATGGCCGAGCGGCATCAGTTCTTCGGTGAGGCCGAGGTCGTGGAGAATTTCGAGGCTGCGCGGCTGCAAGGCCTTGGCGCGCGACCCGCGCGGGGCGGACACGGCACGCTCGATGAGGCGGAACGGGATTTCGCGACGGGCCATTTCGATGGCCAAGGTGAGGCCGACCGGACCGGCGCCGACGATGAGGACGGCGGGATTGCGGCGAGCGGAAGAGAGGGAGGAATTCATGGGACGATTTGGGTTGTGGAGTTGAGACTCTATAATATGAGTTTTGCTCACATTCGACAACTCGCGTTCCCTCCCCTGCTGCCATGCCGAACAAATCCCCTGTCCATAAGCCACTTACCCGCCGCGTGCCCCGCCAGGCCCGGGCGCTGGAGAAGATCGAACTCATATTGGAGGCGGCGATCCGCTTGCTCGAGCGCGACGGCCTCGATGCGCTCAACACCAATGTGCTGGCCGAAACCGCGGGCATCAGCATCGGCACGCTGTACCAATATTTCCCCGACAAGAACGCGGTGCTGTCGGCGCTGGCGGACCGCGAAATGGCGGGCATGTCAGCCCGCATCCTGGAGAACATGCAGACTCCCACTTCCGGCGCGCCCGGTGAACGCATCCGCGCCATCCTGCATGCCGTGCTCACCACCTATGGCGGACGCCGCAAGGCGCATCGCCTCGTGATGGCGCACGCGATGTCGCGCGGCGGCCCGAGCCGACTCGCGCCGCTCTACCGCCAGCTCATCGCGCAAGCCAGTGGGCCCGGCGTGGCGCCCGGACAGACGCCGGTTTCCAGCGCGGACGCCTTCGTGCTCACGCACGCCATCGCCGGCGTCATCCGCACTTTTGTCGCCGAACACGAACAACTCCCGCCACGCGAGGAGATCGAGAAATCGCTGACGCGGCTCGTGCTGGGCTTCATGGCGGCGAGTCGCGCCGGCTAGCGGCGGGGTTCCGCCGCCTCACGCCTGCGGGTCGAACTGGAAGACACGCAGCTCCTGCCGGCAGCGGCAGGCCTTGGCGATGCGCGCGGCCCAGGCGATGGCTGCCTCGCGCGAGGGCAGTTCGAGTACGGTGAAACCGCCGTCGAGTGCGGGCGCCCACGGGTAGCCGCCCGCCGCGACTGAGCTGTCGGCGGACACGAGCACCGGCGGCACCGCTTCATCGATGCCGCCGCCGAAAACATAGACACCCGCGGCCTTCGCCTCGGCGATCACCGCATGCGACTCGCGGCCAACTGCCTCCCACTCGCCATCGGGGATGATCATCGCGGCGCTGGGGAAAGAGATCAGGTATTTGGCCATGGTGCTTTTAGGTGAAGAAGGCTGATGCCGGGAGAAATGGGCGGGATCCGCTCTATCAACGGATGACCCCGCCGATTTCGGACACTGCGCGCGCGTTCTGCCGTGCGCCCTATCGCGTAGTAGCGCTCGTCAGAGCGCTGGCCCTCAGCGGTCTGACGACCGCTGCTACAATTTTTAATAGGCCCCGGCCCTTTTGTCGCCTGTCTCCGGTTCTCCGACGCCAGCCCGGCTATTTCGGAAGCTTTGCGCGATGCATCAGGTTCACCAACTTCGTCGGAACATCGATCGCATAAACGGAAATCGTATCGATCAGCAGCTCGCCGGCGGGAACCGGGAGCGCGAGGATGCGCTCCTCCACACTCGCTTCGAGCTTGGGGCCGATCCGCAACGTGCAGTGCGGGTTGTAGGGAAATGGCGAAGTCGTGAAGGGAATCCTGGAGGCGGCGAACGCCTTGTGGAGCGCATCGAACGGCTGGCGGTCCTTCGGCGCGAGGTAGAACACGCCCGTGTTCGGAAATTGCGCCACCCCGCTCCACTCCAACTTGAAGGCCTTGATCCGGTCGGCGATGCGCGCCACCTCCTGGCGGATCAGCCCGAGTTCGGTCCCGACCGGAATGGAACCCAGGCCCGAGGAGCCGGCCAGCGTGATCCCGATCGGGAGCGCCGCCGATGCGGTTTTCAATGCCGTGCGGATCGCCTGGATCTGGTCTTTGTGCGGAGCCGGGATGTCGACGATGATATGGGCATTGTGCGGGATCATGGGGCTGAGGTCGTTGCACCCGACCGGTTGTTCAGACTGCGCAGAAAGCCTGCGCTGGCGTGGCCCGCCGTGGAGCCAAACTGAACCTGTGCGCCGGTGGTTCAACCCCGATTTTCCAACTTTGACTCCGCAGAAGAGGCCAGAATTCCGGTAAACACCGAACCCGTCACACCCGCAAAGCCCGATCCGTTTCAGCCGGAGCCGGAACATTCGCGGCCTGACCCCTGCATGGACCCAAGGAACCGGTCCGGCCCCGCCGCGGTCCACGGATGATGAGCATTCCGCCGCTGCATGCCGTGGCCGTCCATGTTCCGGTCACCTTGATCCCGCTGGCGGTAATCGCCGACTGGTTTGGCCTGCGCCGGAATTCCGCGCGGGTACGCGATTTTGCATTCGGCTGCCTGCTGCTCGGCTGGATCGGCACCGGCGCCGCGATCGCGCTCGGCTACCTCGACCTCAGCCGCGTGCTGCGCAACCCCGAGACGCAGGCGAACTATCCCTACCTGCTGCTGCATGCCAAGCTCGCGTGGATCGCACTGCCGCTCGTGACCGCGCTGTTTTTCTGGCGCTGGCAAATTTCGCTCGGACGCAGGCGCCACCAAAACCTTTATCTGCCCGCGGCCGCCGCGCTCACGGCCTTCATGCTCTTCGAAGCGTGGTACGGCGGCGAACTCGTCTACACGCTCGGCATCGGCGCCGCGCCGGCCCAAGCCGTGACCAACGCCACCGAAGCCCGGCACGCCTTCGATTCCGTGCACACGGCGGTGACGCGCGTTCCCGGACTTTCCACCCACGCCTTCCCCGAACCCGACCCGGTCATGGCCCCGGCCGCGAGCGAGCAGGCCAAAAAGTAAGCGCCTAGCGCTTTTCCTCCATCAAACCGACGAGGTTGTCGTCGGGATCGCGGACGAAGCCGATCCACAGCTCGTGGTCCGGCATTTTCGCGGTGAGCTGCGGGGCGCGCTCGGGCTTGGCGCCGGCGGCGGTGACTGCGGCATAGACCTGCTCCACCGCGCTAACCTTGAAATAGAGGATCGAATTCTTCCCCGGCGTGCCCGAACCCTGCGAGGTCGTGAGCATGAGGCGCACGGATCCGGCGGCCAGAAACGCCAGATTCGGCCCGGCATCGAAAAGAAACTTCAGGCCAAGAATGCCGTGATAGAAAGCCTTGGCCTTCGCGACGTCGCTGACGGTGATCGCGATCTGGCCGATGTCACTGAGAGCGGGTGAACTCATGGGCTGGATTAATCAAAAGGAACCGTGGTTTGGATTTGTGAGGTTGCGGAAGAAACCGTTGCTCCAATGGGTGACAGCAAGGCAGTGGCGCGAAATATCTCAAACCCCAAGCCCCAAACCACGGCCCCTTTGCTACATCCTTGCCGTGGGCACCGGGTGCGCCAAGGTCCTTCACGCCATGTTTACCCTCAAATCCCCCCTCGGACGGCTGGCGCTGGCCCTGTGTTTGATCAACGGATTGGGCGCGGCGGAGCCAAGCTGGCGGCCCCTTTTCAATGGAAAGGATCTCACGGGTTGGACGAGCTGGCTGGGCAAGCCGCACGCCAGTGTGAATTTACCGGGCGAGCCGAAGGACGAACATGGCGCTTACACGCAACCTTTGGGCGCGCGGGATCCATTCGCCGTATTCTCGGTGGTGACGGCTGATGGCCGGCCGGCAATTCGGATCTCGGGACAGATATTCGGCGAACTCCGGACCACGGAATCCTTCACGAACTATCATTTGCGGCTCCAGTTCAAATGGGGTGAGCAGAAATGGCCGCCCCGCGACGCGCCGGCCACGCGTCGCGACAGCGGCCTGTTGTATCACATCCATGCGGTGCCGGGTGCGGAAGGGCGCACTTGGGCGCGTTCGATTGAGCTGCAAATCCAGGAGCACGATGTCGGGGATCTCTATGCGGTCGGTTCGCTGATCTCGGTGCGTTCAGTTGCGCGACCGCCGGCAGCGAGCGCCAAGGCCGGGGCGGAACCGACCTATGCGTATGATCCTCGCGGTGATTGGCACGATTTCTCGCAGGTACCGGGCTCGTCGGGCCGGTGTGTGAAGGAGCCGGACAACGAGAAGCCGGCCGGCGAGTGGAACACGGTTGAGTTGATCTGCCTCGGCGAGGAAGCCATTCATATCGTGAACGGCAAGGTCGTCATGCGCCTGCACAACCCGCGACGGATCGATGGCGTGCAACCGTCGTCCGTGAC
The DNA here is from genome assembly GCA_048498955.1 of Verrucomicrobiota bacterium. GTDB lineage: Bacteria > Verrucomicrobiota > Verrucomicrobiia > Opitutales > Opitutaceae > Lacunisphaera. Next base: position 35,314 of record JBEHWZ010000012.1, on the reverse strand, counting down.
CGCGGGTCCGCTCCTCTTGCAATCCGAGGGCGCGGAGATTTTCTACCGCGACATCGAGATCCGCCCGATCACGGCGATTCCGGAGAAATTCGCGGAGAAGTAAATCAAGGGAGCTTCAGCTCCCACAGCCAGAGGTTCCGGAAGGCCAAAATACGGAAGACCGAAGAGGGTCTGGGAACTCAAAGGGAGCGTGTTGTTCTGCGTTACCCTCGTTAGCCGATCCGGAGTTCATGCCTCCACGTGCGACAGTAAGGGCATTGATCCTTGCCTGAATCGATGTGAGCTCCGCATTTGCGGCAGTCCATCGCGACTTTATTGTCGAGTATGCCGCTCGCCACCTCGGCCGAAATCGCCAGCTGCTTCCTGATTCGGAATCGATCACCGTCGGGCTTGAGCAGCGCCTCGACCAAAGCACCGGCGGGATCCTGGTAGCGCACGGCGTAGACCCGCTCGGTCGATTCATCGCGAGACAACAACCGCGGATCGACGACAAACATCCGCCAGCCTTGGGCCGCCCCATACGCGAGCACCCGCCGAACTCCCTCCCGATCCGGGCCGATGCCAAGAAAATGGAGAATCGATTGAGTTATGGCACCGAACATCTAAGGTCTTCTGCTAATGTTTCAGCTGAGACGCGAACGAAGCACACTCCCGATCACGATGGGTTAGCCTCGGCGCTCAGTAATCTCATCGCCAGGTTTCGCCAAAAGACTGGCTCGAACTCTTGCCAACGCGACGCCAACTATCGCGGAGATAAATGCGATACCCAAACCCGCGATGCCCCAGGCGGCGGCAGTCCCTTTGCCGGCTGCCCAAACCACGATGCCCACACAAAGTGCCAAGGCTCCCACGGAACCCGCGATAAATCTGAATTTCTTTTCCTTTCCACTTAGAGCCACCGCATCGGCTTTCACCATCCTGCCTCCCACCATTACCAAACCCAAAAGACCGAGAGGGAGCAGCGTCTCAAGAAAGCCTGTGACTCTTCCGCCGAGCCGCGCATAGAGGACGAGCGCCGCAAACACCACACCATCGTAACACAAGACTCTCGTCAGGCTTTTGCTCATGCTTTTGATGACGCTTAAGACTAGCCACGTCCGAACGCCAGCCCGGACGTTGGCTCTAGCGGTTGGTTCGGCCCTTTCTTGTCCGCAACTCTCGCTGGCGGGAGTCCGTCTTTTCGAGGGCCGCTACGGTGGCGCTCTCCCGACGCGCCCCGGCACTAGCCCGGGACGCCAGCAAAGTTCCATGCTTCGCGATAAAGAAGCTGCGAACACGTCAGGTCTCGACTTTTGACAGCGCGCGAACGTCGGCGGCTCAGTCAAGAGTCAAGACCTGACGTGTTCGGATCGGCCGTCGGGATCGCGGACGAAGCCGATCCACAGCTCGTGGTCCGGCATTTTCGCGGTGAGCTGCGGGGCGCGCTCGGGCTTGGCGCCGGCGGCGGTGACCGCGGCATAGACCTGCTCCACCGCGCTGACCTTGAAATAGAGGATCGAGTTCTTCCCCGGCGTGCCCGAACCCTGCGAGGTCGTGAGCATGAGGCGCACGGATCCGGCGGCGAGAAACGCCAGGTTCGGCCCGGCATCGAAAAGAAACTTCAGGCCGAGGACTCCATGATAAAAGGCCTTGGCCTTCGCGACGTCGCTGACGGTGATCGCGATCTGACCGATGTCACTGAGGGCGGGTGAGCTCATGCGATGGAGGTCTCGTGCCCGGTCAGGCTGCGGAACGTGCACCAGGACGTCTACTCTGATTTCACCCCTTCGACTCGCTATGCTCCCATATTAGACATCAAGCACCCCGACCCCATACTGGCTCCCTTTTCAATTCAGCTCTTATCAAAGAAACCATGGCGCTCGCCCCAGCGAACAGCCAAAAACGGACCGACGCCACCCAGGAGAAATACCAGGCCCAACAAGGCGGTGGGTTTGCCACGCTCCGCAAACGCGGTCGCCAAGGCAGCGAGTACAGAAAGGACCACCAACGCCCATAGTTGTGCGCGCGAACGGCTATGCTTCAGCCAATTCTTGACGTGAATGGGGGCCTCGTCGGGGACATCATACTGGGGCGTCTTCATTGAATTGTCTGCCGAACGATCAAGATGAGCCATGCCGCTTTAGCGGCATTGGCTCTGATGGCTGGTTGGGGTCTTTCTGCTTGGTCGTGAGCCACTCGAAATCTGCGGCCTGCGCCTCGAAATCGAACCCGGTAACACGCATCGGCATCTTGCTGGCGGCGATCTCATCCATCGTCTGGCCATGCTTGATGTAGATGCTCTCGCCGGATGAGCGATCGACCAACGTGACATCACCATTCTTCGCGACGGCAACAAAGCGGAAGAGACCATCCGCTGAATCTGGCGCTGATCTCGTGAGATGATAGCGCCGCCAATCGAAAGCGTCCTTGAACGAGGCGAGGGTGACGACCTCTTCTTTAGAGGCGCTCGAGCAGCCGCAAAGCGCCGCAAGCAGAAGGATCGCGACTGTGAGAAATGGCAGCTTCATCTTTTCCCCAACAGTGTAATTGTGACTACGTATAAAGCCTACGTTGGCTTGGCCCGCCGCGAAGGAAACCTGAAGCCAAGGTCTTGTGATTCAACACTCGATTTCCAGACTTAGGCTTTTACCCGACGCTGCGGCGCCGGGTAAAAGCCTAAGTTTTTCGGATTCGATGAACCGATCGGCGGTCAGAAAATCCAATCCGGCTGCTGCGTCAGCCCACTCGGGGCGAGCGAACGCAAAAGGTCAGGAGGACGAGGGCACCGAGGACCACAACTGCGGAACGCAGCCAACTCAACGCGCGGCCACGACTGTCGGGGAGGCGGTCCAGCCGCCACCGAGGGCCTTGATCAGGGTGACGCTGTTGTTCAGGCGCTGGGCGGCGAGGCGGGCGGAGGCGCGCTCGGTGGCGAGCACGGTGCGCTGGGCGTCGATGACTTCGAAGTAGTTCACGAAGCCGGCGTCGTAGCGCTTCTGCGCGAGGGCGCCGACGCGGCGGGCGGCCTCGAGGGCGCGGTCCTGCGCGGCTGACTGCTCATTGAGCAGGCGCGTGCCGGTGAGGGCGTCCTGCACCTCGCGGAAAGCAACAAGCACGCTCTGGCGGAATTGCGCGACCGACTCGTCGTACGCCGAGCGGCTACGGGCGAGGTTGGCGCGGTTGCGTCCACCTTGGAAAATCGGGAGATACAGGCTCGGCCCGACCGACCACGTGCGGGAATCGGTCTTGAAGAGATTGTCGATGTCACCGCTCGCGAAGCCCGCGCTGCCCGTCAGCGAAAGCGCCGGGAAGAACGCCGCCTTGGCCACACCGATGCGGGCGTTGGCCGCCGCCAGCGTGCGCTCCGCGGACGCGACGTCCGGACGACGCTCCAGCAACTCACTGGGAATCCCCGCCGGAATGGCCGGGATGGTAGTGCCAAGCTGAGAGCTGACCGCTGACAGCTGAAAGCTCGCCGCCGACTCGCCCACGAGCACGGCGAGCGCATTCTGCAGCGCGGCGCGATGATTCGCGGTCGCAGCGGCCTCGGCTTCGGTCGTGGCGAGTTCGGTCTCGGCGCGGGCGACGTCGAAGTCGGTCGCGGCGCCGCTCTTGCGGCGGGAGGTCACGAGCTCAAGGGCGTGGCGGCGAAGTTCGACGCCGTCGGCGATCAGCGTGTTTTCCTGGTCGAGGGCGCGGAGCGAGAAGTAGGTCGTGGCCACCTCGGCGGTCAGCGACAGGCGCACGGCCTCGAAGTTGGCAGCGCTGGCCTCAGCCTCGGCGCGCGCGCCTTCGGTCAGACGGCGGACGCGGCCAAAGAGATCCAATTCCCACGAGGCCGCGAGCGGCGCGCGGTAAGTCGTCGCGAGCGAATCCGGCAGCGCATTCGGCGCGGTGAGCGAACCCTGCTCGCGGGTGACGGCCGGATTCACCCCGACCTGCGGCCAGTAGGCGCTGCGGGCGAGGCCGGCGGAAGCGCGGGCTTCCTCGACGCGCGCGGCGGCGGCCTGGAGATCCTGGTTCGCGGCCAGGGCGCGGGTCTCGAGGTCGTTGAGCGCCGGGTCGGCGAAGAGCTTCCACCATTCGCCACGGCCGAAGGCATCGGCGGGGGCGCCGGTTTTCCAAGCGGTGGCGTCGGCACTGTCACGCCACGTAGCGGCCGCTGGCGCGGACGGACGCGAATAATCGGGACCGACCGCGGCGTTAAGAGAAGCGACGATGAGCAGGGAGAGCAGGAATGTTTTCATGGGAGGAGTGGTAGCTGGATCGCCACGCCCGCCTGCGGCGGACTCGCGATGACAATTCAAAACAAAAGAGTGGTATAAAAGGATCAGGCTTTGCCGCCGAAGCTCACGTGGTCGTCGAGGTCGAGCAGGTCGAACCAGGTGCGGATGTCTTCGCGGGTGGTGGTGAACTTGCAGACCTCTTCCGCGAAGTCGGCGAGGGTCTCGGCGTCACTGTCGGGGCCGCGAGCCTCGAGCCACGCGCTCCAGGCGGCGATTTCCCACGGCTGGCGGCGGTGCTTCGCGTTGGCGTCGATCCACGCGAGCATTTCACCGTCACCTTCCGCCAACTTGGCGGCGGCTTGGAAGGCTTCGGGATCGATGCCGGTGAAGCCGAAGAAGTGCCGGTCCATGCTCTTCAGGCCGTAGCGGTAACCGCCCGGCGTGCCGGCGTTGTGCGCGCGGACCTTGTCGAGGATGCGCGGGAGGAAGGCGTAGCCGCCGAGGCGGAGACGCGGGCTGCGGGGCGGACGCGAGGTGAGATCGAGCGGCGAGACGGGCATGGCGGGAGGAGTCAGGAGTGAAAGGGCGACGACGAGTCGTCGAGGCGCTGGAGCTCGCGCTGCATTTGCAGCGCGGTGAGACGGTTGTTGATTTCGTGACCCAGGACCCGGGCGAGATCGAGGTCGCACGGCTGTTCGCTCGCCGTGCCCAGCCGGTTTTGCAGGATCTTCAGCTGGATGCGCAGAGCGACAAGGTTGGCGGTCGGCAACGGCCGCACGAACTCCTCGACGACGGCGACGCAGTCGGGAGAAGGTTCGGACGATTCCGGCCAGGAGCGCATGGCGGTGGCGGGTTTCAGATTTCGCGGCCCGAGCTGTCGTCGATGGAAACGAACAGCACGAGTGCAGCGAGGATGAGCGTGGCGAGGATCATGAACGGACGGTTCAGTCGCGCGTCGGGCCGTCGTCGACGCAGACGAGCACCACAAGGGCGGCGAGGATGAAGGTGAGCGGGATCATGGTGATGGAGAGGAAGGGCTCACGCGAAGGCGCGAAGGGCACGAAGGCTTTGGTTTTCTTGGCATACTTCGCGGACTTCGCGTGAGGCCGGTTTGGTTGAACTGGCAGTTAGTAAACGCCGCCGCCGGCGCGGAGAAGTTCGCCGGTGACCCAGCCGGAGTCATCGGAGGCGAGGAAGACGGCGGCCTTGGCGATGTCGTTCGGCTGGCCGGCGCGGCCGAGCGGCGTATTCTTGACGGCGTTGGTTTCGAAATCGGAGCCGACGATGCCCGCGGTGTGCGTGCCCTCGGTGATAGTCAGGCCCGGGTTGAGCGCGTTGACCCGGATGTTTTTTCCACCGAGTTCCTTCGCGAGCACGCCCGTGATGGCGTCGACCGCGCCCTTCGTGCCGGTGTACACGGCGCTGGCGGGCGGCGTGATGTCCGTGACGATGGAGCCGATGTTGATGATGCTGCCGCCCGTCGCCGGGAAGTGCTTCACCGCTTCCTGCGTGGTGAGGAGCAGGCCGCGGACGTTGATGTCGAAGATGCGCTGGTAGTGCTCGAGCGAGATGCCCTCGAGCGGCATGAATTCGTAGACGCCCGCGTTGTTGACGAGGATGTCGAGCTTGCCGAAGGCGGCCTTCGCCTCGCCGACGAAGCGGGTGATGTCGGCCGGCTTGGAGACGTCACCCTGGACGGCGACGGCCTTGCCGCCGGCGGCCTTGATGTCGGCGACGACCTGCTCGGCGCCGGACTTGCTGGAGGAATAGTTGACGACGACGGACGCACCCGCGGCGGCGAGGTGCTTGGCGATGGCGGCGCCGATGCCTTTGGAGGCGCCGGTGACGAGGGCGGTTTTGCCGGAGAGTTTCTGATTATTGGCAGACATGGGAGTTATTGGTTATTTGTTATTAGCTATTTGATGTTGGGTGAAAGTGATGGGCTGGTATGGAAAATCGTTCTCGTTCTCGTAATCTTTCTCGTTCTCTCGGATTGGAGTTGGGATTCGCCGGATAAAGGCGGGAGAACGATTACGAGTAAGAGAACGAGAACGATTGGTTAGGCGGCCTTGGAGAACTCCACGACCGGCGCGAGCGTCGCGGCTTGGCGCGGGCGGAAGAGGAAGTGGATCGCGAGGGCGGCGAGGTTCATGGCGATCGTGATCGCGATGACGGCGGGCCAGCGGCCGAGCGACCAAGCGTAGGCGCCGGCGAGCGAACCGAGGGCGCCGCCGATGAAGCGAGCGACCATGTAGAGCGTGTTGAGACGGCTGCGGGCCTCGGGGAGCAGCGCGAGAACGTTCCCCTGCTCCGCGACTTGAACGGACTGGACGCCGACGTCCATGAGCAGCACGCCGAGCACGAGCACCGGGATCGTGACCCAGAGCCCCATCAGCGCGAAGGAGGCGACGCTCGCGATCAGCGCGATCGTGACGGTGAAGGCCGGGCCGCGCTTGTCGGCGAGCTTGCCGGCGTACGGCGCGGCGAGCGCGCCGACCAGGCCGACGAGGCCGAACATGCCAGTCTCGGTCGCGCCGCGGTGGAAATACTCCGCCATCAGGAACGACAGGCTCGTCCAGAAGGCCGTGAAGCTGCCGAACGACAGTGCCGTCACGAGCGACGGGCGCCAGAGCCGGGGCTGCGTCTGCAACACCTGCCAGAGCGAAGCGAGCAACTGGCGATACGGCATCTCCACCGTGGGCTTCCGGTGCGGGAGACGGCCGCGCAGCGCGAGCGCCAGCACCACCATCATGCCCGCGGCGATGCCGAACACGGCGCGCCAGCCCAGGTATTCACCGAGGATGCCACCGACCGTGCGGCCCACGAGGATGCCGCCGAGGATGCCGGTCATCATGACGCCGATGGTCTGGCTGCGATGCGAAGCCGGCGACAGCTCGACCGCGAAGGGAATGAGCACTTGCGCGCTCATCGCCGTCGCCCCGATCAGCAGGTTGCCGGCGATCAGAAGCCCGAGCGTGGGCGCGAGGGCCGTGGCCGCGAGAAAGACCGCGCAGAGCAGGATGAGCGTCAGCACCAGGCGGCTGCGTTCGAGGATGTCGCCGAGCGGCAGGAAGAACAGCAGCCCGAGCCCGTAGCCCGCCTGCGAAGCCATGGCCACCCAGCCGACCTGCGCCGGCGTGGCGTGGAAGTACGCCGCGAAATCGCCGAGCAGCGGCTGGTTGTAGCAGATGTTGGCGACACTGACGCCGCACGCGATGGACATGAGCCAGAGCGTTTGGCGGGAGAGCGTGGGGGTGTGGGTGGTGGCAGACATGGGAGGGAGAAATAGCTAATCGCTATTCGTTAATCGTTATTGGCTATTTCGAACCGGGTTGGCTGAGGGCTTGGGAATCGTTCTCGTTATCGTAATCTTTCTCGTTCTCTCGGTTTGGAAGATCGGCGAAATGAAAGGCGCGAGAACGATTACGAGTAAGAGAACGAGAACGATTGATGGTTAGGCCGACTGGTGAGCCGGCTCCTGCGTCACGACCGGGGCCGCCTTCTTCAGGCCGAGTTTTTCGAGGACCTGGTAGAAGACCGGCGTCAGGTAGAGGCCGAAGAACGTCACGCCGATCATGCCGGCGAAGACGGCGACGCCCATCGCGCGGCGCATCTCGGCGCCGGCGCCGTGGGAGGTGACAAGCGGGAAGACGCCGGCGATGAAGGCGATCGACGTCATGAGGATCGGGCGCAGGCGCAGGCGGGCGGCGTCGAGCGCGGCCTCGGTGACGCTGGCGCCTTCCTCGCGGCGCTTGACCGCGAACTCGACGATCAGGATCGCGTTCTTGGCCGCGAGGCCGATGAGCACGATCAGGCCGATCTGGGTGAACACGTTGTTCTCGCCGGCGGTGAGCCAGAGGCCGACGAGCGCGGAGAACAGCGCCATCGGGACGACGAGGATGACCGCGAACGGCAGGCGGAAGCTTTCGTACTGCGCGGCGAGCACGAGGAACACCAGGAGGATGCTCAGCGGGTAAACCCAGAGGCCGGCGTTGCCCGCGATGATCTTCTGGAAGGTGAGCTCGGTCCACTCGAGCGACATGCCCTTCGGCAGCGTCTCGGCGGCGAGCTTCTGCATGATGGCCTCGGCCTGGCCGGAGCTGAAGCCCGGTGCCGGCGCGCCGTTGATCTCGGCGGACGGGTAGCCGTTGTAGTGGACGACGCGATCCGGGCCGTAGGCGTCCTTGACCGAGACGATGGTGCCGAGCGGGACGAGCTCGCCCTTGTCGTTGCGGGTCTTGAGGCGCGTGATGTCCTCGGCGTGGGCGCGGAACTTCGCGTCGGCCTGCGCGACGACCTGGTAGGTGCGGCCGAAACGGTTGAAGTCATTCACGTAGAGCGAGCCGAGGTTGATCTGCATCGTCTCGAAGACGTTTTGCAGCGGGATGCCCTGCGCCTTGGCCTTGGCGCGGTCGATGTTCGCTTCGAGCTGCGGCGTGTTGATGGTGAAACCGCTGAACACGCCGGCGAGGCCGGGCGTCTGGTTGGCCTTGGCGATCAGCTGCTGCGTCGCGCCGTAGAGGGCGTCGAGGCCGTTGTCGCCGCGATCCTCGACGTAGAGCTTGAAGCCACCGATGGTGCCGAGGCCCATGACCGGCGGCGGCGGGAAGATGGCGACGAAGGCGTCCTGGATCTGCGCATACTCCGCCTGGAGCTGTTGCGCGATTTCCTGGCCGGACATCCCCTTCCCTTTCCGTTCCTCGAAGTCCTTGAGGGCGACGAAGACGATGCCGCTGCTCGGCGAGTTGGTGAAGCCGTTGATCGAGAGGCCCGGGAACGCGATGCTGTTGGCGACGCCCGGGTGCTTGAGGGCGATCTCACCCATCTTGCGGATGACGGCGTCGGTGCGGTCGAGCGACGAGGCGTCGGGCAGCTGCGCGAAGGCGACCAGGTACTGCTTGTCCTGCGTCGGCACGAAGCCGGTCGGGATCTTGTTGAACGAGAAACCGGTGAAGGCGAGCAGGCCGACGTAGACGATGAGCGCGACGCCGGAGAAGCGCAGCAGGCGGGCGACACCGTTGGAATACTTGTGCGCGGCCCAGTCGAAGAAGCGGTTGAACGGACGGAAGAACCAGCCGAAGGCCCAGTCCATGCCGCGCGCCAGCGCATCCTTGGGCGCGTGGTGATCCTTGAGGAGCAGCGCGCTGAGGGCCGGCGAGAGCGTGAGGGAATTGAAGGCCGAGATGACGGTCGAGATCGCGATGGTGATGGCGAACTGCTTGTAGAACTGGCCGGTCAGGCCGGTGATGAAGGCGGTCGGCACGAACACGGCGGCGAGCACGAGGGCGGTCGCGACGATCGGGCCGGTCACTTCCTTCATCGCCTGGCGCGTAGCCTCGAGCGGCGACTTGCCGAGCGAGATGTTACGCTCGACGTTTTCGACGACGACGATCGCGTCGTCGACCACAATGCCGATCGCGAGCACGAGGCCGAAGAGCGACAGCGCATTGATCGAGAAACCCAACGCGTGCATCACGGCAAAGGTGCCGACCAGCGACACCGGCACGGCGACCAGCGGGATGATCGAGGCGCGCCAGGTCTGCAGGAAGACGATGACCACGATCACGACGAGGACGATGGCCTCGAGGAGCGTGTGGACGACCGCCTCGATGGAGCTGCGGACGAAGATGGTCGGATCGTAGACGATGTCGTAGTCGAGACCGTCCGGGAAATTCTTCTTCAGCTCGGCCATGGCGGCGCGCACCTGGTTGGAGACGTCGATGGCGTTGGAGCCCGGCATCTGGAAGATCGGCATCGCGACGGCGGTGCGGTTGTTGAGCAGCGAGCGCAGCGCGTAGTCGGAGGCGCCGAGTTCGACGCGGGCGACGTCGCGCAAGTGGACGAGTTCACCGTTCACACCGGTCTTGATGACAATGGCGCCAAACTCGTCCTCGGAGGTCAGGCGGCCCTTGGTGTTGATGAGCAGCTCGGTGTCGACCTTGGCACCCGACGGCTGCTGGCCCACGCCGCCGGCGGCGACCTGGACGTTCTGCTCGCGAATCGCGGCGACAACGTCGGAAGCGGTTAGGCCCTTGGCCGCGACCTTGTGCGGATCGAGCCACACGCGCATCGCGTAGTCGCCGGAACCGAAGAGCTGGGCCTGGCCGACGCCGGGGAGGCGCGCGATCGTGTCCTTGACCTGGATCGCGGCGTAATTGCGGACGTAGACTTCGTCGTAGCGGTTGTTCGGCGAGAACAAGTGCACGACCATCGTCAGGTCGGGCGAGCTCTTGATCGTGGTGACACCGAGGCGGCGAACTTCCTCGGGGAGTTTCGGCTGCGCCTGCGAAACGCGGTTCTGCACCTGGACCTGCGCGTTATCGAGATCGGTGCCGATCTTGAACGTGATGGTGAGCGTCATCACGCCGTCGCTCGTGGCCTGCGACGACATGTAGAGGGAATTCTCCACGCCGTTGATCGCCTGCTCGAGCGGCGCGGCGACCGTCTCGGCGATGGTCTTGGGATTGGCGCCCGGGTAGACGGCGCGCACGACGACGGTCGGCGGCACGACTTCCGGGTACTCGCTCACCGGCAGGCGGAAGAGCGAGATCGCGCCGACGAGGAAGATGACGATCGAGAGAACGCCGGCGAAGATCGGTCGCTTGATGAAGAATTCGGAAATGTTCATGACAGGTGCGGATTTTTGGGCAAAGCGGTGGCTAGGGAGGCCGCCGCGAGGCGGGCCAGATCGGAAGAGGTGTGTGCGTTAGCTGAGGTTAGCGGTCGTCTGTCTTGTGTAGGGCCGTCGCTTGCGACGTGCCTCGCGGCCGAGGTCGGCGCAAGCGCCGACCCTACATGAAAATTTTTAGCGGGTGGCGATTTTGGCGGCGGTGTTGGTCGGGACGGAGGCGACTTCCAATTCGGGCGCGACGGTCATGCCGGGGCGTACGTGCTGGAGTCCGTTGACGATGATCTGGTCGCCGGCGTGCAGGCCGTCGCGGACGGCGCGCTTGCCGTCGACAAAGGCGCCGAGTTTCACGGTGCGGTAGGCGACGACGTTGTCCTTGTCGACGGCGAGGACGAACTTCTGGCTCTGGTCGGTGCCGATCGCGCGCTCGCTGATGAGCAGCGTGTTTTGCGGGGCGCTGACCGGAACGCGGACCCGGGCGAAGAGGCCGGGAACGAGCGCGTCGTCATCGTTGGCGAACACCATGCGCAACACGAGCGAGCCGGTCGCGGGATTGACGCGGTTGTCGGCGGACTCGATGTAGCCGTGGCGCGGGTAGCCGCTCTCGTCGGCCAGCTGGAGATCGACCGGGATGTGGCCGCCCTGGGTCGCGAGGCGATTGTCGCGGAGCAGGCGGTTGAACTTGAGCAGCGTGGACTCGTCGAGGTCGGCGTAGACGTAGGATTCGCCGACGGTGACGATGGTCGTCAGGAGCGTCGCGCCGCCCGGAGCGCCGGAGACGAGATTGCCCGCGGTGATCAGCGCGCGACTGACGCGGCCGTCGATCGGCGCGCGGACTTCCGTGTGCTCGAGGTCGAGACGGGCGGTGGCGAGATCGGCGCGCGCCTCGGCGGCGCGGGCGCGGCGGGCTTCGGCCTCTTCGTTGGAGATCGCGGCCGCGGCGAGGAGTTCCTCGGCGCGCTTGGCTTCTCGCTCGGCAACTTCGGAGCGGGCGGTGGCGAGATCGAACTGCGCCTGGTACCAGCGCGGGTCGATGGTGAAGAGGACGTCGCCCTTCTTCACCAGCTGGCCGGCTTGGAAGTGGACGGCCTCGAGATGGCCGGAGACGCGGGCGCGGAGCTCGACGGTTTCCTTGGCGTCGATGCGGCCGGTGATTTCCTCGAACTCGGTGACGAGCTTCTCCTCAACCGGAGCGACGGTGACTTTCGTCGCCGGCGGCGCGACCGGAGTGGAAGGTTTCTCGGCCTGGGCGGAAGTCGGGCGCAGCAGCAGCGCGGCGGCGCCGGCGATTACGACGGTGGCGAGGCCAGCGAGCGCGAATCGGCGGCGAGTGGAAGAAGGACGGATGGTGGTGTCAGGGTTCATGCGAGAGTGGCGTTGGCAGTGGTGCGTGGTGTGGCGGACGAAACAAAGCGCTCAGTAGTGGCGGCGCGTGATCGGGCCGTGCAGGCGGTCGACGAGGGAGAAGTCCCAGAGGTCATCGATGCGCAGCGCGTCGTTGAGCGAGGAAACTGTGCGGCTGATGGAAGGCCGCGCCATGCGGTGCGAAAAAGTCGGACGGATCTTCTGCGATGAAGACTTGGACTCGGAGGCGAAGGGGATGGCGGAATTGGCTTTCATGGGGGCGAATAGTTGACTGTTTAGTTAAGTTTGAGATTCAAAAAAATCCGCATAAAGCGGCTGTGGTTTGGAAGTTACGAAAGTGAGCTAACCGGGATTTTGGAGAATTTTTCCGCTCAGGCTTTGGCGGTGGCAGCTTGCTTGGCGCCGAGGATTTTCAGCGCGAGATCCGGCAGCGTTTTGAGAATGGTCGGATCGTTGAGAATGCGGGCCTGGGTGAGCGTGCCTTCGATGAGTCCGTTCAGGGCGCTGGCCTTGTCGGTCGCGTCGCCCGCCTCGATCGAACCCTCGGCGAGGGCGTCGCGGATCGCGGACTCGTAGTATTTGCGCTTCCGGAGAAACATCTCGCGCATCTTGTTGCCGATGGCGCTGGCTTCGCTGCAGGCGCAGGTTTCAGAGCCGACGGAGGCAACCGGGCAGCCCAGCACCTTGCCGTGCTGCGCGTGCATTTCCCTCTGCTTTTCAGCCATGAAGGCCAGGTAGGAAGTGATGCGAGCCAGCGGCTCGACGGACGGCGAGAACAGCTCGTCCATCTTCGGCTTGCTCTCCTCGTTCCACATCCGCTCCAGGGCGGCGATGGCGAGTTCGGACTTCGAGCTGAAGAAATAGTAGAAACTACCCTTTTTGACTTCGGCCTTCTTGCAGATGTCATCGATCGTGACGGCGCCGTAGCTCTCTTCCCAGATCAGGTCGAGGGCGGCGTCCATCAATCTTTCGTTGGCGTCTGAGGTGCGTCCCATGGGCCAGATTGATAGTTGACCGTTTAGTCAAGTCAAGCGGGTTTCTGAAAATCTTCTGTCCATTCGGTCGAATATGGCCGGAATTTTATCACCCAAGCTCATCTTGGAGAAGGGATTCGCCTTTGTCCGGGGTTTAGCCAAGAAATCTTCCATGACCTCTCCTACCCCGAACTTGCGGAAGGCTATCTTGGTGGGCGGCCTGCTCGGCGGGCTCGGCGACTTCCTCTTCGCCTTCGTTTTCTACGGCTGGAAAATCCGCGTGTTTCAATCGGTGGCCGCGGGCTTGATCGGAAAAGACGCGGCGTTCGCGGGTGGCGTGCCCACCTTTTTGTTCGGCGTGGTTTTGCACTTCGTGATCGGAATCATTTGGGCCGCGCTTTTCTGCCTGCTCGCGCGGCGCGTGCCGGCGTTGCTGCGTTACGCGATTCCCGCCGGCCTCGCGTGGGGCCTCGTCGTTTATTTCGGGATGAACAGCGTCGTGCTTCCGCTCTCCGCGCTGCACACGAAAGCGTGGCCGCCGAATCTCGCGCCGTGGCCGATTGCCGGACACATGCTGCTCGTCGGTTTGCCGATCGCGCTCGCGGCGCGGAAATTTGTGCCGCGCGCGAGCTGAAGACGGCTCATCCGGAGGATTCGCCCTACCTCACGGCGCCCAGCGGTAGGCGCGCAGCAGATTCTCGTTCATCGAGGGAATGATCAGCAATTTCGCAGCGGGCAGATAGGTGAGATCGGCGGTGCCCTGCACGAGCTTCATGATCGGTGTGGGTTTGCCGTCGGCGGAAACGTGCAGCACGTCGCCGGTGAGCCAGTCGCTCACGACGTAACCGCCCTGCCCGTCCTGCTCGAGCCCGTCGATGTGGCAGATCGGTTCGCTGCCGAGCCGGCCCAGCGCCCTGTCGGGGTAGGCGACCGTCGAAATGTGGCCGACCTGTTCCTTGCCGTCAGCGCCGCGCACGGACCAGCCGCCAAGGAGCAAACGATCCTTCTCCGCCTTGAGACCGTTGAGTCCGCCAGTCTTGGCCTTGTCGAGTTTGTACCAGGCTTCGAACTTGCCGGCATGCAGCCGGAACACGGTCCCGAGGCGTCCGCTGCAGACGTACACGTTGCCCTCGGCGTCGGCGGTGGAGTCATTGAAATCGCCCGGGCCGTCGTCCGGGGCGTAGCGGTTCGACACCTTGCCGGCCGCGACGTCGATCTCGACGAGATCCTTGTCGTCGCCGACGTAGAGATGTCCGCCCACGAGCACGAGACCCTTGGGATTGTCGAAGCCCGTCACCCATTTCTGCTCGAGGATTTTTCCGTCGATGCCGACGCGGCTGATGAAGCCGTCACCGGGCGTCGCGCCCTTGCCGTGCGTGCCCATGTTGGAGACGTAGTACTGATTGTGCGCCGCATCGAGGACGACGGACTCCGGGCCGGAGAAGCCGGTGGTTTCCCAGAGCAGTTCCGGGGCAGCGGCAGCGGACTGCGAGGCAGCCGCGAGGACAGCGAGAGCGAGGACGGGGATTTTCATGGGGAATCCTCAGGGTGCGGCACGCGACACCGGTTTCAAGCGGCGCGCACAGCATAACTATAGCGCGAGGGCTCGCTGGTTTGTTGTAGCCGGGGGCGTTGACCCCGGTCGGGGTTCAATCACCGGGGTCAACGCCCCCGGCTACATTTCTACTGCAGATAATTCCCCGTCAGCCCGGGCACGGCGGCGCGGTCCGCGGCACTTTGCAGGTCGAGCCAGCGCGTCGGCGCGTAGGTGGTGGTGAGCGCCTGCGCCGGAATCCAGTTGTCGCCGTGGAAATAACTCGTGCCGGACGCATACACCGTTTTGGCCAGGTAGAATCCGTCGATCAGCGTGGTAATGCCGGTGCCGACGGCGCGCAGGTCGGCGTTGGGCGCCATGAAAATCGCGGTGATCTGCGTGCCGTCGCCGAGGGTGCATTGGTTCGCCGTTGTGGTGTAGATGCGCAGGGCGGTGGGATCGGCCAGCAAATTCATCACGGATCCGCTGCTGAGATTGAGCGGCTTGTCCATGTAGACATACAACGAGCTCGTGGTGGCGATCGTCACGCCGCCCGCCATGCCGGTGTTGGTCCCGATGATGCTGACGTTGGACAACAGGCTGATCGAACAATTGGTGATCGTGGAGTTGCTGATGAAATAATAGTAACGGCCGTCCGACGCCGGCGAATCGAACAGCCGCGGCAAACTCGATGGCATGGTCGAGCCGAGGTTGTAACTCTGCGAAACGCTGGCCGGCGTGGGATACGTGGGAAACGGAAACGTCGCCGCGTAATTCGGCACGATGCTGCCGCTGACCAAACTGGACGATGGCGCCGTCACGCCCGGACCCAGATACAAATTACCATAGATGCGTCCGCCGCTGATATCGACCGTACCGGACAGCGCCACCACCGAGGCCGTGGCCGTGGCAGTCAATTGGGTCCACGACAAAAAGGCCACGCCGAGCACGGAGGAGTTGAAACCGTCGGCATACGCGCCGTTGGTGAGCGTCACACCGTTCAGCCCGACCAGCGTATGCTTCGCGGAGCTGCTGGTCTTGCTCAGCACGAGGTGCACCGTGCGCACGATGGGCGCGCTGCCGTCGAACGGCGTGATGACCGCCTGCGAGACGATGTACGGAGCGGTGTCGGTGCCGTCGTAGCCCTTCACATAAACCTTCACGTTGCCGATGCCGTTCTGGTCGCGGCTGAACGGGCCGAAGGCACGCTGCGCATTGGCTCCGCTCGTCGTCCACCCCGACCACGAGGTCGCCGCCGTGCTGCCGCCGGCCATCAAGTTAAAGCAATACAACGCCTCCTCTAGGCCCATCTCGGCGAGGTTCGACGCATCGTTCGCGAAATACGTGCGGTGCGAGGCCTTCAGCGTCGTGCGGGTCAGCACAAGGAAGCTGCTCAGCGCGATCGCCAGCCCGAGGGCGAACAGCAGCGCCGTCAGCAGCATGCTGCCCTTCTCGCCGGACATCCGGCACACGATGCGACGAGGATGGCGGGGCGCGCTCACGAGACGGGTTTGTTGCGCAGGACGAAGAGGGCCGAGACCGCGGTGTCCGTCGCCGTCGCCGCGGTGCGCGCGGATCGGGTGAGGTAGAGCGTGACCTGGATGCTCTTGGTCGCGTTGTCATTGGCGGCGGTGGCGCCGGTGCGATCATAGCGCGCGAAGACCACCCCGGCTGATCCGTCGGAGAGCGAAGGAATTCCCTTCAGCAGGTAGATCCGGCCGGTGGTCACCGTGCTGTCCGCGCCGGGCACGAGAAAGAACGACTGCGTGGCGCTGGTCCAGGCATAGGTCACCTGGCGCGTGCCGCCGGCCAGGGTCGGCAGCGTGAAAGTGACATCGCTCGTGCCGTTCCACTTGATCGCGCTCGCACAGCGCACGTCGCGCTCGAACTGCTCCAGCCCGCGGCGCACCTGCGAGTTCATCTCCGCGTACTGCGTGATGCGCACGCCGCCGCGCAGGATCTGGAGATTCGTGGTCAGCACACCCACGAGGATCAGCGCCCCGATCACCGCTGCCGCCATCAGCTCGATGAGAGTGAAGCCACGCCCAGCCGGCTCAGCTGCCGTAGAAATACGCATAGAGCCCTCCCTGGGTGTAGTAGGTGATGTAGCTCCGGCTGAGCGTGCGGCCGTCGTAGCTGCGCCATTGCACCGTCAGTTTGATCTGCACCACCTGGTTGGAATGCGACGCCACCGTCGTCAGCGTGCGCGAGAGCGTGAAGCGGCTGCCGATCGCGGGATTGCGCGCGAACACCGGGTCGATCACCGGCGTGTAGGAGGCGTTGGTGACCTGCGACCAGCTGAGCAACCGTTCCTTCTCCATCTCGCACTGCATGATGCTCGCGGCGATCTCGAGGTTGCGCGCCGTGTCGAGCTGCAGGAACGAACGCTGCAGGGCGGTAATCGCCGTCGTGAGCGCGAAAGCCAGCACGACGAGCGCCATCGCCACCTCCACGAGTGTGAAGGCAAAGCTCCCGGCGGCGCGGCCCCCGTCCGGGCTAGGGAATGCGCCGGTAGGTTTCACCGCAGTAGAAAAGCGTGCCGTCGTTGCGGATCTCAATGACACCACCGGGCTGGTCGGTCAGGAGGCAGATTTTCGCTCCGGACCAGCCGGGCGTGTAGCTGGCGTAAACGACGCGCGGCGCCTCGACCGCGCCGAGTTCGAACAGTTTCAGTTCCGCGGGGCCCGTCGCCACGATGCCGTGCTGGCCCGGACCGTTGCCCGTGAGGTAGATGCTGGCCAGTGTGCGCTGCACGGAATCCCGCTCGGAGGCGCTCAGGGTCGTGAAGTTCGCCGGCGTACGGTCCGGCAACCGCGTCCGGAACTGGTAGTTGGCGATGCCCAGCGCGACCGTGAGGGTGAGCAGGATGTAGCGCCAGCGGGGATCGACACTGAGCTCGACCACCCGGCGCACCACCACCGCGGGGGTCTCGCCGCGCGCCGCGCGGATTTCCTTGTTGCGGGCGGTTGCCGCGCGTCCGTCGACCTCATCCATGATTTGGTCGAGCGACAGGACCTGCCCCGGCAGATCGCGCTGCCGCATGTCGTAGAAGACCAGTTTGCCCTGCTCGCTGCGCACGAGAAAATTGGCGCCCCGCACCACGATGCGGATTTCCGTGTCCGCCGTCGAATTCTCGATCGGGTCGATCGCGGAGAAATTCTCCAGCAACTGCCGCAGCTCCGGCGCGGACACGCCCGCCCGTGGGATGCGGCCCGGCGCCAGCACAGCGTGCGCATCGGCGGACAAGTTGACGAGAATGAGCTGGTACATCGCGAGAGGGGATTACTTGGCCACTTGGAAAACCGGCCAGCCGTTGAAGCCCGCATGGAGACGGCCGGTCGTAGGCTCGCCGTCATCGAGTCGACGATCGACTTCAAGCAGGTCGGCCGCAGTAAGCGTGAGCGGATACTGCGGGTGAAAAGCGGTCAGCGAGATCGAGCCCGCCTGGCCGGGGACGCCGGACGGTTTCCAGCCGTACTCACCACCAAAGGGCGAGCCGCTGTTCCAGCCCAAGTCGATCAGGCGCGAGCCCACCTCGGACGCGGTAGCCGGCCAGTCGCCGTGGCGGGCGCGGTATTCGATGAACACGGTGGTGAACTCCTGCAGCTGCTTTTCCCACGCGCGGCATTTCGCCTCGTGGCGCACGCGGTGCACCACCGAGAAAAGCAGCGTGCCGCCCAACACCACGACCAGCAGGAACAACAGCAGCTCCAGCAGGATCGAGCCCCGCCGGCCGGCGCGGTGACGGCGCAGCGGTGACACCCGCGGAAAATTCATGGAGTCGCGGCGCGTCATTGTTCAACCGGATGATAGCCCACGTCGGGCAGCGTGCTGCGCTCGACTTCCTCCAGGCTGGTCCAGCCGATGAGCGCCTTCTTCAAGCCGTCGTAACGCAGCGAGCGATGGCCCACGCGCTTCGCCTCCTCGAGCAGCAGGGCCACGCTTTCCTTTTCCGTGATGAGCTCGCGCATCCGCTCGGAAACCTCGACGAACTCGTAGATGCCCACGCGGCCGCTGTAACCGGTGTTGAAGCAGCGCGCGCAACCGCGGCCGCGATACAGTGTGACCGGGATGCCGTCGAAGTTGGAGAAGTACGGTGCGAGTTCCTGCTCCGAAGCCTGGTAGGCCTCCTTGCACGACACGCAGATGCGACGCACGAGGCGCTGCGAGAGCACGCCCATGGTCGTCGGCGCGACGAGGTAGGGATCGACGCCGATTTCCACCAGGCGCGTGACCGCCTGCAGCGCGTTGCTCGTGTGCAGCGTGGTGAGCACGAAGTGGCCCGTCAGCGCCGCTTCGGTGGCGATCAACGCGGTTTCAAGGTCGCGGATTTCGCCGATGAGAATGACGTCGGGATCCTGACGCATGATGCTGCGCAGCACCTTCGCGAAGGTCAGGCCGATGGGCGCGTTGATCTGGTGCTGCGTGATGTCGGCCAGGCGGTATTCCACCGGATCCTCGATCGTGGTGATGTTGAGGTCGGGGCGGTTGAGGTGGTTGATGCAACCGTAGAGTGTAGTCGTCTTGCCGCAACCGGTCGGGCCACAAACGATCAGGATGCCGTTGGGCCGCGAGACCACGCGCTTGATGGCTTCGAGCGTGGATTTCGGGAAACCGAGGTTTTCCAAGCTGAGCATCGACTGGTCGAGCGGCGAGCCCAGCACGCGCAGCACGGCCTTTTCGCCGTAAAGGCTGGGCAGCGTCGAGACGCGGAAGGAAGTGTTCAGCGTGCCGAAGTTGAGTTCGAAGGCGCCGTCCTGCGGCAGGCGGTTCTGCGAGAGGTCGAGCTGGCAGAGCACCTTGACGCGACACACCAAGGTGAGATGGATCGCGCGGGGCAGCTCCATGACGGTCTGCATGTCGCCGTCGATGCGCATGCGCACGCGGGTGTTCTCGGCCCGGCTCTCGAAATGGATATCGGACGCGCGTCGGCGGTACGCGGTCAGGATGATGCTGTTCAACAGCTCGATCACCGCCTTCGACTCGACGAGGTCGGTCACGTCATCCGCGTCCTTGATCTCACGCGCGCCAATGAGGTCGGGCAGCTGCTCGCACACGTTCTGCAGGTTCGCGGCGATGTCGCCGGCGTTGCCGAGGTACATGTCGATGACCGTGGAAATTTCCGCCGGATGGGCGAAGACCGGGCTCACCTTCTTGCCGATGATCTTCGCGATGGACTCGACGTGGCGCGCGTTGCTGGGATCCGCCATCGCCACGGTCGCGGTGTCGCCGACCGAGCTGAGCACGATGGCGTTGACGAGGCGCGCGATGTCGAGGGGCAGCTGCTCGTAGCTGTCGGTGGAAATCGCAATGGTCGTGGGACTGACCGACGCCACGCCGAGCGTGTCGGCCCACATCTGGTGCAGCCGGCCGCGCGGGAGGACCGAGCGCTGGACCAGGTCGGCCAGCAACGGCATCGGCTGACCCGGGTACACGGCCGCGCGCGAGTTGATCAGGCCCACCATGCCCGGCGCCGCGGCGCGCACCGCCTCGAGGAATTTTTCGATGTTATCCATTAGGTTTCTGCTCGGCCGGCGGCGGCATCGCTTGCGGGCGGCGGAAGCGGGCCGAGATGTCCTTCTGGTTCAGGTGTCGCGGGGCGCTCGCGGACGTTTGCGTGTAATCGAGCTTGGCCTCCTCAAGCAGGTTCCGGAGGTCGTAGCGCAGCAGGTAATCCGCGAGCGACGGCAGGCGCGGCGGCTGGTTGGGATCAGGATTTTTCATCGGGCTTGTTTTCGGTGGGGAAGAAATCCTTCACCACGGTTTCCAACTCGATCTTGATGTAGTTTCCGTACGGGTCCTTGCGGATGTAGTAGGAGGCGCCGTTACGCAGGCACTCCTCCACGATGAACTCGTCCGCAATCGAGGTCATCATGACGATCGGCAGGGTCGGCATCATCTCACGGATGAGCGGCAGCGCCTTCGAGCCGTCCATGCGCGGCATGTTGATATCGAGGATCACCAGGTCGGGCTTGTTATTCCGGCAGTATTCGACGGCGGCGGCGCCGTCGGACACCTTCGTCAGCGTGCACTCGACCACCGTGGACAGGATCTGGCCGACGAACGTGCGCATGTGCTCTTCGTCGTCCGCCAGCAATACCTTGAGGGGAATGGCTCGTTTGATCATGAGAATTGCCTCCCGGCGCGCGCAACGGCGGCTCCGAACCCCGCCGGGATGCTCCACGGCAGGAGGTTAGAAAATTTTTCCGGACGGGTCGTGCAGATCATTTCCACCCTTGACCCTCCCGAAAGCGGGGGATTCCTTCGCCGTCCATCACTGCCTGATGGTGTAATGGTAGCACAGGCGACTTTGACTCGCCTAGTCATGGTTCGAATCCATGTCGGGCAGCCATTCGACGCGCCGTCCGAGCACGGCTTGCTCATGGCCTGCGGCCAGCATACTCGAACGGAATAAGCACCCCGCGGGTGGAAGCGCGGCGAATGGCCCTGAGCCTGTCGAAGGGCTTGGCGGTTTTCGTCCGCGTCACCGGATATATTCGACACACCGTACCAGCATGGCTTGTTCATGGCCTGCGGCCGGCACACTTGAACCAGATGAACAGCTTGGTGACGGAAGCGCGGCGCATAACCTCGAACCTGTCGAGGGGCGTGGCGGTAATCTATATCCTGCGATTGCGCTCGGGTATTCTGTACGTTGGCGCCTCCACGGACCTTGAACAACGACTGGAGGACCATGCCGCAGGACAAGCTTGTCGAACCACGGCCATAGATCCGCCCCTCAACTTGGTCTGGGTGGAATACTACCCATCGTTTCGGGAGGCGCGACAGCGCGAAACCCAACTCAAGGGCTGGTCCCGGGCCAAGAAGGAGGCGCTCGTTCGCGGCGATAAGGCTGGTCTCCGCCAACTTAGCTGCTCTCGGGAATCCGGACAGGACCGGCTTCACGAATTGCCGGAACGAAAGAACCCCGGCGCGTTCTAAATAGTCATCATGAACCATGTTGCCGTAGTCTTTTTCTGCTTTGCGTGCGTGGTGGCGGGCTCGTTTGTCGTGGCCTGCCGGAACTATCTGGCGCGCGTCGCGAAGGAAAAAGCCGATGCCGAGCTGACCGAGACGGTCGCCTGACGGCTTCGTGCGCGCTGGATTTTGAGAGGCGTGCCGGTTCATACGGGTGCGGCTAGGGCGCGGTGCACATGGCCGAGGAGATCCTCGCCGGTGAAGGGCTTGGGCAGGACGATTTCGCCGCGGCCGGGAGTTTCCGCGCCGAGCGTGCCGCCGCTGATGAAGAGCATCCGCACCTCGGGGTTGAGGCGCTTGAGCGTAGCCGCGAGTTTGACCCCGCCGATGCCGGGCATGCCGAGGTCGGTGATCACGAGCGCAACCTCGCCGACGCGCGGGGTGTAAAGCGCCACGGCTTCCTGGCCGTTGGCAGCGGCCATCACGCGATAACCGAAACGGCTGAGGATGGTGACGATCAGGTCGCGGATGTATTGCTCGTCGTCCACCGCGAGCACGAGTTCGCCGCGGCCGCGCACGAAGAAGGGATGTCCGCTGGCGCCCGGTTTTCCCGGCTGCGGCGCGACCTCCTGGTCGACCACTGGCAGAAACACGCAGAAGGTGGTGCCCTTGCCCACGGCGGTTTCGAGCGTCACGAAGCCGTTGTGGCTCGCCGCGATGCCGCGCACGGTGGCGAGGCCGAGGCCCGTGCCCTTGCCTTCGCCCTTGGTGGTGAAGAACGGCTCCCAGATGCGCGTGAGGATTTCCGGCGGGATGCCGGTGCCGGTGTCGCCGACCTCGATCACGACGAACGTACCGGGCCGGCCGTCGGGCCAGGCTTTCGCCTCGGCCTCGGTGAGGCGGCGATTTTCCGCGTGCAGCTTCAACACGCCGCCATCCGGCATCGCGTCGCGCGCGTTCACGCAAAGATTGAGCACCACTTGGTGCAGCTGCGTCGGGTTGCCCTGCACCGCCCACAAGTTTCCCGGCACCTGCTCGTCGAGCCGGATGTTCTTCGGGAACGTCTGCTTGGTCAGGTCGGCGACGTCGCGGATCAGGTGCTTCACCTGGATGAGCACCTTGCTGCCGCCCGCGCCATGCGCGAAGGAGAGGATCTGGCGCACGAGCGCCGCGCCGCGCCCGGCGCTGCTTTCGATGCTTTCCAAAACCTGCAGGTCCGCCGCCGGCATGTTGCGGCTGCGCAGCAACGGCGCGCCCATGAGCACGGGGGCGAGCACGTTGTTCAAATCATGCGCGATGCCGGCCGCGAGCATGCCGAGGCTTTCGAGGCGCTGCGCGCGCAGGAACTGGGCTTCGAGTTTCTTTTTCTCCGTCACGTCGATCGCAATGTAGAGACAGGCCTGCACCTTGCCCGCGGCGTCCTTGATCGCCGACATGTGGAACTCGCCTTCGAACTGGCGCCCGGCCTGAGTGATGACGGTCACGACATCGGTCCACTGTCCGCCCGCCTGGATCGCAATCCGGCCGGCGGACAACTGGTCGATCGTTTCGAGCTCGAGGAAATCGTCGTGGTCGTGCCCGAGCAATTCCTGCTGGGTCACGCCGTAGAGCGCGAGCGCGCTGGTGTTGCAGTAGGTGACCTTGTTGTCCAGCCGGGTGATCACGATCGCCACAGGTGCGTGGTCGATGATCTCCGCCTGTTCGCGAATCCGGTCCTCGGCGACCTTGCGCGCGGTGATGTCGTGGGAAATGCCGAACGTGCCGACGATCCGGCCGCTGGCGTCGCGCAGCGGCAGCTTGGTGGCGGACATCCAGCTGAGCTTTCCGTCCGGCCAGACGATCTTTTCCTCCACGTCGATCATGGCCTCGCCGCTGGAGATGATGCGCTGCTCATCCGCGAAGGCGCGACGGGCGTGCTCGTGCCCGAACATCTCAAAGTCACTCTTGCCCTTGAGTTGTTCGGGCTCGAGCCCGTGACTGTGCGCCTTCGATCGACTGACCGAGAGGTAGGCCGAATGCAGGTCCTTGAAGTAGACGTGCGCCGGCAGGTTTTCCATCAGCAGGCGCAGGAGATACTGTTCCTGCGCGAGCGCCTGCTCCACGCGGCGGCGGTCACGCAGCTCGCCGGCCTCGCGCAGCACGCGCTGGACCGATACCGGCAGGCGCTGCATGCGGTCCTTGACCACGTAGTCCGCCGCGCCGGAGCGCACGGCGTCGATGGCGCGCTCCTCACCCAGCGTGCCGGAGAAAAAGATGAACGGGATGTCCGGCGCAAATTCCCGCGCCAGTTGCAGTGCCTCGAGCCCGTTGAAACCGGGTAGCTGGTAGTCGGAGAGAATGAGGTCGTAGCCACCGAGTTTCAGCAGCGAGACGAAGTCGTTGCGCGCCACCACCACGCTGATGAAGCAATCAGGCCATTCGGCCGTGATCATGTCGCGGGCCAGCGCCGCGTCCCGCGGGTTGTCCTCGAGGTGCAGGATTTTCATGGCCGGGAGGCCGGAATGCCCGGCGGCGGGTTGGGCTCGGAAGGCGCGCACTCGTTCAGCACGACCCAGAACGCGCCGAGCACCTTGATGGCCTCGATGAACTCATGGAAACTGAGCGGCTTCACCACGTAGGCGTTCACGCCATAGCTGTAGCTGCTGATGAGGTCCTGCTCCTCGCGCGAGGAGGTCATCATGACAATCGGGATCCGGCGCAGCTTTGGGTCGCCCTTGATCTGGCGCAGCACCTCGAGGCCGTTGACGCGCGGCATCTTCAGGTCAAGCAGCACGACCGCGGGCTCGTCGTCGTCCCGGTTGGCGTGCGGCCCGCGCCGGTAAAGATAGTCCAGCGCCTCGGCCCCGTCGCGCAACGCGATCACCTCGTTCGCGAGGTGGTATTGTTGCAGCGCATCGAGCGCCAGTTCGGTGTCACGCGGACTGTCATCGACCAGGAGGATACGTTTGGGCTTCATAGTTGGGCTGGTGTTGGCGCCCGTGTCGAAGACACGACCGCAGGGGGTAGGGAGAAATAGAAGGTGGCGCCGGCATCGAGGATGCCTTCCGCCCACGTTCGTCCGCCGTGCCGGGCGATAATACGCCGCACGCTGGCGAGACCGATGCCTGTTCCTTCGAACTCATCGGCACGATGCAGGCGTTGGAAAACCCCAAAAAGCTTGTCCGCGTACTTCATATCGAAGCCGGCGCCATTGTCCTGAATGTAAAAAACCAGCTGGCCGTCGACCAACCCCTTGCAGCCAACGTGGATTTTGGCCGGGCTGCGCTTGCGGGAGTATTTCAGCGCGTTGTTCAGCAGGTTGGTCAGCACCATGCGCAGCATGGCCTCGTCGCCGCGCGCCGGCGGCAGGGCATCGACCGTCCACTCGATCTCGCGGTCGCCCAGGCTGAATTCGAGTCCGCGGCGAACCTCGCCCACGAGCTCTGTCAGGTTCACCTCCCCTTCCGCCATTTCCGTGCGCCCCATGCGCGAGAAGGCCAGCAGGTCGTCGATCAACGCGCCCATTTCCATGCCGGCGGACGCGATGGTGTTGAGGTAGCGCCGGGACTTGTCGTTCAAATGACCCTCGATCTCGCGGGTCAGCATCTGGACGTAACCCTGGATGTGGCGCAGCGGGGCGCGCAGGTCGTGGGACACGGAATAGGAGAACGACTCGAGTTCCTTGTTGGCCTCCAGCAATTCCTTGTTGGCGGCCTGCAGCCGCTGACTGCTCGCGAAGACTTCCGCCTCCATCTGCTCAAGGCGCACCGCGAGGTCGACCTGGGGCGCGCTGCCGGGCTTCCGGCGCACGAAATCCGTCACATCCTCCACCCGGTGGATGATGTAGCGCACCTCGCCATGGGCGCCGAGCAGCGGCGAGTTGATCGGGCTCCAGTATTTCGTCTCGAACCGCCCATCGGGCCGGCGCACATCGTATTGCATGATCGCCATCGTGTCCGCCACGCCCTCCCGCTTCACCCGATCGAGCGATTCACGGACCGCCGCGGAGCTGGTCGTCTCCGGATGTTCAGGATTGTCGGGCAAGACCTCGAACATGCTCCGGTTCAGGATGCGCGCGCTCCGTCATCGTCGCCTTCAGGTAGGCATCGCTCGCCGCGACGATCCGGTACTCGGGCGTGAGCACGAGATAAAGGCCGGGCAGCGACTCGAAGATGCCGCGCAGCTCGGCGTTGAGCTGGCGGATGCGGTCCTCGGCCTTGCGGCTCTGCGTGACATCACGGGCCGTGGCGTACATCAGCCCGGAATGCGGCTCGGGCACCGAGCGCCACGACAGCAGGCGCCACGAACCATCCTTGTGCCGGTAACGGTTTTCGAAATTGAGCACATGCTGCCCGGTGGCGAGCTGGCGCTGCACCTCGTTGACCGTGGCCGCTTGGTCTTCGGGATGCACGTGCTCGATATAGGGCTTGGCGAGGAACTCCTCCACGGTCCAGCCGAGCATCTCGGTGACGCCGGGACTGATCCGCTTGAAGTAGCCGTCGGAGCTCGAGATGGAGAGAAAGTCGAGCGAGAGGGCAAAGAAGCGGTCGAGCTCCACCTCCGCCTGCTTGCGCTTGGTGATGTCGAACGCCGTGAAGCGGCTCGAGAGGAGGTTCCGGGAGGTATCGTACACGGCGGTCGCGTTGAGCATCACCGGGAACGTGCTGCCGTCCTTGCGCGCAAAGCGCACCTCCATGCCGGTGATCTCCTGCCCCGCCTTGAGCCGCGGCATCTGGTCGCGCAACACGGCGTGGCTCTCCGCCGCCACGATGTCGAACACCGTCATCCGGCCGACCACCTCCTCCCAGGTGAAACCCAGCCAGTCCAGCTCGGTCTCGTTCATCGCGACGATGCGGCCCTGCGGGTCGAGCGAATGGTAGCCGCACGGCGCGTGGTTATAGAGATCGTAGATCTCGGCCGTCGACTTGCGCAGCGCATCCTCCGTGCGCTTGCGCTCGGTCACGTCGCGACCGCTGCAATACATCAGGCCCTCCGCCGGCTGTGAAGCCACCCGCCAGGAAATGACGCGCCACGAACCATCCTTGTGCTTGAAGCGGTTTTCGAAATGCGTGAGCCGCTGGCCGGCCGCCAGCCGCTCCACCGCGCCCTGGGAGGCGGCGCGGTCGTCGGGATGGATCTGCTCCATGTACGGACGGGCCAGGAATTCCTCCACGCTCCAGCCAAGGATGCCGAGAACCGCCGGGCTCGCGCGCTTGAAGTAGCCGTCGAGGCTGGCGATGCAGAGGAAGTCCAGCGACAGGCCGAAGAAGTTATCCAGCTCCATCCGCGCGCGCCGCGTGGTGGTGACGTCGCGAAACACGAGCACCACGCCGAGGATCCGGCCCGTGCGATCGCGAATCGGCGCGGCGCTGTCCTCGATGGACCACTCCCGGCCGTCGCGCGCGAGCAAGGCCGTGTGGTTGGCGAGCTGCACGGTCTCGCCGGTGTTCAACACGGCAGACACGGGGATAACGGCCGGTTCGCGACTGGTTTCGTGAATGATGCGGAAAACATCCTCCACCGGTCGCCCCTTCGCCTCCTCGATGGTCCAGCCGGTCAGCAGCTCGGCGACCGGGTTCAGCCGCGTGATGCGCCCGGCGGTGTCGGTGGCCAGCACGCCGTCGCCGATGGAGTTCAGGGTGATGGAGAGACTCTCCTCGCTGCGCTCCAGATTGGCCGCCAGTTGGGTGCGGCGTGCCACCTCGCGACGCAGCAGGGAGAAGCTGGTGAACAGCAAGCCGAAGGTGACACCCATGCCGATGACGAACGTCGCCAGCGTGCGATGGGTGCTGGCATCGAGATTCTGCGCACGTTCTCGCAACAGCCGCTCCTCCTCGATCCGCAGCTGCCGGATGTCCTCGCGCACCACTTCCATGGCACGCCGGCCGGAATGGTCCGCCACCAGGGCGCGCGCACCGGCCTCGTCGCCGTTCCGCCGGCGGGCAATCTGTTCCGCGGCGATCGCCAGCTTACGATCCACGTGCACCTGCAGCTGATACAGTCGTTGTTGCTGGACGGGGTTGTCGTTGGTCAGCTGCGTCAGTTCCGTCTGCAAGCGCAGGATGCGTTCCGGCGCCACTTGGTAGGGCCCGAGAAATTCCGCGTCGCCCGTCAGCACATAACCCCGCGCCGCAGTCTCCACGTCCTGCAGCGCGGTGAACGCCTGCGCGACGCGGTCGAGCACTTCATAAGTGTGCGTCACCTCCCGCGTGTTGGCGATCAGCGCGGCGGCGTTCCGCGCGACACCACCGCCCAGCACCAGCAACATGATCAGGGCGGCCGCCAAACCGACGTTCACGCCGGAGCGACGCAGCCAACCGCCAAGGCCGTTGGTCCCGTTCAGCAAAATTCCCGCGGTCAGGAAAAGCACCGCAGTCGATGATGGCAGCGTGGCCGGGAGATGAGGACCAAAGGCGGCCAACATCGGCAGATTGTAGAGTTGACCGATGAAATTGGCGCCGGCGATCAGCGCGACGACCACTGCCAGCCAGCCAACCGCCGGGACGTTTTGCCCGGGCTTCAAGAGCAGCAGCGCCAGCCCCACCAGCATGAAGTTGCACGCCGTCGGCATCGTCAGGCGCTCGGCAAAAATCGCGGCCTGCGAATCCGTCTCTCGCCCATGGAGCAGATGATCGATGCCCAGATCCACGCCGGCGAGGTATTGAATCACCGTCAGCAAGCCCACGAGCGCCATCACCCCGGCGAAAACATCGGCCAGGATGAGGCGACGGGTGCGCCCTTGGGACGATGGTGCGGATTTCCACACGAGGCCCAAACCGGCCAGCATCAGGCATACGCCCGCGTTCACTTGCGCTTCAACCTGTCCCGGCAGCCAGCTCTTCAACAGACCGATGCCGGTGATCCATCCGAGCAGGATAATCCCCCCAATAATCACCGCCACCCAGCCGCAGCGCGCGGCGATCGGCCATTTTCCACCACCTGCCACCTGTGCCTCTTGAGATACAGCTCTGCCGACGCTCGAAGCTTGTTCGCTCGGCTGCGGGAGTTGCATGGATCCTTTCGCAGGGCCGTCGGCACCCAGGGGGTGCGGAAAGCTCTTTTACGATGGGTGGCCCAGGGGGTTTGCTAGCGCGTGGAAAAATCTGGGGAGGCCCGGAATAGTGGCCTTCTCAGCGAGGTGACGTAGTTACAACCGTATAGGGCAAACTGCTCAGGGCAATCTTCGTTTTGCAAGAATCATGCAATTTTAACCGGGAACCTTTTCGGCGCTCTTCAAAAGAGATTGGGAATCACTTTCGCGCCGAACATTTCGATCCGCGGCAACGCTGCTCCGCGAATGAAACGCTCACGCCAACTCCGATGACGGGTCGCCCGCTCTGGAGACGCGCAAAAATCCAGACTTCGCGGAACGAGATCATCGCGTACGGGCTTTTCCGCGCCTATCACACTTTTTGCCGCACGATTCTTCCTCCGACCGCCGGCGCGTACCCACGCGGGAATATCTCCACCATTGACGCGGCTTTTGCGCGCGCGTTTCCTTGCCAACGCATGTGCGCCAAATCAACCCTCTCCGTCAAATACAAGCGCGTCATCCTGAAGCTCAGCGGTGAAGTGCTCCGCGGCAAGGGGACCGAGCCCATCGATGCCGCCACCCTCGAGCGGATGTGCGAACAGGTGAAGGAAATCCACGACCTCGGCGTCCATGTCGGCGTCGTCATCGGTGGCGGCAACATCTTCCGCGGCCTCCAGGGCGCCAAGCGCGGTGTCGACCGCACCACCGGCGACTACATGGGCATGCTCGCCACGGTCATCAACGGCCTCGCGATCATGGACTGCCTCGAGAAAATGGGCGTCAAGACGCGCGTCCAGTCGGCCATCCCGATGAACCAGATCGCCGAGCCGTTCATCATGCGCCGCGCCATGCGCCACCTCGAGAAGGGCCGCGTCGTCATCTTCGTCGCCGGCACCGGCAACCCGTATTTCTCGACCGACACCACCGCCGCCCTGCGCGCGTCCGAGCTCCACGCCGACATCATCATGAAGGCGACCAAGGTCGACGGCATCTACAACAAGGATCCGAAAAAATTCCCCGACGCGGTCAAATACGAGGAACTCACGTTCATCGAGGCGCTCAAAGAACGTCTCAACGTCATGGACTCGACCGCGTTCTCCCTCTGCCTCGACAACAACGTCCCGATCCTCGTCTTCAACCTCGACGAGGACCACGCCATCCGGAAGGCCGTCTCCGGCGAAAAGATCGGCACCCTCGTCCACGGCTGATTTTTCCGTCTGTCCTCTGTCTCCTGTCTACCGTCCCCTGTCCCCTGATTTCCCCATGAGCACCGCCACCCTCAACGAAGCCCAGGCCCGCATGAAAAAGGCCGTGGAGCACACGCAGCACGAGTTCGCCACCATCCACACCGGCAAGGCTTCGCCCGCCATGGTGGAATCCGTCCAGGTCGAGGCCTACGGCTCGATGATGCCGCTCAAGGGCTGCGCCGCGATCACGACCCCCGACGCGCGCATGATTCAGATCCAGCCGTGGGACAAGGGCCTCCTCCGCGCGATCGAGAAGGCGCTCCAGATGGCCAACATCGGCGTCAACCCGGTGGTCGATGGTTCGCTCATCCGCCTCCCCTTCCCCGACCTTTCCCGCGAACGCCGCCAGGAATTCGTGAAGACCGCGCACCGCCTCGCCGAAGAGGGCCGCGTGTCCGTCCGCCACATCCGCCGCGACGCGATGGAAGGCGCCAAGAAGCTCAAGAAGGACGGCAAGATTTCCGAAGACGACGAGAAGCGCCTTGAGAAGGATGTCCAGGCCGCGACCGACAAAGCGATCAAGGACATCGATACGGCGCTCGCCGCGAAGGAAAAAGAGCTGCTGACCGTGTGAGCGCTCGCCCCCGGTCCGTCTGAGCTCTATCACCCATCCGATACGAATGGGCTTCAGTCTGCGGCCCAAATGCCGCTAGCCCTTTTCCTGCGTCATGCCTTCCACTCCTCCTTTCCCCGCGCACCAGCTGCGTCCCGCCACCAAGGCGGACACGGAATTCCTCTGGACGCTGCGTCAGCGCGTGATGAAGGAGAACGTCATCCAGACCTGGGGCAAGTGGGACGACGCCCAGCAGCGGCAGTTCTTCGACCGTGGCTTCGTGGTGAAGGACACCCAGATCATCCTCGTGCAGGGCGCGCCGGTAGGTCGCATCGACATCAACCATTCGCACATGGAGATTTTCCTCGGCATCATCGAGCTGCTGCCGGAATTCCAGAACAAGGGCATTGGTTCAGGCGTCATCAGCACGCTGATGCGCGAAGCGCTCACCGCCCGCCTGCCGATCCGCCTGCAGGTCCTCAAAGCCAATACCGGAGCCCACCGCCTTTACCTGCACCTCGGCTTCAAGTCCGTCGGCGAAACCAAGACCCATCACCTGATGGTCTACGCGCCGCCCGGTTCGTCGGTTCCGCCTTGGATGGCGAAGCGCTAAGGGCGGTCGGGAGTCCTGCCTCTCCCGACCCGCTGTTTTAACCACTAATGCATCGCCTAACGGCGCTGCTTGGAAGTGCCCTCTGCCTAATCGGCTCCGGTCTTGGTTTCGGGGAGCGGCTAATCACCGCTTGGAGATGTCTCAGAACTCCTGTCGGCGATTAGCCGACTCCCGAAACCCATTGCGTAGCCGATTAGGCGAAGCGCACCAAATAGCATAGCCGTTAGGCGATGCATTAGTGGTTAAACCCTCCGGGGGCTCGCGCCTTTTTTCTTCCCTCTGTCCCCTGTCGTCTGTCGTCTGTCCTCTGCGTAATGTCCGACTTCATTTTAGATCAACCGAGCGGTTACCCTTCCCCGCAAATCCCCGAGATCGACTTCAGGGGCCTGCTGAACGACGAGCAGTTCAACGCCGTCACCGCCGCGCCGGGTCCGGTCCTCGTCCTCGCCGGCGCCGGGTCGGGCAAGACGCGCACGCTCACCTACCGCGTGGCCTACCTGCTCTCGCAGGGCGTGAAGCCGGGCGAGATCCTCCTGCTCACCTTCACCAACAAGGCGGCCAAGGAAATGCTCCACCGCGTGCAGGACCTCACCGGCATCGAGCCGTCGCGCTTCTGGGGCGGCACCTTCCACTCCCTCGGCAACCGCGCGCTGCGCATGTTCGGCGACGCCATCAAGCTGCCAAAGAATTTCACCATCCTCGACGCCGACGAATCCGAGACGCTCCTCAAGCAGTGCGTCGAGTCGGTCGACAAGACCTTCTTCAAGGACAAGACCAACCCGCGCCCGGGTCCGCTGTTCGGCGTGATCTCGCTCGCGCGCAACACGCAGCTCTCCATCGCCGAGACCGTCGACAAGAGCTTCCCGCAATACGGCGAGATCATCACCCGCATCCCGGAATTCGCCGCCGCCTACGAGAAGGCCAAGCGCGAGCAATCGGTGGTCGACTACGACGACTTGCTCGAGCTCTGGCTCAAGCTGCTCACCGACGCGCCCGAGGTCGCGCAGTACTTCGGCAACCGCTTCCGCCACCTGCTCGTCGACGAGTACCAGGACACCAACGTTCTCCAGGCGCAGATCGTCGACAAGCTCGCCCCGCACAACCGCATCATGGCGGTCGGCGACGACGCGCAGTGCATCTACTCCTGGCGCGGCGCCAATTTCGAAAACATCATGTCGTTCCCCGAGAAGCACGAGGGAACGGTCATCCACCGCATCGAGACGAACTACCGCTCGACACCGGAGATTTTGAATTTCGCCAACGGCGTGCTCAACGCGCAGCCGCGCGGCCGCCACTTCGACAAGGAGCTCCGCGCCGCCCGCAAGCACGGCCAGAAGCCCGCCGTCATCGCCGCGATGGACGACCGCGAACAAGCCGCGTTCATCATGAAACGTATTTCCACCCTCGTGAACGAGGAGGGCGTGTCGCCCAAGGAAATCGCCATCCTTTACCGCTCGCACTTCATCGCGCTCGAAATGCAGCTCGCGCTCACCCGCGAGGGCATCCCGTACCACATCACCAGCGGCGTGAAGTTCTTCGAGCGCCAGCACGTGCGCGACCTCATCGCGCTCGTCAGCTTCGTCTACAACCCGAGCAACCAGCTCGCCTGGCAGCGCTTCGTCATCCTCCTGCCCAAGGTCGGTGAGAAGGGCGCGCAGAAGGTCTACTCCGCCGCGCTCGACCACGCGAAGCTGATGCAGCGGAATTTCATCGACGCCCTCGACACCGACGACGTGAAGACGAAGGTGCCGAAGGACGCCAAGGACGACTGGGCCAATTTCTGCGCCTCGCTCAAGCAGGTCGCCGAGACGATGGACAGCGGCACGCCCGCCGACGCGGTGCAGGTCGCGATCGACGGCTGGTACGGCGACTACATGAAGGGCGCCTACGCCGACTACATGGACCGCCTCGAAGAATTGAAGGGCCTGATCGGCTTCGCGTCGCAGTTCCCCGCGATGCAGGACTTCCTCGGCCAGGTCGCGCTGATGAACGGCGAGACCAGCGACAAGCAGGTCGACCCCGACGAGGAAGCCATCCGCCTCACGACCGTCCACCAAGCCAAGGGCCTCGAGTACGACGTCGTCTTCCTGATCGGCGCCGCCGACAACCAGTTCCCCACCCGCCGCTCGATCGAAAGCGGCGACGTCGAGGAAGAGCGCCGCCTCTTCTACGTCGCGGTGACCCGCGCCAAAAACGAGCTCTACATCAGCTACCCCAAAGTAGCCACGAGAGCCGGCCCCGGAGGAATGATGTTAGCGCCGTCGCGCTTTCTGCAGGAGCTGCCGAGCGATCTCTACGACGAGCTGCGCATCAAGCGCAGCTACGGTTGGTGATCAAGCGTCGAGCAGTTGGTAATTAGTATTTAGTAGGGCGAGTCCTCCGGACGAGTCGCACGTACACAGCCCTTTGTGGCTCGATAATCTGCACACTACCGTTCATTCCCACCGTCATCCTGAGCCGTGCGAAGGATCCAAGCGACCACGAAATCACCCACGAAATCAAAACCCCAGGTGATTAAGGCCAGATTCATTCGTCGCTTCATTGCTTTCGCCCTGATCGGGCTCGCGGCATTCATTCTCGTCTCCGTCTTCTTCGCCTGGTGGTTCACCGGTCCCCAGCGCCGGGCGCTGAAACCGATCCCGGCGGATTTCGGCTACACAGTGGAATCGGTTAAATTCAAATCCACGGATGGCATCGAGCTCTCCGGTTGGTTCGTCCCTTGCGCCGGCGCCAAGCAAGGCGTCGTGCTGCTGCACGGCAACGGCTCGACCCGCAGCCAGATGATCGCCCGGGCGCACTTGCTGCGCAACGAAGGCTATGCCGTGCTGCTCTACGACGCGCGCGGCCACGGCGAAAGCGACGGCCGCCTGGTTTCGGTCGGCTGGTATGAGACCAACGATTTGCTCGGCGCGTTGGCATTCCTGCGCAGCAAGGGTTGCGTGAAGATCGGCTGCATCGGCGCCTCCCAAGGCGGCGCAACCATCGCGCTCGCCGCCGCGCGGCTGCACGACGTGAACTGGGTGGTGCTCGAAGCGGTGTATCCCGACATCCGGACCGCCTTGGACCGGCGCTTCCGACACACCGTGCTGCTGCCGGGCAGCGTCGCCGGCCTCCTCATGACCCCGCTGGCCGGCTGGCGCCTCGGCGTGCCCGTGGACGACATCGCCCCGATCAAAACCATCGCGCAACTCCCCTGTCCCGTCCTGATCATGGGCGGCGAACGCGACCGCCATAACCTCAGCGCCGACACCCTCGCCCTCTTCGCCGCCGCCCGCGAACCCAAGGAACTCTGGCTGGTCCCCAACGCCGCCCACGTCGACCTCTACGGCGCCGCCGGCAAAGCCTACGAAGAACATCTCTTGGCCTTCGTCAGAAAAAATTCCGTCCCGTTCCCGTGAACGCCGGATGGGCACTACACCGGGGAAAAGCTTAACCCGACCACTTCGACCACCCTCGACAAGTCCTTGGCGACGCAAAGGGGTCGGCGACGCAAAGGGGTCAGGTTGGGGTTGCCCTGATTTGACGGACAGTGAGCTGGGGATCAAACCCAAGGAGCTCACATGAAGACACAGATCAGGAAACCGGTGGCGGAGAAGACCCGCTACAGTGAGGAATACAAGCAGCAGGCCGTGGAGCTGTGGAAGAGTAGCGGCCGGAGTGCAGCGAAGATTGGAGCGGAGCTGGGCATCCGGCCCGCGCTGATCTTCCGCTGGGCGAAAGCCCAGCGGGATCGGAGGGCCGGCCAGGCTGCGCGCCCGGCGCGCAGCCTGGAGCAGATCGAAGCGGAGAACGCCCGGTTGCGGGAGGAGGTCGCGAAGCTCACGGAGCAGCGAGAGATCCTAAAAAAATCGCTGGGCATCCTCTCCGAAATGCCGCGGCGAGGTATGCCCGGATCGAAGCCATGAACGGCGAACACTCCGTAGCGCAGCTGTGTGAGGTCCTCGCGGTCTCGCGCAGCGGTTACTACGCGTGGCGGCAGCGCCGGCAGGCGCCGTGCGCCCGGGTGCGGGAGAACCGGGCGCTTACCGTACAAATCCAGGAAACCTTCACGGCCAACCGGCGCAGTTACGGCAGTCCCCGGATTGCCGTAGCGTTGGGTTGTCCTGGCCGGCGCAATCGGATCGCCCGGCTGATGCACGCGGCCGGCATCTGGGCGCGCCAGCGCTCCAAGTATCGCGTGCGGACCACGGACAGCCAGCATGGCGGACCGATCGCACCGAACCGGCTGCCGGAGGTGAAGGTTACCGCCCCAGACCAGGCGTGGG
>JBEHWZ010000011.1:0-161377 GCA_048498955.1 Verrucomicrobiota bacterium | reverse complement strand
ATCTCGCCGAGCTTCCAAATGCAATTTTTCTGTTTGCGCCGCTAGCTTTGGCCTCGGGCTTGTTTCAATAGTCAATAGTCAAGACCTGACGTGTTCGGCTTGGCCCCCGGAGTGATTTTTGTCGCCGGAAAAAGGGTGATCGTTAATCCACCGGATAATGGAGTGATTACTTATCGAGTGGATAGAGATGATGAAGAACCTAGTCATTCTTTTGCGTTCGCTTTTTCTCCCATGGCATCCGCGGATAGGGAGCTTTTCGAGAGAGCGCAAAAAACAATATTGATTACGACAACGGCAATTCTGGCTTATCAGCTGACTAAAGTTACTATGGTGGCCCCAGTTGCAGTACGCGGTTTTTAATTCAAAAATGATGCCTTTGAGTGAAAAAATGATCGCTTGGATTTTCGAACAAACCGCATTGCTGGTTGAATCGAATTTTAGCGCTCTGCATGAGGATACGAGGATCGGAGTTGTTGGTGTTGTGCGGGAGTGCCGTAATTGGGGGAAATATGCGGCACAGTTGAAAGGATTGAAGCAGGAGTTTTCAAAATTTCCATCGGATGATCAAAATCTGATATTAACAGGATTGTTAGCGCACTCCCGTGCATTCCTGCGCGAATATTACGGTTACCAACCGGAGGTTTCTGAAGTGGAGCTGAGTTGGGTTAAGCAATCGGGTGATCGATTATTTTCTGCGATCACCAGTGAAATTCCACCTCCGTCATCCGGCAAAAAAATCACCAGAAGGCAACTCGCTGCCATCATAAGTTCTAAAGTGTCTGAGTGGGTTTTTTCGCCTGAATTCTCGGATGAGGGTAGCTGGGGTTTTCGGCGCAAGTCGGTTACAGAGTCTTGCTACCTGCTTAGCTTTCACCTCGCAGGCAGAGGAAATTTTCTTGGCTATCGGCTTGGCTTTTCCGATGACGGGAAATTGGAAGTTCCTCTCACTTATGATCGGCTTGTCGGGTTGCCTGGTTTTCTGTTGCCGAGAATTGAATCGGACATGCTGAACCCCGCGATTGCTTCAATACTTAGAGAGTCGGAACTAGTAATCGCTAATAGCGTCAACCACTAGCCAGGCGGCCGGCCGAGCCGAGGTGGCAGGTTGTCCATCTCCCCCTGAGCAGCTGGAGGAGAGCTGGCCGAAAGGGCTCGGGCCTCGCCTTGCACCAGCGAACTTTAGATTTCAGGCCCGGTTCGCGAAGCGCAGGTAAAAGAAGCGGTCTCCTGCTTTCCTCGCGTCAGTCTGGATAATTTACCTCGCCACGTGTGTTGCGGAAGGTAGCTCTTTTGCGCCGCGTTGGGCCGCGCGAGCACTGAACTCACGTGCTGCTATCCGCCCATCTGTCCAAAACGACGGCATACCTTGGCCATAAGCGTGATGCTTTGGCGTCCAGGGAACCGCTAAGTTCCATTCTCGCGCGTCCAGCAGCGCGCTTGGTGATTGTCGCCCGAGTGCGATCGTTGCCATGAAGCCGGCCCGATCCAGTTTGAGCACCCAGGTTAAGCAGTCCTTGCTGCGTGCGGTGCGGACGCTGCACCTCTTGAATGCCGCCGAAGGTTTGCGCAGCGCCGTCCTGCGCGCTCGCGCAGGACGGCGAAATCGCCGCTTCATGCAGGAAATCGGACCGGTGCCGCTGCCGCCGGCCAGCATGATGATGGATCTTTATGGTTCGGCCGACTACCAGGGGTATTGGGAATCGGGCCACGTCACTGCCCGGCGCATTGCCGCGGTGGTGAGCGAGACCTTCACCGGCTCCACGCGACCCTTGCGGGTTCTGGATTGGGGCTGCGGTCCCGCGCGCGTGGTGCGGCATCTTCGCGGAGAGGAAATCTTTCGCGAGGTCGCGATCGACGCCTGCGACTACAATCCGGATTTTGTGGCCTGGGGCAGCGAGCATCTGAAGGAAATCCGTTTTGCGCGCTGCGCGCTCTCGCCGCCGCTGCCTTACGCGGACGGACAATTTGACGTGATCTACGCGATCTCGGTCATCACTCCTCTTTCCGCCGAGATCCAGCGGACCTGGGCGCGCGAACTTTTCCGGGTGCTGGCGCCGGGTGGCATCC
Source organism: Verrucomicrobiota bacterium (assembly GCA_048498955.1). Lineage (GTDB taxonomy): Bacteria > Verrucomicrobiota > Verrucomicrobiia > Opitutales > Opitutaceae > Lacunisphaera. The sequence goes on along the minus strand of JBEHWZ010000011.1, from coordinate 159,310 downwards.
TGCTGCTGACTTTCCAAGGCGACGCTTTCCGGAAAAAGCTCCTGCCTGACGAGGCCAGGCAGTTCGATGCCGGGGCGATCGTGGTGCGCAGCGGAGTTGTGGAAGGCAGCCGTATGTATTGCGCTTTCCAGTCGGAGTCCTCGGTCCACCGCTTGCTGGTGGAAGCCGGGTTTGAAATGGAAACCGTGCTGGCGGACGAGAACAGCATCGCGCCGCCGCAAGACACTGCCCGGGCTCGGAAGCCGCGCCAGTCTGCGTAAGCGAGTCTGGCCATGTGACGGTAAACCTTTTTGGCTTTCGATAATGCGACAAGGCAGCTGGCGGTTTTGGGTTTTTCTCCTCGGGTTTCTGGGTGGCGTCCCGGCCTTGTTGGCTGAGACGGCCGCGGAGCGGCTGGGCGAGCGGCTGTTTTCCGATCCGCGATTCGCCCAATTTTTTGCCGAGCAAAACGGCGGCGAAGTGAATGCCTCGCTCGCCGAAGGCGATCCAGCTTTGGCGGAGTTGTTGCTCGCGGGAAAAACAGTGCGCGGACCTTACGCGGGACAAACGCTGAGCTGCCGCACCTGTCATCTGAGCGGGGAGCTCGGCGGCGCGACGGGGTTGCCGGCGCATCGCTCGCTGCTCTTCGGGGATGTGGTGGCACGCAGCGCCGTTACCCGGCGCTCCGATGGCTCGCCGCTCACGTCCCGGCACGCGCCGCCGCTGGTGGGCGCGGTCGGCCAACAAACGGAGGGCTGGGGGCTATTCCACTGGGACGGCGAGTTCGCGTCCCCGGAGACGCTCGTCCAGGAAACCTTTGTCGGGCGCAACCTGGGCTGGCTGCCGAACGAGCGCGCTGCGGCAGTGAAACATTTTTCCCAGGTCATTCGCGAAGATCGCGGCGTCGCGCCGTGGGCGGGTGGGCGACCATGGTCCTACGCAGTGTTGCTCGCCGGCATCGATCCGAAGATTCCCGCCGATTGGCGTTTGCCGGCGGACCAGCGGCTGGACGTGAGCACGGCCGGCGATGAGCAGATTCTTGCGGCGTGTGGACGCTTGGTGGCGGCCTACCTGAGAACCCTGCGGTTTTCCCGGGATCGGAGCGGAGCGCCGGATGGTTCTCCCTACGATGCGTTTCTGGAAGCGAATCATCTGTCGCGCGCGCCGGCGCCGGGTGAGCCGACGCATCTCTATGCCCGGCGTTTGTACAACTCGATCGCTGCCTTGAAGAGTCCGCGCTTCATCGACGATCCGACGCGCACACTGGCGGCGCATGGCCAGCCGTTTCGCTTCGGGGAACTCGAGTTGCGCGGGATGCGGATCTTCTTTCGCGGCACGCTCGGTTACGGTCATCGCTCCAGCGCGGGCAACTGCGCGGAATGTCACGTGCCGCCGGAGTTCACGGACTTCGCTTTCCACAACACCGGCGCTTCCCAGGACGAATACGATGCCATTCATGGCTCCGGTCGCTTCATGAAGCTCGCGGTGCCGACGCTCGCCCAGCGCAAGGCGGATGCGGCCTGGCGGTTGCCGGCCGATAAAACCGTCCCCGGGCAAGCCGATCTCGGCCTCTGGAATGTCTACGCCAACCCGGCCATGCCCGGACCGCAGGCGGTCATTGAGAAAAAGCTGAACGCGATGAACCGGTTCACTCCGGAGGAAGTCTTGAGCCTCACGCTGGGCCGGTTCAAGACGCCGACCCTGCGCGACCTGGGGCAATCAGCGCCGTACCTGCACAACGGACGCTTCCAGGCCATTGAGGAGGTTCTGCGTTTCTACATGCGGATGAGCGATCTCGCGGAAGCGGACGCGATGCGCAATGCCCCGCCGGAATATGCGAGCATGAAGCTCGCCGAGGCCGACATCGCGCCGCTCGCGGCGTTTCTTCGATCATTGAACGAGGATTACGGGGTGGAAACAAAGTAGCTGGAGTGACGTCGTGTCTCGAGATCGGCGGTCATAGACCGCCGCTACAGGTCGGCAGCGCCCCGACTGTTAGACTGCTTTGCGCTTTGCGCGGGGGCTGAAGTGGCCAAGAGTTCGCGGCGATGAACACACGTATTTTCGGCAAGACGGGTCGGGTGGTGGGCGAAGTCGGTCTCGGCTGCTGGCAGATCGGCGGCAACTGGGGCGATGTGTCCGATGACACGGCCCTGAAGATCCTGAACACGGCGCTGGAGCAGGGGACGACGTTCTTCGACACCGCCGACGTCTATGGCGACGGCCGCAGCGAGACGCTCATCGGGAAATTCCTGAAAAAATCCAAGGCGCGCAACCGCCTGTTCATCGCGACCAAGCTCGGCCGCCGCGGCGATCCGGGCTGGCCGGCGAACTTCACGCGCGAGATCGTGCGCAAGCATACCGAGGATTCGCTCAAGCGGCTCGGCGTCGACGCCGTGGACCTCACTCAGCTGCACTGCATCCCGACCGACGTGCTCATGAGCGGCGAGATTTTCGGCTGGCTCGAGGAGCTCAAGCAGGAGGGCAAGATCAAGGCCTACGGCGCCAGCGTCGAGGCGATGGAGGAGGCGCTGTGGTGCTGCAAGCAGCCCGGCTGCGCGTCGCTCCAGATCATCTTCAATATTTTCCGCCAGAAACCCATTCACACCCTGTTCGACACCGCCAAGGCCCAGGGCGTGGCGCTGATCGTGCGCCTGCCGCTCGCGAGCGGTCTGCTCGGCGGCAAGATGACGAAGGCCACGAAGTTCCCGGCTGAGGATCATCGCAATTTCAACCGCGACGGCGCGGCGTTTAATGTCGGCGAGACCTTCGCCGGCCTGCCGTTCGCGAAGGGCGTGGAGCTGGCGGACGGCCTGAAGTCGTCCGTGCCCCCGAGCCAGACGCTGGCGGAGGTGGCGCTGCGCTGGTGTCTCGATTTCGACGCGGTCAGCGTGATCATCCCGGGCGCCAAGAACGCCGACCAGGTACGCGGCAACATCCGCGCCGGCGACCTCGCGCCGCTGAGTCGCACGCAGCATGTGCAGCTGGCGGCGTACTACGAACGCAACGTCGCGGCGCATATCCGCGGACCGTATTGAGGGCTTGACCACCCGATTCCGGAAAAGGCCACCGCCTCCTGTCATCCTGAGCCGTGCGAAGGATCCGCAAGGTCGGCGTATACCCGTCCTTTCCCTTGGATCCTTCGCGCGGCTCAGGATGACGGTGAGTGGAATGGATGCCGGTTTGTTCGCGTTTGGAATTTCTCGTCTACGATATTTTTTGAAGTCTGGCGTTTGGCCTTTGGAATTTTGACGCAAGCTTGCCTTGCGGCTGACTTGGCACGATAACCGCTCCCTGTTTTCCGAATGCCCGCACCTGCGTCACGACCGCTGCTGCCCTCAGGTCTGAAATTGCTCAACTGGTTCCTGAAGGGCTGGACCACCCTGGTCTTTGTTTTCCTCTATGTGCCGATCGTGGTGCTGGTGGTTTTCTCGTTCAACTCGTCGCGACTGAACATCGTCTGGCAGAGCTTCACCTTCGATTGGTACGCGAAGCTCTTCAACAACGGCCCGCTGATCCGAGCCGCGAAGAACAGTTTGATTGTCGCGAGCTCGACCACGGCGCTGTCGGTAATCCTCGGCACGGCGGGAGCGTGGCTGCTGCATCGCTATCGCTTCAAATTCTCGCAGGCCATTCAGACGCTCGTGGCGATCCCGATGGTCATGCCCGAGATTCTGATCGGCATCAGCCTGCTCATCATGTTTGTCACGATCGGCCTGGATCTGGGGTTCACGTCCGTGATCATCGGTCACGTTACCTTCAGTTTCCCGTTCGTGCTCGTCGCCGTGCAGGCCCGACTGCAAGGGCTTGATCCCGCGCTGGAGGAAGCGGCGCTCGATCTCGGGGCCACGCCGATCAAGGCCTTCTGGCTCGTGATCGTGCCGTGCCTGAAGCCGGCGATCATCGCCGGCGCCCTGATGGCGTTCACGCTCTCGATGGACGAACTCATCGTGACGGTCTTCGTCAAGTCGGCGGCTTCGTCCACGCTGCCGGTGAAGGTCTTCGATATGGCGCGCGTGGGACTCAACCCGATGCTCAACGCGCTCTCGGCCATCTTCATCGTGGCGACCGTCGCGTTTGTGCTTTTCTCCGAGTATCTCAAGAAACTATCACGCTAAACCCCCGGCCCGTCGGCTAGCGACGGCCCTACATTTCCCAAACATCATGAAATCGCTCAAACATCTGTTCCTCGCGCTGGCTGTCACGGCTGGCGCCGCTGTCACCCATGCCGCCGAGGTCAACCTGTTCGGCTGGTCCGAATATATCCCGCAGGAAGTCCTCGATGGTTTCACCAAGGAAACCGGCATCAAGGTGAACTTCGAGACCTACGCTTCCAACGAGGAGCTGCTCTCCAAGCTCGTTGCGGGTGGCGGCAACTACGACCTCATCCAGCCGTCCGAGTACGCTGCCGAGCTCATGATCCGCCGCAACATGCTGGCGCCGCTCGACGCGAAGAAGATTCCGAATTGGAAGAACATCGGCGCGGAGTTCAAGGGCCTGGCCCACGATCCGCAGGACAAATACACCGTGCCCTACATGACCGGCACCGTCGGCATCGTGGTCAACACCGAGACGGTGAAGGACGATATCAAGGGCTACGCCGATGTCTTCCAGCCGAAGTTCAAGGACCGCCTCGTCGTGCTCAATGACAACCGCGAGATCGTCTCGTGGGCGCTCCGCACCCTTGGCAAGTCCGCCAACGATGTCACGCCGGCCAACCTCGCCGCCGCCAAGCCGATCGTCGCCAAGTGGGTGAAGCTCGTGAAGGTGTTTGACTCCGACAGCCCGAAGACCGCGATGCTCAACGGTGACACCGACATCGGCATCGTGTGGAGCGGCGAGGGCGCGCTCCTCTGGAAGGAGAACAAGAAGTTCAAGTACGTGCTGCCGGTCGAGGGCGCGCACCGCTTCATCGACATTCTGGCGATCCCGGCCACGGCCAAGCACAAGGACGAGGCCATGGCGCTCATCAACTACATCCTCAAGCCCGAGGTCTCGCGCATCATCTCCGCCGCCTTCCCGTACACGAATCCGAACCTCGAGGCCCGCAAGCTCCTGACGCCCGAGGAACTCGCCAATCCCGCCAGCTATCCCGCCAACGCCGCGAACCTCGAGACGTTCCGCGACATCGGCAAGGTCGCCGCGGACATCGACGCGATGCTGACGGATTTGAAGAGCGCGCAGTGAGCTCCACCCACACACCCCGGCACTTCGCGCCACCCCTCTTCATAGAGGGGACCCGAACCGATCTTGTCCTGAATCCCCTCTATGAAGAGGGGTGCCCGACAGGGCGGGGTGTGTAGTCCATGCAGACTCCGACCGCCACCGCTGCGCCCGTCTCCGACCACGCCCGCCCCAGCTGGAAAGCCTGGGCTTTGCTCGCGCCCATGGTGCTGTGGCTGGTGGCGTTTGTCGTGGTGCCGGGGGTGATCCTGCTCGTGTACAGTTTCTGCGAGCGCGACGAGGTGGGCGGCGTGGTGTTCAGCTTCACGCTGCACAACTACACCCGCGTGTTCGACCCGGTGTACCTGCGCATCTTCGGCCGCTCGATCGGCTACGCGGCGGCGACTACGGCGCTGTGCGTCGTGATCGGCTACCCCGTGGCTTATTACATCGCTCGGGTGGGAGAGAATGTGCGCAACAAGCTCCTGCTGCTCGTCATGGTGCCGTTCTGGACGAGCTTCCTGATCCGCACCTACGCCTGGATCACGATCCTCAAGCAGGAAGGCCTGCTCAACAGCTTCGTCCAGGCGATGGGCCTGAACATCGGGCCGTTCAATCTGCTCTACACGCCGACCGCCGTGGTCATCGGGTTGGTGTACGCCTACCTGCCGTTCATGATCCTGCCGATCTACGGCAGCGCGGAGAAACTCGACAATTCCCTGATCGAGGCCGCCTACGATCTTGGTGCCGGGCCGTTGCGGGCGTTTTCATCCGTGATCGTTCCGCTGACGATGCCGGGCATCGCGGCGGGCACGTTGCTGGTTTTCGTTCCCGCGATTGGCATGTTCGCCATCACCGATCTCATGGGCGGAGCCAAGGTGCCGATGATCGGCAATGTCATCCAGAATCAGTTCCTCCAGGCGCGCGACTGGCCGTTCGGCGCCGCGCTCGGAGTTATTTTCATGCTCATGTTCGCCCTCACGTATGTCGTGTTGCAACGCCGCGGAAATCGCGCGGCTTGAATGCGAACAAGCAACCACGAATAGACACGAATGAACACGAAAGACAGACCGGGATTGATGGGCTATGCGCGTAATTCGTGTCGATTCGTGTTCATTCGTGGTTCAAGTGTTTGTGCTTTGTAAGAATGACTCTCCTGCCTAATGCCATGATTGAAATCCGCGGGGTCACGAAACGCTTCGGCGCGTTTACCGCGGTCAACGACGTCAGCCTCACGGTCGAAGCCGGCGAATTCATCACGCTCCTCGGGCCCTCCGGTTGCGGCAAGACCACGCTGCTGCGCCTGCTCGCGGGTTTCGAAACGCCTGATGAAGGCGCGGTGTTCCTCGACGGCGAGGACGTCTCGCACGTGCCGCCGTACAAGCGCAGCGTGAACCAGGTTTTCCAGAGCTACGCGCTCTTTCCGCACATGACGGTGAAGGAGAACGTCGGCTTCGGCCTCCGCATGCAGAACGTTCCGGCCGCCGAGGCGGAGAGCCGCATCAAGGAGGCGCTGGCGACGGTTTCCCTTTCGGAGCAGGCGGACAAGCTGCCGCATCAGATGTCCGGCGGCCAGCGGCAGCGCGTGGCGCTGGCCCGCGCGATCGTCTGCCGGCCTAAGGTGCTCCTGTTAGATGAGCCGCTCTCCGCGCTCGATGCGAAACTGCGTCACGGGATGCAACTCGAGCTGAAGCATCTCCAGCGCAAGCTGGGCCTGACCTTCGTGTTCGTGACACACGACCAGGAAGAGGCGCTGACGATGTCGGACCGCATCGCGATCATCAACAAAGGCCGCATCGAACAGCTCGGCAATGCGACGGACATTTACCACAAGCCGCGCACGCCCTTTGCCGCCGACTTCATCGGGCAGGCGAACCTGCTGCAGTCGATGATCATGACCCGCAACGGCACGACGGCGAAAGTCCGTCTCGAAACCGGCCTCGAGCTGGTGATCTCCACGGCGGACCTGCCGCCGGGCGCCACCAAGGCGCTCGTGTCGATTCGCCCGGAGAAAATCCACATCGGCCGCGCGCCGACCGTGGCGGAAAACGTCTTCACGGCCCGCATCGCGGAGGAAATCTTCCAAGGCGCTACCGACCAGCTCCGGCTGGTGACGGACCAAGGCACGAAGCTGCATGCGCTGGTGGCCAACGAGAGCGCCACGCAGGACGCCTTTCACGAAGGCGAGAAGGTTTACTGCAGCCTGCACCTGGACGACTTGGTGATCGTGCAGGCGGAGTGAGGGCAGACAGCTTGGAGCTGAGAGCTCAGCGCAGCTCTTTCCGGATCACGAGCTTCAGTCCCGACCATACGTCGTCCACGGCGCAGACCTTGATGTCGACCAAGCCAAGCGGCAGGCAGGCGTCGCGGATGCGATCCTCGGTGATATCGGTTGGGACCTTGGAAGCCTTCTTGGGCCACGAGACCCACACCGCGCCATCGGGTGCGAGTCGCTTCCGGTAGAGTGCGAGTAATTTTCCGAGTTCAGCAAAGTCGGCGGTGAAGGCATGGATCAGCTGCACGCCGACCTTCGGCTCCTTGAGCCAGGTGAAGGCCTTGGCGTCATCGACCGCCAGCATGGCAGCATAATTGGCGGGCGCACGGTGCAGGTGAACGACTTGGCCCGGTTTGTAGCCGAGCTTCTTAGCGAGCGGAGTGGAGGAATAGCCGGCCATGGGGAAATTAAGATCGATGCAGAAAGCTCATTCAATTCCTGAAACCGGTCATCCTGAGCCGTGCGAAGGATCCAAGCGAGGGCGGCGATACGTCTGTTTTTCCCTTGGATCCTTCGCACGGCTCAGGATGACGACAAGGGAAACGGGCGTTCAAATGGCGCGCGGTACGTTTGCGCGGGTTCCGGCGTTACAGCGTTTCAATTCGCGGGATCGCGGCCAGCAGCGTCCGCGTGTACTCGTGCTGCGGGCGCTCCATGATGTCGAGGGCGGGCCCGAGCTCGACGATCTTGCCGCGGTACATGACCGCGATGCGGTCGGAGATGTGTTTCACGACCGAGAGATCGTGGGCGATGAAGATCATCGTGAGGTTCATCTCGCGGACGAGGCGCGACAGCAGGTTGAGAATCTGCGCCTGGATCGAGACGTCGAGGGCGGAGACCGGTTCGTCGGCGATGATGACCTTGGGCTCCAACGCGAGCGCTCGGGCGATGGCGATGCGCTGGCGCTGGCCGCCGGAGAACTCGTGCGGGTACTTGCCCATGGAGCGGGCGGCGAGTCCGACCTGCGCCATGAGTTTCGCCACGCGGGCCGGCACTTCTTTTTCCGGAACCACGCCGTGAACGCGCAGTGGCTCGGCGAGCGTATCGAACACGGTCATGCGCGGGTTGAGCGACGCGAACGGATCCTGGAAAACCATCTGCAGGTCGCGGCGGGCGGCGCGGATTTCTCCGGTCGATCCCTCGGTCAGGTTTTTTCCGCCGAGGATGACCGTGCCGGCCGTGGGCGGGATGAGCTGCATGATCGTGCGCGCGAGCGTGGACTTGCCGCTGCCGGATTCGCCGACGAGGCCGAGCACTTCGCCGGGGTTCACCTCGAAGCTAACGTCGTCCACGGCCTTCACCGTGCCGTCGCGATGCTTGAAGAGAAAGCCGGTCTCGAGGGCAAAATGGGTGCTGACATGGCGCACATCGATCATTGCCGGACCTGAGGTCGCCGGAGTCGCGACCGGCGGAGCGGGTTCTTCGGGTGGCAGGGCGAAGCGGGCCAGCAGTTCTTCCTCGGTAAACGGCTTCGACAGATCGGGCGGCATCCCCGGGATCGCGTAGAGTTCGCGACCCTTGGGCTGCAAGGCGGGGATGCAGCGTTGCAGTGCCTTGGTGTAGGGATGCTGCGGGTTGCGGAAAAGCGTGCGCGTGTCGGCGGTTTCGACGATCTGGCCGGCGTACATCACCTGCACGCGGTCACACAGGCCGGAGACGACGGCGAGGTCGTGCGTGATGAACAGCACGGCCATGCCGGATTCGCGCTGGAGCTTTTTGATCAGCTGGAGAATCTGCGCCTGCACCGTCACGTCGAGCGCGGTGGTCGGTTCATCGGCGATGAGGATGTCGGGCTTCGTGATGAGCGCCATGGCGATCATGACGCGCTGGCGCATGCCGCCGGAGAACTCGTGCGGGTAGGAGTGGATGCGCTTGGCCGCGTCGTTGATGCCGACGGCTTCCAGCATCGCGAGGGCCCGGGCAAAGGCATCGGCCTTCGAGATCTTCTCGTGGATGAACAGCGGCTCCATGAGCTGCTCCGAAATCCGCAGGTACGGATTCAGCGAGGTCATGGGGTCCTGGAAAATCATCGCGATGCGCCGGCCGCGGATTTCGCGCAGCTGGCCTCTCGTACAGCGGAGCAGGTCCACGCCTTCGAACACCGCCTGGCCGCCTTCGATGCGTCCGGGGGGCTGGGGAATCAGGCCGAGCAGCGAGAGACAGCTGACCGATTTGCCGGAGCCGGATTCACCGACCACGCCGAGAATCTCACCCTTATCGAGGTGGAACGACACGCCGTTGACCGCGCGGTAGACGCCGGTGCGGGTGTGAAAGCTGACGCGGAGGTCGGTGACTTCGAGCAGGGCCACGGTTCAGGTGAAGGAGCGGTCGGATTGCAGCAGTTCGTTGAAGAGGTTCTCGTACGACTTGATCATGCCGTCGAGGGAGAAGCGGGCGGGAGCGTCGGCCCGGCCACGGGCAACGACGGCTTCGACCTCCGGACCGCCGGCCAGCACTTGGGTGAGCAGCTTGGCGAGGGCTTCGTCATCACTGATCGGAAACGTCCAGCCGTTGACGCCGGGATAAATGATGTCGTCCACGCCCGCCGCCACGCTGCCGATCGCGGCGCAGCCAGCGGACATGTAGTCCATGAGCACGAGCGGCAGGCCCTCGTAATGCGTGGAGAGCACCGCGGCGCGACAGCGATGATAGAGCGGGGCGGCGTCGGCGACCCGGCCGAGGAAATCCACGCGATCGGCGACGCCGAGCTGTTGCGCGAGCTTTTCGCAGGCGGCGCGGTGCGAGGCCTTGCCGTCGCCGCCGAGGAGCAAGCGACCGGTCCAGCCTTGGTCGGCGAGACGCTTCGCGGCGCGGATGAGCGTGGGTTGGTCTTTTTGCCGGGCGAAGCGCGCCACCATGATGATGTCCTGACTCCGGTTCGCGAATGTTGGCGCACCATTGGCGTAGCGGGAGGAGTCCGCGCCGTTGTGAATGATGCGCACGCGCGGGCCGGTCAGGCGCAGGCGGGTGAGATGCTCCACCACGCCGCGGGAAACGCAGACCGTCGCGGTGGTGCGGGCGGCGAGCGGACGCGCCTGCCAGCGGCGCCAGAAGGCGTAGCGTTCGCAATTCTGCTCGATGTGCACGACGACCGGGACGTTTTCGGCGAAGGCCGCCTGCCGGCCCCAGATGTGTTCGCTGAATCCGTGCGCGGCGAAGACCTGCGGCTGGAATTCCCGGATCAGCGCGCGCAGCTGGCTGCGGGTTTTCCACTTCGGGCTGTCATCCACCCAGGCGGTGCGCAGGCCGGTGGCGTCGATGCGCTGCTGCATCGTTGCGGGCAGTGGGGCTTTCTTCCGGCGAAGCACCAGCAAAGGCTCGTAGGCGCCGGTGCGCAGGTGGCCGCACGCGATCTCCAAGGCGACCTTGGTGGCGCCGGAGCCGCCGCCAGTGACAAAGTGGATGACCCGGGGCACGGAGCTCATGGCTTCGGCAGGTAGGCTTCCAGTGCGGCTTGCGCGTCGGCGATGCTCAGGCGCAGCAACGGACGCGGGCCGGAAACGTCGTCCGGACGCAGCGCGGTGTACTTGGTGTCCCACGGGTGCCAGCGGAAGGGTTCGAGCGGACCATAGAGGCCGACGACCGGAATGTGATACGACGCGGCGATGTGCAGGAAACCGGTGTCGATGCCGAACGCCAGGTCCATCCGTTTCAACAGGGAACCCGATTCCGCGATATTCAGCTGGTTGCTCCAGTCGTGGCAGTGCGCGCGTTGCTCGGCGGGCACGCCGGCGAGAATGGCGGCGTAGTAAGATGCGTTGCCCGGCGAGTCGCAGAAATGGATCTCGGCATTCCGGTCGTGCACAAGCCAGGTGATCGTTTCGGCGAAACGTTCCGGCGCCCAGTCCTTGAGGTCGAAAACGGATTTGGCGCAGATGAACACGCGGGTGCGGCCGTTCTCACGCAGGCTGGAGTCCATGCGGCGGTCGACCTGCGGGTCGGTCCAGTTCTCGTTTTTGGTGTCGAGCACCGGGATGTCGTCGGCGCGGAGGATATCGAGGAAGCATTCCACCTCATGCTTGTCAGCATAAGGCGTGCTACGCTGCAGCAGCCACGCGCGTCCCTCAGTCGAAAATCCCACGCGGTGGGGAATGCCGGCGAGCAGCGGCAGGATGGCGCTCGAGAAGGAGCGGCGCAGGATGTAGCAGCGGTCGTAGCGGCGCTCACGCAGGAAACTCGCGGCGCCGAGCAGGCTGGTGGGAAAGGGGGCGTTGCGCTTGCGTTCGCCCTTCAGGCGCGGGCCGTAATAGAGCAGCTCGTTCTTGTAGGGGCAAAGTGCGAGCGTGTCCCCGGAGATTGGTTCGGAGAGCACATCGATGATCGCGTTGGGAAACGCGCGCCGCAGGTTGCGCAGGAAGGGAATGGCCAGGACGGTGTCGCCAATGAACCGGTAGCGGATGACCAGCAGGCGCAGCGGACGTTTGTCGGGCCAGATCATGCGAGGGTTTTCTGGTTGTTCGCGCGAACACACCGCCAAACACACCCCGCCCTTCGGGCACCCCTCTTCATAGAGGGGACTTCGGCTGCGAGGGTTTGCTTCCCCTCTATGAAGAGGGGTGGCGCGCAGCGCCGGGGTGTGTGGAGTTGGGAAGTCGGCACCGCCATACTCAATATACTTCCGGATAACCTTCGCCGCGGGCCTTGAAGCGTTTGTGGACCCAGAAGTATTGCTCGGGCGCGAGGCGGACGTTGGCCTCGATGAGCCGGTTGATGCGGATGGCATCGGCGGTGGCGTCGTCAGTTGGGAAGTTTTCCAGCGCCGGATGAATCGTCAGCGTGTAGCTGCCGTCGGTTTCGCGCCGGGCGAAGTAGGGGACAACCGCGCAGCCCGTCATCTTGGCGATCTTGCTCGTGGCAGTGTTGGTGATGGCCGGCACGCCGAAGAACGGCAGGATCTCGGAGCCGGGCGTGCGCTTGCCCTGGTCGGGCGCGTACCAGATCGCATGGCCGGCGCGCAGCGCGCGGACGAGCCCCTTCAAGTCGTCGAAGTGCACGGCGATGGTCATCTGTCGCTCGCGCTGGCCGCGCATGATGTGAGCGATGACGGGATTGTTGGGGTCGCGATAGAGTCCGCCCATGCCGTAGGCGTCGATCATCAGGCGGCCGCAGATCTCGAGCGTCGTGAAATGCGCCGTCAGCAGGAGCGCGCCATGGCCGCGGGCGAGGGCGGCGTGCAGGTGTTCCAAGCCGATGATGCGGTGCGGCGGCAGATCCTGCTTTTGCGCCCACCAGCCGGTGCAGACCTCGAAGAGGCCGTAGGCCAGGGAGTCGAAATGGGCACGGGCCAGCGCGTGGATTTCCATTTCGCTCTTTTCCGGAAAGCACAGGCGCAGGTTCACCAGCACGACATGGCGGCGGATGCGGATGACGTTGAAGACCGTCCAGCCCACGGCGCGGGCGAGTGCCCATTGTTCCTCCCGGGTGAGGACGCGCGAGGCGAGGCGGAAGAGGCCGAGGCCGATCCACATCGGCCAGTAGTGCGGCAACCAGAGCTTGGATTGCTCGCTGGTGCGGCTCATGCCTTGGACTGCTGGCGGAGCTGCGGATTCAACGCCGGGTCGTTGTACATCTTGAACTGGTAGTAGACCGAGAAGGTGCGGCGGCCGGCGGCGGCATCGGCGATCAGGTCGGCGAGCGCGCTGGCGAGGTCGGACCGCTGGCGGCGGATGCGCGCGAGCTTTTCGGCGCACTTCGCCTTGTGCTCGGCGGAGGCGTCGGCGCGCACCGTTTCCTCGTGCATGTGGAATTCCTTCAGCGCGAGGATGGAGAGGCGATCGACGATCATGCCCGGGGTTTCGGAAATGCGCGGCACGCCGGACTCCTTTGGCTTGAGCGCGGCGACGAACTCCTTGTCCATTTTTTCGGCGAAGTCGTTTCGCTCCTGGTTGAAGCGGTCGATGTTGCGCTTGGCCTTGTAGACGGCCTCGAAACCGAGGTCGTCGCGGCGGGCGACATCCTCCTCGTGCCACAGCGAGAAATTGCGGAGATGGTTTTCCTCCAGCAGGCGGTTGAAGCGCGCGGCGTCCTCCTGCGCCGAGGCTTCGGAGGACACGGCGGGGGTGACCTGGTGCCAGCGGGCGGTGAGTTCGGTCTGGCGGGCGGCGATGTCCTGGGCGTCGAAAGGCATGGTGGTGGCCAGATTGAGTTGGACAAAACAGGGCCGGACACAAGCCTGCGCGTGCCTGCGCGTGAAAAGTCTCCTGGTCATCAAGCCATCCTCCCTCGGCGACATTGTGCATGCCTTGCAGGTGGTGCAGACGCTGGCCCAGGAGCGGCCCGAGTGCCGGATCACCTGGGTGGTGCGCGAGCGCTTCGCCGGCCTGGTGCAGGCGGCGCCCTTTGTGCATGAAGTGATCATCTTTCGGCGGCGCGATGGCTGGCGGGCCTTCCTGCGCCTGTTGCAACAGCTGCGCGCGCGGGAGTTCGACCTGGTTTGGGACCTGCAAGGATTGCTGCGGTCCGGGCTGATGACGGCGGCGGCCCGGTCGCCGGCCAAATGGGGCCGGTTTGATGCCCGGGAAGGCTCGGGGCTTTTCTACCGGCATCGCGCGGAAGCGCCGGCTGGCCCCGGACCCCATCATGCGCTGGAGATCCTGCTGCCTTTCCTCGCCACGGCCGGGGTGAAGCCGCGCCTGGATTTTCCGCTCCGGCTCAAAGCCGGGGAGGCGTATCCATGGCAGGCGTTTTTTGCGGTCGATCCGCGGGATGTGTTCGTGATTTTCACCGACAGCCGCGGGGCGGAAAAGGAATGGCCGCGCTTCGACGAACTGACGGCGCTGATCTACGAGGCCATTCCCGGCGCGCGGGTCGCGTGGTGTGCCGGCAAGCCGGTCGAGCCGAAGGTGCCCGTGCCGGCGGATCGTTTCCTCAACCTGACCGGCTGCCCGATGGACCAGATGATCGCGTTGGTGCGGGAGCGGGCGACTTTCATCGGCAACGACAGCGGGCCGATGCATCTCTCGGCCGCGTCGGGCAACCGCGTGCTGGCGATCTTCGGACCGACGTCGCCGCGGCGGTTCGGTCCGTTTCCGTTGGAGAACCCGAAGCATCGCGCGGTCGAGGCGCCGGACGGCCAGCTGGCCCGGCTTGAACCCGCCACCGTTTTGGCTGCGCTGCAGGAGCTGCGGGGCCGGGTGCTTTGAGCGCGGGCAAAAGCGGGTAAATCCTGCCGTAACAGGTTTTAAGGACCGATTCTGATTTGCGTTCGGAAAGCTTCGCGCAATCTTCGGAACACCGCGCCGACCTCGCGGTCGCCGAGTCCCACCATGCCTGAGCTGCTCATCATCAAGCCGTCCGCCCTGCGCGATATCGTGCATGGCCTGCAGGTCGCGGCGTCGATCAAGGCGCAGAAGCCGGAGTGGCGCATCTCGTGGATTGTCCGGGATATTTTCGCGCCGCTGGTGCGCTCGTGTGCCGCGGTCGACCAGGTTTTTGTCTTTCAGCGGCACGAAGGCGTGCGCGGTTTCCTGCACACGATGCGCGATGTGCGCCGGCAGGAATTCGACGTGGTGTGCGATTTCCAGGGTTTGCTGCGCACGGGCCTCATGACGAAATGGACGCGCGCGAAGCGCCGCGTCGGCCGGCCGGATGCGCGCGAGGGCGCTGGTTTTTTCTACAGCGAGAAGATCACGCTGCCGCCGGCGGGGCAGTCCGCGCATGCGTTGGAGACGCTGCTGCAATTCTGCCCGGTCGTCGAAGCCGAGCCGCGCCTGGTCGGTCCGTTGCGCTTTCGCGATGTCGACCGGCTCAGCCTGACATTCATGGAGCCGCGCAAGGGCCAGCGGCCGATCCTGCTTTTCCCGGACAGCGGCCAGGACAACAAGAAGTGGAACGGCTTCACCCAGCTCACTTCGCTGTTCATCCGCGAAGCCGGCCGCAAGGTGGTGTGGGCAGGCAATCACTACCTGCCGTGCCGCGAGTCCTTTCCGGATGGCTCTTTCGTCAACCTCACCGGCAATACCAGCCTCACCTCGCTGCCCGCGTTGCTGACCAAAGCCGATTGGGTGATTTCCAACGACAGCGGCCCGATGCACCTGTCGGCGGCGATGGGCTTCAAGACGATCGGCCTGTTCGGCCCAACGGACCCGCGCCGGTTTGGTCCGTACCCGCTGAAGAGCCCGACCAACTACGCCATCCAGGCGCCGGTCGGCGACCTGAACCTGCTTTCGGCCAAGGAAGTCTTTTACCTGTTCAACCGGATCGAGGCCTCGCTGCAGAAGGCCTATGGCACGGGTACGCTGGCCCACGTCTGATCAGGGTGGCGGAAAAGGGTTGTTCCCACCGCGGGATATCCCTTGAACCTAGGCAGTCATGCTCGATCCCAAGCTCCTCCGCGAATCACCGGAAACGGTGCGCACCGCCATCGCCCGCAAGCACCTCGACGTCGATCTCGACGCGGTGCTGGCGCTCGACGCCACCTGGCGCGGGCTGTTGAGCGAGGTCGAGGCGCTGCGCTCCAAGCAGAAGGCCGCCAACACCGAGATGGCCGCCCTGAAGAAGGGATCGCCGGAATTCATCGCCAAGGTTCAGGAAATGAAAGGCGTTTCCGCCGAGGCGAAGGCGAAGGAGGAAAGCCTCAAGCCGGTCGAGGAGAAGTGGCACGCGGCCATGCTGACGCTGCCGAACATCCCGCACTCGACGGTGCCGGACGGCAAGACGCCCGAGGAGAATGTCGTTTTCGCCACCCATGGTTCGATCGAGGCGCTCTCGCCGCACGCGCTGCCGCATTGGGAAATCGGCGGCTTCAACAACCTCGTCGATTTCCAGCGCGGCTCGAAGGTCACGGGCGCGGGTTTCCCGTTCTTCATCGGCGACGGCGCCCGCATTGTCCGCGCGTTGCTCCAGTTCTTTTTGGATGAGGACAGCAAGGCCGGCTACACCGAGGTGAGTCCGCCGATCTTCGTCAACGCCGCGAGCGCCACCGCCACCGGCCAGCTGCCCGACAAGGAAGGGCAGATGTACGAGACGACCGACAAGCTCTACGCCGTGCCGACGGCCGAAGTGCCGCTGACCAATTTCTTCCGCGACGAGATTCTCGAGGAAGACCAGCTGCCGGTGCGCCGCTGCGCCTACACCCCGTGCTTCCGCCGCGAGGCGGGCAGTTACGGCAAGGATGTGCGCGGGCTGAATCGCGTGCACCAGTTCGACAAGGTGGAACTCCTCAAGTGGGTGCACCCGTCGTCGAGCTACGACGAACTCGAGAAACTGCGCGCCGACGCCGAGCGCCTGCTGCAGAAGCTGGAATTGCCGTACCGCGTGCTGCTCATGTGCGGCGGTGACCTCGGTTTCTCGCAGTCGAAGAAGTACGATCTCGAAGTCTGGGCCGCCGGCCAGAAGCGCTGGCTCGAAGTGTCGAGCTGTTCGAACTTCGAAGGCTTCCAAGCCCGTCGCGCGCAGATCCGTTTCCGCAACAAGGAAACCGGCAAGCCCGAGCTCGTGCACACCCTCAACGGCTCCGGTCTCGCGGTCCCGCGCGTGCTGGCGGCGCTGTTGGAAAACAACCTGCAGGCGGACGGTCGCGTGAAGATCCCGGCGGCGCTGGTGCCTTACTTCGGCAAGGAATACCTGTCGTTCAAGTAAGGGGGGCGCTGTCATTCTTGTCGTCGATCGGAATGACACGCGCCCGACAGTCGAAACCCAATTGGCCCGCAGTGGCGGCGGCCTTCGTGGCGCAGATCACGCACGCCGACCTGCATTCCGAGGCGATGCTGCGGGCGCTGGCCGAACACCGAAAGGAAACTCGTGGCGGCGGCCGGGCTTCGCGCTGGGCGCTGGCGTTCTCGGGCGGGGCTGACTCGCTGGCGCTGCTCCTGCTTTTTTGGGCGGAGGGGCCCGGACGCTGGGGCCGGGATTTTGTCGCGCTGCATTTCAATCACCGCTTGCGTGGTCGGGCTGCGGACGCGGATGAGAAATTTTGTCGGGAGGTGTGTATAGCGCTCGGCATCACGTTCGTGGCCGGCCGCTGGAATCGCGCGCCGCAGCGGGCAAGCGAGGCGGAAGCGCGCACGGCGCGGATGGATTTTTTCCGGCGTGAGATGAAGCGCCGCAAGCTGCGTCTGCTGTGGCTCGCGCACCAGCAGGACGACATCGCGGAAACCATGCTCATGCGCCTGGCGCGCGGGAGCGGGGCGGGCGGGCTGGCCGCGCCGCGGCCGGTTCAAGCGATGGAGGAGGGGCGGCTGCATCTCCGGCCCATGCTGACTTTGAAGAAGACGGAGATTGTTTCGGCACTGAAGAAGGCGGGCGCGATTTGGCGGGAGGACGCGAGCAACGCGTCGGCCGATCATTTTCGCAACCGCGTCCGGCATGCCGTGATTCCCGCTTGGCAGAAGGCCGCTGGCCGTGATGCGCAGGCTGGAGCCGCGTTGACCCGCGAGTTGATCGCAGAAGATGACGCGGCTTTGGAGGCCTGGGTTGATCGCGTTGGCTTGCTGAAGCGAGGCGTGCTCGACGTGACCGGCTGCAAAGACCTTCCGCGGGCCGTGGTCCGGCGCGCGCTGCATCGATGGCTGCTCACCGTGCGTCCGGAAACGGACCTGTCGCGGCAGGGCTTTGCCGCCTTACTTTCCGCGCTCGAAAGGGGGAAAGACACGCGTTTCAGCCTCGGGACGGGCTTCGCGGTGATTCGGCGCGGCCAGCTGCGTTTTGTGTAACCTGCAGGCCAGGTTCCGGGTTAAGTCATGGAAAATAGAACAGAAGTTCAACCCCCGGCCGATTGACTTATAGGGAGGAACCTTCACGTTCTGACCTAATCTAATTCCCTATGTCCGATAACGAAGACAAGAAGCGTCGTCCCCTTAAGAATCTGCCCCCCGATGGGTTTCCACTGAAGACCGGCCTGATCTGGGTCGCCATCATTGGGGCGATTGTCGCGCTTTTCCTCCTTAATCCCGCCAAGGCTCCGCAGCCGGCCACGCTTAACATCCAGCGCGTCGTCGAGCTCGCCCAAGCCGATGAGATCGACAATGGTGCCATCCGCAGCGACGCCACCGGCGGCCGCGATTGGTCCCAGCTGACCGGCGAGACCAAGAAACCGATCCTCCAGAATTCCAACGGCGCCCCGACCAAGTCGTTCGTCGCCACCGGCCGCCTGACCGACACCAATCTGGAGCTCCTCCAGAAGTCCAAGGTGTTTGTCGAGAAGCCGGCCACCACGGCGATGACCAACTTGCTTTACCAGGTGCTGCCGTTCGTGGTCGTCATCGGCCTGCTGTACTTTCTTTTCGTCCGCCAGCTGAAGAGCGCGGGCAAGGGCGCCCTGAGCTTCGGCAAGAGCCGCGCCAAGATGCTCACGCGCGACAAGGATCGCGTCACGTTCGCCGATGTCGCCGGTTGCGACGAGGCCAAGGAAGAGGTCGGCGAAGTCGTCGACTTCCTCAAGGAGCCGAAGAAATTCCAGAAGATCGGCGGCCGCATCCCGAAGGGCATCCTGATGGTCGGACCTCCGGGTACCGGCAAGACGCTCCTCGCCAAGGCCATCGCCGGCGAGGCGGACGTGCCGTTCTTCTCCATCAGCGGCTCCGACTTCGTGGAAATGTTCGTCGGCGTCGGCGCCAGCCGCGTGCGCGACATGTTCGAACAGGGCCGCAAGAACGCGCCCTGCCTGATCTTCATCGACGAAATCGACGCGGTCGGCCGCCAGCGTGGCGCCGGTCTCGGCGGCGGCAATGATGAGCGCGAACAGACGCTCAACTCGCTCCTCGTCGAGATGGACGGTTTCGACACCCAGGAAGGCGTTATCATCATCGCCGCGACCAATCGTCCGGACGTCCTCGACAGCGCGCTGCTGCGCCCGGGCCGTTTTGACCGCCAGGTTTACATCGATCTCCCCGATATCATCGGCCGCGAGCAGATCCTGCGCGTGCACGCCCGCAAGATCGCCATGTCCGACAGCGTTGACCTCGCGATCATCGCGCGCGGCACGCCCGGCCTGTCCGGTGCCGAACTGGCCAATCTCCTGAACGAGTCCGCGTTGCTGGCCGCCCGCCGCAACAAGAAGAAGGTCGAGATGTCCGACATCGACGAGGCCCGCGACAAGGTCCTGTGGGGCCGTGAGCGCCGTCGCGTCATGGATGACGTCGAAAAGCGAGCGCTGGCTTGGCACGAAGCCGGTCACGCCATTGTCCAAGCTGTCTTGGACGACGGCACGATGCCGGTGCACAAGGTCACGATCATTCCGCGTGGCCAGAGCCTCGGCAGCACGACCTATCTTCCGACCAAGGACATTCTTTCGAGCTCCAAGAAGAAGCTGCTCGACCGCATCGCGGTCACCATGGGCGGCCGCATCGCCGAAAAACTCGTCACGAACGACATCAGCAACGGTGCATACGGCGACATCAAGCAGGCGACTTCCACGGCCCGTTCCATGGTGTGTGATTATGGCATGAGCGACCTTGGTCCAATCGCGATGGGTGAAAACCAGGATACGGTGTTCCTCGGTCGCGACATCACCCGTTCGCAGCACATCAGCGAAGACACGGCGCGTCGCGTCGATCTCGCCATCTCGGAGATCATCAACTTCCAGTATCAGCGCGCTGAGCAGATCATCACGGAGCATCGCACCTCGCTCGACAAAGTGGCCAATGCTCTCCTCGAGCACGAGACCATCGAAGGCCGCCATGTGCTGGAGATCCTGAAGGAAGGCGAAATCAAGTCGCCGATCACTTCGGTTCGTCCGCCGCGCCTGCCTCCCGCTGATTCCGCCAAGAAGGCGGACAAAGCGGCGCAGGAGCCTTCGGCGGGTCCGACGGGTACGCCAGCGCCCAGCCCGGCCTGATGTAAATCGGACTTGGTTTTATTCGCGGAGGCCGGCACGATGCCGGCCTCTTTCATTTATGAATATTTGCTGTATCGGAGCTGGTTACGTAGGTGGCCCCACCATGGCCATGATCGCCCTCAAGTGCCCGGACATCACGGTCACGGTCGTCGACATGAATGCCGCCCGCATTGCCGCCTGGAACGGCGGTAATCTGCCTATTTTCGAGCCGGGTCTTGATGAAGTCGTCCAGCAAGCGCGCGGCCGAAACCTGTTTTTCTCCACCGATGTCGCCGGCCAGATCAAGAAGGCCGACATCATCTTCGTGGCCGTCAATACTCCGACCAAGACCTACGGCGTTGGCGCCGGCCGGGCGGCTGATTTGCGCTTCATCGAGTCCGTGGCCCGCACGATCGCGGAACATGCGGAAAGTGGCAAAATCATCGTCGAGAAGTCGACGATCCCGGTCAAAACGGCCGATGCGATCAAGACGATCCTGGGCTCCAACACCAAGGGTCTGAAGTTCTCCGTGCTTTCGAATCCGGAATTCCTCGCGGAAGGCACGGCGGTGAAGGACTTGCTCGCGCCCGATCGCGTGCTCATCGGTGGCGAACGCACGCCCGAAGGCGAGAAAGCTATTGAAACCCTCGCGAGCGTGTATGCCCGCTGGATCCCGCGCGACCGGATTATCACGACGAACCTCTGGTCGTCGGAACTCTCCAAGCTCGTGGCCAATGCCTTCCTCGCGCAGCGCATTTCCTCCATCAACTCGATTTCCGCCCTGTGCGAAGCCACGGGTGCCGACGTGGATGAAGTCGCCAATGCGATCGGCAAGGACAGCCGTATCGGACCGAAATTCCTCAAGTCTTCGGTCGGCTTTGGCGGCTCGTGCTTCCAGAAGGACATCCTTAATCTGACCTACCTCTGCGAAAGCTTCGGCCTGCCCGAGGTGGCGGCCTATTGGACGAGCGTGGTCGGCATCAACGACTGGCAGAAGCACCGTTTCGCTTCGCGCATCGTGAAGTCGCTTTTCAACACCGTTGCGGACAAGAAAATCGCGGTGCTGGGCTTTGCCTTCAAGAAGGACACCAACGACACGCGCGAGTCCGCGGCCATCAACGTGTGCCGCGACCTGCTCGCGGAACACGCGAAGGTTTGCGTGTATGATCCGAAGGTCCCGGCCGACGAAATCAAGACCGACACGCTCGGCAAGGGCGTGGAAAACCCGCGCCTGAGCGTGGCCAAGGATGCCTATGAAGCCTGCGCCGGCGCGCATGCCATTGCCATCGTGACCGAGTGGGACGAGTTCAAGACGCTCGACTACGCCAAGATTTTCGCGGGCATGCCCAAGCCGGCCTTCCTGTTCGATGGCCGCAATATCGTCGACCTCGCCGCGCTGCGCAAAATCGGCTTCAACGCCGTGGGCATCGGCAAGCCGGCCTGAATCGGCGGATTTTCCACCACCTGACTCAGCTCGCGGGATTCTCGTCGAGAGCTGTGCGCAGCTTGGCGGTGAATTCCGAGATATCGAAGGGCTTGCGGATAAAATGAGTGATGCCTGATTGCTGCGCTCCGCCCTGGGTCTTCGCATCCAGGAAGCCGGAGGTCAGCATGAAGGGGATATCCGGACGGATTTCGCGGCAGCGTTTGGCTAGTTCTACGCCCGTCATAGCCGGCATCGTGAGATCGCTGATGATGGCGGCATAGGCCGCCGGGTTGGCTTGGAATGCCTTGAGGGCGTCACCTGGGTGGGAGAAATCCTCCGGCGCGAATTCCATCAGCTTGAGGATGGCCTTGCCGAGGCGAAGCACGCCGTCGTCATCGTCGATGATGAGAATTTTGCGGCCTTGTCCGAACGGTTGCACGCGCTGGACGCCGGCCGGGGCAGCGGGCGCCGCGACCATGCGAACCGATTCAGCCGCGGCGGGAAAATAGAGGGTGAACGTTGTGCCCTGGCCAACCGTGCTTTCGACGGTGATGGCGCCAGCATGGTCCTCGGCAATGCCATGCACCATGGCCAAACCGAGTCCCGTGCCTTCGTCCGGCGCCTTGGTGGTGAAAAAAGGTTCGAAGATGCGGGCGAGAGTTTTTTGGTCCATGCCCGAGCCGTTGTCGCGCACGGTCAGCCGCACGCGATGGCCGGGTTTGACCTGAGGGTAGCGCTCCAACAGTGAGCGATCGGGCACGACACTTTGCAGCTCGATAACGATTTTGCCGCCGGAGGCGCGCATTGCGTACGCGGCATTCGTGCCGAGATTCATGACGACCTGGTGAATCTGGGCAGCATCGGCGCGCACGGCGGGGCACTCGAAGGCGATGTTGGTCTGGATTTCGATGGTGGCGGGCAGGCTTGCGCGCAACAACTGCACGGCCTCCTGCAGCACCGGGCCGAGCGGGATGACGACACGTTCGCTCGGATTGCGCCGGCTGAACGTGAGCACGCGGGTTACGTGGTCGCGGGCGCGGACGCTGGCGCGGTTTGCCTCGCGCAGCGGGATCTGGCCGGGGTGGTTCGCGGGCAGCTCCAGGCTGGCGAGCTGCAGGTTGCCCATGATGCCGGTGAGGATGTTGTTGAAGTCATGCGCAATGCCGCCGGCGAGCGTGCCGAGGGCGTCCATCTTCTGCGCGTGCCGGAGTGTTTCCTCGGCCTGTTTTCGGGCAGTGACGTCCACGATCTGCGCCACCAAATGGCGCGGGCTTCCGTCGGGCTGGAAGATGAGCGAAGCGTGCACCTGGATCCACACGCTGTGGCCCGCCTTGTGGATGTAGCGCTTTTCCCGGTGATATCGTTCGATTTCGCGCCGCATAAGCGGGCCGATGACGCGGGCGTCGTCGATCTGGTCGTCGGGATGGGTGATCGACTGGTAGCTTTTGCCAAGCAACTCCTCACGCGTATAGCCGACGATCGCGCAGAGTGCCGGATTAACCTCCAGCCAGCGCCCGTCGATCGCCACCAGGGCCATGCCGATCGGTGACTGCTGCATCGCGGACTGGAAGCGCTCTTCGCTGGCGTCCAACTGCTGCTGCATGTGCCGGCTTTCTGACAAGTCGTGCAAGGCCGTGATGTGGACCTTCCGTTCGCCGAGCTGGATTCGTTTGGTCTGGGTCTCAGCCGGGAAGCTTTCGCCATTGTTCCGGACCAGCAGGTGTTCGCGTCCGCTTTCGGGTGCGGGCGTCTGGGATTGTTCGCTGAGTACGTTTGAGATGAGCGACGGACTGCCCAAGGCGGTGAGCGAGGAAATCGTGCGGCCGACAAAATCCGCCCGCTGGTAACCCAGCATGCGCAACGCCTGGTCGTTGGCCTCGATGATGCGTCCGCTCTCGCTGATAATGATGCCTTCGAATGCGGCGCTGGCGAGGTTGCGGAAGCGCTCTTCGCTCTCCCGCAACGAATCGGAGGCGCGGGCATAATTGAGGAGAATCACCCCCAGACTGATCCAGGCGTTTGCTGAGGTCAGGACGGTTAGGGTCATGGCCTGGACCATCGGGCCCGGGGCCTGGTCACCCGTCCAACCGCGCAACATCGCGACCAAAGGCACGCCCAGCAGGCTCCAGACGGCGACCAGCGCGAAGGTGCCGCTCAACGCAATCCGCACGGCGGGATGGGCGAAACGGCGAAAATGACGGACGAGAAAACTGCAGTCCAAAAACAGCGGGACCAGCAGCAGCGAGATGATGCCGCCACGCGCAATGGAGGTCGGCCACCAAATCGTGAAGACCAGGATCACGGCAGTGAATGCACCGAGTGCGAGCCAGGTAATCCAATTCTTCGGTGGCAGGCCGGCGAAAGCCCGGAAACCGCGGGCGACCAGAAGCGGAAAGGCAAAGTAGCAGGCATTGGCCACGAAGCTCAGCAGCGGCTGCGGGACCAAGCCGCGAAAAAGCATCAGTGACGAAGTCAGGAAAACGCAAAATGCCGCGATGACCCAATGCGAAAACCCCGGGTAAGTTTTGCTGGTCAAGTAAACCAGCAACATGCTGCCCGCGAGTACCAGGTTGATGGTACTGCACACGGTGAGCACGGTGACTATGTCCGAGAAAAGATGCATGGGCCGCGTCCCCAGTGTCCGCAGCCCCATGCCTTGGCAAGGGCAGGATGGGTTGGGAGCCGGGGCAAACTGACTGGGCTTGAGACTGCCGTGGCCAGGCTCGATTGCAAGATGCCGTGGTTCGGTAAATTAGCCGTTTTTACGGGACGCGGGTATGGTCTACGGACTTTTCACCGCAGTACGATTTCCAAGACCGTCTGCCCTCAGAACCCGCTGGCGTTGCGGTAATGGCGGGGCACGCGCTTCGTGACGGAGCACAGGGTTTCCCACGCGATCGTATCCGCCCAGTTGCTGAATTCGGTGACCGAAATTTCTGCGCCGGCTTGTTTCCCCACGAGAACCACGGCGTCGCCGTTCTGGACGGGATTCGGTACGTCGGTGATGTCGACGATGGTTTGATCCATGGTGACGCGGCCCAAGACCGGACAACGCCGGCCTTGGATCAGGACCTCGGCGCGATTGCCGCTCGCGCGCGCAATGCCGTCACCATAACCAGCGGTCAGCACGGCGATGATCGAATCGCGCTGGAGGGTTTTGGTGCGTCCGTAACTGACGCCGGTGCCGGCCGGCAGGCGTTTCACCAAACCGACGCGAGTGTGAAAACTGAAAACCGGTTCGGTGCGCACGCGCGCGAGCATCGAGTGCTCGTGGGGCAGGACGCCGAATTGGAGCAGACCCACGCGCACCGCGTTAAAGATGCTGCCGCCGGGCGTGGTTTCGAGGCCGGCGCTGTTGTCCGCGTGGATCATCAGGCGATTCACATCCAGCTCGGGCAACTGCTTCAGGGTGGTGAGAAACAGCTGGCGCTGTTGTTCCGTGAAGGCGGGATCTTCGTCGGCGCTGGAGAAATGCGTGAACACGCCGGCGAGTTGCAACCCGCGCGCGGCGCGTATCGCCGCGTAGACTTGCGCCGCTTCGGTGTGCCACACACCCAGCCGGCCCATGCCGGTGTCGATCTTAAGATGCACCGAGATCAGGCGGCCGGCGACCTGGCCGATCGCGTCGAAACGCTTCACTTCCTCGAGCGAGGAAATCGTTGCGGCCAAATCGAACTCAGCGAGGTAGCGATCCTCATCGGGCAGCAGCGGGCTCAAAAGCAACACCGGCCAGTCTGCACTCAATTCGCGAATCGTCATCGCCTCGGCGATGTTTGCGACAGCGAGCAAATCCGCGCCGGAGTGCATCAGGCGGGCGGCGACTTGCGGCAGGCCGTGCCCGTAGGCGTCGGCTTTCACCACGGCCACGTATTTGATCTGCGCGGGGAGGGAAGCGCGGATGAGCTTCAGGTTGCGCTCCAGCGCGGCGAGGTCGATTTCGACCCAGCAGCGGCGGGGAAGTTGGGCGGACGAAGTCATCGACGGGGCGCCGTCTCGGCGCTGTGGGTTTGCGCCGACCACTTTTTGTAGTCAGGCGTCTCATGCTGGAAAGCATCGGGATTCGCAGCGAGGTGGAAAAGATCGGCGTCTCCGAGATTCTCCATGATCATGGCGAGATCGTAGCCGCAGGTTGCTGTTGCGGACGGAAGCTCGCTCCAAGCGCGAAAGTTGGCCGGCGTGAGCCGTTCGTCACCGGACATTTCACTCGCGGCCTGACGCTGTAGTGGGGCGAGTTTGCCCTCGATATCGATGAGTTGGACATGCCAGGTCTCGCGCCGGGCATCTGCGATGACGGCAAACTTTCGTGGCAGGCGTTTCCACTCGGCGCGCGCCGCGACTGCGAGGCTTTGATAAGCGTAAGCGGGGCGCGATTTGAGCGTCTGCCAGGTGCGCAGCGTCATCGCCACGGTGCGCGTGCCGAGCATGGAGCCGGGACCTTCGCAGAACAGAAAGGCGTCGATGGCTTCGAGCTTCTGGCCGGCCATTTTCAGGACTTCGGTGGTGCCAGAAAACACGCTGCGGCTGGCTTCGCCTTCCGGCGTGCTCCAAATCGCCGGTTGACCGGCCTGCAGGAGTCCAACCGCCACCTGCGTCGAGGCTGCATCGAGAAGCAGGATACGACTGTGATGGGCAAGGAGTTGGGCAAGACTGGCCATGGCGGAGGGAAAATTGGCGGGGATGTTGGCAAAGGCCAAGGTCGATTGCGCGGGTGGAGGATCGAAAGAGGCCTTGACCGGTCAGGAATGCAGTAATTACTTCGACCTCTTTTCCCTCAAGACATCCATCTGAATTTATACCGTGAACGTTCAAATCACCGACATCAACGAGACCCGCAAAACGCTGACCGTTACCCTCGACAAGGGTGAGGTGGAAGGCGAATACAACAGCATCCTGGGGGAGTACACGCGCCAAGTCAGCCTGCCGGGCTTCCGTCCGGGCAAGGCGCCGGCCGCGATGGTCGCCAAGCGCTTTGGCAAGGAGCTGAAGGACGAATTCAAGAACAAGGTTATCGGCAAAGCTTATCGCGACGGCCTCGAGCAGTCCAAGCTGCCGGTGCTCACGCTGGTGGATGTTGAGGAAGGTTCGATCGAGCCCGGCGCGGCCGCGGCCATCAAGCTGACCGTCGACGTTCGTCCGGAAATCAAGCTGCCGGAGTACACCGGCCTTGAGACGCAGGTCGAGTCCACTGAAGCGACCGATGCCGAAGTCGATAATGTCATCGAAGGCCTCCGCGCGGAGCGCGCTGATTTCAAGGTTGCCGAGCGTCCCGCCGCCAAGGGCGACTACGTCCGCTTCGGTTACACCGGTACGCTCGAGGGCAAGCCGCTCACCGAGCTCGTGGGCGACAAGGGCATCTATGCCGCCGCGCCCCAGACTTGGGAAGAGGTGGAAGGCGCCAACGAAGGTTTGCTGCCCGGTATTTCCAAGCAGATCGCCGGCCTGAAAACGGGCGACAAGAAGACCGTGTCTGTGGAATTCCCCGCTGACTTCGCCGCCGTGCCGGCCCTCGCGGGCAAGAAGGCGGACTACGCGATTGAGGTTCAGGAAATCCGCGAGCGCGTGCTGCCGCCGATGGACGAAGCTTTCTTCAAGGCGAACCAGGTCGATGATCTCGCCGGCATGAAGACGCAGGTCCGCGCGAATCTCACTGCGCGCAAGGACTACGGCAATCGCGCCGCTCAGCGCCGCCAGATCACCGAGGCCCTCGCGGCCAAGGCCGAGTTCCCGGTGCCGGCGAGCCTGGTTGATTCCGAGCGCGATGGCATTCTCCGCCAGTTCATCGAGGAGAATCTGCGCAACGGTATCCCGCAGGACAAACTCGAGGAGAACAAGAAAGAGCTCTTCGAAAACGCCGCCAAGGCCGCGCAGACGCGCGTGAAGGTGCAGCTCATCCTCGCGGAGATCGCGCAGGCCGAGAAGCTCACGGTCGACGAAAAGGATTTCAACAACTGGCTCATGCGCGAAGCCATGCGCAGCGGCCAGCGTCCGGACAAGCTGGCGAAGGATCTCAGCAAGGATCGCGAGCAGGTTCGTGCGGTGCAGCAGCAGCTGCTTTTCGACAAGGCCCTTGATTTCCTTGTCTCGAAGGCTACCGTTAAGACGGTAACCACCAAAGCATGAGCTACTACGTTCCCATCGTCCTCGAAAACACCGGCCGCGGCGAGCGGTCCATGGATATCTACAGCCGTCTGCTGAAGGATCGCATTATCTTCATCGGCACGCCGATCGACGACATGGTGGCGAACCTAGTCATTGCCCAGCTCCTGTTCCTCCAGATGGAGGATCCGAAGAAGGACATCCATCTCTACATCAACTCGCCGGGTGGCGTGGTGACGGGTGGCATGGCGATCTACGACACGATTAACTTCCTCCAGTGCGACGTGCAGACCTTTTGCATCGGCATGGCTGCGAGCATGAGCACCGTGCTTCTGGCCGCCGGCACGAAGGGCAAGCGCTTCGCGCTCCCGAACAGCCGCGTGATGATTCACCAGCCGTCGGGCGGCGCAGGTGGCCAGGCCGCCGATATCGCCATCCAGGCGAAGGAAATCCTCCGCTGGCGCAAGACCCTCAACGAGACCATTTCCCGTCACACCGGCAAGACCCCGGAGCAGGTTGAAAAAGACTCGGACCGCGACTACTACATGAGCGCTGATGAGGCCAAAGCCTACGGCATCGTGGATCACGTGGTCACTTCGACCCGGGATGCCCAGCAGATCGCGCAAAGCGCGGCCTGATTGCATTTTGCGGTGTCCGTTAGTTTGACGGAAAATCCCTCGACTAACCTAAACTTAGGCCGATTATAACCTGCCATGGCTAAATCTTCGCGCATGACCCTTTGCTCGTTCTGCGGTAAATCGCAGGCGGAAGTCCGCAAAATCATCGCGGGCCCGGGTGTCTACATCTGCGACTCTTGCGTCAACGTTTGTAAGACCATCATTGACCGCGAGGTTAAGGCTCCGGCGGCCCCGGAGGGCACGGCGGCCAAGCCGGCTTTCCGCCTGGTCAAGCCGGGTGAGATCAAGCGCGTCCTCGATGATCACGTAATCGGGCAGGATCACGCCAAGAAGGTTCTCTCGGTGGCGGTTTACAACCACTACAAGCGTCTGAATTTCGACGCCAATCATGGCAATGCGGCGGATGCTGCTTCGCTGCCGGCTGAGTTCAGCGATGTCGAAGTCGAGAAGAGCAACATCCTGCTCGTCGGCCCGACCGGCTCCGGCAAGACGCTGCTCGCGCGCAGTCTGGCGCGTATCCTCGATGTTCCGTTCGCGATTTCCGATGCCACGACCCTGACCGAGGCCGGTTATGTCGGTGAAGACGTGGAGAACGTCGTGCTCCGTCTCCTGCAGTCGGCCAACTACGACGTGAAGAAGGCCGAGTGCGGCATCATCTACATCGACGAAATCGACAAGATCCGCCGCACTACGGAAAACGTTTCGATCACGCGCGACGTTTCCGGTGAAGGTGTGCAGCAGGCGCTGCTCAAAATTTTGGAAGGCACCACCTGCAACGTGCCGCCGCAAGGTGGCCGCAAGCACCCGAACCAGGAGTACATTCAGGTCAACACCTCGAACATCCTCTTCATTTGCGGTGGCGCTTTCGTGGGCCTGAACGAAGTGATCAAGAAGCGCATGGGCCAGCGTTCGCTCGGCTTCCATGTCAGCTCGAAGGATCACGACCTGTCGCCCGACGAGATGATGCGTGCGGTCGCTCCCGAGGATTTGATCCGTTTCGGCATGATCCCGGAGTTCATCGGCCGCCTGCCGGTCGTCTCGGTGCTCGACGAACTCAAGATCGCCGACCTCGAGAAGGTTCTGCTCCGCACCAAGAACTCGATGGTGAAGCAGTACTCCAAGCTCTTCGCTATGGACGGCGTTCAGCTGAAGTTCACGCGCGATGCCATCGTGGCCATTGCCAAGCGTGCCATCGAGCTGAAGACCGGCGCGCGTGCGCTGCGGGCGATTCTCGAGAAGATCATGCTGGAGGTCATGTACGACCTGCCGCATCGCGACGATATCACCGAGGTCGTCATCGACCAGGCCGTCGTCGAAGGCCGCCGCAAGCCGCAGCTCAAAAAGCCGGGGCAGGCGAAGTCGGACAAGAACGCGGCCTAAGCCCAGCGTTCAGCCAAAAAACAAGGCGCGGTTTGCACCGCGCCTTCTGCTTTTAAACCGAGGAGAAGCTTACCAGTTGAAGCTCTCGCCCTTGGTCACCGATTTGGCGAAGGCGGCGAAGAGGCGCACGCAGTCTTCGACGTCCTGCAGGTCCACTACCTCGCTCGGCGTGTGCATGTAGCGCAGCGGAATGGAAACGAGTCCGCAGGCGACGCCGCCGCGAGCCATCTGGATCGCACGGGCGTCGGTGCCGGTGGGACGAGGATCCGCTTCAAGTTGATAGGGGATCTTGAGCTTCTTGGCCACGGCGATCAGGCGATCGTAGACCTTCGGGTTGATGTTCGGTCCGCGACAGATGATCGGTCCGCCGCCCAACTTGGTCTCGCCAAACTTGCGCTGGTCACAGTCCGGGTGATCGGTGGCGTGGCCGACATCGACGATCAGGGCAACATGCGGATCGACCGAGAAAGCGGAAGTCTGCGCGCCGCGAGTGCCGATTTCCTCTTGGGTGGTGGCGACGGAGACGAGCTTGGCGTTCAGCTTGGCCTTTTCTTTGGCTAGGCGGATAAGTGCTTCGCCGACGATGTAGGCGCCGACCTTGTTGTCGAAGGCGCGGGCCGTGCCGATGCTGCCGTGAATCAGTTCGAATTCGTGGTCGTAGGTGGCGACATCGCCGATGGATACGCGGCGCAGCGTCTCGGCTTTGCTCTTTGAGCCGATATCGATCCAGATCTCATGGATTTCCGGCACCTTTTTGCGGTCGCCCTCATCCATGAGGTGAACGGCGCGCTTGCCAGTCACGCCTTTCACCAAGCCGCCGGCGGTTTGAATGATGACGCGGCGACCGGAAATGATGCTGCGATCGTGTCCACCGATGGTGTCGAAATAGATATACCCGTCCTTGTTGACGTAGGTGATGATCAGACCGAGTTCGTCCATGTGCCCGGCCAGCATCAGGGTGGGTGAGCCCTTCGGATTCAGAGCGGCGAGACGGTTGCCCAGCGCGTCGTTGGCGTAGGTGTCGGCGTGGGGTTTGACGTGCGCGTCGTAAACCGCCTGGGCTTGGGCTTCGGCGCCGGACGGGGATTTGGCCTTGAGCAGGTCGGTCAGGAAAACAGGAGCGGAGAATTCAGGCATGCAGCCATTCAACGCCAAGCGGTCGCGCTCGCAAAGGGAAAATACCCGGCAGTCGTCCGCACTTATTTGGCGCCGCGACGCTTCAGCAAATAGGTCGGCATCGGCGCCGAGTTCTTAATCTCGATCACGCCCATTGGCTCGAAGTCGTACAGGTCTTCGAGCAGCTTGCGGGTGACTTCCGACACCTGCACCTGGCCGGGCTGGCCGTGGGATTCCATGCGGCTGGCGATATTGACGGTGTCGCCCCACAGGTCGTAAGCGAACTTCTTGGTGCCGATGATGCCGGCGACGACGGGGCCGCTGTTCATGCCGACGCGAATTGACCAGTCGAGCTGGTGACGGCGGTTGAAGGCCTTGACGGCCTCGAGAATTTCAAATGCGGCCGCGGCACAGACCTCGGCATGGTCGGCACGGATGACCGGCACGCCGCTCACCATCATGTAGGCGTCGCCGATGGTCTTGATCTTCTCGAGTTCCAGTTGTTCGGCGATGCGGTCGAAGCTGGAGAAAATTTCGTTCAACAGCTGCACGGTGCGCTGCGGCGACTGGCGGGCGGAGATGCGGGTGAAGCCGACGATGTCGGCGAACAGCACGGTGGAATCGATGAAGCTGTCGACGATCGTTCGCTGGCCGGCTTTAAGGCGTTCGGCGATCGCCTTCGGCAGCACGTTGAGCAGGAGGCGCTCGGACTTTGTTCTCTCGACCTGAAGCTGGGCGAGGAAGGCCTGTTCCTGGTCGCGCAGACGCTTCTTTTCCAAGGAGGCGGTGATGCGGGCGCGCAGGATAACCGGATTGAAAGGCTTTGGCACGTAATCCTCGGCACCGGCCTCGATACAGCGCACCGTGCTTTCGACGTCGTCGAGTGCCGTGAGCATGATGACCGGGATGTGCTTTAAGCGCGGATCGGCCTTCATGAATTCCAGGGTCTGGAATCCGTCGAGGTCGGGCATCAGGATGTCGAGGAGCACCAGGTCGTAGTTGCCGTCCTTGAGCTTGGAGAGCGCCTCGCGGCCGGTGCCGGCTTCGAGCACCTCGTAGCCGAGCTTGTCGAGTCGGCGCATCAGCATGTCGCGATTGAGGTCGTCATCGTCGACGGCGAGGATGCGGGCGCTGGGCATCGGCTGGTTGGACAGACCGAAATCCTGCGGTACCTGGGCGCTGAGCAGCGGGGCATTGAGGGCGCCGACCGCGCTTTCGGTTTCGGGCACCTCGCCCCGGCCGGCTTCCGTGGGCTCGTCGGGGTTGGAATTCTCGGCGAGATTGAGGAGATTCTGGGCTGCCTGCAGGATCTTATCGAGATCCTTGACCACGGAAGTCTGGTCGGTGGCGCGGGCCTTGTTGAGGCTGGCTTCGGTGTAGCTGATCACGCCGCCGAGCGGGACGCGCAGGTCGTGCCGCAGCGCCGCGAAATCCACCTTGCCGGCTTCGATCTTCCAGGCCGCGAGTGCATCGTTGATCAGCGCGAGCAGTTCGCCGCCGCCGCTGTGGATGCGCTTCAGGTCGCCGACCAGGTTGGTGGCACCGGTTTCCTCCGCCGACTCCATGAGTAGCTCGCTGTAACCGATGATCTGGTTGAGCGGAGTACGGAGGGCGTGCCGCAGCTTGGATAGCCCCTCGTGGTCGCGCGTTTTCAGCGCCTTCAACAGCGGGGTGAGCGTCGAAGGCAGAAGCGGACTGATGGGAGGGGTAGAGTCTCCGTGACTCATGCCTTGGGCGGAAATTTCTTCAGCAGCTCTTCGATTTTCAGCAGCAGGCGGTTCAGCTCAACCGGCTTGGTGTCGAAATCGTCGCAGCCGGCCCCGAGCGCCTTCTGGCGGTCGCTCTCCATCGCGTGGGCGGTGAGTGCGATCACAGGAATTTTCGCCGTCGTCGGATCCGCTTTGATCTGCTTGGTGGCATCCCAGCCGTCGAGCACGGGCAGGGACATGTCCATGAGAATCAAGTCGGGCAGTTCGCTCTTCGCCAGCGCCACGCCCACTCCGCCATCCTCGGCCATCACGAGGGTGTAGCCCCGTTTCTCGAGGCGGCGCGACAGCATATCGCGATTCATTTCATTGTCTTCAACGAGCAGGATTTTGGGCATGATAAAGGAAGGTGGAGGGCTTTAGGCGGTGAGCTGCACGGACGGTTTGATCACGTTGATCAAATCGTCGCGGCTGAAACGGCCCTTGTAGAGGATGCGCACGGTGCGGGGCGTCAAATACTCGCGCATGTCCGCCGTGAGATCCATGGAAGTGACGATAACGACCGGGATTTTGCTCCAGATCGGATTTTTGCCGATGACCTCGAGCAGCTCAAAGCCGTTCATGCCGGCCATCTTCAAATCGAGAATGATCATG
The DNA here is from genome assembly GCA_048498955.1 of Verrucomicrobiota bacterium. Lineage (GTDB taxonomy): Bacteria > Verrucomicrobiota > Verrucomicrobiia > Opitutales > Opitutaceae > Lacunisphaera. The sequence continues at coordinate 126,123 of JBEHWZ010000011.1, read as the reverse complement.
GCCGGCGACGCCTGCTTGAGAATGCGCAGCGCGGCGTTGCCGTTGATCGCCGAGCGGGAGTTCCAGCCTTCGCTGTCGAGCAGGCGCGTGATCAAGGTGCGAGAGTCGGCATCGTCCTCGACCAGCAGGATGTACGAGGGCGGCAATGGGGCCAGCTGGGCCGCGATTTCGGCGGTGAGCTGGTGGGCGTCGACCGGCTTGAAAAGCACGGCCGCCGCGCCCAGCGACATGGCCATCTCTAGGCCGCTGGCGCCACTGAGGATGATAACCGGAATGTCGGCGAGGGCCGGCTTGTGCTGGAGTTTCGTCAGCACGGTCCAGCCATCCATGCCCGGCATCATGAGATCCAGGATGATCAGGTTGGGCACCATCTGCGCGGCGAGGTCGAGACCCTGCTGGCCGGAACTGGCGGTGAAGACCTCGTAGCCGCTCTGGTCGAGAATCTCGGTGATGACCGTGCGGATGTCCTTGTCGTCGTCGATGACGAGGATCTTGGGACGCTTTTCGTTGGCGAAAGGCGAACGGGTAAGGCGCGGGCTGGTCTGGTTGACGACCTTGGGCTTCTTGGTCTCGACCGTGGCCGGCAGACGGATGACGAAGTTCGAGCCGACACCGGCGGTGCTGGTTACGATGATGTCGCCATTCATCATCTGCGCGAACTGCTTCGAGATCGCGAGGCCTAGGCCAGTCCCGCCGTACTTGCTGGCGGTGGAGGCGTCCGCCTGGCTGAAAGCTTGGAAGAGGCGGCTGAGCTGTTCGGAAGTCATGCCGATGCCCGTGTCGATCACCGCGAGTTCGATGGTCTCGCCATCGTCGAGTCGGCTGACCTTGAGCGTGATCGTGCCCTTTTCCGTAAACTTGCTGGCGTTGCTCAGGAGGTTGAGGAGCATCTGCCGCAGCTTGGTGGCGTCGGCGTGCATTGCGCCGATGTCGGACGGGCAATCGAGGGCGAGGGTGTTGCCCTTCTTGGAAATGAGTGGGGCGGCGGTGGCGATGACCTCGTTCACCACCTTGCCGAGTTCGAAGGTCTCGAGGTAGAGCTCCATCTTGCCGGCTTCGATCTTGGAAATATCGAGCACGTCGTTGATGAGCCCGAGCAGATGGCGGGCGGCGTTGAGAACCTTGTCGAGATCGTCCGCCGTGCGGGTGTCGCCGTCGTCGACGGCGTCTTCGCGCAGGATTTCGCTGTAGCCGATGATGGCGTTAAGCGGCGTGCGCAGCTCATGGCTCATCTTCGCGAGGAAGCTGCTCTTGGCCTTGCTGGCTTCCTCGGCGTCCTTGACGGCCTTGGCCAGCAGCTTGGTGCGGTCTTCGACGCGCGCCTCGAGCGTGCGATTGGCTTCCTCGAGCTGCTCCTTGGCGCCTTCCGCGCTCTCGCGGGCTTGCTCCAGTTCAGACGCCTTGGTCTGCACGGTTTCAAGCATGGCGTTGAACGACTCGATCAGTTCGCCGATTTCACCGCTGGCGGTGCTTTCCACGCGCTCGCTGTAGTTGTGGGTGCGCTGGACGGTGGAGGAAACCTGCGCGAGTTCGGTGATGGGCTGGGTGAAGCGCCCACCCAGGCGGAATGCCACGGTGATCGCGAGAAATGCCGCACCGGCAAAAATGATGATCGAGCCGCGCAGCATGTTGCTGAAGCGTTCGGCGTCGGCTTCGCTTTGCTCGGCCTTGAGATAGAGCAGGCCAAGGTTCTTCGATTCGGCCCCGATCGGTGACCAGGCGACGCCGGTCCGGTGGGTATCGAAGAGGCGGGTGACAATACCCTTGGGTGGGGGAGGAATCACCTCATGCGCACCGGCGCGAACATAACGGGCCAACAACTTGCCGTCGGGGGCGAACACTGCGGCGGCGGCGATCTGGGAATCGACGCCCAACGAAGCCAGCTGCATGTCGGTCGCCTCGGGATTTTGCTCCAGCAACCGGGCAATATTCTCCGTCATGAGGAGTTGCGTCTTTTCCAGACGCGACTGCACCTCGTTGTTGATCTGCCGCGCTTCCGAAAGATAAAGCCCCACCAGCGCGAGCGACAGGGTCACACCGCAAATCATCAAAATGAAGAGGGTCAACTGCCAGCGGAACGAAAGGCTTTTCACAGGTGGGGAGGAGACGCCCCTAAGGCTGCGCATTGTGGCGCAAAGTCAACGAGATAGCTCCTTATTTGGTTGTACGAAAGTCGCTAAAGGCCAGTTCGAGTTTCTCCTCGGTTCGAATCAGCAGGATGCGTCCGGTAAAATGGGAGGTTTGGCCCAGGACGAGGCTGGGGTGATCCGCACTGGGGGCGCTGAAGCGGGTTTCGACCCTCAGGGAGTTCATTTTAACCCCTAGAACGGGCCAATAAGGCTCTTTTAGTTCGAGAACGCACTTTTCCACATACGCCTGCTGCTTGGACACGAACAAACGCAGCTGAAGGTGCCCGAGCATTTTGTCGGCACCTCCGGACTCCTCCCGAAAGCCGCCAAGAAATTCAGCGCGCTCACCGTCCTCGGTGACGAGATGAAGGCTGCCAGGTTCGATGTCGTTCCTTTGGAAATTTGACTGCAAGCCGCCGGAGTCGGCGGTGGGGCGCGATTGCGCGTATTTCTCCAACTCTTCAGCAGTCGGGGCACGGCCGCGAAGCTGTCGCAGATTCCATTGGCCTCCGGGTGGCCGCGAAGGATCGAAGCTTTCGATCACCAACTCGCCATTGCGTGTGGTCGTGAGGGTATAGCTCCAGCCCGCGGGCGCCGTGGGCGTGAAACGATTGAGAGCGGTGCGCAGATACTCGGGCATCTGGGCCAGGCCGCTGGTGGCCATCAGGCTGCCGGCGAACAAGGCGGCGCCGAGCCAGCGCAGCTTAAAGTTGCGGCGGAGGAACGCGGGAAATGAACCACTCAAATTGGCCATGAAAAGTCAGCGTGCCTGAGCGATCCTTCAGATCAATCAGGATCACGGCTTTGCTGCGGCCGCGAACGGCGATTTCCTCGAGCAAGTGATCGCGCGTGAAGTCGTCGGGCGCGCCGTAGGCCAGCAGATCCCCGGTCGCGGGCTTGCGGTATTTCACTTCGACGCTGCGCATCACGGCAAAAACCTCGCCAAGTTCAGCGCCGTAACGCCGTTGCAGACATTCCGCACTCGCGGCTTCCGCCAAGGAGAACTGCGCGGCGGCGTGCATGGTTTTAAGATGATTGTGGACCAGCGGAGCAAAAGGCAGCTCGAGCAAATGCTCAGCGTCCGGCGGCGCATCGCGTATCCCGAGCGCCTGATTGTACGCGAGGTCGGTGGCTCTCACAGGAGTCACGATTTGCCGGCGATTTTAGAAGGCAACGACGGATTCCCTCTAAGAAACAGTAGGTGCGTGCGTGGTATTGATTGGAGGCACACATGAATATCCAACGCTACAAATGGCCGGTAATCGTCGCAGCGAGCCTGCATGGCGCGCTTTTTCTGTTCACTCCTTCAAGCCCAGCGGTGGCCAAGCCGGAGCCGCCGGAAAAGCCGCATTACCCCGACCCGCCGCCGCGCGAGGCGATCGAACTGCACGATCCGGCGGAGACCGAAACTCCCGCGGGAGGTGGTGCAGTGGAACCGCTCCCGGACATTTCGGACGTCCTTAAGCCGGTTTCTAAGGACGAGGTTTTCATCGTTCCGATCACTGAGGTGAGCAAACCCATCCGCGAAGTCGTGAAGCTCCCGGAGCCAGGCAAGATTGGGCCGGCCGGAGGAGTTGGACCGGGCAATAGTTTCGGTCCGCCGTCGATCCCCTCGAATTTCGATCTCGATCGCACACCGCGGGCGATGGCGCAACCGCCGCCGGATTATCCTTACTCCATGCGCGTGTCCGGCATCACGGGCTCGGTCACCGTCGAGTTCATTGTCGGTACCGACGGTCACGTACTGAGTGCCGAGGCCGTGCGCTGGACCCACCGCGAGTTTGCCGACCCCGCGGTCAAAGCCGTGCTGCGGTGGAAATTCGAACCCGGTACCATCAACGGTCGCAAGGTGCGCTTCCGGATGGCGGTGCCGATCGAGTTCAACGCCACCTGAGCAGCGTTGGAGGGAAATCAGCCCGCGCGGGCGTGGACGAGCCGGTTGACGCGCTCGACCAGCTCGTGCGGGCTGAACGGCTTGGTCAGATAATCGAGGGCGCCGAGTTCGAGGCCCAGGTTGCGGGAATCGGGCGACGACCAGGCGGAAACGATCACGATCGGAATCGTGGCGGTCTTGGCATCGCGGCGCAGGATTTCACACACGCCGAAGCCATCGAGATCGGGCAACATCAGGTCGAGCAGGATGATGTCGGGCCGGTTCGCGCGCACCGCATGGATGGCTTCCCATCCATTCGAGGCGACAGTCACATCATGACCGGCGCGGACCAGATGGTACTGCATCAGGTCGGTGAGTTCAGGCTCGTCGTCGACGGCGAGGATTTTTGCGCGATATGGCATCGCGCCACCTTGCCCGGCATAGGTGACGGGAATGTGGGCTTGGCGTGACGATCGTGTGACGATCCGTGGCCTACCACTGATGGTAAGCAGGATGCCCGGGGCGCACGGCCACGAAAGTACCGCGGCAGGTGGCGCGCGGCTTGCCGGCTGAAGTCAGTACCGCTTCGATGACCGCCCGATCCGCGGTGGATTCGATCACTCGCGCCACCAGCTCAACCGGGACATCCAGCGGAGTGGGGCGAAGCAGCTTCACGGCATAGTCGGCGGTTACCGTGCAAGGAGGCTGCGTCAGCTTGTCTTGTCGCATCAGATGCCAGGCTGCGGTCCAGTTGCTGTGACAATCGAGCAGGCTGCCGATGATGCCGCCATTCAGCATGCCGGGAAAGGCTTGGTACTGTTCAGCCGGTTGCCAGTGAGCGACGACCTCGGTTTCCCGGGAAAAGCTCCTGAGCCGCAATCCATCCAGGTTGGCCGGGCCGCAGCCAAAACAACGCCCTTGAGGGGAATAGAGTTCCTGGAGGCTGACTTCACTCATGTTTTAAGAATGCCACGCGATGCCGGGTTTCCTGAAACCACGAACTTAGTAAGATTTTTAACTGGCACACGGTCGCCCATGTGCCACAGTTACTCCAGATATATAACATACCAATGGCACGCAAGATAGCCTTCCTCAATTACAAAGGTGGTGTAGGTAAGACGTCACTCATCGTGAACACGGCGGCCAGTCTGGCCAAGCGCGGGATGAGGGTGCTCTTGATGGATTTCGACACCCAGTCCAACGCGAGCATCTGGCTGATGAAGCTCGAGCGCTGGAACAAGATCAATGCCACCGGCGTGGGTTCAGTTTATTCCATTTTTGATCCGGGCACCGCGCGACTGAAGGACATTGTGATCAAGGACGTCGTGGAAGGTAAGGATGGTGAAAAGCTGCTGCCGGGCCTCGACCTCGTGCCGACTACTTTCAACCTCGTTGATCTCGAGGGTGAATACAAACCGGACCCGAAGCGTCCGTCGTACGTCATCTTCCAGGAGCAGCTCGCCGAGATCGAAAACAATTACGATTTCATCCTGTTCGACTGTCCGCCGAATGTGCTGCGCGCTTCGCAGAACGGCGTCTATTGCGCGGGCGAAATCTACGTGCCGTCGAATCCCGACGCACTGAGCCTCATCGGCTTCACGCTGCTCGTGGAGAAACTCCTGCGCTTCCAGCAGCAGTCCGCCAGCTTCCGCACCACGGCGATGGGCCCCGCCTCGCAGGTGTACGGCATCGTTTTCAACTCGATCAAGGCGAACACCGACATCGAGGTTCCGAAGATGCGCATGCAGCTTCGTTTGAATCAATTCAAGACGCAGAAGCGCGGTTGCGCGCCTGCGGCCAAGATCTGCTCCACGCAGATTCGCGATGCGATGATCGTGCGCCGCGCCGTGACCCTGGGCCTGCCGGTATTCCTGGTCGGCACCGAGGGCAGTGAAGAGGACAGCGTCGCCAACGACTACATGAAGCTCGCAAACGAGATCATCGAAAACGCTCCTCCCGAAAGCAAATAACCTTCCGACTCCACCGACACCACCATGGCCAAGTTTACCAGCAACGAATGGGACGAGATCCGCAAAAAATTCCGCCACTCCATCATGGCGGACACCTCGCTCGTCAGCCTCGCGCAGAACCTCGATACGAAGGAATGGCCGCACTCCGGCGAGGATGAGAAGCCCTCGAAGTACATCGATTTCAGTTACGACGAATTGCTGATGCTGCCCGAGATCGCCGGCAACGCCGGGAAGGCGGACCACCTCATTGGCATTCTCAAGGAGACGCTCGCATTCGATGATCCGTTCGGCGACATGGTCGCGCAGGTCGAGGAGACGTCCTCCAAGGAGAATCCCATCCTCAAGACGCTTTCCCGCCTCAACATTCCGGAAGGCTATCCGCTGGTGCTCGCCAACTTCAGCGAGGGCACGCGCGTCGTGTGCGCTTCCGAAGGCATCAAGACCATCGGTGAATTTGCCAACCTTGGCCAGCAGATGGCCACGCGCGTGGTGCTCGGCGGCGATTTCCGCAACGCCCTGAACGCGCTGACCCACGGTGACGAGGAAGGGATCGGCCAGTTTCTGCCGTATCGCAAGGGCTCGACCGGCCTGCATCTCGCCGAGGCGATCGGGCTCATCCCGGCCAGCCTGCCGCGCGCCGATCAGCTGAGCCTTGGCAAGGCGAACGGCGCCAAGCTTACCAATAGCGACGCCGCCGCGGCCAAGTCGCTGAGCAAGGACCAGGTCGAAAAACTCGAGAGCATGATGCGCGTGACCACCAACACCGCCCTTGATTGGTTCAAGGACGACAAGGAGAAACTCATCAAGCTCATCGCCGATGGCGGTTCCTACGAGCGCTACTTTGTTGTGATCAACGATCCGGCCCGCGAAGCCATCGCGGTGAAGCTGGTGAGCGGCGCCCTCAAGAATGTGGCGAAAGCTAGTCCGGCTGCGGCCGCGACGCAGTCTGAAGATAAGAAGGGTGGATTTTTCTCGAAGTTCTTCGGTAAGAAGTAAGCTTGTTCATTCCTCTGCTTGGATAACCAGCCTCCATCTCCTGGGGCGCCGTTTCCGCCCGCGCCCAATTTTCCGCCTTCCATCAAGCCGGCGGCGTCCGGTCCTGTGCCGGGCCCGGCCTTTCCGCCGCCCGGTGGCATCAAGTTTCCGGTCAAGGCGGCCGGTGGCGGGATCAAGCCGCTCGTTTTGCCGCGCCGGGCGAGTCCCTTGCAGCGCGCGCAGGAGGCTTCTCAAGCCACCGCCGCGGCGCGGAAGTCCATCGACGCCATCATGTCGAGTTCCCGGGCCCCGTGGGGCGGGAAGGCGGCGCTGAGCGGTTCACAGGTTGAGGAGCTCGAGAAAGCTCTTCGGGCCTTGGAGGCCAAGGTGGGAGAGCGCGAAATGGCTCTCGCCGAGGCGGAAAACAAGCTGGCCGAGCGCGACCGCATGCTGGCCGAGACCGAAGCCCTGCTGCAGGCCCGTGAAAAGGTGATCGACGCCATGCGCAAGCAGTCCGCCACCGAGACCTCGGCGACGGTCAACCCGGCCGAGATGGAGGCCCTGGGCAAACTCAAGGAGGAGCTCGACCGTCAGGAGGCCAGCATGAAGGAGGCCCGGCAGGCACTCACGGAACGCGAAGAATTTCTCAACCAGAGCGAAGCGGCCTTGTTCGAGAAGATGCAGGCCCAGCAGGAAAAAGAGACCGAACTCGAGCAGAAGGCCGAGGATATCAAGCGGGCCATGCAAAAGGCGGGTTTGGCCAAGCCGGAGCCCAAGGAGCCAATCGAGAAAGCCTGACGGAACCTTGGTCCGTTTCGCCTTTCCAAGTGGCCATTCCACCCCTTATCTCCGTCTTTTCCATGACCCTGCGTTCCCTGAAAGTTGTCACTCTTTCGCTCCTCGCGTCGCTTCCGGTGCTGCTGCCAGCCCAGGAGTCCGGTATGGAGGAAGAGCGCATGAAGCTTCTCACCGAGCGCAACGCGGAAGCGGAGCAGTGGTTCGGCCCGCGCAACAAGGTCACCGTCGGCTTCCGCCTCCTGTCTTCCGGTGGTCATGTTGATTTCAGCAATCTCGGCGCCGTACCCGCCAAGGTGGTGGCAGAGGCTTCCGCCGGTGCGGTTGATCGCGTTTACGACGATGGCACGGTCAGCAGGGACGTGTTGCGCGCGAATGAAGTCGACGCCTCGGGCAACCAGCTTTCCTCGCCCGGCGGCCGTTATGCCACCTACTTTACGAATTCGGATGGCACCAAGGGCGAACAGAACGGCGATTACGTGAGCTATACGCCGGGCCAGACGCGCACTTGGGTGGAATACACCGACGCGCAGCTCACCAGCAAGCCGGGCTATATTGGCTTCACGAATTACAGCACGACCAGCGAAGGAGGCCACTTCACCGACAAGCCGGGTCCGTCGGCCGGCGTCGAACTGCAGTTCTCGCGTGACATGGGTCGTCTTTCCCGCCGGATCCAGTGGGGTTTCAGCACCGGTATCGCCCTGAACGGCATCAACAGCAAGGTCGCGGGTGACGTGACCTCCACGCTGAACACGCGCACGGATTACTACGCGATTGTCGGCGGCTCGGTGGTGGGCGCTCCGATCAGCGCGCCGTCGACCAATACCTACATCAATCCCGATAGCGGCAACACTTACTCCGACGGCTATGAAACCAGCACGCCGTTGAGTCAGACTCCGTCCCAGACGGTCAATGGATCCGTGGCTGGCGGGGCCACGGTCAGCGGTCGCTGGGAGATCAAGGGCGCTTACTTCCTGGTGAAGCTTGGACCCTCGCTGAAAGCGCAGTTTACCGATCGCCTCGAGGCTTCGATCAGCGCGGGTTTTGCCGGTGCCTACGTGGGCACGACCTACACCGCGACGGAAAGCTTCACGGTCCCGGGCGTCTTCGACTACACGCAGCCGAACGTCGTGACCGATGATGCCGGCAACAGCACCACCACCTATCCTTTGAAAACTGATCTGGGCGTGGTGGACCCCCAGAGCAGTTCCGTCTCCAAGTTCGTCACCGGCTACTACGCCGATTTCAATATGGAGTGGGCGGCCAACGAAACGACGGCCCTGTTCGGCGGCTTGACCGCGCAGAAGCTCAGCGCCTACGACCAGATGGTGGCTGAACGTCTGGCCCACATCGACCTCGGCAGCGCGGTCGGCGTGCGCGGCGGCATCTCCATCAAGTTCTAAGGCTGGCCAGCACTTCCCCGGAAGTGCGCAGCGCCGGGGCGGGGAAGAACGAGTTGATGCGGGTGATGACCTGCTGCACCAGTCCGTCCGGACACGAGGCCCCGCCGGTGATCAACACGGTCTTGGGCGCGACGCAGTCGGCCCAGAGCGAGCGGATCTCCGTGTGGCCGGGAATGCCATGGCTCGCGCTCGGGAAAACGTAGTGCTCGATCTCATCCGGGCTGCGGATGCTTTTCTCCGATTGGATGAAGAAGGCCCGGCGGCCGAGCTTCTGCTCGCAGACGCGGTACAGCTGGTAGGTGTTTGAGCTGTTCTTACCGCCCACGATGAACGCCGCATCGATCGGCTCGGCCAGGGCGCGTTGCAGCGCATCCTGGTTTACCTGGGTGGCATAGCAGAGGGTGTCCTTGCGCCCGGCGCCACCCACATGCTCCAGGCCCGCGGTCTCACCGTACTTGGCGGTGAATACGCTCTTGAAGTAGTCGATGATCGCCGCGGTTTCGTTCATCAGCAACGTGGTCTGGTTGACCACCGCCAGGCGATCGAGGTCGCGCGCGGGATCGAAATCCGGGGTGTGCAGGCCCGCAAATTTTTGCAGCAGGGCGGCGCGCTTCGCCTCCGTGGGCGCAGCGATGTAGTCGCCGATCAACCTGGCCTCGTCGAGGCTGCGGATGATGAGCGACGGCGCATAACGCCGGGTGTTGGAGAAGGTGGCCTTGGTCTCCTCGTGCTCGGCCTTGCCGTGGATGATGACGGTGTAGCCTTCGCGTCCGAACGTCCGCGCCGCCTTCCAGACTTTCTCCACCAGCATGCAGGTGGCGTCGTATTGCGCCACGCGGATGCCTTTGCGGATAAGCTTCTTTTTGTCCTCATCCGTGGCGCCGAACGCCGGGATGATCACCACGTCGTCGCACGTGAGCGTGTCCCAGAGCAGCGGGGCGGGGGAATCCGGCCCGGCCGGACGACCGTCGATGGTGAAGGGAACGCCCTTGTCGGTTTGCAGGTAACGCAGGCCGCGCTGCAGCAGGTCCTCGTTCACAAACGGATTGTGGATCAGTTCGCTCAGCATGAACACCCGCTTGCCGGGATTTTCCGCCAGCGATTCGTAGGCGCGCTCGATCGCGTTCTTCACGCCGAGGCAGAATCCGAAATGACTCGGGATGATGTAGCGCACCGCGCCAAAATCCAGGGTAGCCGGGCTGGTGGCCGACCGTTCATTGGTGCGTGAGAGCGCCTTGATGGCGTCGCACAGCTGGCTCTGGTAGAGCGCGCGGGTAGCCTCGTCCTGCTGGTAGATGCCGCGGTTGCGATCGCGCTCGACGCGGAATTTGTAGATGTAGTCGTTCTCGCCGAGATGCAGGTAGGGAATTTCGATGAGGTAGGGATCGAGTCCGGCGAGCACGGCGGCGAGGGCGGCCGATTGTTTCCCACCGTTGGATTCCAAGTGCTCCAACGACTGAAAGGAAACTTCGACATCTGCGGGTGCCGCCAGAGCCTGGGTGAAAAACACGCGATAGGCCGCTTCGCCGACCCGGCAGGTGAAGTACTCGCTGGCGGGCAGGTGCTGGGGGAAGCACGCGGACAGTCTGGCCTCGGCCATCGCTTCGTCGGCCCCGACAAAGGCGAGGCCCAGCTGCGTGCCGACCTGGCGGACGGCGAGCTGGTTGCTGGCGTTGAACGCCAGGATGACGACTTGGGCGGGTGCGGGCACGACTGAGACGGAAGCGAAACGCCCCGGAGCGTCAACTACCGGCGCGTTCGGGCATCAGAGCTTCAGCACCTCAGGCAGCTTGCTGGCGTCGCCGCCACCACCTTGGGCGTAGTCGGGTTTGCCGCCGCCTTTGCCACCGAGTTTAGCAGTGAGGGCGCCGATGATCTTGCCGGCGGCCTGGCCGGCCTTGATGGCTTCGGGCGAGCAGTAGGCGACGAGGCTGACCTTGCCGTCGAGCAGCGCGCCGATTTGGACCACGGCGCCAGCGCCGACCTTGTGCAGTACTTGGCTGCCGAGCGAACGGAGGGCATCCGCATTTTCGGCGGTGACCACGGCGGAGACCCACTTGAGGCCGTCTTTCTCGACGACAGTCGTGGCGAGCTTGTCGGCCAGACCGGCAGATTCCTTTGCTTGGTAGGCCTTGAGCTTCTGTTCGAGTTCCTTCTGGTGATTGAGCAGCGACTCGAGCTTGGCGGCGACATCGTTGACGCCAGAGTTGAGGCGGGCGTTGACCGCCTTAAGCGCGGTCTCCTCGTGCACGACGAAGTCGAGCGCGGCCTGGCCGGCTACGGCTTCGATGCGGCGGGTGCCGGCGGCGATGGCCATCTCGGTCGTGATCTTGATCAGGCCGATCTCGCCGGTGGTCGCCACGTGCGTACCGCCGCAGAGTTCCTTGGAGTAGCCACCGATGTCGACGAGACGGACGAACTTGCCGTACTTGTCGCCGAAGAACGCGAGCACGTCGTCGGGCTTCTGCGAGTATTCGATCTCGGCGGAGACGACGCGGGCGTTGTCGATGACCTTCTCGTTGATCATCTGTTCGACTTCCTTGAGCTGCACCGCCGTGAGCTGTTCGAAGTGCGTGAAGTCAAAGCGCAGGCGGTCTGGCGTCTTGTGCGTGCCGAACTGACGGACGTGCGTACCGAGCACTTTGCGCAGCGCCCAGTGGATGAGGTGCGCGGCGGAGTGGTGGCGCGAAATCGCGCGACGGCGGTTGAAGTCCACGTGGAGGGTCGCGGGCGACCCGGAGATGGCAGATTGGAGATCGGAGTTGGGGGCGACCTTGTGCAGGTGACGGCCGGCCTTGTCCTTCACGGTATCGACAATATCGACCTTGTGTCCGTTGAGCAGCACGTGGCCGGTGTCGCCGACCTGGCCGCCCATTTCGCCGTAGAACGGCGTGGTGTCGAAAATCAGGAAGGCATCCTTCTCAGTCTTCACGATCTCGGTGACCTTGCCGTGGAAGGTGGTCGTGAGGTTGATGTCGTAGCCTTCGAACTTCGTCGCGGCGGCTGCAGCCGCGCCTTCGGTGGCGCCGAGAATCACCTCGGTCTTGCGCGCGGCGCGGCCGCGTTCGCGCTGCTGTTCCATCAGCTCCTCGAAACCGTCGAGATCCGTGGAGAGGCCGCGCTCGGCGGCGAGCAGCTGGGTCATGTCCAGCGGGAAACCGTAGGTGTCGTAGAGTTCGAAGGCCGCCTCGCCGGAAATCTCGCCGTCCGCGGCCGCCTTGTTGAAGAGCTGCAGTCCCTTGTCGAGCGTGCGGCCAAACGATTCTTCCTCCGCGCGGATGGCCTTCTCGACCATGATGCGCTGGGTCTTGAGTTCGGGGAAGACATTGCCGAGCGACTGGATCACCGGCTCGACGAGCGCGGTGAAGTCGCCGGTCTTGAAGTTGAGGTTCTTGCGGCCGTACATGATGCCGCGGCGGAGGATGCGGCGGATGACGTAATTGCGGCCCTCGTTGCCGGGGATGATGCCGTCGGCGATCGCGCAGCTGACGCAGCGGGCGTGGTCGGCGAGGACGCGGAAGGTGATGTCGATCGTCTGCTGCTCGCTCAGGCCGGTGCGCTCGGCGGGCACGGTCTGCGTGTAGGTCTTGCCGGAGAGCGCGGCGATCTTGTCGAAGGTCGGCTTGAAGACGTCGGCGTTGTAGTTCGACGGCTCGGCGGAGAAGTCCTTGAAGCCCTTCGTCGTGGCGTGGATGCCGGCGACGCGCTCGAAGCCCATGCCGGTGTCGACGTGCTTGGCGGCGAGCGGCGCAAAGGTGCCGTCGGTGTTCGCGTTGAACTGGATGAAGACGTGGTTCCAGATCTCGATGCAGCGCGGCGACGAGCTGTTCACGAGCTTGCGGCCCTCGGCCTCGTTGTCGGAGGGCAGGAGGTTGAAATGGATTTCCGAGCACGGGCCGCAGGGACCGGTGTCGCCCATCATCCAGAAATTATCCTTCTTGTTGCCGTTGACGATGTGCACGGCCGGATCGAGGCCGGCGTCGGTGAAGATCTTCGCCCAGATCGCGTAGGCTTCCTCGTCGCGGTCCGCCGGGTCGCCCTTGGACTTGTCGGGATTGTAGATCGTCGCGAACAGACGCTTCGCCGGGATGCCCCAGACCTTGGTCAGCAGCTCCCAACCCCAGTTGATCGACTCCTTCTTGAAGTAATCGCCGAACGACCAGTTGCCCAGCATCTCGAACATCGTGTGGTGGTACGTATCGAAGCCGACGTCTTCGAGGTCGTTGTGCTTGCCGCCGGCGCGGATGCACTTCTGGGTGTCCGCCACGCGCTTCCACGGGGCCGGCTGGTCGCCGAGGAAGTAGGGCACGAATTGGTTCATGCCGGCATTGGTGAACAGCAGGTTGGGCGCCGTCGGCATGAGCGAGGACGACGGCACGATGGCGTGCTGCTTCGAGGCGAAGAAATCGAGGAACGACTGGCGGATGTCGGCGGAGGTCATGAATCAGAGGGCAGAGGACAGAAGACAGAGGACCGGGGGGAGGGGTGCAAGTCGTGATTTGGCGTTGCTAGAACGGGGTGCGGAGGCACCCTCAAAACCGTGGATTTCCCGTTCGCCTGTGGCGTCACCCCACAATTGGGAGTTCGGGCATGACCCCGGTCATTCTGCAAATGATCATCATGCTGCATGCGGCGTTTGGCTGCGTGTATCTGTTCATGAACCGGCAGCATCCGGCGAAGTTTTCGCGGCTGATTGCGCAGAGCTGGCTGCTGGAGGCGTTCCGGAGCTGCATTGTTCTCTCGCAGCTGGATTACTCCGGCAAGGTCAGCCACTGGCACAGCCTGTCGGATTGCCTGAACCTCGTGGTCACCTGGTGGCTGTTGGTCGGTTGTGCGGAACTCGCTGGGGTCAAGGTGCCGGCCAAACTCGGGCGGTGGTACCTAGGGCTCGGGGTTCCGTTCGTGCTTATCATGCGTTACCTTGGCCCCGATCTCCTGGTGGCCGCCGGGATGGCTCCGGAACGGAGCGGGTTCTACAGCGTGTTCATCGAACTGATCGGCATCAATGTCACGGTGTCGCTGGCGCGCCTGGCGATTCTCTTCTGGTTCATCCAGCTCTGGCGCCGCACGCGCCTGCCGGGTGCGATGCTGGCGGTGATCTTCGGGGTGCCCTACGTGATCTTCGCGATGGCGGTGCCGGTGCAGTTCTATCTCAACTATTATCCGGAATGGATCTACCTGGTTTGGGCGGGGCGCGTGCTCGGATTTTCGCTGGGCCTCGTGATGCTTGTTTTCGACCGCCAGCGGGCGGAACAGCACGAAAAGGAGCGGGCGTACCGCACGATTGTCGAGACCTCGCACGATCTAATCTGGTCGTGCGATCTCGCTGGACGCTGGACCTTCGTCAACGACGCCACGCGCGCCATCTACGGCTATGAACCGCAGGAAATGCTCGGCCGGCCTTTCACCGACTTTGTGGCGCGAGAGCTCACGGCCACGGATTTGGCGACCGCGGAGCGCCTGCAGCGGGGCGATTCGGTCTTCAACTACGAAACGATTCATCTCCGGAAGGATGGCACGCCGGTGCGCCTTTCCTTCAACGCGGTGAGCTTGCGCGACGATCTCGGCGTGCAGATCGGCACGACCGGGACGGCGCAGGACATCACCGAGCGTTCGCGCCTGGAGGAGCAGCTGCGGCAGGCGCAAAAAATGGAGGCGATCGGCCAGCTGGCCGGCGGCGTGGCGCACGACTTCAACAATCTTCTCACGGCCATCATCGGCAACGTCGGGTTGCTGCGCACCAACGACAAAGTGACGCCCGACATGGAGGAATCACTCGGCGAGATTTCCCAGGCTGCCAATCGCGCCGCCAATCTCACGAGCCAGCTGCTCGCCTTCAGCCGCCGCCAGGTGATCAACATGCAGCCGCTCGACCTGCACGAGGTGCTCACCCAGCCCACGAAGATGCTTCGCCGGCTGCTCGGCGAGGATGTGGTGATGCAGCTGGATCTCGCTTCGGAGTCGCTCGGTTTCAATGGCGATGCCGGCATGATCGAGCAGGTGATCATCAATCTCGCGGTCAATGCCCGCGACGCCATGCCGGCCGGCGGCACGCTGCGGATTGTGACCGGCAGCGAGACGCGGATCGGTCGCAAGGTGGAGAGCGAGACCAAGCCGATCCAGCCCGCGGTTTTCGTCTATCTCGAGGTCAGCGACACGGGCTCGGGCATCCCCCGGGAAAACCTGCCGCGGATCTTCGACCCGTTTTTCACCACGAAGGAAGTGGGCAAGGGCACGGGTCTCGGGCTCGCCACGGTCTTTGGCATCGTGCAGCAGCACGGCGGCTGGATCGAAGTGGAAAGCGAAGTCGGCAGCGGCACGCGCTTCCGGGTTTATCTGCCCCGCGTGGAGGCCAAGCCCGCGGCCAAAGTCATCGTCGGTACGCCGCAGGCGGCGAAGGGGCAGGGCGAGGTCATTCTTTTTGTGGAGGATGAACCGGCCGTGCGGGAGATCGGCCTGCGTGCGCTGCGGCGGCAGGGTTACACGGTATTCGAGGCCGACAGCGGCCAGGCGGCGCTGGCCGTCTGGGCGACGTATCGCGCCAGCATTTCTCTGGTGGTAACGGATGTCATCATGCCCGGCGGGTTGTCCGGCCTGCAATTGGGCCGTCAGTTGCAGGAGGAAAAGCCCGGCCTGCCGGTGATCTACACCAGCGGTTACAACCGGGAAGTTGCCGGACGCGAGCTGCCGATCCAGGAGGGAATGAACTACCTCGCCAAGCCATACGACCTGGAGAAATTGTTCACCGCCGTGCGGGCGGCGCTCGACCGAAGCGCCGGTGAACGCCCTGCCTAGCTTGCGTGAACCGGTCCCGATCCCTTTGTCGTTGCGCGCGAACCGCCGCTTGGCCGAATCTAGCGCCGTGAAAATCCACGTGCTTCCCTCCGGCCCCATCGAGACCGTGGGTTACCTGTTGACCGACGAAAAGCACGGCGAGGCTGTGTTGATCGACGCTCCGGGCGGGATCATGGCCAAGGTGCAGCCGATTTTGGACCGCGAGAAGTGCAAGCTCTCCGAACTCTGGCTCACGCACGGGCATTGGGACCACATGCAGGACGCCGCCGACGTGAAGCAAAAGACCGGCGCACTGATCCGGGCACACCAAGCCGATCAGGGTTTGATCGAAACGCCGGAAATCATGGAAGGATTCATGGGCCAGAAAATGGGCCTCGTGGGCGCCAAGATCGATGGATTCGTCCAGCAGGGCGATCGCCTGAAGGCCCTGGGGCGCGAGTTCGAAGTGCGCCACGTGCCGGGACATTGTCCGGGGAATGTGCTCTTTCACACGGAGTCCGGTTCCGTCGCGTTCGTCGGCGACGCGCTGTTCAACGGTGGCGTGGGTCGCTGGGATTTGCCTGGTGGCAACTACGACCTCCTGGCGAAATCGATCCGCGAGCAAATCTACACGCTGCCTGACGCCACCATCGTGTTTCCCGGCCATGGCGAACGCACGACGGTCGGCGATGAGAAGGAAACCAATCCCTACGTGTCGGCCGTGATTCCATGAGCCAGGAGTTGCACGAATCCTTCATGCGCCGCGCCATCGCGCTGGCGCGGACCGTCTGGGGCACGACGCACCCGAATCCAATGGTCGGCGCGCTGATCGTCGAGAACGGCGAAATCGTGGCCGAAGGCGCCACGGCGCCGGTCGGCGGTCCGCACGCGGAAGTGAGCGCGCTCAAAGCGCTCGGCCGCAAGCCGCAGGCGGGAGCCACGCTATACGTGACGCTCGAGCCGTGTTGCACCCATGGGCGCACGCCGCCGTGCACGGATGCGATCATCGCCGCCGGCATCGCGCGAGTTGTTGTTGGCGCGACCGATCCCAATCCGGCGCACGTGGGCAAAGGTTACGCTTTGCTGCGCGAAGCGGGTATCGAGGTGATCACCGGCGTGCTCGCTGCGGAATGCGCGGACCTGAACCTCATCTTCAACCACTGGATCAGCACCGGCCAGCCGCTCTTCGCGGCGAAGTCCGGTGTCACTCTCGACGGCAAGGTGGCGACGCGCACCGGCGATTCGAAATGGATCACGGGCGAAGCGGCGCGCGCCAACGGACATGTCTGGCGCCGCTATTTCCCGGCCATCGCGGTCGGTGCAGGCACGCTGCGGGCGGACAATCCCCGGCTGACGGCGCGCGTGAACGGCGTCGAGTGGTGCCCGTGGCGTTTTGTTTTCGACGGGCTGCTGCGCTCGGTCACGGACAAGGCGATGCCGGGCGTGTTCACGGACGAGTTTCGCGAGCGCACGATCGTAGTGACGACGCCACATGGCGGCATCGGGTACGTGCGCAAGCTGAACGCCATGGGGGTGAAGACCTGGGTGCTCAACTCGTCCACGCCCAAAGTGAGTTTCCCGGACTTCCGTGCGCGCTGCGTGCAGGAGGGGATCACCGGCGTGTTCTTCGAGGGCGGTGCGCAGCTGCTCAGCGAGCTCCTGCAGGCGCGGGAACTCGACTATCTGTTCACTTACCACGCGCCGGTGCTGTTTGCCGACGACAAGGGCAAGGCGATCTTGCGCGGCCTGCGCACCGAGACGCTCGAGAATGCGATCCGCCTGGGCAGCGTACGCCACGAGGTGCATGGCGACGACACGCTGATGCGCGGGTTCGTGCGTTATCCCGAGAAAATGTTCGTCGACGAGGCGACCTTCAATCGGAAGGTCTACAGCTGATGGGCCCGGCGACGATTCATCTCGCAAGTGGCAACGCCCACAAGGTGCAGGAATTCCAGCGGCTGGCCGACGTCTCCGGCCTGCGCCTGCGGATCCTGCCGGCCAATCCCATGCCGGAAGTCGAGGAGGATACCGGTACGTTCGTGGGCAATGCCCGGAAGAAGGCGCGGGCGTTGCAGGCGCTGCTGCCGGCAGACGCGTGGGTGCTGGCGGACGACAGCGGCGTGTGCGTGGAAGCGCTGAATGGTGCGCCCGGCGTCGAGTCGGCGTACTACGCGGGGCCGCAACATGACAGTGCGGCGAATCTCCAGAAACTCACCGAGGTGATGCGACCGGTACCCGAGGGAAAGCGCGGCGCTTATTTTCTGTGTGTGCTTCTGCTTCGCGGTCCGGGTGGAGTGGAGCAGATTTTTGAAGGCCGTTGCGAAGGCGTGTTGGTGCGCGAACCGGCCGGAGGAAAGGGCTTCGGCTATGATCCGCTATTCCGGCCGGCTGGCTACGACTGCACCTATGCGCAGCTCGACGAGGTCGCCAAAAACAAAATCAGCCACCGCGGACGCGCGTGGCTGATCTTGGTTGAATGGTTGCGCGGGACGTTTCCGGGTGGGCTTTAATAACCCCAGCCGCTGACCAGCGTATCGAAGTCGGTCTTCTTGATGTCGTTCGTGCCGACGCGCCGGATGTTCACCGTCTTCGGAGTCAGGGGCGGCATCACGCCGTCGGCGAAGACCAGGTTGAAGCCCCAGATACGGGTCGGCGGATCGTAGGTGCGGAGATTCCAAGGATCGTTGGCCACGCGGCACTCGAAGAGCGCCACCATCGAACCGCGGATACGGCAGGTGGTGCCACTCCAGCTCTCGAGGAAGCGGGGGAAGTTGTGCAGGCCGCCGCTGGTTTGGTCGAAGCTGTTCTTGCCGGTCGGAACGATGCCGCAAAGCATGGCGAAGGAATATTCGGAGAAGTCCGCGGCGATCAGCTTGGTGGTGCTGCTGGTGCCGCTGGTCCAGGAGCCGGCCGCGGAATCGTACGGCACCTTGAACGGATAGATCGCGGTGCTCAGGACATAGCCTTCCTGGCGGTTGCCGCTGGCGGGATTGGTGGTATTCCAACTGCTGCTCCAATTGCTGCTGGACTTGGCGAGGTTGGAGAAGGCGTCGTTCCAGCCTTTGTTCTGGGTGGTGGCCGAGTCGTTGTTGGGCTGCGAAAGCAGGTAAATGGCATCGGCGACCAGCGAGCAGGGCAGCTCGGTGGAATTGTGGTCGAGGCCGTCGTCGGGGTATTGCCCGGTCGACTGGCCGGCGGACGCGGGGACCAGGCGCTGCACGGTGGTCGGCGTGGACGAGAGGCCGTCGCAGTTGAACGAACCCAGCACGTAGAGCGCGTCGTTGGTCGCGAGGGTCATGCCCGTGCGGTCTGTGTCGCTCAGTGAAGGCACTTTGCCGCGACCGTTGATCAAGCGAACACCGGAGTCATGCAGCTTGTGCGTCTTGGCCTTGCGCAGGGCGATGTCCGACGCTCCGGAGCCGGCGGTGGTGTCGAACAGGTCCGCCGCGCAGGATTCGATGTAGACGCCGCCGTTCCAGTCGCTGGCGGTGAAGGCGTTGGTGAGCGTCGTCATGTTGGTGGTGATGATGCGGGTCGCATCACTCAACGAGACGTTCTTCGTCACTGCGGATGGGTTGTAGATGAACGTGTTGTAGTTGCCGGAGGTCGGCAGGCCGGTGTCGTAGTAATCCGAATTGGTGGTGGTGTACGTCGCCCCGGTCGTGACGTTGATCGTGCGCACCGCCTTCTTCAGCTCCATGATATCAATATCGATCATGTAGAGGTATTTTGAAGCGTAGGTGTTGGTGGAGCTGCGATTCGTGGAGTGGATGAACTGCGAGTTGGCCTTGGTGGTCGCGCTGGTGTTGTCACCGGAGTAGGTGGCGGTACCAGAGGTGTCGACGCCGTTGCCCACGCGGCGGACGTCCGCCATGCGGCGATAGCTGGCCGCGGCCGATTTCTCGGCGTTGACGGTACCGGTGACGGAGCCGTCGAAGTCGATGTTGTACATCTGCACGATCGGGCGCGCGTTCTTGTGAGTCGCGAAGGTGTTGCTGCTCGTGTTGCCCGCGGTCGAGCTCTCGCCAAAGGTGTCCTGGCCAGGCAGGACCACTTCGGTGCCGTCGTTCTTGAAGGCGCGATAGCTGTGGGCCGCGACTTTGATGGGAGTGCCGTCAGGTTTGTGGCCTGTCTGCAGGGAATTGGTCGTGTTGCACGAGATGTAGAGGCCGGTGCGGCGGGAGTATTTGATGTCCTCGGTCGCCTTGTAGTAGCTGGCATCGGTGGTCAGACGCGGGGTTTCGACCAGCGCATGGGCGCTGTTGTTGACGTCGTTGCCGACTGCGACGCCCGAGGAGTTGACCTTGTACCAATAAAGCACGTTGTCCGTACTGCTGCCGGTGAGCGGATCGGGATAGGCGGAGCCGTAGACGTAGGTGTAGTCGGGGATGCCCTGAATGCGGTTCGGCGTCAGGCCGTTCACATTGGTGAGCAGGTTGCCGAGAAAGGTCTGCTGGATCCAGTTGGCGAAATTCGTCTTGGAGGCGGTGGTTTCCGTGACCGGGGTCGCGTCACCCAGATGGCGCTGCCAGGTTTCGCCGGTCGGATGCAGGTCCCACGTGGATTCCACCCACGTGCCGTTGGCGAGATTCGGGGAGAAGCCGGTGGTGGCGGCGCTCAGCTTCATCGTCTTGTAGGTGGAGGTACCCGATTGGAGAATGCGAACCACTGTATCCTGGTCGTTCGTTTGCAGTGCATTCTGCTCGGTCTTCGACTGGAAGTAAGGCATCAGGTTGACGCCTGAGCTCTGGTAAAAGTTGGTCCAGAAACCTTTCACGGCGGTGACGGGACCGGCGAAGGACACGGTGTTGGTGCCGTCGGTGCGACAGAAGAGGCGGGCGTTGGTGTGGGTCGAGCCGGTGATCGTCAGATCGGGACCGGGCTGAACTTCCATGTCCATGTTGTAGTACACCGCGTTGCTGAAGAGCGGCACCGCCCGGATGGAGAAGCTCTGCTTCATGTAGCTCGTCAGGTTGCGGCTGGCGAAAGTGTCCTTGGCCGTGGCGCGGCTGATGACATCGAGATTGTAGCGGAACGCCCATTTGCCCTTGAGCGGGTCGTTTTCGTTGTCGGGGTTCGCCGAGTCGATGAGGGTGAGGCCGCCGTTCTGCATGATTTTGCCGACGTACATCAGCGGCTTCTCCGCCGTCGAGCCGGTCGAGTCGATGATGCGGCTGCCGGCCCAGAAGGTATCGGGCGGATTCAAGACCTGGCCGGCGTAGGTGCCGCCGGTGACGAACGAGTTTTCGTCCGACGTGCCCCACACCGAGTCGGTGAACGTGCGATTGGTGTCGAGGATGCGTTTCACCTGGGAGACGCCATACTCGGAGAGCGCTTCGGCGCCGGTGCGCGCCTCCATCAGGAGCTTGCCGCGGCCATTCAGCTGGCGCTCGCTCGTCGAGTACTTGAGGACGCTGGCGATCAGCATGAGCAGGATCACGCAGAAGCCCATGACCGTGATGAACGCGCTGCCGCGATTGGAGGTGGTGAAGGACGTTTTCATGGGAGTCGGATTAGCCGCGAGGCGTAATGGTGAACGTGTAAGTGCTCTTGATCAGGCGCTGGGCGGTGTAGTTTTCGTAGATGCGACCGCGAATCAGCACGCTGTTGTTATTGGAGTTGTAGAAGAGCTTGTTGGTGCGATTGACCGATCCGGTCGGGACCACGTCGTTCGCCTGGCCGTCCACGTAGGGGAACAGCGTGGTTGAGGGTGACGTCGCCGTGATAACGGGCAGCAGTTTCATGATGCCGGCACTTTGCTGCGCGCTGGCGATGGGAACCACCCAGCGCTTGAGAGCCACGGTACGATTGGTCACGGTCGTGTCGTTGGTGCCGTTGGTGCCGCCGGCCGAGGTCGAGATCCAGCGATAGTAGATGATGAGCTGGGAAATCTTCGAGTTGTCGCCTGCGACGTTGTAGATGAAGACGAGGACATCGCCGGGCATGCCGCTTTCGACTTTGGAAGTGCCAGGAGAGGTCGAACTGACCGGGTCGGCCGGGTCGGTGGTGACGAGGTCAGTCGTGTAACCACCGTAGGTGGCGGATCCGGGACTGCCGCTGGCGGCCAGGGTGGGGCTGGTCCGGCTCAAATTGCTCGCCTGGTCGAAGAGCATGAAACTGTTCGCATAGGTGCCGTCGTCCATCATCTGCGCGGTGAATTTCCGGATATCCCGGTTGATCATCAGCTTTCCGGTTTCGTACTGATAGGACTTCAGCGTCTGGATCACGAACCGCAGCGCCACCGTCATGACGATCGCGGCGATGGACGACGCGATCATGATCTCAACCAGGGTCATGCCCCTTTTGGAATGGATTCTCATGGGGATGAAATCAGTCGGTGGGAACGCTGGAACGGATGGTGCGCGTCATGTCGGAAAGCACCCGCACCCGCCCGCCATCGCGGAGCGTCCAGGTGTAAGCGATCACGATGGAACGGCAGTCGACGACGTTGGGGCGGGTCGAGTCGGTTTGATCGAGGATCCACACCCACATATTCAGCGTGGAATTTTCACTGGCGGAGTTGATGTTATCGATGTCCACCTGCTCGGTGTGCAACGACAGGTTGGTGGTCGAGAGGCCGCTGATGCCGTCGAGGCTCGTCGGCGGCGTGCCAGGTGCCAGGTAGAAGACGGTCGAGTTTTGTGCGGAATCGATGAGGGAGACACTCGCGTTGGCCGCGACCCACGTGGCTTTGTCGGTGGCGGTTGTGCCGGTCGCCGGCGCAGTTGCAGGTGAGAGCGGCAGGTCGCCGTATTTGATACTCTTCAGCTGCTCGAGATAACCTTGCACCAAGCTCGCCACCGAAGCCTGGCGCACGCTGCCCTCGGTCTGGCGCCGGCTCTGCAACATGCCCTGCAGGGTGCCGAGCAGCACCATGGCCAGGATCACGGAGGCGAAAACCACCTCGGGCAGGGACATGGCGCGCGTGCGGTAAAGGCGACTGCGGCCGGAACGATTGGCCCGGGACGGGCGGTCCGGGGTGCGGCCGGACGGAATCGGGTGATAGGGGTGTGGCAACATTGCGCCGCCAGTATGGAGCAAATTCTCCCGGAAGGGAAAGGGCCTAAGTCTGGTGATTGGCCTCTAGGGCCTCTAGGGCCGAACGGCCCTAGCGCGGCGCGCACGTAAAATCCGGCTCACTGCGCCACGTGTCCGGCCTCGACGTAGAGGGCGGCGGCTTGGGTGCGGCGGGTGATGTTCAGCTTGCTGAAAATGGTCGCGAGGTAGTTCTTCACCGTCTTCTCGGTCAGGCCGAGCTGGTCGCCAATTTCCTTGTTGGTGCGGCCGCCGGCGAGCAGGGCCACGACGCGACGTTCCTGCGGGGACAGCTGGCTCAATCTTTCCGCAGGTGTCGGCACGCCGCGATTTTTCACCAGGTTCAAAACCTGTCCGGCCATCGACGGATCGAGCACGGAGTCGCCGCGGAACACGGCGCGCAGCGCGGCGGCCAGGGCGGCGCCGTCGTTTTCCTTGAGCAGGTAGCCCTTTGCGCCGGCGGCGATCGCATCGTGCATGTGACGCTCGCTGCTGCTCGAGGTCAGGATCAACACGGCCAGAGTCGGGCGCACCTTCAGGAAATCGCGGCACGCCAGCAGACCCGATTTGTCGGGAAGATGCAGGTCGAGCATGACGACGTCCGGCTTGAACTTGCTTAGCGCTTCCAACCCGGCGGCGGCGGTGCCGGCTTCGCCGACGATCTCGATGTCGGCGTGATCTTCCAGCGCGCTGCGCAGGCCGAGCCGGATGATCGGGCTGTCGTCGACGAGCAGGACGCGGATGGGTTTGGCGGCGGGAGAACTCATGCGAGGGCGGGGACGGGCAGGGTGAGGATGACGAGCGTGCCCTTGTTCGGTTTCGAGTCGACTTCCAGGCTGCCTCCGAGGGCTTTGGCGCGGGCCTGCATGTTGTGCAAGCCATGTCCGTTGCCACTGCCGTGGCCGGCGGCGAAGCCGATGCCGTCGTCCTGCACGGAAAGCGCGATGGCCTGGTCGCTCTGGCCGGCGCGCAATACGATGTGTTTGGCGCGGCCATGGCGCAGGCTGTTGCTCACGGCCTCGCGCAGGATGTTCATGATTTCCGCGACCTGGTGGGTCGGAATCAACTCGACGGTGGCGGCGTCGAGCCGGCGCTCGATGCGCACCTCGTCCTCAGTGGGCAGCGAACCGATCAAGCCCGCGAGCGCGGTGGCGAAGGAGTGACCGTTGACGCGGCCGGGCTCGAGCTCCTGCAGGTAGGCGCGCACCTCCTGGTTCACGCGGCGCAATTCGGCGAGACATTGGTCCGTGCGCGCGGACATCTCCGGCGAGAGCGCAGATTTTTTCTGCACGCTCTCGAGCGTGAGGCAGACGGCGTAGAGGGTCTGGCAAATGTTGTCGTGCAGCTCGCGTCCGAGCCGCACGCGTTCCGCGACGGAGCGGTCGAGCAGGTTGCGGTTGACCTCGAGATCCTCCTCGGCGCGCTCGCGGGCCGCGTGTTCCTCCGCGAGGGCGGCGGTGCGTTCGTTCGAAAGGCGGGCGAATTGCTCCATGCCTACGGCCTGCGCCTGGGCTGCGGCCCATGGCGTGCGCGTGGCTCCGTCGGCGAGGCCGCCGCGGCGGGCGGCGATCACGACCACGAGCAAGGGGACGAGCGCGAGCAACAGCGCGAGCAGGACCACCACGGCGAGGATGCGCTGGTGTAGCACCTGCACGCGAATCAGCGCCGGTATCGCAAAGTTGACGTGCGCCTCCCAACCAGGTGCGGTCGCGACGGGCTCCGTGAAACTAAGGCTGCCCTTGCCGTTAGGAAACACGGCGGGCCGGGAATTGGTCCGGTACAGTTGCGCCGTGCCGCCGAGCATGGCGCCGAGTTCGGCTTGGAAACGGGCGTCCCATTTTTCCGGCGGCAACCCGCTGACCGCGATGATGCGGCCCAGCTTCGCGCGCTGTTCTTCAATGGCTACGCCCTGTAGCTGGCGGGTTTCCCGCAACAGCCAGCCTTGCAGCGCCACGGCCGCGCCCAGGAAGAGCAGCAGCGAAAGCACGGCCAGGCCGAGGGGACGGGTGTTGAGGTTCATGGCGACTGGGGCGAGCTAAGGCGAAGCGGGCGCATGCGTCAAAACCTTCGACAAACGGCGGGCGCGGGTTACATCTTTTGACCCTTTTATGCCGTCATTCTACATCACGACCGCCATTGACTACGTGAATGGTTCGCCGCACCTCGGACATGCCTACGAGAAGGTGCTGACGGACGTCATTTCCCGGTTCCGGCGGCAGATGGGCGACCAGGTCCATTTCCTGACCGGCGTCGACGAGCACGGCCAGAAAGTCCAGGCCAGCGCCAAGAAGCGCGGCATCCCGGCCCAGCAGTTTTGCGATGAAATGTCGCAGGAGTTCCGTGCCCTGCTGCCCAAGCTGAACATCAGCAACGACGACTTCATCCGGACCACCGAGGCGCGGCACAAGAAGGTCGTGCAGGCCGTGCTCCAGCAGCTCTTCGACAAGGGCGAGATCTACAAGGCCGAGTACAAGGGTTTCTATTCCACGCGCCAGGAGCAGTTCCTCCAGGACAAGGACCGCAACGAGGACGGCACGTGGCCGGAGATTTTCGGCGAGGTGACCGAGATCGTGGAGTCCAACTACTTCTTCAAGCTGAAGCAGTATCAGGACTGGCTCATCAAGTTCCTCGAGCAGAACCCGAACTTCATCTTCCCGGCGTACCGCCAGAAGCAGGTCATGGAGTTTCTCAAGGAGCCGCTCAACGACCTCTGCATCTCGCGCCCGAAGGAGCGCCTGGAGTGGGGCATCGAGATGCCGTTCGACCCGGGTTACGTCACGTACGTCTGGTTCGACGCGCTGCTCAATTACTACTCCGCCGTCGCCGACAAGCCGGGCGTCTGGCCCGCGACGTATCACGTCATCGGCAAGGACATCCTCGTCCCGCCGCACGCCGTCTACTGGCCGATCATGCTCCAGGCCGCCGGGCTCGCGCTGCCCAAGGGCATCATCGCGCACGGTTGGTGGCTGCAGCGCGGCGCCAAGATGTCCAAGAGCACGGGCAACGCGCTCAACCCGCTCGACCTCGTGGCCGAGTTCGGTTCTGACGCCTTCCGCTACTTCCTGATTCGCGAGATGAACGTCGGCCAGGACAGCGATTTCACGCGCGAGCAGTTCCTCGTGCGCTACAACAGCGAGCTCGCCAACAATCTCGGCAATCTCGTCAACCGCACGCTTAACATGACCACGCGCTTCGCCGGTGGCCTCGTGCCGGCGGGCGGCGCGGGCGATGAGCTCGACGCCAACCTGCGCGCGCTCTGGGCCAAGACGCGCGACGAGTTCATCCCGCTGTGCGAGGACTTCCAGTTCCACACCGCGCTCGAGAAGGCCATGGTCTTCCTCACGGAAACCAACGCCTACATCGAGAAGCGCGCTCCGTGGAAACTCGGCAAGTCCACCGAGGCGAAAGACCAGGAATTGCTCAAGGCGTCGCTCGCCACGATGGCCGAGGCGCTGCGCCTCGCCGTGGCTCTGATCCAGCACGTCACTCCCGTAGCGTCGGAAAAGATCAACGCGGTGCTCGGCTACAAGCCCGGCGCCGTCTGGCGTAACGAACTCAACTGGGATTCCCGCCTGGCCGGTTCGAAGGTGGCTGAATCGCTGGTGCTGTTCCCGCGTCCGCAGCCGCCGGCCGCTGAGGCCGCTGCGCCGAAGAAGAAAGCCTGAGCGCGTTTGGCGCTGCGTATTCCAGCCGCGTGAAGACTCCTCCCGTCAACCCGACCGCCAGCGCGACGCCGGAAGCCCTCCGGGACTTCCTCGCGTCCTGCTCCGCCGCCGCAAAGGCGGCGGGCCGGCCGCAGCTGGTCAGCATCAGCATGATGGTCGACAACCTCGACCCGCTGGCCGTGCTCGAGTCGATCTTCGATCCGGCGGAGCCGCACTTCTACGCCGAGCGTCCGGCGCAGGGTTTCAGCGTGGCGGGTGCCGAGTCGGCGATCGATTTCACGGCGAGCGGGGCGGGGCGCTTCGCCGAGACGCGCGCCTTCATCGAACGCACGCTGGCCGACACCATTGCCGTCGGTCCGCTCGACGAGCCGTTCGCCGGTCCGCACTTTTTCTTCGCGACCGGTTTCAGCCCGGAGTCCGCCGCAGGCGCGCCGTTTCCGTCCCTGAAGGTTTTCGTGCCTCGCTGGCAGGTGGCCCGCATGGGCGACAGCACGGTCGCAGTGGCGAACCTCCTGATCACGGCGGATGCGCCGGTTGATTTCATCACGGCCAAGGTCTGGAAAGCGCATGCCAAGTTCGGCGCTTTCGATTACAGCCGCGCCCGCCACAAGGATCGTCCGTCGGCGCCGAAAAAGGCCGAGGAAATCGGTGGCGATGGTTCTTACCAGCGCGCTGTGCAGCAGGCGCTCGGTGAGATCGCGAAGGGTGACTACCAGAAGGTCGTGCTGGCGCGCGCGCTCAAGTACACGACGGCCGAGGAGTTTCATCCGATCAGCGTGCTGAACCACCTGCGCCGCCGTTATCCGGATTGCTACTCGTTCTCCATCGCGAATGGGAAAGGCCAGAGCTTCATCGGCGCGACGCCCGAGCGCCTCGTGCGCGTGGCCGGCGGCCGCATGCACACGACGGCGCTGGCCGGCTCGGCCGCCCGCGGCGATTCGGCGAGCGAAGATGCCGCGCTGGCGCAGGCGCTCCTGCACAGCGAGAAGGACCTGCGCGAGCACAAGCTCGTGCTCGACTCGATCGTTGGCCGCGTGGCTGATCTGAATCTCAAGGTGGAGCACGCCGCCAACCCGCGCCTGCTCGGCTTGGCGAACGTGCATCACCTGCACACCCCGATCAGCGCGAACCTGCCCGAGAGCGTGCACATTCTCGATCTCGTCGGCCGCCTGCACCCGACGCCGGCGGTCGGTGGCGCACCGCAGGCGCCGGCCCTCGCTGCGATCTCCCGGCTCGAGTCTTTCCCGCGCGGCTTGTACGCCGGCCCGCAGGGCTGGGTCGATCATCGTGGTGGCGGCGAGTTCTTCGTTGGCCTGCGCTCGGCGCTGATCGACGGGCGCACGGCCACGGCTTACGCCGGCGCCGGCATTGTGGCCGGCTCGGAGCCGGAGAAGGAATTCGCCGAGACGGAGTTGAAGTTCAAGGCGCTGATCGAAGCGCTGACGGGAACCTGACCAACCACGAATGAACACGAAGGGACACGAATGGGATCGCTGCACTCGATCAGAAAACTGGTCGTCCGGGTTAGTGTTCATTAGTGTTCATTAGTGGTTTCCTTGTCTTGGTCATGACTTCCCTCGATTTCCGCAACACCAACACCCTGTGGTGCAGCGTGCTCGTGGAAACGCTCGCGCGCGCCGGATTGCAGCAGGTGGTGATTTCGCCCGGTTCGCGCTCGGCGCCGCTGACCATCGCCTTTGCCCGGCATCGCGGCATCGAATCCATTCCGGTGTTGGACGAGCGATCTGCGGGCTTCTTTGCCCTTGGCCTCGCGAAGCAGCACGGTCGCGCCGTGGCGTTGGTCTGCACCTCGGGCACGGCGACGGCCAATTTTCTGCCGGCCGTGGTCGAGGCAAAGGAAGCCGGCGTGCCCTTGCTGGTTTTGACCGCGGATCGTCCGCCCGAGTTGCGCAATTGCCACTCGGGCCAGACCATCGATCAGCACGAGCTCTACGGACGGCAGGTGAACTTCTACCGCGAGCTGGCAGTCCCGCAGGCGACGCTCCCGAAGCTGCGCGAACTGAGGGCGACGGTGTTGGCGGCGATGGCGCAGACGCTCGCGCCGCGCGTCGGCGCGGTACATTTGAATTGTCCGTTCCGCGATCCGCTCGTGCCGGTGCCCGAGGCCAAGCCACACGGCATGACGACGAAGGCACTGCAGGGTTTCTTTGCGGGCATCACCACTCCGGCCGCGAGGAAAAGCGCCGCGTCCGTGTCGCTGGGCTTCACGCCCGGTGCGCGCGGAGTCATCATCGTTGGCACGGGATTGGATGCGGCTTCGCCGCTGGTCGCGCGCGACGTCGGCCGCCTGTCCCGTGCACTGGGCTGGCCGGTGCTGGCGGATACGCTGACCTCTTTACGCGGGCAGGCCGCGCAAGCCGGCGCTTTGGTCACGCGCTACGACGCCATCCTGCGGGACGCATCCCGAGCCGAAGCCTTGCGTCCGACACAGGTCATCTGCATCGGCGGCTGGCCCATCAGCAAGGTGCTGCGTTCCTGGTTACAGGCAGCGGATCCGGCGGTGGCGCTCATCAATGCGCAGCCGGATAATTTCGACGGCCTCCATTTACGCACGAAAGCAGTGCGCAGCGAACTTGCCGCGGTGGTGCGGGCTCTCCGTGGCCAGCGAGCGCTTGGCAGCTATGCGCAGGAATGGTTGCGGTCCGAAGCCAGCGTGGCGCGAGCGATTACCCAAGGACTGGCGCAGGCGAAGAATTTCATCGAACCCCACTGGTCGGCCGTGCTGGCCGCGAGCCTGCCGAAGGGCACGCCCTGTTTCATCGCCAGCTCGATGCCGGTGCGCGACGCGGAGTATTTCTGGCCGGCGAACAATCGCGGTCATGCGATCTTCGCCAGCCGCGGCGCCAACGGCATCGACGGCACGCTGTCGACCGCGCTCGGCGTGGCGCACGGCAACGCCCAGCCCGCGGTGCTGGTCACGGGCGATCTGGCGCTGTTGCATGATACGAACGGGTTTCTCAGCGCGTCGAAGCTCAAGGGCGGCCTGACGATTCTCCTGATCAACAACAACGGCGGCGGCATCTTCGAGCACCTGCCGGTCGCGCAGTTCGATCCACCGTTCGAGCGGTTCTTCGCCACGCCGCAGGAAGCGAATTTCGCCAAGCTCGCGCGCGCCTATGGTGTCGCGTACGTGCGCGTCCGCGATGGAAAGCATTTAACCAACCTGTGCGCGAAGCTTCCGAAGTCAGGCGTGCGCGTGCTGGAGCTGCGGACGAACCGGAAAACTGACGCGACTTTCCGCAAGCAACTGTTTGCCGGGCTGCCCGGTTAACGGGCAACTCCGCGCGAAGCATCGGGCTTGGCTGAATCCAGCAGGAGTTTCCGGGCGGATACCAGGCAGCGGATGAAGAAAACGTGCGCGGGGACCGGGCCTTGTCTGGTTTCAATTTGCGGACCGTTCGCGGCGTTGTAGCCGATGATAACGATCCGGCCCTGCAGCGCGGTCTCCGTGACTTTTCCCGTCATCAGGTCGCGGAATGAAATAAAATCCGGCAGCGGCTGGTCACCGGGTTCGACGTGCAGGACGCTCTCGGGAGTAACCGCGACTTGATAGGGCTCGAGGCGGACGATTCCGCTCCTGGAAAAATCGACGCGCTGGCCGAGGTCGGCTTCCAGGATGGAGATGATGAGCGAACGGAAGCTGGTACCCCGATAGTTTTCGACGAGCGGGATGTCCGTCGTGTCAAAATCCACGAATCCCAGGCCCGCGGTGTTTTCGAGCAAAGGGGCCAGCGGGATCCAGCCATGATCGTCCGCGCGCGCCGCGGCGAGTTTGGGTGTCAGGGCCAGGCGGGCCGGAATGGAGGCCGTGCTTGGTTCCGATGGATCCAGCCGGGCTTGCAGAATGACCGGTAGGTGCTGCATCGCCATGGCGAGCGCGGCATCTCCTGTCGTCGTCTTGGGTTGGTCGAGGAAGAGCTTTAGGACGACCGTTTGGGCATGCAGGTCGCGACAGCGGTCGAGCGCGCGGGCGTATAGGCTGCGATCAAATGGAAAGGCGCCGAATTCACGGAGCGTGACGTCGTCGATCATCACGACGGCATAGCGGGAAGCGAAATCCTCCGCAGCGGCTGCCCGGGTCGCCAGACCGAGCCCCAGGGCAATGATGGCGCAGAGCAGCTTCATCGATGGCCGGACTCAACCCAGCGGCAGCTGGATGGTGAAGGTCGTTCCCAGCCGTGAGGTCCGGAAGTCGATCGCACCTTGGTGGGCTTCGACGATGGATTTGGAAATCGCGAGACCGAGCCCGGTGCCGCTCTTCTTGCCGTGGCTCACGAAAGGCTCGAACACCGTCGCGCGGATGTCCGGGGCGATGCCCGGGCCGTTGTCGCTGATGGAGATTACGCCGAGCTCGCGTTCCCGCCGGGCGGAAACCGTGATCACGCCGCCTTGGCGGTGCGCCAGCACCTCGCGGGCGTTGGTCAGCAGGTTCTGCAACACGCGCTGGAAACGATCCGCATCGATCGGCAGCACCAGCTTCGTTGGCTTCACCTTCAACTTGATGCCGGCGCGGGCCAGTACCTCGAGGTTGTTTTCCAGCAGTTGGAGGAACGATTCCTGGAGTGGCAGGGGCTTTACGCGGATGTGGGTCTCGCCGCGGGCGAAATCGAGGACTTCCTCGACCATGCCGCCCAGCCGCGTGACCTGACGCAGGATCATCTCGCAGAGCCGTAGGGTTTCCTCTGACGGCGCGCGCTTGGCCATCAGCTCGGTGGCGAGCTTGATGGTGGAGAAGGGGCCGCGGAAATCGTGGACCATCGAGTTGGCCATCTCACCGACCAGCGTGATCTTCTCCTTGCGCACGACCTCGCTGACGTAGCGCTCGTTGGTGGCGCGCAGGTTTTCGCTCACCTGGCTGAAGAGCCGGAGCACGGTGTGCCACGAGGATTCCGACAGGATTTTCAGGAACGGCTCCTGGTTCAACCGGCCGAGCTGCACCGGACCGTCGGCCACCGCCGTCGTGCTGCGCACCGAACCGTCGAGCACGCCGAGTTCGCCGAAGTAATCGTCGGGCCCCTTGAACGCGATGACCTGCGACGCGCCGCCCGGCGATTTCTTCGTCAGCACCACGCGTCCGGTCAGGACGAGATAGATGCAGTCGGACTTGCTGCCTTCCGTGAAAATTTCGGCGCGATGCGGAAAGCGCACGAGCTTGATGTGCCTCCGCAGTTTCGTCCCCTGCGCCGCCGGAAAATGGCTGATGAAACGATGGGAGCGAACGTCGGCGGGCATGAACGCAGGATGGAAGTAACAAGTATCAGGTATCAAGTATCAAGGCCCGGGCCCTTTCGCCCTGTTACTTGATACCTGGTACTTGTTACTTGCGGGCTTTGCCCGCTACAGCTGAATCGGCAACCCCACCTCGATGATCTGCATCGCGGGTAGGTGGTAATAGTCGCGCACCGGGCGGGCGTTGCGGCTGAGCAGGGCGTAGAGGCGTTTTTGCCAGTGCCACATCTGGGTGTCGCCGCCGGTGATGACCATCTCGCGGTTGAAGTAGTAGGTGGCCTCGGTGAGCTTCACCGGCACGCCGGCCTCGCGCACGCGTTCCATCAGCGCAGTGACGTCGGGCGATTCCATGTAGCCGTAGCGGCTGATGACGCGCCACAGGCCGTCGCCGTCGCCGATCTCGCGCACTTCCATGCGCTCGTCCTCGGGCACAGTCGGAACCTCTTCGGTCACGACGCTGAGCAGCACAACGGTTTCGTGGAGTACCTTGTTGGCCTTGACGTGGTGCAGCAGGACCAGCGGAGTGCCCTTGGGATTGCCGGCCATGAAAACCGCGGTGCCCTTCACGCGCACGATGCGGTCGGAACGGGAAACCTTCACGAGTTCGTCCTCGGTGATCTCGTTGGCGTAGATGCGGCGGAAGATCTCGTCCTTGCCGAGCTTCCACGTGTGCATGATGGCGATGATGCCGATGGCGATGAGGATCGGGAACCAGCCGCCATGGCTGAACTTGTGGAAATTGGAGGCGAAGAGCGGTATGTCCACGATCAGGAACAGCCCGCACAGGGCCGCCGCCGCCGGGAGCGACCAGCGCCAGCGTTTCCGCAGCACGGCGAAGAAGGCGATCGAGGTGACGACCATCGTGCCGGTGACTGCGATGCCGTAGGCGGCGGCGAGATTGTCGCTCGAGCCGAAGAACAGCACGACGTAGATCGAGCCGAGTGCGAGCATCAGGTTGACGATCGGCAGGTAGATCTGGCCCGACTGGTTCGGGTTGGTATAGTTGATCATCAGGCGCGGGAAGAACCCGAGCTGGATGGCCTGGCGCGTGATCGAGAACGTGCCGGTGATCATCGACTGGCTGGCGATCACCGCCGCGATGATCGAGAGGAAGGTCAGCAGCAGGCGGGGAATGCCTTCGGGCGCGAGGGAGAAAAACGTGTGCCCGATGTCATTCGGGTGGGCGAGGACCCGCGCGCCCTGGCCGAAGTAATTCAGGATCAGGGCGGGGTAGGCGCAGAAGTACCACGCGCGCGCGATGGCCTTGCGGCCGAAGTGGCCCATGTCGGCGTAGAGGGCTTCCGCGCCAGTGATCGAGAGTACGACGGCGCCAAGCAGGGTCGTGGCACGGGCCGGATGGTCGGTCAGCAGGCGGAGGCCGACCAGCGGGTTCAGCGCATCGAACACCTGCGGCGAGTCGGTGACGATATGCCAGGCACCCAGGCCACCGATGACCGCAAACCAGACGAGCATCACCGGACCGAAGATTCGAGCGATTTTGTCCGTACCTTTGTTTTGCACGGCGAAAAGCACCGCGAGAATTCCGGCGGAAATGAACGGCACCTCGTGCGAGAACTCCGGGCTGAACGTGCTGATGCCTTCGACCGCACCCATGACGGAAATCGCCGGGGTGATGATGCCATCGCCGTAGAGCAGGGCGGCGCCGACCAGAATGATGATCGTCAGCCAGCCCATGCCGCGCTTGGCCTTCTCGGTGTGGCTGAGCGCCAGCAGGGCGAACACACCGCCTTCGCCACGGTTGTCGGCGCGGGTGACGAAATTGATGTACTTGCCCACGACCACCAGCGTCATGGCCCAGAAAACCAGCGACAGCGCGCCGACCACGCTCGTGGCGCGCTCGGCGGCGGGCAGCGTGTTGATGCATTCGCGCAACGCGTACAGCGGGCTGGTGCCGATGTCGCCGAAGACCACTCCGAGGGCGCCCAACGTGAGTCCGGCCTTTACGGCGGTGCCGGTCGTGGAGGGAGGTGTGCTCATCTAGGAGGGGGCGATTGTCGGGCGGATGCAGCTTACTCCAAGCTGTTTTCCTCTAGGACCAAAAATGGGTTGACGGGTATTGGTAAAAAACGTCCGGACGGTGAAAACGGTTGCGGCTCAAGGCGCTTGCGACACGGTGACGCCATGCCCTTCGCGTGGAAATCAGCCAAGAAATATCAGGATATCCTTTATCATAAGGCCGGCGGAATCGCCCGGATCACGATCAACCGGCCGGAGAAGCGTAATGCGTTTCGCCCGCAGACCGTGTTCGAGATGCACGAAGCCCTGCTCGATGCCCGGGAGGACCAGAAGATCGGCGTGGTCCTGCTGACCGGCGCCGGTCCGGCCAAGGACGGCAAGTATGCCTTCTGCGCCGGCGGCGACCAGTCGGTCCGCGGCCATGGCGGTTACATCGACGACGCGGGCACGCCGCGCCTCAACATTCTCGATGTTCAGAAACTCATTCGCTCGATGCCCAAGGTCGTCATCGCACTCGTCGCGGGTTACGCGATCGGCGGCGGACACGTGCTCCATGTGATTTGCGACCTGAGCCTCGCGGCGGACAACGCCATCTTCGGGCAGGTCGGTCCCCGCATGGGCAGTTTCGACGGCGGCTACGGCTCGAGCTACCTCGCGCGGGTTGTCGGTCAGAAAAAGGCCCGCGAGATCTGGTTCCTCTGCCGGCAGTACAACGCGCAGGAAGCGCTCGACATGGGTCTCGTCAACAAGGTCGTGCCCTTGGCCGAACTTGAGGCCGAAGGCGTGAAGTGGGCCGAGCGAATCCTCGAAAACAGCCCGCTGGCCATCCGCGGCCTGAAATCGGCCTTCAACGCAGAGCTCGACGGCCTCACCGGCGTGCAGGAGCTCTCCGGCAACGCCACGATGCTCTACTACATGACCGAGGAAGCGAAGGAGTTCAGCTCGGCCCAGCGCGAAAAACGCAAACCGAACTCTAAGAAATTTCCCTGGCTGCCGTAGTACGGCATATGCGCACAAATCAGTGGGTGGTGGCGGGCGTGTTGTTGATCGGAGCCGGTTCACGGCTCCTGGGTTGTTTGCAGGGATCGCATGGCATGATGCCGCCACCGCAGCAGCTTCCGACCGAGCTGTTTGATCCGGAGGTTTTCAAGCAGCCGATTCACCTGCCGATGCCGCCCATGGAGCTCGAACTGCCACTGCCGGGCGGCGGCACGCGGAAGATGACCCTGAGCAAGCCGGATTCGGATCCCAAGGCGGACTTCGCGACCATCATCAGCCATTATGAGGCGGATACCTCCGCCCACGCATCCTATGATGATCGCCTCGACTACGCCACGGCGCTGGTTTTTTCCGGTCGGTCGGGCGAGGCGATTCCGGTGTTTCAAAAATTGGAGGCCGATTTTCCGGGGAAATATGCGACCGCGTCCAACCTCGGCACGGCTTACGAACTGGCCGGCGATGTGCCCAACGCGCTCAAGTGGATTGGTGAAGGCATCGCCCGGAATCCCGATTCCCATGCGGGAACGGAGTGGCTGCACCTGGCGATCCTCGAAACCAAGCTGAAGCTCAAGGCGGACAAGAACTGGCTTGCCCAGCATTCCGTCCTCGATGGCCAGCGCGAGCGCGGCGCGCTCGCGATCGAGCACGCGCTGGAGTATCAGCTCAACGAGCGGATGTACTTCATCAAGGAGAAGGATCCGATCATGTGTGATCTTTTCTACGAAGCCGCCGCGGTCACGCAGAACACCAACAAGCGCGCTTACTTTGTCCGGCAGGCGCCGAAGTTCGGTAGCATTCGCAACGCCAAGCTCTATGCGCTGACCGGCGTGAAGCCGCGGTAATCAGCCGCGCGTGTTGCTGTCGTCGGTGGCGTCGGTCGCCCAGACCACGAGCCAGCCGCTGTCCTTGTCCACGTAAACCATGGTCGACGCATTGACGTCACCGGCTTCGACGTACTCGGCGCGGGCGACTTCGGCGAGAATGGCGTCGGCGTTGGCGCGGTTCGGAACCGATGCCGGGGCAGGGGCCGGTGCGGGCGCTACGGCGGCAACCGCGACCGATTCCGGTGGCGGCGGCATCGGGAGCGAAGCCGGCGGAGGTGTGCGACCCACGAGCATTGCGAGCGCGATCGCCGCGGCGGCCGCGAGCGACGAGCCAAACCAGATCACAGGCGCGAGCGGGCTCTTCTTCGTGGTCTTGGTTGGCGCATGCAGGCGGGCCTGCAGGTCGCGCCACGCCTCGTCGGCATCGGGTACGGGCACGTTCGCGATGTCGTTCTTGAAAGCATCGAGCGCCGTCGCGAGATCGGCGCGGAGTTTCCGGCACGACGCGCAAGCCGCGACATGGTCCGAGAGGGCGGCTTGCTGTTCTTTGGTCAGCACGCCGTCCCGTTCGGCCAGAATCAGGGATTCGTTGTCGCGGCAGGTCATGGAAAGAGAAGAAAAGGAGAACCGCTAATTTTCGCTAATGGTGCGCTAATCCGAACCAGGGGTGATGTTGGGATTAGCGAAGATCAGCGTCAATTAGCGGTTGTGCGGTTATTCAGCGACGGTCGTGGCGGTCGTCCCGGCGATCATCGCGGTTGTCGCGCCGGTCATCCCGGCGGTCGTCGCGACGATCATAACGGTTGTCATGACGATAATCCGGGCGGCCATTGTAGCGATTGTTGGCGACCCACACGCGGTTGTTGCGGCGCTCGTAGTGGCCGGCGACGTAGCGGCGGCAATCACGGCCGTAGTAGTCGCGCTCAACGATCCAGGCGCCGGGCACCCAGACGTTGACGACGGTCGTGTTCCAGTAGCCACCTGCCACGTAGACCGGAGCGGGCGCGACGTACACCGGGGCCGGGG
Source organism: Verrucomicrobiota bacterium (assembly GCA_048498955.1). Lineage (GTDB taxonomy): Bacteria > Verrucomicrobiota > Verrucomicrobiia > Opitutales > Opitutaceae > Lacunisphaera. Next base: position 89,428 of record JBEHWZ010000011.1, on the reverse strand, counting down.
TCACATAGACGGGAGCCGGAGCGACATAGACCGGGGCGGGCGGGCAATAGGTGTTCTCGACATAGACCGGAGCGCAGTTGGCGTTACTTTCCGCCAGCGCGGCTCCGATGATGAGGCCTCCCACCAGGCCGCCGACGAGTGCGAGCCCCTTGTCCCCGGCAGCCGCCGGCTTGGGGGTGAACGCGAAGGCAGTGGCAGCAGCGAGAGTCAGGGCGATGATCTTGGTCTTCATGATATCCTCTTAAGGTTGTAGTTGAGGTTCTATCCTTTGGACGCAGCTCGCGGGCGGTTTATTCAGTTTTCCTGCCATAAAATCGATGCCGCCTAAGTGACTCAAAACCAGCTTGTTGTTGCCGCCTTCCTGTGTAGGTTCCGGGCGTGATCGCCGAGGTTTGCTTCAAGAATTTCAAGGCCCTGCGTTCGACCGCGATTAAATTGGCGCCTTTCAACCTCGTGCTCGGGCCCAACGGCAGCGGCAAGACGAGCATGATCCAGGCGTTGCTCCGGTTGCGCACGCTCGCCGGTTTGCCGTCGGTGTCGCGCCAGGAATTATCCACTGCGCCGGAAGGTCCGCAGATCGAGTTTACCTTCAACGCGCCGTACGCCGGTATTCGCGTGACGCTCGGCTGCAATGCCGACGAACTCGTGTGCAATCTGCTCGTCGTCGATCACGCGCCGGAGCTGGCGGAGAAGTGGCAGGAGTTGCGCGCGAAACTGCAGACGATCCGTGCCTATCTTTTCGACCACTACGCGATGGCCGTGCCGGCGAAACAATCCGAGGGACGCGAACTCGCTTCCAACGGCGGCAATCTCGCGGCCGTGCTGGCGGTCTGGCAGGAGAAGCAGCCGGCGGCTTTCGCGGCGCTGCAGGCGGAGTTTTGCCGCGTGATGCCGGAGTTTGTCGCGCTGGAGTTGCGTCCGGGCGGTGGACACACGGTGGAGCTCGGGGCGCGGCTCGCGGTGGAGGACGGCCATTTCGTGCCGGCCGAGAATCTTTCGCAGGGCACGCTCTATCTGCTCGGCATTCTCACGCTGGCCTACGCACCAAAGCCGCCGGCGATTGTCTGTCTCGAGGAAGCGGATCGCGGCATGCACCCGCGTTCGCTGCGCGAGGTGCGCGACACGCTTTATCGCCTGAGCTATCCGGTGGACACCGGCATGGAGCGCGCCGCGGTGCAGGTGATCACGACCACGCATTCGCCGTACCTGCTCGACCAGTTCCGCGAACACCCCGAGGAGGTGGTGATCGCGAGCAAGCACGGCTCGTCCGCGAAGTTTGAGCGTCTGTCCGATCGTGCCGACATCATGGAGCTGATGAAGGACGCGCATCTCGGCGATCTCTGGTACACGGGCATCCTCGGCGGGGTGCCGGAGGAGGGCCCGGGTGGCCCTCCTGTTACGGGTTAGGGGGCAGACGTTAAGCGGCCACTCCGGCTAATACTCCTAACTTCTGACCCCTAACTCCTAACTATGCCGCAGGCATTAAAGCTCGCGATCCTCAGCGAGTCCCCGTCCGACGAAGCCGCGTTGCGCGTGCTGGCGGAGTATGTGCTCGGCGAGCCGTTCACGCTGGTGCAATCGACGTTGCGGGCGCGGGGCTGGCCTTCGGTCGAACAGGTGCTGCCGCCGATCATCCGCCACCTGCATTTCAATACCGACGCCGACGGGCTGATCGTGGTGTGCGATTCCGACGACTCGCCGGTGCACACGCCGGAGCACGATGCGCCGGGCTATTTTCATCCGCAGTGCCGGATCTGCCGGTTGCGGTCGGCCTTCCGCCGCACGGTGAAGAATCTGCCGCCGGCGCATGGTCGGGCTCGCGTGCTGCGCGCGGTGGGTGTTTGCGTGCCGGCGATCGAGGCCTGGCTGCTGTGCGGCCGCGATACGTCGATCACCGAGCTGGCCTGGATCGACGGACAAGCGAGCGGACAAATGCCGTACACCCGGCGCGAATTGAAATGGAAGGTCTACGGCACGGAGCGTCCTTCGCTCGAACACGAGATGAAGCGCGCCATCCAGGAAGTGTCGCGGCACCACGGCGATGTCCGCCGCTTGGAAAACGATTTCCCCAACGGCTTCGGCGCCCTCGCGCGGGACCTGCGAGGTTGGCAGGAGAAGGTGAGCGAGAGCGGTCGCGGGGTTTCGTAGATAGCCGGATATGTTTTCACGACCCTTGGCGTCATCCTGAGCCGTGCGAAGGATCCAACCGGGTGTGGACGCGGCAACGGATTCGATTGGATCCTTCGCACGGCTCAGGATGACCGCCAGGTAGGGCGCGGACTCCGCTCCGCGCCGCAGACGTGCCGTGCATTCCGGTTTTGGAAGGCTGATTAAAGATGACTAAACAACAGTTGACATATCAACAATAACCCGCCTTGCTCTGCGCCATGAAGAGCGAAGCAGGCTACGATCTGGTCATCCAGGTGCTGAGCGCGGCCAACGTGATGGTGAAGGAGAGCCACCGGCTTTTTCGCCCGCACGGGATCAGCGACGCGCAATTCAACGTGCTCAATGTCCTCGGACCCGCGCCGGTCGGCCTCAGCCAGCGCGAGCTCAGCGACGTGCTCGTGGTGGACCGCTCGAACATCACCGGCCTGCTCGACCGGATGGAGAAGAGCGGGTGGGTCCGGCGCGCCGATCATCCGAACGACCGCCGGATTTATCTCGTCACGCTCACGGACGAGGGCCGCAAGCTCTGGCAGAAAGTGCTGCCCGAATACACCGCCGCGGTGCGGCGCGTGACGTCCTCCGTGCCGGAAAACGAATTGAAACGCGCCGTGGAAACCCTGCGCCGACTCGAGGAGTCGACGCGCAACTGGGGGCAAGCCCATGAAGCCTGAAGAGAAACTCTCCGAGTGGTCGGCCGGGTGGGTGAGCGACGGGCTCGTGACCGCCGAGCAGCGTGACGCCATCCTCGCGCGTCATCCCGTGCCGGAGCATGGTGCGAACCGCTTTCTCGCGATCCTCGCCACGATCGGCGGCACGCTGCTGCTCGTGGGCGTGAGCCTGATCATCAAGGCGAACTGGGAGCAGATTGGCGACTGGTTCAAAATTCTCGGCCTCGTGGCGTTGCTCGCCGGTACCTACATGCTCGGCTGCCGGTTCAAGATTTCCCCGGGACATTACCCGAAGATCGGCGACGCGTGCCTTATGGTCGCGGCCGGGTGCTTCATGCTCGGCATCGCTTTGGTCAGTCAGATCTACCACATCGACAGCCGGCCCGCCAACGGCGTGCTGCTCTGGTGGGCCGGTATTGTCGTGTTGCCGTGGCTGACGCGCGCCAAGGGCATGCAGTTTGTCAGCGTGGTGGCTGGTCTCACCTGGCTTGGTTTCGAGCTCGCGTCGCGTGATTCCTGGGTGCGGCTTTCGGAAAACCAGGATGGCTATTTGTTCGCCGCATCAGGCGCCTTGGTGGGAATCGCGGTGTTTCTCTTCGGGCTGGGCCTGCGGCATGGCCGGCATGAGTTCTTCTCGGGCTTGCACGAGAAAACCGGTCTGCTGCTGGCGTGCTGGTCGTTGTACATCCTGGGCTTTACCTGGTCGACCGAGCGATTCTGGGCGGCCCACGTCATGGCCGGTGCACTTTGGCCTGCCACCGTTTTGATTCTGCTGCTCACGTTCCTGGCCGCGATTTGGGCCTGGCTGCGCAATTACGGAGAGCTGAAATTTATTGGCTGGGCGCTGCTGCCCGTGCTGGTGCCGGTGTTCGGCCATTTGCTGGGCATCGAGTTATTGGACGCGGGCTGGCTCTGGGGCGGGCTGTCGTGCGTCGCGCTTTTCGTGCTGAACCTCGGCATGATCCGCACCGGCCTCGCGACCGGACGCGAAAGCTGGATCAACGTCGGCATGGGCTTCATCGCGCTGAACATCGTCACGCGCTACTTCCTGCTTTTCGGCACCATGTTGCAGGGCGGCGTCTTCTTCATCGTCACCGGCCTGCTGATCATCGGCTTGGGCTGGTATCTGGAACGCAAACGCCGGGCTCTCGTCGGTACCGTGCGCAAGGAGGGCCACGCATGAACGCGAAGGCGAAAAAGTGGTTTTGGATCCTCGTGCTCGCCCAGGCGGTCTTCCTGCTCGGGTGGGCTGGTTACCATGAATATATCCGGCAGCATGCCCAGGTGATCGTGCTCAAGAGCCGGCCGGCCGATCCGCAGGACCTGCTGCGCGGTGACTACATGATTTTGCGGTACGATATCAGCCGGCCGTCATTGCCGGCGGACGCAACCTCCCGCGGCGAAGTCTGGGTGGTGCTGGCGAAAAAGGGAAAATACCACGAGGTCGTCGCGGTCTCGCTCGAAAAGCCCGCGACGCTCGCGCCCGGACAGGTGCTGGTCCGGGCTGATGTGGGCTACGGCTGGGGCAGCACCGGGTCGGAAGTGCGTTACGGCATCGAGACATTCTTCGTTCCGGAAGGGAAGGGCAGCCCGCGATTCAAACTGCTGGAAGTCGAGGTCTCGGTGAGCCCGGCGCACCGCCTGTATATCAAGAGGGTTTTGCTCGACGGAAAGGCATTCCCCTAAAAGGCTGCAACCCGCACCCCGCATGAAGTCACCCCGCATTTCCCTGGCTGCGCTGATGGGCGCCCAGGCCCAGGTCACCTTCAACGACTGCGCCGCCAAATTCATGCTGATGGCGCTGGCCCAGCAGCTGGCCAAGGCGCACGGTCACGACCCGAAGCCGGTGCTCTCGCTGATCGCGACGCTGTTGGTGCTGCCGTACATTCTGTTCGGCCCGCTGTGCGGCTGGCTGGCGGACCGTTTCCCGAAACGCACGGTGATCAACCGCGCGCTGCAGCTGCAGATCGTCGTCATGGCGCTGCTGGCTGGCTCGCTCGTGCTGCAATCCTTCACCGGCGCGCTCGTATGCTTCGCGCTGTTGTCGCTGCAAACCGCCATTCTCGCGCCGGCCAAGCGCGGCATCCTGCTGGAATACGGCGGCGCGGCGAAGCTGTCGCGGCACGTCGGCTACATGGAGATGCTGAACATCACCGCGATCCTCGTGGGCTCGTTCGCCGGCGGACAGCTGTTCTCCCACGGCTTGCAGCAGGGCAACGATATCTGGCACGCCGGCTTGAGCGTCAGCTGGCTGCTGGCGGGCCTGGCGGTGGCGGCCTGGGCGTTCTTCCAATTCGCGGACAAGACCGAATCGCAGTCGGACGAACCTTTCAGCCGGAAGATCCTGTTCCGGCATCTCACCGACATCGCCGAAGTGTGGCGCGACCGGCCGATGTGGCGGTCGACGATGGGCATCTGCTTTTTCTACGGCGTGGGCGGCTACTTCACGCTGTTGCTGCCGCAGATCGCCTACGAACTGCAGGGCGGCGGCGTGCGCACGGCTGAGGTTTCGAGTTTCATGATGCTGATGGTCGGCGTGGGCACGATGGTGGGCAACCTGCTTGCCGGCCTGCTCTCGCGGCGCGGCGTCGAGCTCGGCCTCGCACCAATCGGCGGCTTCATGCTGTTGCTGACGGCGGTGGCGATGACATTCGTGCCGTTCGGCTCGCATGGTTTCACGGCGCTGCTGATCGCCGCGGGCTTCTCCACCGGACTTTTTCTGGTGCCGTTGTACGCTTTCATCCAGCACCGCGCGGGCGATCACCGCCGCGGGCGCATTCTCGCCGGCGTCAGCCTGCTCGACAGCCTGGCGGGCCTCGCCGCGAGCGGTCTCTATTCCGTCATCGCGGGCGATAACATGCTCGGCCTAAGCACGCACACGCAGCTGTGGATCGTGGCGGCCGCGACGTTCGGCATGCTGCTCTACGGCGTCTGGCACATTCCGCATCACACGGTGTGCACCGTGATGCGGCTCATCGGCCCGCTTTTCTACAAGGTGCGTTCCATCGGCTGGGAAAAAATTCCGCCCGGCGGCGCGTTGATGATCTGCAATCACCTTTCATACGTGGATGCGGTCGTGCTGCAGATCGCCACGCCGCGTCCGATGCGCTTCATTGCCTTCGCGGGTTTCGTGAAAAGCCCGGTGATGCGCTTTATTTTCCGAGCGTCGGGCGTCATTCCCGTCACGGCGAACAAGCCGATGAAAGGCATCCGTCTCGCCGTCGAGGCGATCGAGAAAGGCGAACTGGTCTGCGTCTTTCCCGAGGGCGCCATTTCCCGCACCGGCCAGCTCATGCGCCTGAAGCGCGGCTTCGGCCTGATTGCCGAGACGGCCCAGGCGCCGGTGGTGCCGGCCGTGATCGATGGCCTGTGGGGCTCGATCTATTCCTTTGCCGGCAACAAGTATCTGTGGAAATCGCCGCGTCTGAAGCCGACACCGGTGTGCGTGGTTTTTGGCCCACCGATCCCGCCGGAGAAGGTGAATCTCGATTCCGCCCGCCAGGCGCTGCTCGATTTGGGCGAGCAGGCCTTCCAGGAGCGTCCGGTGCTCAAGCGCAATCTCGCGCGCGAGGCCTTCCGTGCCCTGGCGAAACATCCGCGCCACATTGCCATCATCGATCGCACAGCCATGCGCCAGGAAGTCAGCGCCGGACGCCTGCTTGCGGCCGCGGCGGTGCTCGGGCGCCACTTGCGCGCGACCGTGCAGGAGAAACGCGTGGGCATCGTGCTGCCGCCCGGCGCCGGCGCCACCATCGCCAATCTCGCTGTCGCCTGCGCCGGCAAGGTGCCGGTGAATTTGAATTTCACCGCGGGCAAGGCCGCCGTCGAGGCGTCGCTGCGCCTGGGTGAGATCCGCACGGTGATCTCGGCCGATGCGATGAAGTCGAAGATCCCCGGGTTTCCGTTTCCCGAAAACACGCTCGACCTGAAAAAGACGATCGAGGCCGCGGGCGGCAAGAAGGCGATCGTGCCGTGGTTGATCGCGGCGCACGTGCTGCCCAACCAGTGGGTCGCCGACCTGCTCGGCCTGCCGCGCGTGGGCGACAACGAGGAGGCCGCGTTGCTCTTCACCAGCGGCAGTTCCGGCGAGCCGAAGGGCGTCGTGCTCACGCACCGCAACATCCTCGCGAACTGCGCGCAGATTTCCTCGCTCTCCATTTTGCCCGAGTCGGCGACGATGCTGGGCTGCCTGCCGATCTTCCACTCGTTCGGTTTCACCGTGACGCTCTGGTACCCGATGATGCGCGGTTGCAAGGTCGTCACCGTGCCCAGCCCGCTCGACACGAAGAAAATCGTCGAGGCCATCCAGCAGGAGCAGGCCTCGGTCATGATCGGCGCGCCGACGTTCATCCGCCCATTCCTCAAGAAGGCGACGAAGGAAGAGCTCAAGACGCTCAACCTCGTGGTCACCGGCGCCGAGAAGCTGCCGATGGATCTCTACGAGGCGTTCCTCGCGCAATTCGGCATCGAGATTCTGCAGGGCTACGGCCTCACGGAGACGACGCCGGCCGCCAGCATCAACCAGTATCACCCGCCGATCACGACCTCGACCGCCGAGCATCAGGAAGGCAAGCGCACCGGCTCGGTCGGCCGCCTGCTGCCGGGCTCGACCGCGCGCATCGTGGATCCCGAGAGCGGGGCAGAGCTGCCCGCGACTTCGACCGGCATGCTCTGGCTCAAAGGCCCGCACGTTTTCCCCGGCTATCTCAAGGACGAGGAAAAGACCACCGCCGCGCTGAAGAACCGCTGGTTCGTCACCGGCGATCTCGGCCGCATTGATGAAGACGGTTTCGTATTCATCGAAGGACGTCTTTCCCGTTTCTCGAAGATCGGTGGCGAGATGGTGCCGCACGGCACGATCGAGACGAAGCTCATCACCGCGTTCGACTGGGATCAGACCGATGGCCCGGTGGCGGTGATCACCGGCATTCCTGACCCGTCAAAAGGCGAGGCGCTCGTGCTGCTTACGACGAAGGATGTTACGCTCGCCGACGTCCGCACCAAACTCCTCGAGGCCGGCTTCGCCAATCTGTGGGTGCCGAAAGTGATCTGCAAAGTGGACGCCATCCCGGTGCTCGGCACGGGCAAGACCGACCTCAAGGCGTGCAAGGCGCTCGCGATCGAATTGGCGGCGGCGCAGGCGGCTGCGACCTGAAGCGCTTTCGGAATCTCGTAGGGGCGCAGGCTTGCTGCGCCTAATTCGGCGAAGCCGAATTCCACCCGTTAACGGAGCGAGGGGAAGTCTCCCGCTGTCGTGAAGTGTTCATCGTTGCCTCTGGGAAGCCCTGGCGGGCTTGGGCGCAGCAAGTCTGCGCCCCTACACGGTCACGCCGCAAACGGCGCCCGGCTCTGCTCGTGCTTCTCGCGGGCGAGGAACAGGAGCAGGAAGGCGATGGCGCAGAGCACGGCGCAGATGATGAAGACTGCGCGGTAGCCGAACGCCTGCGACAGGGTGCCAAAGAAAAGGTAGCCGAGGGTCGAGCCGGTGCGATTGGCTGTCGTGTAGAGATTGGTCGCGGTGCCGGGCTGGTCGGGAATGTAGCTTTGGAAGAAGGTGATCGCGATGCCCGAAACGACGGCGATCATTGCGGCGCTCAGGATCTGCAGCGGATAGATGTGCCACGGCGCCTGCACGAGCGGCAGCAGCGCATAGTAGGCCACGGCAATGAAGATGCCGATGCGGATCAGGCGTCCGGGATTGCCGCGCGAGGCGAGCATGCCGAAGTAGAACATGAACGGCAGCTCGAAGACCGGCGCGATGCTGTAGGCGTAGCCGACCTGCTGCTGCGTGCCGCCCAGCGTGTCGAGGATCATCAGCGGCAGATTCATCATGCCCATGGTGACGCAGAGGAAGACCAGCGCGATGGCCGCGAAATAGCGCAACAGATCCGGACGTTTCAACACCTGCCAGAGCGGAGTCTTGGCGGCGTTCATCGCGGCCGGCGGCGGGCGGCTCGGAATGCAGAACCACACGATGATGAACAGCAGGACGAAGAACGATGCGCACACGACGAAGATGCCCTCGTACGAGGAATGGATCATCACCCAGGCTGCGATCGCGGGGCCGATGGTCCAGGCCAGCGAGAACAGCAGCCGGAAGATGTTCATGTAGAGCGGCGCCTCCGCCTGCGGGATGCCGTGGCGTACCAGCGCTTCGCGGGCGTAGGCGAAAAGCTGCGCGAACGTGATCGAGGAAATGCCGAGCAGGATCGCACCGATGAACGTCAGCAGAACCACGTTCTTCACGTAGGCGTAGCCCAGATAGCCGAGAAATCCGGTGACGCAGCCGAGCAGCAGAATGGAGCGCCGGCTGTAGTGCGTGTCGGAGCGGCGCGCCAGCCAGGTGCTGATAATGATGCCGGCGATCGACGTGATCGTCATGAACACGCCGAAGCCCCAGTTCGACATGCCCACGTGCTTCGTGCCCCACATCGAGTAGAAGGGCACGACGAACGAGTAGGCGAGACCGAGTACCAGGTTGCTGAGCAACAGCACGCCGAGTTCGGGCTCGCTGAGGAGCCGGCGCCAGGGATGGATGAGCTGCTTGATGCCGAACGGTGCGATCATGGAGAAGTGGAGGCGGGACTATCAGTCCCGCGAACGGGCGATGCCAAGCAAATGCTCCGCACACTTTGCCGCATACTTTCCGTCATCCTGAGCGCAGCGAAGGATCCACTGCGGCAGGACAAGCCCGCGCCGACTTCGTGGATCCTTCGCTGCGCTCAGGATGTCCGGCAAAAAAAAGGACCGGGCGGGACGCGAGTCCCGTCCGGTCACAAGGACGACGTTCAAACCACCACCGTCTTGAACGACGAGGCCTGCCACAGCGGCTGCTTCGCCTCGGTGGCCATCTCGTTGAAGGCTTCGATTTCCGCCGCGGTGAAGAGCAGGCCGCCGGCCTTCGCGGTGTGCTTGGCCCAGGTGGCCTCGAGCTGGCCGGGGAGCATGCACTTCTCGTTGCCGTGGCCGAGAATGTCGTCGATGACCGCCTTGACGTTCTGCTGCTGGTTGCGGCCCTTGGCGAACGCGCCGCCGTTGACGGCGTCGGGATGGATCACCTGGAAGAAGAAGGCGCACGTGCCCTTGTCGCCTTCGGTCTTTTCCCAACGGTTGCGAATCGTCGGCAGCGAGCCGCCGATGAACGCGCCGACGATCTCGTCGATCAGCGCCATGCCGTAGCCCTTGTGCGCGCCGAACGGCAGGAGGTATTTCGCCTTCTTGGCGTCGGTCGTCATCACGCCGTTTTCGTCGACGGCCGCGTCGGGTGGGAGCGGCTTGCCCTCGCGGACGAACTGCTGGACGCGACCCATGGCGACGACGGACGTCGCCCAGTCGATCACGATCGGATAGCCGATGGCGTCGGTGGTCGGGAAGCCCCACGAGTGCGGGTTGGTGCCGAGCGTCGGGAACTTGCCGCCGAACGGCACGACCTCGGCGAGCGCCGCGGTGCAATTGGTGTAGGCGATGTAACCCTTCTTCGCCGCGTCCATCACGTAGCCGCCACCCCAGAGGTAGTGGAAGGCGTTGTCGACGGAAACGATGCCGACGCCGTACTTGTCGGCGAGGCGGATGGCCTCGTTCATCGCGCGCACGGCGGTGGATTGGCCGAGCTTGCGGTTGGCGTCCCAGATTTTCGCCGCCTCGAACTTCGAGGGCTTCTCGACGATCTGCGCGCCCGGCACGCAGCCCTTCGAGCCGGAGCCGAAGGCGTGGTCGAGGTGCAGCGCCTTGATGCCGTTGTGGGTGCGGATGCCGTGACGCGAGGCCTCGGCACACACCTGCGCGCCTTCCTTGGCCTCATCGGCGTGGAAGCCACGATGCTGGTAGGCGGCTTGGACGAGCGCGTTGTGCTGGGACTCGGGGACGATGAAAAATGTTTCAGGCATGTTTTGGGGTTTTTGAGAGTTGGATCGGGTAAATCACAGATGCCAGTCGCCAAAGGCCAAATAAGCTTCAGGGACTAAACATCGAAATTCGAATTTGTTTGGCGTCTGGCCTCTGGCATTTGGCGTTTTTCAAACGCCGGGGTTTGCCTGGGCGATGGGCGTTTTGCCCGCGAGATACAGCGTGAGGTTGTCGACGGCGCAACTCGCCTGGCGCTGCACGCTCTCGTGCGTGCGCGAACCGATGTGCGGCGTGAGCACGGTTCCGGGCAGGCCGAGCAGGGGATGGTCGGCCGGCGGCGGTTCCTGGTCGAGCACGTCGGCGCCGTAGCGGATCTTGCCGGCCTTGATCGCCGCGACGAGCGGGGCGAGTTCGAGCAGCTCGCCGCGGCCGGTGTTGACGATGACACAGCCTTCCTTGAGCAGGCCGATGCGGCGGGCGTTGATCAGGCCCTTGGTCTTCTCGGTCAGCTTGGTGTGGAGGGAAACGAAATCGGCCTGCTTGAGGCCTTCGTCGAGATCCTCGACGCGCTCGAGGTTGTACCAGCGGGCGAAGTCCTCCTCCCAGTAATTGGCGAACACCTGCACGCGCAGGCCGAAGGCGCGGGCGCGGATGGCGACTTCCTTGGAGATGCGGCCGAGGCCGACGAGCAGGAGCGTCTTGCCGCAAAGCTCGTTGCCGGTGATGCGCGTCCATTTTCCGCCAGCGACGTGGTTGGCTTCGACGACGAGATTGCGCACGACGGCGAGCAGCAGCGCGAACGTGTGCTCGGCGACGGTGGTGTGATTGACGCCCGGCGTGAAGAGCACCGGCACCTTGAGGTCGGTGGCGGCCTTGACGTCGATCTTGTCGAGGCCAATGCCGTACTTGGAAATGACCTTGAGCCGCGGCAGCGACTTTTGGATGACCGCGCGGGTCAGTGCGTCGTCGCCGCAGAGGTAGGCGTCGAACTGGCCGGCGAGCTCGAGCATTTTGCTCTCGGGCAGCGGCCCGCGCTCGCGGACGATTTCGAAGCCGGCTTTCGCCAGCATGTCATGATGGATGCCCGGGGTATCCTGGAAGGAAGTCGTGGTCAGCAGGACGCGTGTCATGGAGCGCTGAGTGTTGAGAGCGAATCCCCGCGCATTCAAAGCGAAACTTGCCCGATCCCTCGCTTGAGGGGTGGGTTCGTTCGCTAATGAAAAATATGCCACGCTTCGGCGCCTGCGACCCCGAAACAAGTCATCTATTAGATGAATTGTTTCGGGAAAGGCATCTGTTCGCCACCGGGTGATCGAGCACTGCATTGCTTTGGTGAAGGGGTTGCTTGCGCGTCGGGCCGGGTCGCCTGTAAACAGGCTCCTACATTACATGCGCCTCTCCGCCGCCACCGCCGCCCTCAAACGCAAGCTGGGCAAAATCGTCGACACGTCCGAGAAGGGCCGCTGGGCCGCGTCGTTCGACAGCAGCAAGATCTCCTTCCTGCCGGAAGCGGTCATCACGCCGAAGCGCGAAGCCGACATCGGTGTCGTGCTCGCGCTGGCGAACCAGCATCGCGTGCCCGTGACCGTGCGCGGCCGCGGTACGACGCTCATGGGCTCGGCGGCGCCGGTCAGCGGCGGCTGGGTGATCGACATGCTGAAGCTCAATTCCATCCGCATCGACGGGGACGCCGGCATGGCGCACGTCGGCGCGGGCGCGACCAACGCGAATGTCCAGCGCGCGGCCGATGCGAAGGGCTGGTTCTATCCGCCCGATCCGTCGTCGAAGGAATATTGCACCATCGGTGGCAACGTCGCCTGCAACGCCGGCGGCATGCACGGCGGCAAGTATGGCGTGACGCGCGATTTCATCATCGCGCTGCGCGGCTTTTTGCCGACGGGCGAATTCGTGGAGTGGGGCACCGCCACCAAGAAATTTGCCGCGGGCTTCAACCTGCGCGACCTCTGGATTGGCAGCGAGGGCATGCTGGGCGTCGTCACCGGCGCCGTGCTCAAGCTCGTGCCGAAGCCGGCGGCGCGCTGGACGCTGCTGACGTCGTTCCCCGATGAGATTGTCGCGCTGAAATCCATCAAGGCGCTCTTCCGCGCGCGAGTGCAGCCGGCGATTTGCGAATTTCTCGACCGCGAATCCGTCGTGTGTGCCGAGCGCGCCACAGGCAAGACGGTGTTCCCGGGTCAGGCCGGGCGCCCCGTGATCCTGCTCGAACTGGCCGGCTCGGTGAGCGAGATCGATGACCTGAAAATGGACGTGCTCGCCTGGGCGCAGCAGCACGCGCTCGGTTACAAGGAAGCGCACAGTCGCGCCGAGGTGGAAGAATTGTGGGAAGTGCGGCGCAAGTGCTCCGGTGCGATGTTCGAGCTCGGCGACTCCAAGTTGAACGAGGACATCGTCGTCCCGATGCGCAACTACGAGGCGTTCGCGCGCTACATCACGAAGCTGAAGAAAAAATCGAAACTGCCCATCCCGACCTTCGGCCACCTCGCCGACGGAAATCTGCACGTGAACATCATGTATCATCGAGCGGATCCGAAGGAGACGAAGGCTGCGGAAGCTGCGGTGCAGAACTTGATGGAAACGGTCGTCAGCCTGGGCGGCGCGATTTCCGGCGAGCATGGCATCGGTCTCGCGAAGACGCCGTTCCTGCGCATCCAGCACAATCCGGCGCAGGTGAAAGCCATGCAGGCGGTGAAGCACGCGCTCGACCCGCGCGCCATCCTGAATCCGGGAAAGATGTTCAAGGAAGTCCGTATCTGGAAATACCCGAAGATGCAGATCAAGCTGCCGTGGGATCATAAATGACGCATCGCTCCGCCGATGCGTCATCCTGAGCGAACGACGTGAGCGAAGGATCCAGCGTCACTGAAAAATCTTCGATGCCTGTGCCGATGTTCATTTCCGTCATCCTGAGCCGTGCGAAGGATCCAATCGGATTCGTTGCCACGTCCGTCCTCGTTTGGATCCTTCGCACGGCTCAGGATGACGGCAGCGGGGAGCTGGCTTAATTCAATGACTTCACTCGCGATCCACATTCGTCCCTACCGTTCCGTCGACGAAACCGCCGTCATCGCCCTTTGGCGCGAGTGCGGGCTGGTGCGGCCGCAGAACGACCCCAAGAAGGACATCGCGCGGAAGCTGAAGGTGCAACCGGAGCTCTTCCTCGTCGCCGAGCAGGGCGGGCGCATCGTCGGCAGCGTCATGGCGGGCTATGAAGGTCATCGCGGTTGGATCAACTACCTGGGAGTTGCGCCTGCGTTGCAGCGCACCGGACTGGGGCGGCGACTTATGGCCGAAGCCGAGCGTCTGCTGCGCGCCGCCGGCTGCCCGAAGATCAATCTGCAGATCCGTCCGGACAACAGGGCGGCCGTGGCCTTCTACGAACGCCTCGATTTTGTCGTCGAGGGCGCGATCAGCATGGGCCGGCGGTTGGAAGCGGACCAGTGATCGGACAGCCGCCGGCGTGTCATCGGTTGAGTTTGGATTTGCAGGGACTTTCCGGCTGCGAAACCATCGCGCCATCATGCCCGAGGCTCCGTCCGGCCGCCGCCCGATAACTTCCCGAGACACCAAGTGGGCCGCCGCCATCGCCGCTGCGCTCACCCGCGCCGGCATCAGGCCCAACACCATCTCGGTGTTCAGCTCGGTGTTCGCCTTCGGCACCGGCCTGTCGCTGTGGTTGACGCCCCGCGTGGGCGCCGGCACGGGCAGCCTGCTTTTCTTTGTCGCGGCCTGCGGCGTGGGGCTCCGTCTGCTCTGCAATCTTTTCGACGGGATGGTCGCCATCGAGGGCGGTTTCAAAACGAAGTCGGGCGACATCTACAACGAACTGCCCGACCGCTTCTCCGATGTCTTCATCCTGCTCGGCTGCGGCTACGCGGCCGGCTCGGTGGATGGGGCCGTGACGCTCGGCTGGCTGGCGGCGGTGCTGGCCGTCGGGACGGCTTACGTGCGGGCGCTCGGCGCCTCCGCCGGAGCGGGGCAGTGCTTTCTCGGGCCCATGGCGAAACCCCAACGCATGGCGGTGGTGATCGCCGCCTGCCTGGCGGGCACGGCGCTCGTGTTTCGCGGCTGGGCGGCCCATGCCATGACGGTTGCGCTCCTTGTCGTGGTGATCGGCGCCGCCGTGACGATCGTGCGGCGGACCCGCTGGGTGATCGCCGCGCTGGAGGCCCGGGCGTGATCGTCCGATCGGCGGTGATCGGCCTGGTCCGGTTGTTGACCGGGGTTCGGGCAACCTGGCGTGGAGCGGCTCCGGCGGAAGGCGCGCGCGTCTATTTCGCGAACCATACCAGCAACCTCGACGGCGTGGTGGTCTGGGCGGCGCTGCCGGCGGCGTTGCGCGCGAAGACCAGGCCGGTGGCGGCCCACGATTACTGGACGCGCAATGCGGTGCGGCAGTATTTCGCCGGGCGGATTTTCAACTCGGTCCTGATCGAGCGGAAGAACGTCACGGTGAAGAACAATCCTTTGACGCCGATGCTCGCCGCGGTGGACGAGGGCAGCTCGCTGATCATTTTTCCGGAAGGCGGACGCATGCAGGGCGACGAGCCCGGTCCCTTCAAAAGCGGCATCTACCACCTCGCGGCGCACCGGCCCGACATCGACTTCGTGCCGGTGTGGATCGACAACGTAAACCGCGTCCTGCCCAAGGGCGAAGTCCTGCCCGTGCCGATGCTCGGCAGCGTGACGTTGGGCGCGGGTCTCCGCCTGCAACCCGGGGAAAGCCGCGAGGCCTTCCTTGAACGCGCCCGCGCCGCGCTGCTGGCCCTGCGCGACCTCGCTTCATGACGACCCATTCCCAGCTCCTTTGCCTCGGCGCCGTCATCGCGGCCATCCTGATCGTGGGGTCGATCAGCGGCGCGATCCTCGCCTTCCTGGCGAAGACGGATTCCGCCCGCGCCACCGTCGCCAACTTCAACGCCCGGACCCGCGCGTGGTGGGTCATGGCCGCGATCCTCGCCGCGGCGCTGGCGCTCGGGCGTCCGGGCTGCATCGGCTTTTTCGCGCTCCTGTCCTTTCTCGGCCTGCGGGAGTTCATCACGCTGGCCCCGACCCGGCGCGGCGATCACCGCGCGTTGTTCTGGGCGTTCTTCGTGATCACGCCGGCGCAATACTACTTCATTGTGACGGATTGGTACGGGATGTTTTCGATTTTCATTCCCGTGTACGTCTTCCTGTTCGTCCCGGTGCGCACGGCGCTTGCCGGGGACTGCGAACGCTTCCTCGAGCGCTCGGCCAAGATCCAGTGGGGCCTGATGGTGTGCGTGTATTGCCTGAGCTATGCGCCGGCGCTGCTGACACTGCGCATCGCCGGCTACGAAGGGCGGAATGCCCAGCTGCTCGTCTACCTGCTGGTCGTCGTGCAGCTGAGTGACGTGTTCCAGTATGCCTGGGGCAAGACCCTCGGCCGGCACAAGGTCGCGCCCACTGTCAGTCCCAGCAAGACGTGGGAGGGCCTGGTCGGCGGCATCCTGACGGCGAGCGCCCTCGGCGCCGGGCTTTGGTGGGCGACACCGTTCACGCCGGTGCAGTCGGGCCTCCTGTCGCTGGCGATCACGCTGGCGGGATTTTTCGGCGGCCTGGTCATGTCGGCGATCAAGCGGGACCGCGGGGTGAAGGACTACGGCACCCTCATCGAGGGCCACGGCGGGGTGATGGACCGGGTCGACTCGCTGAGCTTCGCCGCGCCGGTCTTCTTCCACGCCATCCGCTACTTTTTCACCTAGCGGGGAAGGGAGGCGGCCCGCTAGGCGACCGCCGGGGATTGACCAGCCCAAAATCGCCATTGTGAGCAAGTTTTCGGCAGGGAAATCGCCGCTTTTTCCGTTGCGCCGGCTTCGCGCGCTCCCTCAATTTTTCAGTTTACGTTCTAATGCATCTCAAGGCGCTCAAGCTTCACGGTTTCAAAAGTTTCGCGGACAACACGACCCTCACCTTCGAGCCCGGCGTCACCGCCATCGTCGGTCCCAACGGTTGCGGCAAGAGCAACATCGCCGACGGCATCCGCTGGGTGCTTGGCGAACAGAGCGCCAAGGCCCTTCGCGGCGGCAAGATGCAGGACGTCATTTTCGAGGGCGCCGACACCCGCAAGCCGGCCCAGTTCTCCGAGGTCGCTTTGCTTCTGACGGATTGCGAAAAGCAGCTCGGCAGCGAATTCCACGAGATCGAGATCATGCGCCGTGTGAACCGCGATGGCGGCGGCGAGTACTACTTCAACGGCCAGCCGTGCCGCCTGAAGGACATCCACAAGCTTTTCATGGACACCGGCGTCGGCCGGACCAGCTACTCGATCATGGCGCAGGGCCAGATCGACCAGATCCTGTCGTCGAAGCCCGAGGAACGTCGCGTGGTGTTCGAGGAGGCCGCCGGCATCACGAAGTACAAGAGCCAGCGCCGCGAGGCGATGAACAAGCTGGCGCTGACCGACCAGAATCTCGCGCGCGTCACCGACGTCATCAACGAAGTCGGCCGCCAGATCGGCTCGCTGCGCCGCCAGGCCGCGAAGGCCATGCGCTACAAGCGCCTCAGCTTCCGCCTGCGCCAGCTCGCGCTGGCCCACGGTGCGTACCAGTGGCATGGCCAGAGCGCGATCCTCACCGAGCTCGATGGCAAGGTGGCCGGCCTGCGCGGCGAGGCGGAAACCCGCCGCGCGCTGCTCGCGGAAAAGACTTCCGGTCTCGACGAGCGCAAGGCCGAGCGCACCGCGCTCACGCAGCGCGTGCAGGACGCCCAGCAGGCGGTGTTCGATCTTCGCTCCCAAAAAGAAGGCGCCGAGAACCAGTCCGGCATGGCCGAGGTGAAGCGCACCGGTCTCGCCGAGCGGCTTACGGCCGGCAAGGACGACATCGCCGAACTCGAGATGCAGCTCAAGGAGCTCGCCTCGCAGGTGGACACCGGTTCGCAAGACAAACAGATGCAGCTGACGATGCTCGGCAGCTCCGACGCCGTGTTCCAGGACCGCAACCGCGAGCTGGCCGTTCTCGAGGGCGAGATGACCCGCCTCGAGCAGCAGCTCAACCAGGAGAAATTTCATTTGCTGCAGGTCGAGAGCGTCGTGGCCCGCCTGCGCACGGACAGCTCCGGCCTCGAGGTCGATGCGCGCACGAGCCAGCACAAGTTCGACACGCTTTCCCAGGAGCTCGACCAGCTCCGCCAGGCCGTGGAAACGTCCGCCTCCGCGCTCGCGGAAGCGAGCCAGAAGGTGCAGGATGCCCGCGCCGAGCAGAGCCGCGCCAACGAGGCCGCGCAGACCGCGCAGGCCGTGTTGCAGGAGACCACGCAGAAATTCCGCGAGGGCCAGCGCAAGCTCCAGGAAATCGACCGCAGCCTCGCGCAGAAGACTGCGCGCCTGAAACTGCTCCAGCAGCTGCAGGAAAAGTGGGAAGGCTTCGGCGAAGGCGCCAAGGCGCTGCTGCAGGGCCGTTTCTCCGGTATCTTTGGCGAACAGAAATTTGTCCCGATCACGCAGGGTCTCGAGGTCCGCGCCGAGTACGCCAAGGCGCTCGAGGCGATCCTCGGTTCCTCCGTCGAAGCCATCAGCGTCGCCGATCTTGGCACCGCGCAGAAGATTCTCTCGCAGCTGGAATCCGATCAGATCGGCAGCGTTTGCCTTCAGGTTTCCGGGTTCAGCTCTCAGGCGTCGGCGGGAGCCGAGCTTCCGCCCGGCCTCAAGCCGGCGCTCGATGCCGTCTCGAACCTGGATGCCTCGCACCCGGCGGCCTCGGTGCTCAGCGCGTGCTACCTCGCCGACGATCTCGGCGCGTTCCTCAATTACTGGCAACAGAACCCGGCGTTTAGCTTTCTCATGGTGGCGACGCCGAAGGGCGACCTCGTGGACCGCCGCGGTCTCATTTACGGTGGCCATCACAAGAAGCCGGCCAACAGCATCGTCCAGCGCGAGGTCGACCTGCGCGAGACGGGCAAGGCGGTCGTGGCCGATCAGGCCGCGCATGACGAGCAGCGCGCGTTGATCGACCAGATCAACGCCGCCCTGGCCGAGGCCGAGCAGACGCTCGAGGCCCGCCGCAAGGATGTGCTCTCCGCTTCGCAGCTGGCCGCGGCCCTGCACACGGAAGAGAAGAACGCGCAGCGCTCGCACGACGACGCGCGCAACAAGCTTCAGCGCATGGAGAATGAGCTGACGGGCCTGAAGAAGGAGCACGACGAGGCGCTCGAGCGTCTCGCCAAGGCCCAGGCGCAGCTCAACGAGGCCCACGCGGGCGTCGAGGCGCAGAAGCAGAAAATTGCCGGCGTCGAGACGACCATCAACGACCGCCGCGGCGACCGCGACCAGAAGAAGGAAGCGCTGGCCCAGGCCCGCCTCGAACTCGCCGAACGCCGCCAGAAGGTCGAGGTGCTTGATCGCGGCCTAACCGAGATGGAGCGCCGCCGCGTCCAGCTCGCCGACCTCCATGATCAGCGCCAGATCGAGATCGAGACCTGGAACGAGCAGATCGCCGCGCTCGAGCAGGAGAGCACCGGCCAGCGCGCGCGCGCCGAGGAAATCGCGGTCACGCTCGGTGTCGCCCAGGAAAACGTGGAGAAGGTCCGCGTCGACCTTTCCGCCATCGAGACCGAGATCAACCAGGTCGAGTCCGGCCTCAGCTCGCTGCGCCGCGAGACCGAGGCGGCGTTGTCCGAACTTTCCAAGCACGAGGTCAAGGTCGCCGAGATCGGCGCCCGCGTCCGTTTCCTCAGCGACGAAATCACGCACGAGTTCCAGATCGACGTGGCTTCGCTCGATTGGAAGAACCTGCTCTGGCACGCCGACGACGAGCCGGAAGGCATGAAGGACCTCGACCTCGATGAAGACGAGGGCGAGACCGCGGCTCCCGCCGCCTTGCCGGCCGATGCGGCCCAATCCGACGCTCCGGCGGCACCGAAGCGTCGCAAGAAGAAGGAAAACAAGGGCGAGCCGACGGAGAAGGATCTGGCGGCGCTCGACCAGACCAACTGGGGCGAGGTGAAGACTGAAGTCGATGCCCTGCGCCAGCGCATCGGCACGATGGGTGCGGTCAATCTCGTGGCCATCGAGGAATACTCCGAGCTCAAGCAGCGCTATGAGTTCCTCAAGACCCAGAGTGACGACCTCACGAACGCCAAGGCCGACTTGCTGAAGGCGATCGACGACATCAACAACACCTCGCTCGAGCAGTTCAAGGTGACCTTCGAGCAGATCCGCAAGAATTTCGCCTACACCTTCAACATCCTGTTCGGCGGTGGCCGCGCGGAGATCGAGTTGGTGACCGCCGAAGATCCGCTCGAGAGCGGCATCGAGATCGTGGCGCAGCCCCCGGGCACGAAGCTCAAGGGCATCACGCTGCTGTCGGGCGGTCAGAAGACGCTCACCGCCGTGGCGCTGCTCTTCGCGCTCTACATGGTGAAGCCGTCGCCGTTCTGCTTGCTCGACGAACTCGACGCGCCGCTCGACGAATCGAACATCCATCGTTTCACCAACCTCCTGAAGCAGTTCGTGAAGGACTCGCAGTTCATCATCATCACGCACAACAAGAGCACCGTGTCGGCCGCCGACGCGCTCTACGGCGTGACGATGCAGGAACGCGG
Source organism: Verrucomicrobiota bacterium (assembly GCA_048498955.1). Classification (GTDB taxonomy): domain Bacteria; phylum Verrucomicrobiota; class Verrucomicrobiia; order Opitutales; family Opitutaceae; genus Lacunisphaera. The sequence goes on along the minus strand of JBEHWZ010000011.1, from coordinate 69,164 downwards.
CGTGTCCAAGACCGTCTCCATGCGCTTCAACAAGGAAAGCGGTGAAGCCGAGGCCGTCACGATCGCCGACTCCGTTCGCGGAGCGAAGATGCAGACGCCGGCGGGGGCTTGAGTAAGCCAACACACCCCGGCGCTGCGCGCCACCCCTCTTGATGGAGGGGATTTAAATCCCTGAAGCCGAAGTCCCCTCTATGAAGAGGGGTGCCCGGCAGGGCGGGGTGTGTGGGCGGCCGCTTCCAGCCGCTGCCGTACGAACGCGATGTGCACGCGCAGCTCGTAGAACTGGCCGGCGAAGGATGCCGGCACCTTGAGCTTGTCGACGAGTGCCTCGACTTCGTCCAGGCGCTGCTGGATGTCCTGCACTTTCTCGGGCGTGAGTTCGCCGAAGAGGTCGCGCTCGATGCGCAGGAGCGGGCGGTAGCAGCGGTAGATCCGGAGCCGGACGCTCAGCTGGTAGGCGATGGGCAGCAGGCGCAGCACGGGAATCAGCACGAGGGCGAGCGGCACGATGGCCACGAGTACGCGGTTCGTGAGGTTCGCGATCCAGAAGTTGCCGATGATGCGGTAAGCGTAGCCCTTGCCGGATTTGTAGTAGCGGAGCGCGTCGGGATTGAGCGGAAAGTCGTGCTCGAGCGGGGCGGGGAACTCCCCGCGTTTCTGCAGGATGCTCGCCTTGCCGTGGACTTCCTGCGCGACTTCAAGGATCAGGTCGCACAGCGCGGAGTTGAGATCTTCCTGGGCGACGAGCTCCACCGTGGGACCGACGGCTTCGACATCGGCGGCGGGCAGGTTTTTGCCGAGGTCGAACGAACCTTCCGGCAATGCAATTTTGTTCAGGTAGGTGAAGCGGCGGACGTAGGCGTCGGCCTGGTGAAAATCGAAAAGCTGGATGTCGGGCGAGCGCACGAGATTGCGCAGCGTCTGGATCGATGCCGAGTCGCCCATGAGAAACTCCGCGTCCAGCTTGCCTTCGAGGAGCGCAGTGGTGGCGGCCTGTGAATCCAGGTCGGAGAAAGTCGCGGTGGTGTTGCTGACGCCATTTGCCGAGAGCAGCGACGTGGCGATCGTGCGCGTGGCGCTGCCCGGGCTGCCGATGGCGAGGCGTTTGCCGGCGAACTCGGAGAGCTTCGTGATCGGGGCGGGATTACGGTAGAAGATCAGCAGCGGTTGGTAGGCGACGCTGCCGAGGGATTGCAGGCCGGCGAGGTTCTGGCCCTCGGTGACGCCGCCGGTGACGAACCCGATGTCGACGCGACGATCCTTGGCCTGCAGGCGCTGGAGATTATCGAGCGAACCGCCGGAAGGCCGCACTTCGAGCGTCACGCCATGTTCCGCGAGCGCCTTTTGATAAGCCTCGGCCCAGCGCGCGAACGAGCTGCCTTCGGGGCCGCTCGTGAGCACCAGCGTGCGCGGCGGGGCGGAGCGCACGACCCAGAGAATGGCCAGCGCGGCGAGCACGGAGAAGAGCACGACCACGGCCGAGGCCAGGGCCGTGCTGAAACCAAAGGTTTCCACGAGCGCGGTGACCACGGCGGGGCGTTTGAGGCCTTTCGGGACGTTCATGCGGGAGGGAGAAATGGGACGGAGTAAATCTGGACGCGAGGCGAAAGGCTTGGACAGCTGCCGCCAGCGAACGTGCCTTACACACCCCGCCCTGCGGGCACCCCTCTTGATAGAGGGGATTTGCGCTCACGTGGATTGGATCCCCTCTATCAAGAGGGGTGGCGCGAAGCGACGGGGTGTGTTGGTTCGAGGGTCAGCGACGGATATGAGGCCCCGCCGTCGCGCTGCGGGCTATGGCGGGTTCGCATCGGCTTCCGATGCGCAAAAGGCGCGACCCTTGCGGATCGCGCCTTCTTTGCTTGGCTCCCGTGAGGGGTAGAACGCGGGAGTAAGGTGGGGTTGTTTTAAAGCGCTCGGGGCTTAGTGGCCGTGGCCGGCCTTGGCCTTCTTTTCGCCGCCGCCTTCCTGGGCGATCATGTCCGGCGGGACGTTGGCGAGGGCGTCTTCCATGGTGGTGAGGCCCATCTTGACCTTGAGCATCGAGTCCTGGTGGAGCGTTTTCATGCCGCTCTTCATGCACACGCGCTTCAGGTCGGCGACTTCCACCTCGGCGTTGATCGCCTCGACGATTTCCTCGTTGTTGACCATCAGCTCGTGGATGCCGACGCGGCCCTTGTAGCCCTGGCCGCCGCAGATGTGGCAGCCGCCGGCCGCGGCCTTGAAGATCTCGGGCGCGTCGCCTTCGAGGGCCAGCGCCTTTTTCAGGATCTCCCATTCGCGGCCCTCGGGCTTGTACTTCACCTTGCAGTTTTTGCAGACGCGGCGGAGGAGGCGTTGGGCGCACACGCAGACGAGCGCGGCGGAAATATTGAAGGGCTCGATGCCCATTTCACCCATACGCGAGACGGTGGACGGCGCATCGTTGGTGTGGAGCGTGGAGACGAGCAAGTGCCCGGTGAGCGCCGCTTCGCAGGCGATCTGGGCGGTTTCCTTGTCGCGAATTTCACCCACGAGGATGATGTCGGGGTCCATACGCAGGTAGCATCGCAGCGCGCGCTGGAAATCCAGGCCGATCTGCTTGTTCATCTGCATCTGGTTCAGGCCGGGGAGCGTGTATTCGATCGGATCCTCGGCGGTCTGGATGTTCACGTCGGGCGTGTTGATCTCCGCGAGCGCGGCGTAAAGGGTCATCGACTTGCCGGAACCGGTCGGGCCGCAGTGCAGGATCATGCCGTACGGCTGGCGCACGCAGTCGCGGTATTTCGTGAGATTGTCGTCGGAGAAGCCCAGCGCCGTGAGGGGCAGGGTGGACTTCTGCTTGTCGAGAATACGCATGACGACCTTCTCGCCGTGATTCATCGGGCCGGTGGCCACGCGCAAATCGATGTCGATGTTCTTCTTCGTGTATTTCTTGAAAACGATACGACCGTCCTGCGGCAACCGGCGCTCGGAGATGTCGAGGTTGCACATGATCTTGAGACGCGCGACGAGCGCGCCCGTGACTTGCTTGGGCAGGCGGAGCTTTTCCTGGCACATGCCGTCGATGCGGTAGCGGACGAACAGCTCCTTTTCCATCGGCTCGATGTGAATATCGGAGGCGCCGGCAATGTAGGCGTCCTCGACGATGCGGTTGGCCAGCTGGATGACGGGCGCGGAGTCCTCGCTCTCGAGGTCGGACGCCTTCACTTCGCCGCCACCGCCGCCGGTGTCGTAGGCGCCGGAGATGAGCTCGGTCACCTCGTCGAGGGCGACTTCCTGGTTGTCGCCGCCGCTGCCGGCGGCGGGCGCGGCCTTGCTGTTGGCGAAGTATTTCTTGAGGAGATCGTCGAGGAGGTTGGCCGGGATGACGCGGACGTCCTCGATGTGGAGCTCGGTGGCCTGCTGGAAGGATTCGCGCTTCGCGTAGTCCAGCGGGTTGGTCATGAAGACCGAGACGCCGTTGGTGCCGACCTTCTTGACCGGGAAAACCTGTTCGCGGCGGATGACGGCGTCGCCGATCATCGTCACCACCTTGTCGTCGATCTCGTTCTCATCGATCTTGGTGACGAGCGGGAGTTCGGTGAACTTCGAGATGAACTTGGCGGTGTCCTCGGGCCCGAGCTGGAACTTCGGGTCGAGCATGCGCTGGATGAGCGTCGAGGAGTACTCGGCGACTTCCATGAGCACGCTGAGATCCTTCGGCGTGAACTGGCCGCCCGTGCCGGCGGCCGGCTCCTTGTTGAGCACCTGGATCGCGCCGATGACGATGTTGGTCTTCAGCGGGACGGTGAGCATCGAGTTCACCTCGAAGCCGACGTCCATTTTCTTGAGCGTGGCGGCGTCCGGGCCCTTGCCGCTGAAGAAGAGCGGCTCGCCGGTCGCGATCACCTTGCCGACGTTGCCGGTGCCAGCAGGCAATTTCAGCGACAGGAGCTTGCGCTGCGTTTCCTTGAAGGTGTTTTCCTTGGCCTTGTCGGTGCCCCAGAGGGTCGGGGAGTAGTAGACCTGCTTGAACGCGATTTCGCCGCCCTCGACGAGGTACAGCGTCATGGACTGGGCCTGGAGCGATTCGACGACTTTGCTGGCGGTGAGCTCGATGACCGTATTGACGTCCTCGCGACTCGGCGCCGGCTTGGAAATGACCTTGATGAGAAGGGAGCGGCGCAGCGTGCCCGTGAGGTTACTGGAGGTGGCCATGGGTAATTTGAGAGGTGCGCGTCGAGACTTGCGGGTAAAGCGAAGCCATCACTTGAAAATCGCGCTTGCTTGTAATGCCTATTTTTAAGCTGGTCGAGGGCGAACTTGCAAATGATTCGCTGGCTCAAATCCCTGTGGTCAAGGCGCGTGCCGACTAAGGCGCTCACGCCCCAACATGAGGCCGGAGCGCGCGGCGAACAGGCGGCTGCGGACTTTCTGCGCAGCCGCCAGGGCTACGCCATCGTGACCCGCAACTGGCGCAGCCCGCGCGACGAGCGCGACGAAATCGACCTCGTGTGCCGCGACGGCGACGTGCTGGTTTTCGTCGAGGTGAAAGCGCGCGCCGAGGGCGCACTGGTCAGCGGCTACCAGTCGGTCGACGAGCGCAAGAAGCGCGTGCTGCGCCGCGCCGTGCAGGCTTACCTCGGCCAGCTCACGCCGCCGCCGCGCACCTTCCGCCTCGACATCGTGGAGGTGACGCTGAGCGCGCGCCTGCCCGCGCAGGTGATGCACTACGAGAACGCGCCGCTCTTTCCGAAAGGCTATCATCTCGCGCGCCCGACGGCGGCGCCGTTTCCCGAGCCGGGCTCGGTTCAGAAGACAGACGACAAGTGACGGAGGACAGAGGCCGAGTGTGGGTGTCCGTTGCCCTGTCGTGGCGCGACAGCGCGGCTGATGACGACAAGTCTTCAACTGCTAACTCCGCGCGCGCCGTGTCACATCTCTGCGCCCGGCCTGAATAATTCCTTGCGAGATTGGTGCTTCGGGAAGAACTTGCGGTTTGCATATGGCACAAGAAACCAGCCACCCGTTTTTGCATGGTTTGAGCAAGCATCGCGGCTCTCCGCCGACGGTCGTCGTCATCTTCGGCGCGTCCGGCGATCTCACGGCCCGCAAGCTGATCCCCGCGATCTACAATCTCGCGCACGACGGCCTGCTGCCGGCCGATTTCTATCTCATCGGTTTCGGTCGCAAGCCGATGCCCGATGCGGAATTTCAAAAGATCGCCGAGGGCGCGATCAAGGAATTCTCCCGCCGCGAGCTCAGCCCCGAGGTCTGGGCGCGCCTGAAGCCGCGCACGCTGTACCTCAGCGGCGGCTATGACGAGAAGGCTGCCTTCGACAAACTCAGCGCGCGCATCGCCGGTTTGGAAAAGGACGCCGGCCAGCAGCTGCAGTCGCTCTTCTACATTTCCACGCCGCCAAATGTCTTCGCGCCGATCATCCAGAACCTCGGCGCCAGCGGGCTCGCCGCGAAATACGTCGGCCAGCGCCACCAGTCGAAGTGCATCATCGAAAAACCGTTCGGCCGCGATCTCGCCAGCGCCCAGGCGCTGAACAAGGAACTGACCACGGTGTTCGAGGAACAGCAGGTTTTCCGCATCGACCACTACCTCGGCAAGGAGACCGTGCAGGACCTGCTCGTGCAGCGTTTCGCCAACTCGATCTTCGAGCCGATCTGGAACCGCAATTTCATCGATCACGTCCAGATCACCGTCGCCGAACAGGTCGGCGTCGAGTCCCGCGCCGGTTACTACGAGCAGAGCGGTGCGCTGCGCGACATGATCCAGAACCACACCATGCAGCTCCTCGCGCTCACCGCGATGGAACCGCCGGTCTCGATGGATGCCGAGTCCATGCGCGACGAAAAGGTGAAGGTCCTCAAAGCCATCCAGCCGTTCCGTCTCGATGGTCCCGATCCCGATGTCGCCCGCGCGCAGTACACCGACGGCCTCATCGGCGGCAAGCCGGTGCAGGGTTATCTCCAGGAGAAGGACGTTTCCCCGCAGTCGACCACCGAGACCTACGCCGCGCTCCGTCTCAGCATCAACAACTGGCGCTGGCAGGGCGTGCCGTTCTATCTCCGTTCCGGCAAACACATGGCGCGCCGCGTGAGCGAGATCGCCATCCGCTTCAAGCGTCCGCCGGGCAGCCTGTTTGCGGAATCCGAGCGCTTCCAACTCGCGCCCAACACGCTCGCGTTCCAGATCCAGCCCGACGAGGGCCTGAGCCTCATCCTCAACGCCAAGATCCCCGGCCTCGAGACGCGCACGCAGCCGGTGAAGATGAACTTCAAGTACGCCACGACCTTCGGCTCCAACACGCCGGAAGCCTACGAGCGCCTCGTGCTCGATGCCATGATCGGCGACGGCACGCTCTTCATCCGCGGCGACGAGACCGAGCGCTCGTGGCAGCTGATCACGCCGATCCACGAATATTGGGCCAAGCAGGGTCGCAACGGGCTCGACACGTATGTGTCCGGCTCGTGGGGCCCGAAGTCTTCCGACGCCTTGCTCGAATCGCACGGCCACAACTGGCGCGAACCGTAAGCCGCGCCAATTCCCTCATCGTTCAAAGTTCATTGTTCAATTCTCATTGGTCGTTTCGACCGCCCGAAATTGGCAATGAACGATGAACAACGAACTCTGAACAATTTCTGTCCCGATGCCCGAATTCTTTGACGCTTTGCCTGGCCAAGAGGTCCCCGTCGGCGGCATTTCCGCCGGCTTCAAGAAGCTCTGGGCGGACACGCCGGCGCAGGAAAGCCGCGCGGTGCAGCTCAACCTCGTGCTGCATCTCGGCCGCAATTCGACGGCGGCTGATGCGCTCGCGCAGTTCAAGCACACGGTGGAGTTCGCGCACCGTTATCCGTGCCGCGTGGTGGTGCTGTGCCCGGATTACGACGAAAAGGCCGCGCCGGAGATTCGCGCCAAGATTTACGGCGAGTGCTTCTTCGGCAAATCGAAGAGCGACACCCGCTGCGTCGAGTTCGTGATCCTGCACTACACGATGGCCGTGCGCCAGCACCTCGAGGCGCAGGTCTCCGTTTGTCTGTCGACCGACTTGCCGCTATATTACTGGGCGCACGCCTTCGCCAGCTCGGCCCGCATCGCCGACTACGATTACCTGCTGACCCGCTCGAAGCGCGTGCTGTTCGACAGCGCCATCGCGCCGCCGGACACCTTCACGTACCCGTGGCCGAATCTCTCGGCCGTGCGCGACCTCGCGTACACGCGCACGCTGCCGCTGCGCCAGAACCTCGGCCAGTTCCTGAGCCGCTATTCGCCGGCCCAGATCACGGGCGGTTTGCAGACTGTGCTCATCCGGCACCAGGAAAAGTTCGGCGCCGAGGCCGCGTGCCTGCTCGGCTGGGTCAAGAAGGGCCTCGCGCGCGCGGGCGCCGACCTGAACAGGATCGAATTCAAGGTGAAGGCCGAGCAATGCCAGGGCTGCTTCGAGCTGAGCTTTGGTTACGCTGACACGAAGAAAATTTTCCAGTGGGAAGCCGACCTCACGCAGAAACAATCCCAGTTCACCGGCGACCTCGGAAGCGGCCGCACCGAGCTGCAAGCCGGCGCCCAGCTGCTTGCGCCGTCGATGGCGCTGGCGGAAGCGTGCTTCTTCTGATCCCCCGGCGCGGGATCAGAAGAAGTTTCAAGCAACAGGTATCAAGTACCAAGGTGGGGGGCGAGCTGCGCTATAATGCGAAAAGTTTCCTGATACTTGGCCCTTGTTACTTGTTACTTGGCTGACCTAAGGTCAGCCCCGATGTCTACCCCGACTGGCTCTGCCCCGAGCATTGTTTCGACTCTGGAGAATCCGCTGGGAGGTTCCTGCGCATGAACCCCGACGACCTGAAGCTCATCCTGCTGGCGCTCTCGGCGATTGCCGCGCTGGTCCTGCTCGTCACCTGGCTGAAGCTGAACGCCTTCATCTCGCTCGTCATCGCCTCGCTCATCGTCGGCAGCGGCGCGGTGCTGATGGGACGCACTTCGGGCGGTGCACCTTACACGATGCTCGGCGTTGCCCGGTCCATCCGCGACGGCCTCGGCGCCACGCTCGGTGGCATTGCCGCGGTGCTCGGCCTGGGCGCGATGCTGGGCAAATTGCTGGCCGAGTCGGGTGGGGCGGAGGTGCTGGCAAAGCGCTTCGCCGCCTTTTTCGGCCCGAAACACATCCAGTGGTGCATGATCGCGCTGGCGCTGGCAGTGGGCCTGACGACCTGGTTCGCGGTCGGCCTGATTCTCCTGCTGCCGATCCTGCTCACGCTCACACGTGAAACGAAACAGCCTTTCCTGCTGCTGGTGTTGCCGCTGCTTTCCTGTCTTTCCGTGATGCACGGTCTGATGCCTCCGCATCCCGGACCGGTGGTCGCCGTCGAAATGCTCAAGGCCAACATGGGCCTCGTGCTATTTTGGGGTTTCGTGGTCGGCATCCCGACCGCGATGGTGGCCGGTCCGCTCTATGCGAAGTGGGCGGTGAAGAACGTCGAGGCGCATCCGCCCGAGGTCGCGCTGCCCGACCAGGCCGATCCGTCGCTGCGTCGCCCAGGCTTCGGCCTGACGCTGTTCTCCATTTTGCTGCCGGTGCTCCTGATGCTGCTCGCGACCCTCGCCGAGCTGACTTTGCCGAAGGGGCATCCGCTGCGCGACGCGGCCAACTTCATCGGCGATCCGATGATTGCGCTGATGGGCTCGGTGATTTTCGCGCTGTGGTCGCTGGGCGCCAGCTGCGGTTATAATCGCGCGCGGCTGCTGAAATTCAGCGAGACCAGCGTGGCCGCCATCGGCATGACGCTCCTCGTGGTCGGCGGTGGCGGCGGTTTTGCCCGCGTGTTGCGCGACAGCGGCGTGGCGGATGCGATTGGGCGCTTCGGCGAATCGCTGCACCTGTCACCGCTGCTGTACGGCTGGTTGATCTCGGCGTTCATCCGCGTGGCGACGGGTTCCGCCACCGTGGCGATCACGACGGCCTCGGCGTTGTTGGTGCCGGTGATCGCGCTGCATCCCGAACTGCACTCTTCGCATATTGCGCTGATCATTGTCGCCATCGGGTGCGGCTCGCTTTTCCTGTCGCATCTCAACGATGCCGGCTTCTGGATCGTGAAGGACTGCCTCGGCCTGACGGTGACGCAGACGTTCAAGACGTGGAGCGTGTGCGAGACGATCGTAGGCCTGATCGGCCTGTTCTTCGCCTACGTTTGCTTCCAGCTTGTCTGAGCTTGGGAAAAGTGGCTCGCGCCGCACGGGCCGTTGGTCAAGCTGCGGCCATGAACTTAAAACTCAAACGGATCGCCCCGCTCCAGGCGGGCAAGATGATTGGTGTGTTCTATGCGCTGATTTCGCTGATCTTTGTCCCATTCTTCCTTTTCTTCATGACGATGGGAGGAATGGCGGCGCGCCAGAGTGGCAACGCCACGGTTATGCCGCTCATGTTTGGCATGGGCATCGGCGCCATCGTTTTCGTCCCGGTTATCTACGGTGTCATGGGCTTCGTCTTCGGCGCCCTGGGGGCGCTGGTCTACAATCTCCTCGCGAAACCACTGGGCGGTTTCGAACTCGAGTTCGAGACGAACACGCCGCCGCCGCCGGTGCTTTGAGCCATGCGCCTGGTCCTGCGCCTTGTGTTCCTGTCGCTGGTGGCTGCGAGCGGTTTGCTGGCGGCTGACAAAAAGCCCGCCAAGCCCGCGCCGCCGCCGGCGATTACGAAGATCACCTGGCTGGCCGGCAGTTGGCGTCAGGAAAAGGCGGGCCGCGTGATCGAGGAGCAATGGATGGCGCCGGCCGGCGGCGTGATGCTCGGCATGGGCCGCACCGTCAGCAAGGGGCGCGTCGTCGAATACGAGTTCACCCAGATCCGCGAGGGTCCCGGAGGCGAACTCTATTACATCGCGACTCCGTCGGGCCAGAAGGAGACCACGTTCCGCATCCTGACGCTGGCCGACAACGCCATTGTTTTTGAAAACAAAGAGCACGATTTTCCCCAGACGGTCGGCTATACGCTGCAAACCGACGGCACGTTGCTCGCCTACATCGAGGGACCCGCGCCCGATGGCACGACGAAGCGACTCGAGTTCACCTACGCCCGGGCGCAACCGTAGCCGCCTGGGACGCGGCGGCTACTGGCGGAATTTGGCGCGAAGCCGGAGCAGGGGGCGCTCCAACCCAAAATAGGAAAGCGCGGCGGCGAGCAGCGCGGCCAGCAACCAGCCGGGGAAGGACAGCCACCACACCGGGCCAACGCCAAAGGTGGCCGGTGTGGTACAGAAAAACTGCTGCCAGATATAGAGGGAGTAGGACAACGCGCCGAGAAGGCACACGGCTCGCAGATTTAACATGGGGTACGGGCCAAATCCGGGCGAACGCACGCTCTGCAGGAGCAGAAGGGCGAACCCCAGTCCCTGGCAGGTAGGGCCAAACGGCACCGTGAAAATTCCCAGCAGGAAAAGCGACGTGAGTAAGTGGGGTACAATGATGAGAAGCAGGCCCGTGCCCAGGACAACCCAGGGTCGGCGTGTGCTCCACGCCGCAACCGTGTCTGGTTTCCAGGCGAGCAAAACCGCGGCCAGGCAACCGATGGCGAGCGAGTCGAAGAAATTGAAAAACGAATGGGGAGTGAAAAGAAACCCGAGCGGCATGGCCGTTGTCTTCTGGTAGGAAATAATGCGGGCGGCCGGGGCCACGCAGAGCGGCACCGCCAGTGTCCAGAAACAGCCTCGGATTTTTCCGCTCCCTGCCAGCGCGGCGAACAGACAGGGCCAGAGCAGGTAGAACTGCTCTTCCACGGCCAGGGACCAGAGATGGCCGCTGGTCCAATTTCCGCTGCGGATGAAGTTGGTTGTGAAAGTGAAGTTAGCCAGCCACGCACCCGCTGACTGCCGGTAAGCTGTGCAGGCCTGCAACAGCCCGAGGACCAGCAGGCAGGCGCCATAAACCGGAAGAATGCGCAATCCGCGCCGGGCATAAAAGTGACCGAGATTGATGCGCCCGGCCCGGTCGTGCTCGGCCAGCAGGAGCCACGTGATCAGAAAGCCGCTGATGACAAAAAACATCCTCACACCGAGCCCGCCGTCGAAGATCCATTGGCAAAGCGGAATCCAGTCCGGCGGAAAGCCGGGCACGAGGGTGCTGTGGCTGCCGAGAACGGCAATGATGCTCAGCGCGCGCCATCCGTCCAAGGACGGCAGTCGGGATGAGTTGCGCAGAAGATTTTCGGACATTTTGAAGCCGGTGCGGGGACGCTGCCGCCGCGCCGCGGATGCGGCCAGAGCATAATGGCCGGGAACACCGGCGCGGTCCCGGGAATTTGGCCGTGATCTTCGGGAGCCGGAATGTTAAACACGCTTATGAAATCCCAGCGTGTGACCGGCCTCGGCGGCGTGTTCTTCAAGGCAAAAAATCCGGCCAAGCTTGGCGCTTGGTATCAAAAGCACCTCGGCCTGCCTGTGGATCCGAATTGGGGCGGGTGCACGTTCGACTGGCGCGACGCCAAAAAGCCCAAGCAGAAGGGCAGCACCGCCTGGAGTCCTTTCGCCAGTGACACGAAGTACTTCGGCCCCGGCAAGCAGGGGCACATGCTCAATTACCGCGTCGCCAACCTGAAGAAAGTCCTCGCCGCCTTGAAGAAGGAAGGCGTGTGGATCGACCCGAAGAGCGGTGAGAAATCCGAGTTCGGCGTCTTCGGCTGGATCAAGGACGGCGAAGGCAACCGCATCGAGCTCTGGCAGCCGCCGCGCGAATGACGCGAATGGCGGCAGACTGTCCTGCCGAAATCAGGGCAAAGCGTCGCCGGGTCGCTTCCGTTCCCACCCGCGATTACGGACGCGCGGGCGGACGCAGCAGGAAGTCCGCCCCGATGCGATCCGCCGGGGGATTCGGCTCAGTCGGCTCCCAGGTGTAGCCCAGCGGGTCCAGCACGGCGGCGGCACCCTCTACTTCCTGCGGACTGTGGAATCCCATGACGATGATCGGCAGTGCCGATGCGATCGTGGCGCGCGCTCCGGCCAGCGCGTGGTGCCCGTGGCCTTCCACATCGATTTTGATCAACTGGGGCGCGCGGATGGTGCCAGCTTTCACCAGCTCATCGAGAGCCAGGGTTTGCACCCGCAGCGGTTTGGTATCCGCGCCGGGAAGTTCGCCGACGTAGGGCAGGTGCGTTGTCGTGCTGTCGAGGTTGCCGTAAGTGTAGAGTTCCTGTTCCGTGGTCGTATCGGAGACCGCGGCGTTGAACAGCTTCAACCAGGAGAGCTGGTTCATCGCGCGATGCCGTTCCAGCCGGGCGAAGCTGAGGGGGTTCGGTTCGAACGCCGCCACTTGCCCCTGCGGCCCGACAATCCGGGCGAGGCCCACGCTGTAGATTCCGAAATGCGCGCCCAAATCCCAGCAGCTCCACCCTTGCATGGGCCCGAAGGATTGGAGGACGCGGTGCATGGCGGGTTCCTGCGTGCCGCGCCAGTACGCCGACCAGGGGAAGAGCGTCCAGCGTGCACCGGCGGCGATGCCGGTTTTAACCCGCACCGGCCAGTACTGCAGCCCGGTTGCGGTGAGGAAGGTGAAGGCGAAGCGACGGGCAAGTCTCATGGGGAAAGTTTTTCCGCGATCTCCTCCAGCGGATACGTGACGATCTCCGCGAGGGTCGGGTGGTACCAGGGCGCGCGGAGCATGTCGTGCACGGTGGCGCGCATCGCGAGCGCGGTGGAAAAGCAATGGATGAGCTCGCCGGCGTCCTTGCCGACAATCTCGGCGCCAAGGATCCGCCCGCGCTTCGGCTCGGCCAGTACCTTCACGAAGCCGTAGTTCGCCTCCATCAGGATCGATTTGCCGTGGTCGTTGAACGGATAGCTGGCACTCAGGTACTTCACGCCCTGCTCGTCGAGCTCGCGCTCGGGCGTGCCGATGGTGGCGAGCTGGGGATCGGTGAAGACGACATTCAGCAGGAGGGAATAGTCGACCGGCTTGAGTTTTTTCACGCCGGCGGAATGGCGGGCGGCGAGCTCGCCCTGGGCGATGGCGAGGTGGACGATCTCATGCGGCCCGGCGCAGTCGCCGGCGGCGTAGATGTGCGGCGCGCTCGTTTGCTGCCAGCGGTTGGTGATGATCTGGCCGTTGGCCCGCGTCTTCACCCCGGCGAGCGCGAGGTCGAGCGTCGCGGTGGCCGGCTCGCGGCCGAGCGCGTTGAAGCCATGCGCCGCCTTGCGCGTGAGCGTGCGTCCATCATGGACGAAGCGCACGGTGACGCCGGAACGGTCGTGGCTGATCTGCTTGATCTCCGTACCGGCAAAGAGCTCGACGCCGTCGTCGACCAGCGCCTGCTGCACCACGGTCGAGGCCGCCTCGGAGTGATCCCGCAGGATATTCGGGCTGCGCTGGATGAGCGTGACCTTGGTGCCCATGCGCACAAGGAACTGCGTGAGTTCGGAGGCGACAATGCCGCCGCCGAGGACGATCACGCTCTTCGGCACGAAATCGAGATCGAGCACGTCGTCGCTGTTCCAGAATTTCGCCGTGGCCAGGCCGGGCACCGGTGGCACGCTGACCTTCGAGCCGGTGCCGATGAGGAAGTATCGGCCGCGGACCTGACGGCCATCGGAAAGCTGCAACGTGTGCGGGTCGACGAAGGAGGCGTGGGCGCGAATCAGGTCGAATTTTCCGTGTTCGAGGGCCTTTTCGCGATACTGGGCAAAATCGGCGATGATACGTTTCTTGCGGGCGTGCACCGCCTTCATGTCTGCGCGAGCACCCGTCACCTTGAGTCCGAAACGACTGGCATGCTGCGCGGAGTGCAGGACCTCGGCGGAGTAGAGCAGTGTCTTGGACGGCATGCAGCCCTTGAGGATGCAGAGCCCGCCGAGCTGGCGCGCGCCGTCGATGACGGCAACTTTCCGGCCGAGGCCGGCCGCCACGCGCGCGGCGTTGAAACCGGCGCTGCCGCCGCCGATGCAGATGAAGTCGTATGTTTTTGGTTTTGCCACGGGCTCTATTGGTAACTGCAAAAATGTTTTAGTCGAATGCGGGCACGCGGGCGTTTCGCAGCTGAAATTTTTCCGTGCCCCGCGCCGCGGTCACCGTCCTTTCCCAAACACCATGATGTGAATCGTCTTCAGGACAATCGACGCATCGAGCACGAACGAGAAATAGCGGATGTAGTACAGGTCGTACTCGAGCTTGCGCAAGGTGTCGTCGAGATTGGCGCCGTACGGATAGTTGACCTGCGCCCAGCCGGTGATGCCCGGTTTCACCAAGTGGCGGAAATGATAGCAGGGGATTTTTTGTTCGTAGTCCTCCACCAGCTTCACCCATTCGGCGCGCGGGCCGATGAGGCTCATGTCGCCGACCAGCACGTTCCAGATCTGCGGCACCTCGTCCAGCCGGGTGGAGCGGAGGAAGCGGCCGAGCGGCGTAATGCGGTTGTCCTGCGCGCTGGTGTAGACCGCGCCGTCGTGTTGCACCTTCATGGTGCGGAGTTTCACGATTTGGAAAACCCGGCGGTTTTTGCCGACGCGGGGCTGGCGGAAAAAGATGGGACCGCGATCGCCGATCCAGATCGCCACCGCCACGAAGGGCAGCAACGGCAGCGCCAGCAGCAGGCCGAGCGACGCGAGCACGATGTCGCTCAGGCGCTTCAGGCGTTCGAACACGGGTTCGCGCGCGATCTGGAAACCCTCCTGGAAAAGCCAGGTCTGGTTAAGGCGGTAGAGCGGAATCTTGCGCCAGTAGACTTCGTGGAAGAGCTCGAGCGTGTAGGTCGGGACGCCGGAGAAATGCAGCTCCATCAGGCGCTGGGCCACGAACGGGGGCAGCTCCTGGCTCGATTCACGGAGAATGATGGCGTCGAGGTTGCCCTCGTATTCCTCGAGGTAGTGCGTGACATCGCCCATGGGCGGGGTGGAGACCGAGCTGCTCTGCCGGTGGCTGACGAACGTTTCGTGCGTCGCGTAGAGCACCGCCTGCGTCATCTGGTTGCGCCGGCACTCCTCCTTGAATGCGATGCAGCTTTCCGGGCTGCCCAGGAACATGAAGTAACGCTGGTGCTTTTGCGCGAGCTGTCGTTGGTAGAGGATCCGGCGGTAAACCAGCGTGGTCGGGATCAGCAGCACGCACGAACCCACGAGGACAATGCGGCTGGTTTGGAGCGGAAACCCGGCGGGAATGATCACAAACGTCAGGAGCAGGGTCAGCACCGCCACCGTGAGCAATGCGATCGTGTGCAGGCTGGTGTAGGTCACCGACATCATGTCGGTCCGCGGGTTGTAGCCATCGATCAAATGGACGGCCAGCACGTGCATGATCACCGGCAGGATGAGCGGCGCGGTGATGATACCGTCCAAGTGGGCGGCATTGCGGGTCCAGGCGACGAAATTGAAAACAATGAAGACGCAAAGCGTATCAAGGGCCACGAGCATGAGTTTTGCGTATCTTCCCTGGGTCATCGGCTGGGACGGTACGGGTGCGATAGTGGCTGAGGCAAACTGAACTTAAGCCGAAGCCGGTGCCCCGGCGGCGCGGAGCAGCGCCTGCCACTGCGTCAGGGCCGTTTCGTAGGCAAACGCGCGGGCATAGGCGGCGCGGGCCTGCGCGCCGAGCGCCGTGGCGAGGCCGGGGTCCGTCTGCCAGCGCCGGATGGCGGCGGCGAGCGCGGCGGCATCGCCCGGAGCAAACGCCTCACCGCATCCGGAGGCGCGCAAGAGCCGCGGAATATCGCCGTCGGCAGGGCCGACGAAGATCACCGGGCGAGCCGCCGCGAGCACGCCGGCGAGTTTGCTGGGATACACGAGGTTGGCATAGTCGGGGCGCAAGGTGACGCAGTGCGCGTCGGCGGCGGCGAGCGAAACGGCCAGGCCGGCGCGCGGCTCGGGCGGGAGCAGGTGGACGTTGGGCAGGTTGCGCGCGCGCACCACGGCGGCCACTTCCGCGAACCGGGGGCCTTCGCCGATAAAGAGAAAAACAATCCCCGGTTCATCGCGAAGCAGCGTCGCCGCATCGAGCAGCGTGGCGAATTCATGCACGCGCCCGAGATTGCCGGAATAGGCGACGATAAACCGGTCGGGCCAGCCCCATTGTTTACGCCGTTCCGCCACGGACGCCGGCGCGGCCGGCGCGTGCAATTCCCGCGGCGCCCAGTTCGGCAGGATCCGGATGCGCTCGCCGGGCACGTCACGCGCCGCCACGAACCGGGCCATGTCATCGCCCAGCGTCACACAGGCTTCGGCGGACCGCCAGGCGCGGTCCCGCCGGGCTTTGCTGCGGGCGAGCGCGACGCGCGCCAGTGTTCCGAAATGCACCTCGGCGATCTCGGGATAAATGTCCTGGATCCAGTGGACCACGGAAGCGCCCCAGGCCCCGGCCACTTCTGCGACCATGGCGCCGAGTAACGGCGGATCGGTCAGCGGCACGATCACATCGCCGGGCTTGGCCAGTGCCGCGAGCTGGCGCCGCGCGGCCTGCAGGAAGGCGCGGTGATTCAGGACGCGCGCCAGCAGCCCGCCGTGTTTCACCGGCGTGCCCGTGCGGTGGATGGTGACGCCCTGATGGTTGGCAACGGATTCGCCGGCGGTGAGCGCATGCACGTCCCAGCCGGCGCTGGCGAGTCCCTCGGCGAGGTCGGTCAGCAGCTGGGCGGTGGCGCTGGTCGCGGGCCAGTAGACCCGGTTCACAAAAATGACGCGCAGATCAGGCATGGGGGTGGGCGCCCGTGCTTCGCTGCGCAAGCCGCAGGCGCTTCAACTCGGCGGTGGCGTAGCCTTCGTAGCGGGCCAGCAGGAGGCAGTAGCGGAACGCGCCTTTGCCATCCAGAAATCCTCCGCGCAAAAAATACTGGTAGACGAAACGCAGGAAGGGGCGCGCCGGAAAAAGATAGCTGAGGTGCTTGAGCGCCCGGCGTCGCTCGAGCGCCGGGCCGGCGAAGGCGCGTCGCAGCAATACGGCCGCGCCGTCGGTCTGGCCTTGGATTTTTTCCGCTTCCTGGCGCGCGTAGTGGCGATGCTTCGCATCCC
The DNA here is from genome assembly GCA_048498955.1 of Verrucomicrobiota bacterium. Taxonomy (GTDB): domain Bacteria; phylum Verrucomicrobiota; class Verrucomicrobiia; order Opitutales; family Opitutaceae; genus Lacunisphaera. The sequence goes on along the minus strand of JBEHWZ010000011.1, from coordinate 52,214 downwards.
ATTCGGCGGGCACGTGGTCGGAGATGTCGTGGGTGTATCCGGCTTGAAGCCGGCCCATGCGCATGTCCGGAGCCTCGCGCTGTCCGTGCCCGCTTTGCACAAAAATGAAGCTGGCGTGGCGCACGTAGCGCGCCTGCCACGCGGGGTAGTCGGTGCACCGACGCAGCCATTGCCCGTGAAACATCATGTGGGGCGCGGCATAGAAGCCGTCGCGGTCGGGATTCTCCGCCGCGATGCGGGCGCATTCGGCGAACAACGCCGGCGTCATCTGCTCGTCCGCATCGAGATGAAAGACCCACGGATGGCGGAACTGCCCGTGGGTGTGGGCGAAGTTCCGCTGCTGCGCAAAATTGATGAACGGGTTCACCAACACGCGCGCGCCCGCCGCACGCGCGATTTCCGCCGTGCGGTCGGTCGAGCCGGAGTCGAGCACCACGATGTCGTCGCAGCCCGCCACCGAGGCGAGGCAGCCCGGCAGGTTGCGCTCCTCGTTCAGCGTCAGGATCACCACGGAGAAAGGAGCGGTTTCACTCATGGCTGGAATCGAGTTCGAGATAACGGACGGCGAGATACCAGCAGCTGCAGAAAAGCAGCACGACCGCCGGATTGGCGAAAGGGAACTCCAGCCACGCATAAGCCAGCACGAGGGTGCAACCGGTCAGCAGGTAGCGTGGCAGCAAGGAGTCGAACAACCGTGACCAAAGTCCGCGGAGCGGAAGCAAGCCGAGCAGCACGAGCAGGATGGTGCCGACGAATCCCACCTCGGCCAGCGACTGCAGCCAATCGTTGTGGGCCTCGGCATAGTAGGGAATCCACACCCAGGTTTCCGCCGCGCGCTGGGTGTTGAAGATCCGGAACACCCGCGCGTAACTTTCCAGGCCCCAGCCGAACCAGGGCTTGGCGGCGGCCATGTGCCAGGTGTCGCGGTAGAGGATCAAGCGCGATGTCAGGGTGCCCTCATGGCTGAGTTTCGCCAGCTGCTCGGAGGTCAGCTGCGCGCGCTGGGCAATCACGGAGCGGCCGAGGTAGGCGATGGCCCCCACGGCAATCGCGGCGGCGAGGATGATGCCGAGCACGGGCAGGACGGCGGACTGTCGCTGCTCGCGGCGGCGGCGAATCACGCGGAAGAGGAGATGGGCGAGCGCGCTGCCCAACAGCAGGGCGGTGAGCACGGTGCACGACCGCGAAGTGCTGAGCGGGACGGACGTGGCGAGGAGCAGCGTGACCAGCGTGCCGAGCAGCAGCGGCGAATGCCAGAAATCCCGGTGGCCGCCGCGGCGGTGGAAATGAAACAGCAGGCCGACGCAGATGGCGGTGCTCATCAGCACGAACGCGCCCCAGTGGTTGTGATAGATGAACGTCGCGAAGAAGTGCTCGTTCGGCGACTTGACCGCACCAAACCAGAGCCCGGAGGCGCCGGTGAGTTTTTGAAAGGTGCCGAAGACGGCGAGGACCACCGCATTGCCGGCGAGCAGGAAAAGGACGCGACGCACCTGCGAGCGGCGGTGCAGCACGAGCAGGAGGTTGAAACTCGCCAGCACGAGGCCGTTGAACTGCCAGAGTTCACGGATGGCGAGGTGCGGGATGGCCGCGCTGGGCAGCCAGCGCGTGGGATCGGCCATCACGAGGGACAGTTCGCCGGCGACGGTGACCTCGCGAAACCCGGGATTGAAGCAGCTGACGATGACCAGCAGGTCATAAAGCCACAGCGGCCAGAGCAAGCGGAGCGCGGGATGCGAGCCGGCGCCGCGCCAGGCGGCGGCCGCCCAACCGAAGAGGAACATGCCCACGGTGCCCCACCAGATGATCAACTGGCGCGCCCACGGTGCCTGGCCGCCGAACGCCCACGGGATGAAAATGGCCAGCGCCCCGAAGTGCAGCAACACGAGCCGGGGCAGGATCGTTCCGCGCCGCGAAGCGCGGGAGTGTTCCGGGGACTTAAGCTCGGTCATCGCACAGATGCTGGTAGAATTGTTGCAACCGGTGCGCGGCGCCGGCCCAGGAGAAATCCTGCGCCATCCAGTCGCGGCCACGCCGACCCATGGCCTGAAGTTCCGTGGGCGCGACGGCGAGGGCCGCCGTTAGGGCCGCCGGGTAGTTGTCCCACGGTTCGCACCAACCGGCGGTGTGCGCCGCGAGGCGGGACCAGGGTGTCGTGTCGGTGACAAGCGCCGGCACGCCGGCGGCCAACGCCTCGGCGATCACCAGGCCGAAGTTTTCCGAATGGGACGGCAGCAGGAACAGGGAAGCGACCGCGTAAGGCGGCGGAAGGCCGGCGCCATCGCAGACCACAATGTCATCGCCCGCACCCGCGGCGGAGACCTCGGCGGAAAGTTCCGCGGCAGAGTAGTCTTCCGCGGTTCCAACGATCAGCAACAGCCAGTCGCCGCGCGACGCGGCGCGCCACAGGTCGATCAGCTCGCGCACGCGCTTCTTGCGGTGAAAACGGGAGTAGAACAGGGCGACCGGACGCGATTGGACGGCCGGACAGAGGCGCTGCCAAGCGGCGCGGGCCGTCGCGAGTTCATCGTCGCCCGGCAGCGAGACGCCGTTGGGGGAGACACAGACCGGCTGCGAAAATCCCAACGCCCGGATGTCGGCGGCTTCTTCCTCACTCGTGGCATGCCAGCCGGCCGCCTGGCGAAAGGCGCCGGGATGGACCAGCAGGCTGGCGAGACGCTTGCGGCTGCGATGATGTTGCCAGGCCCAGCGATTCATCATGCCGCGCGGCGAAAGCACGAGCGGACGATCGCCGGCCGCCGCGGCTTCCTGGGCATAACGCAAGGTGAGCAACCACAGGGCGTGGTGATGAATCACGTCGTACCCGCCCGCGCGCAGATCGCGGCGCATTTCGGGCGACCGGCAGAGAAAGCGCGGGGTGACGCGCGGAAAGACGCGGATGTCGGCGGAGTCGTTTCCGATGATGGGGGATTCCAATGCCTGCCCGGCTTCGTGCGTCGTGAGCAAGGTCACGCGCGAGTCCTGTCCGGCCAGGGCGTTGGCCAAGGCGCGCACGGATTTGGACGGTCCGCCATGGCGTTCCTCCAGGCTGGGCACGATGTGGCAAAGATTCATGCGCGGCGCGCCGCGCGCGAAACCCGGGGTATCACGGGTGCGTTCATGCCGGGGACGTGCGCTCCCGGAGAGGCCGGCACGGCGCTCCGGCGCAAACCATCCGGGCAGGCAAATCCTTCACGACCACGGAGCGGGCGCCCACCACGGCGAGTTCGCCGACCGTCACGCCTGGGCCGACAAACACATCCGCCCCCAGCCAGGCATTGCGGCCGATGACGATCGGGGCGGTGACCAGCGGCATGGACCACTGGTTGAAATCGTGCGTGCCGGCGCAGAGATAGGAGAACTGGCTGATGTTGGCGCCGTATTCCAGGCGGACGCGGGCCAGATTGTAGAGTTTCACGTGCGGCCCCACCATGCTGCGTGGCGCCAGCGAGAGACGCCAGGGATAGGTGATTTGCGCGGTCGGGAAAATGACGACCGGGCCCTCGATGTCGGCGCCGAAGCGACGCAGGAGCCACGCGCGAAAACCATGCAGCGGCCGCGGGCTCCAGCGGAATGCCGTCGCCTGGACGAACGCCCAGAACCAGCGCAGCAGGACTTCACCGCGCGAGGTTGGGGTCACGCAGTTTTGGCCCAAATAGGGTGAGGCTTCAGGGGCGGGATTCATGGAGCAGGGCGGCGAAGTCCGCGAGATGCTGCGTGGCGACGGCGTGGTCGTCGAGCGCCCAGATCGCTTCGCGGCCATGGGCGGCGAGGGCGGAACGTCCGGCCGGGTCGCGCAGCAGCTGTTCGAGCGCGGCCGCGAGGCCGGGAGCGCTGGCAGGTGGCACGAGCAGGGCGTTGTGGCCGGAGCGCAACTGGTCGGCGAAACACGGCAGATCGGTCGCGACCACGGCCAGGCCCGCGGCCAGCGCCTCGAGCACGGCCACCGGTTGAGCTTCGCCTTCCGCGGCCTCGGTGGGATAACAAAAAACATCGAGCTCCCGGTAAGCCTGAGCCAGCGCCGCCGGATCGAAGAGCGGTTCTGCCAGGGCGACGCGCCCATCGCGCCACAAATCCGGCGCGCGGGCCTGCAACTCGCGCACGAATTCCGGTCCGCCGCCGCCGCGGGGAATGTCGACTGGTCCGCGGAGCACGATGCGCCAGGGCGGCAGGTCCGTCTTTTGGGCGAGCAGCGCCGCCGCCGCGACCAGCGTGAGGAGGCCTTTTTCCGGATTGATGCGGCCCATGAAACCGATGGTCACGGGCGCGCCGGCCACCCGCGTGGGTGACGGACCGGAGAAGGCGGAACAATCGATGGAATTGGGGACAACCCGGATCCGGTCGGCGAGTGCGGGCGCCTGCTGCCGGGCGGCGGATGCGATAATTCCGCTGGCGGCCTGGACGCGCGCAGCTCGGCGATACCAGCGCAGCTGGCCCTTGGGATAGCGGTTCAGGTTAACCACGAGCAGGCCGCTTTTCGGGCGCAGGGCGCGCACGAACACCGGCAAGGCCACGGTGTTGGTGATGAGAATGTCCGCGTCCGGCAGCGCCGCGCGCACCCGCCAGCCCCAGCGCGCATCGAGCAGCAAGTTCTGCCAGAGCTTCCGGCGGTGATCGAAGCCTGGCAGGCGGAGAAAACGCACGCCGCCGCTGGTTTCCTCGTCCGGCCAGCCGGGCCACCGGCGCGAGATCAGGGTCACCTCATGGCCCTGCTGGGCGTAGATGCGCGCCAGCCGCCACCACATTTTTTCCATGGCGCCGCCGGCCACGGGTGGGACCGGCAGGAAGAAACCGCTGACAATCGTGATCTTCATTCGCGGTCGGTCGCCTGGGCGTAAGCGGCGAGCAGTCCGGCGCTGGCCGCCGCGTAAGTGTAGCCGGCGATGCGCGCGGCGATGCGCTGCCGCAAGGCGGCGGTGTCGTCGCGCAATGTTTCCAGCGCCCGGGCGAGTGCCGCGCGCAGCGCGTCCTGATCCAGGGCGGGAAACACCCAGCCGGTTTCACCCTCGGTCACGAGGTCGCGCTGACAACCCACCCGGTCGCTGACCAGGCAGGGCACGCCGGCGTGCATGGCTTCATTGACCGCGAGGCCCCACGTTTCATACAGCCCGCGCGAGGGGAGCACGAACAGGTCGGCGAGTGCATAGCGGACGGGCATCTCGCTTTGGTTCGCAAAAGGCAGGAAGCGTACGAGCCGGCCGGGTTCCTGCGCCGCCCGGGCTTCAAGCGCGGCGCGCATGGGGCCGTCGCCGACAAACACCAGGGCGGCATCCGCCGGAGCGAGTGCCAGGAAAGCCTCGAGGAGTTCGAGCGGCTGCTTGGCTTCCACGAATTTTCCCGCGAACAGCACGATCTTTTTGCCCGCAAGGCCAAGGTCGGTGCGCAACCGGGTCGCCACGTCGCGGATGGCCGCGGTCGGCGTAAAGTGGCCGGCGTCCACGCAATGCGGCGCGAAATGCAGCTTCCCCTCCGGCACGCCAAAGGTGCGGAAATAGTCGTGGTTCGCGCGGCCGACATAAGTGACGGCGGCGAACCGCGCGTACAGGCTCCGCAGCACCAGGCGTTTCATGAAGCTCGGGGTCTGGCCGATCAGGTGCGAGTCGCCGCGAAAAATCAGCGGCGCGGGGGCGCGGGCGATAAGGCCGAGATGGGTGCGATAAGCGTAACCAAAGAGCAGGATCGCGTCCGGCCCCCACGCCGCCAGGCGGGCGCGCAGGCCCGGGTTGTGCAGGCCCTGGAAGTGGTGCGTTCCCGGATCCCGGGCGAGGTTGGGTACAAACTCGTGCTCGTAACCGGAGAGCAGGTCGACGTCCCATTTGAAATCGGCCCCGAACTGCGGGTCGCGCTGGACGGTGACGCCGAAATTCCAGAGATAGAAAACCTTGAACTCGAGTTCCGTGTGTGCGCGCAGCCACCGGAACCACGGGCTGTAATACTGGATCGGGTGCGAGACGACGATGGCGAGGCGCGGCATGATGGGTCAGCCTCCGAAAAATTTCTTGACGGCCATCGGGACCCCAAGCGCTACGAACATGGCCTGCTCCAGCGAGGAGAACCACACCGACATGGTCATCTCCGCGTTGAAGGCCCAGGCCGTGAGCAGCACCATGAACAGGCCGGCGAAGGAAAACATCGGGCTGAACGTCGACCAGATCTGCAGCTTCTTCAGCATGAATCCCCAGGACAGGCCGAGCATCAGGCCGCCCACGAGTCCGAAATTGGCGTAGGCTTCCGCCAGCAGGCCGAAGGCAATCGTGGTGGACGCGGTGTCCTCCTCCGCCTGCAGTCCGTAATATTTGGAGAGCTCATAGGTCGCGATGTGCGAGCGTGGCTTCTCGGGCCAGAAAAGCCGGGGAATCAGCTGCGGCAGGACATAGCTGTAGGTCTTGCCGTAGAGATAATCCTGGCGATCGGGCGACCAGGTCACGATGAGGCACAGCATGTGCATGAGCGAGGTGCGCTCGATGATCTTGTGACCGACCGTTTTGCCGCCGCTGGTGGGCTGCAGCCCGAAGTCGATCCATTCGGCGTAATAGGCCGGCACCTGGGTGATGGTCGGAGGAGGATAACCCTCTTCCCAGTATTTGGTCCGCATCCGGGTCTTGCCGGTGTGGAGGACGGCGACGATGGGAAAGATGACGATGAGCGCGATCCAGGGGAGACGCTTGGCCCCGCACACGTAGCCGAGCAGGGCGATGCCGATCTGGCTGAGCGCGGCAATGAGGGTCAGGCCGACGCTCATGGCAATGAGCTGTGGAATGCTCGCGGCGAGGAAGATGAATTTGTCCCGCGCGGTCAGCAGTCCGTTGCCCCAGCGCTGGGCGCCGACGAAGGTGCACAGGATGCTCACGCCGAAGAAAGCGGCGCGCAGCACGCTCTCGAGATCGCGCGGAATCCATTCGGTAAAGGTGCTGATGATGACGTACAGGCAGGACGCAACCAAACCGTAGACCATCAGTTTCTCCGCGCCTTCCGACAGCAGCGACTCGCGCCAGAAAGGCGTGCGACCCGGAATGCCCCGCACCGTGAGGTAGGTGACCAGCGCGGTCGCCTGATACGATGCGACCACCAGGCCGGCGGTGGTGATGACGCCGGGGGCATAATCGGTGAGCTGCTCCCGCGCGTTAAGCAGGGGCAGCGCGTAAGCATTGCCGCAAAGCAGCATGATGACCTCGAAGACGGGGAAGCGGCTGCCGCCGGCACGGGCCCAGAGCAGTGAGGGCACGATGGCCAGGGCAAAGATGACCAGGCCCAGGATCAGATGGATCGGATCATCCACGTTGGCGGTGTAGGCGAGGTAGCCCAGCAACGCGGCGAGCAGGCCCAGGCCGGTGGTGAACAAGCGCCGGCCACGCTGGGCGTGGATTCCACCGAGCATGGCATAGTCCATCACCTGCTCGTTCGGCTGCGGGTTGCGGTTAACGTATTCCATGAGGATCGGAATCAGGCGGCTCGTTCGGCTGCGGCCGCCAGCAGCGCGAGTTGTTTCGCGGCCATCGCTTCCGCGCCCAACGCGGGAGGCGGAGTAACGGCGGCGATCGTGCCCGCATGGATCGTGCGCAGTTGCGCGGCGACGGCGGCGATTTCGGAAGTCGCAGGCCGCGCACCGGCGAGGAGCACACACGGCTGGCCCAGTTCGGCGAGCCGGTTCGCCAGCGCGCTGCCCGCATGGGCGATGGCGAGGATCGGCCGCTTCGCCGCCAGCAGGGCCAGCACTTTGGACGGAGTGAAACCGAGGTCGGTTGATCCGAACAGCAGGTTCACTTCCGCTTCGAGCGTGACCTGCAGGGCATCGAAGAAACGAAGGCGCTCGGGATTTTCCAGCACGGCGTCCTGCAGGCGATATTTCCCGACGAGCTCGGCGACGGCCGCGCGCGCGCGCCCCGCCCCGGCGTAGCTCGTCCCGTAGAAGTGGGCCGAGACGTCCAATCCTTCGCGGCGCAATTCCGCCACAGCGGCGACCAAGGCTTCGACGCAGCCGAGCATCCCCGGGCCCAGGGCGCCCGCAAAAGCCAGGCGAAACCCGCCCGGAGGCAGGACCGGAGCCCGGTTGGCCAGGTCGCGGCGCAAATCGGCCAGGTCTCCGTCCGGAGAACCGAAGGGCAGCACGGTGAACCGGTCCGCCGGCAGACCCGGATAACGCTGGCGCAAAACCGCGGGATACTCCTCCGACACGGCCACGATGTGCGCCGCGCGCGCGAGCGTCCAACCTTCGAGCCACAGTCCGAGACGGCGCGAGACACCGTATTTCCAGCCGCCGGGCGGCGGAGGCGAGGCCGGGCGAGAATAGTAATCCGTGACCCAGGGATCCTGCAGGTCGATCACATAAGGCACGCCGGTGAGCGCGCGCCAGAGCCGGCCAAAGGGCAGCACGCTGAACATGGTGGTCGAAAAATAAACGACGTCGTAGCGCTGCCGGTTCAGCAGGCGCAGGCCGGTGGCAAACAGGAACGGCAGCGCCCGCAGCGCCACGTTGCCGATACCGAAGGGCTTGGTCCACCGGCGCGAAAGACAGCGCGCGCGCACCACCTGCACCGCAGCCGGCACGCTGCGCAGCAGGTCGGGCTCAACCGGCGCCGCCGGCGTGGGATCGTCCACGGTGAGCACGGTCACGTCCCAGCCGGCCGCGAGAAAATAGGGCAGGGCCAGGCGGATCCGCTGCATGTCGGGCGCATTCACCGGCGGGAAATGCGGGCTGACGATGAGAACGCGGTGGCTCAAGGGGAAACGGCCGGACGGAGGAGCCTGACGTCCCACGTCTGGCCCTGCGCGTTGGCGACCGTGGTGGCGGCAAATTCCGTGGCGTGCTGGTGGACCCGGCGCCAGTGCGCCTGCCAATGGCCGTAACGGAAATGCGAGATCACGACCGTTCCGCCCGCGGTGAGATACGGCAGGTAGCGCGCGACGAGCGCACCCGGGTCCGAGGCATAGCCGATGCATTCGCTGAAGATGATGACGTCGAATTTCTCCGGCGGGCTCCAATCCTCGAAATTGGCCGCGACAAATTCGCAACCCCGGAGGTTGAGCTCCTGGGCCATGCGCACGCCCTCCGTGGAAAGATCCACGCCGACGTAGCGACGCGACGGGTAAGGCTGGAAGAGCTGGGCGAGGCGGCCGCTGCCGCAACCGAGATCGAGGATGGCGGGCTGGTTGGAGTGGAGCTGGCTGACGAAGCCGACGATCACGCTCTGCCGCGGCAGCTCCGGCAGCTGGTGAAAATGGGCCCAGGCACCGCTGCGATATTCCTGATCGACCGCCGACTTGGGCTGCGGCCGGCCGTAACCGGCGGGCTCGAGCAGAAAACGACGGCGGAGCTTTTGGAAAAATTCGCGGCTGAAGGGATTCATGGGCGGGGAGCGGGCAACTCGTAGCGGAAGAAAAATTCTGAATCCTCCTGGAAGATGGCGATGAGCTCCTTCGGGAGCGAAGCGTGGGTGTCCGGCGCGATCGGCTTGATCTGGGTTTGGTAGCAGCCGATCGCCTGCAGCTTGCTTTGGTAATAGTCTTCGAGCGGCAGCCGGCGGCAGTCCTTCGAATGGGCCCAGCGGCGCAGCAACAGGACGGGATTCCACCAAGTCCAGACCGGATATTGCCAGATGTCAGCCTGGGTCCGGCTGCGTTCAATCGCGTCCATCACGAAACCGAAGGTGGCATCATGTTCGCTGCTGCCGTCGGGATAGCAGGGGAGGAAGATTTCCTGCGGTTTCACCTCGACGAGGAGCGTGGTCAGGCGGCTGACGAGAAGTTCGCGGCGTTCCGCCAGGATGCTGTTGAGCGTGCCGTCGGGTTCGTCGAGAAAGTGCACGCTCGTGTGTTCGACCCCGAGGTAGGCGGTCGCCTGCATCGCCTCGCTCCGCCGCAACTGGGCCAGCCGGGCGGGAGAGACAAGCGGGTGTCCGGGATGCGAGGCCGAGCCGTCGGTGATAAAGGCCACGTGCACCGGCAGGCCTTCGTTGCGGCGGCGCGCAATGATGCCGCCGCAGCCGAGCGACTCGTCGTCCTGGTGCGGCGCGATGACCAGCATCGTTTCCTCACGCACCACAAAGGGCTTGCTGAAGGTGCGCAGCAGGGTGCCGCAAAAGCCGATGACCAGCTGGCGGAGGTAAAGCTTGGCGCGCTGGCGGCGGGAAGGGTGGACGTTGCTCATGGTTGCTGGGCCAGGGCCTGGGCGACGGCGTTGAGCAGACGGGGTGTTTCGCGTTCCCAGCAGAACTCGCGTTCGGCGGCGGCGCGCGCCGCCAGCTGGGTGGCCCGCAGGCGGGCGGCGTTGCCGATGAGGGCGTCGAGTTTCCGAGCATTGTCCGTGGTCTCGTGCGCGGTGATGAGCAGCCCCGAGTCGGGAGCCGCTTCCATGATCTCCTTCTGGCCGGCGGTGTCGGTGGCGATGACGCCGAGACCGGCGTTCATATATTGGAGAATCTTGTTCGTGATGGTGATGTTCCGGTTCAACGGCCAGCGCGGTTCCAAGGCCAGACCGAGGTCGGCCTCGGCCAGCTTGCCCGGCAGTTGCTCGGGCGTGACGAGCGGAATGAAGATCACGTCGGCGCGCCGCTCGGGGGGCAGCCGGCCGAGCAGCTTGTTGCGGTAGCCGGGGCGCTCGTCGCCAAGCAGGTAAACCTGGCTCGAGTTTTTCGTGCGCGCCCAGGCGGCGAAGAACAATTCCAACCCGCGGCCGGGCCCGATGGTCTGGGAGAACCAAATGAAGCGCGGCGGGCCCTGCCGCGGCGGCGCATCGACGCGCGATACCGGCTGCAAGGGGAAGCTGTTGCGGATCACCACGGGCGGCGCGCAGTTATAGGCGCCGACGAGGGCGTCGGCCATGCTCTGGGCGGTGGCTGATGAGTAGGCGGCATATTGCAGGGCATATTGCTCGGCATTGCGGAGCAAATTGATCGGCCGGCTCTGGCGGTCGGCGTAAAGCAAGTCCTGCGAATACCAATCCTCGACATCCACCGCGACGCGGCGTCCGTCCCGGATAAGGTAGCGGGCGACCCAGATGGGGATCTCGGTGTGGACAATGGTAAGGTCGGCGGGAAAAGCGCGGGCGAAGCGCAGCAACGCGCTTGCCGGTCCGAGCGTCTGCGCCGTTTCAATTTCAAATTCGCTGCACAGGCGGCGGGCGACCCAGGTGGCGCCACGCTGCATGAAGTCCGCAAAGCGCGCCTGCCAGTGATCGGCGGCATAGTCGAGGATCACGCGCTGGAACGGCAGGCCGCGCATCAGGTCGCGGTCCATGTCCTCGAACCGCTGCTGCACCGACATGGTCATCACCGTGACATCGTATCCGGCGTGGCCCAGGGTGGTGGCTTCCTTGACGACGCGCGGATTGCGGCAGAGGTGTGCCGAGGTGAGGATCAGGATCTTGCGGGGAGTGCTCATGGAGGACGGCGCGGTTTAAAACCACCAGCCCGGGATGATTATGCGTCCGAGGCCGCGCGCCAGCGCGAACAATCTCTTCTTGGGAGTGCGATAGCGATCGCCGTTGGCTCCAAGTCCCATCGGGTCGCAATTAACCGGCCAGCGGAGAATGTACCCCTTGCGTCCCTTCAGCTTCATCACGCGGTCATACAGCACGTCCTCGATGAACTGTCCGTGCCAGGGTGGCGGCAGGTGCATGTCGCGGTACGCGGTGCGAACGTGGGCTTCGAAACCGGACCGGCTGCAGACCAGCAGCGGGGACGGGACGAAGTGGTAGGGTTTGGGCGAAAACAAGCGGTTGTTGCGCGTGTCCACCGCCAGTTCGAAATCGGCCGGCAGCTTGTTCAGCAGGCGGGTGATCTGCGGAAAGGCGTAGCGGCCGGTGGCCTTGATGATGCCGGCCGATTCCGGGTAAAGCCGGCTGAGTTTCAGCCCCTCATCGATCAGGTCGAATTCGGCATAGCCGTAGTGGAGGCCGGCGGGCGTCCGGTTGCAATCGATCGAAATGAATTCGCAGGCGCGTTGGTGAGGATTCTCCCGTCGGGCGATCTCCTCGAGGAACGCGAGGTCGCCCGAGGTATTTTCGATGAAGATGATCCGGGTGATGCGCGGGTCGGGCAAGGCGAGCCAGAAACGCAGACCGGTCGCGTAGTCCGCGCGCCGCTCGTCCACGTTGGTCCGCACGATCGCCGAGGCGAACTGCGCGTCCGGCCGGAAACAGGCGGTCATGATTACCGTATAGGGCCGGGTGCTTTTAGTTTTGAACATGCGTGCGCCGAAATTACTTGGCCCGTCCGGGTCGGTTTTCATACTGCGGGCGTTTCATGCCGTCCACCGCCACCCGTCCGTCTGTCCTGCCGCGGGCCTTTGGGGTGACGACGGCGTTGATGAGCTTGGTGTGCCTGCTGACGGGTTGGTTCATTCCGCCGTCGTTGTTCAATGATTTGTCCGCCGGGTGGCAAGTGTGGCTTTCCATGCAGGCGGGCGCGCCCTTCAACTGTTTCTGGATACCGGTGGCGGCAGACCTCGCGCGCGACGGTCCGGTTTTCCAGGCGTGGTGGTCACCGGGCCAGTACCTGGTCCCGGCGCTGTTCGTGCAGCTGGGGTTCACCTTTGGCCACGCGGTGGTGGTGGCGGGTGTGCTGGCGAACCTCGCCGGTGCGGCCGGATGGTGGCGGTTGTGGCGGGCGTGGGGGGTGGAAAGCCGGCTGGCAGCGGTGGCAGGCATCGTGATGGTGACCGGCCGGGCCTTCGGCGCCATCGTGGGCATGGCCAATCTCGCGGACACGCTGCTCTTCGCGGTCGTGCCGTGGGCCGCGCTGCTGGCGTGGCACTGGCGCAGGCTGCAGGGCTGGCGCTGGCCCGCGCTCGGCGCAGTGCTGGTGGCCGGGATGTTCTTCAAGCTGTCATTCCTGGTGGCGGCCGTCGCGCTGGCCGGCGGCTTGGTGGCACACGCGTGGGTCGAGGCGGGCGGGCGCCTGAATCGGACGGTGGTCGTGCTGGCCGTGAAGGCCGGCTTGCTTGTGGTCGCGGTGCGTCTGCTCTGGAGCTGGGCTTACCTGAGCCGCGGCGCCAGCATCGCGGGCGTACATGGCGTGGAATTTCCCGGGGCCGGAGTGTTGCTCATGACGTGGGGCGGGGCGCTGCTCTCGGCGTTTTCCGGCGGCAATCTGCTCGGACGCGTTTTTCTTCATCCCTCGCATCCGCTCGTGGCGAATTTCGAGGCGTTGTGGCCGTTCGGCCTGATGGCCGTTGGGCTGACGGCATGGGGGTTGCGGCGTGCCTGGCGCGGCGCCGCCCCGCGTCCTTATGCCGTCCAGGCGTTGTCGTGGGTGATCGTGTACGGCGGGGTGTTCAGTTTGCTCTACGCGACGGGCGCTGCGGTGAGCCTCGAGGAAAGACATTACCAACCGGCCGGCCTGGTGTTGCTGCCCGGCGTGCTGGCTGCCGTGGCAACCTTGCGCCAGCGGTGGCTGCGCGGCGCGGCCGGGGTGGTCATCGGCGGCTTTTGCCTTTACGGCGTGAGCGCGATCGCGGTGCACGCGCGCTACCGGCACCAGCACGGCGCCGCCAGCCGGCATGGATTTTTGCATACGAATCTTACCGCGGGGGCGCGGGACGAAATCCGGCGTCTCGACCGGTTGCCTGGCGGACGGACGCTCTTCATCGTGACCCAGCCGGATGTTGCGTTGGAACCGGAGTTCAGCCGCGTGTTCTGCCTGCCCTTGGATAGCTGGGACGAATCGTCCGTGCGCCAATTTACGTTCGAAGGCCGCGTCGCGCGGCTCGTGCTGGTCATTCCCGACAAGGACATCGCCAACGGCAGGGTGGAATGGATCAAGGCGGGGCTGCACGGCTATTCAGCGTGGGAGACGCGCACCATCGACGGCTTCGTTTTTTTGACGGGCCGCTGACCGCGCCCATTGCGCGCCGGTGTGGTCGCGCAGGAAACGCCACCAATCCGCATGGCGCGAGCGGGATTGGCGCAGCCGGAAAAAGAGTCCGGGCCGCCGGACGAATCCACGCAGCACGATCCACCAGTCGCGCAGGCGGGCGTGGCGCCGCAGCGCACCGCGTGCAGGATCCGCAAAAGTGGCGAGCAGCAGCGCGGTCGTGGCTGGCGGAGTTTGCGCCCGCGCCCGCTGCCAGTGCGCTTCGATTTCGGCTTCCGTCCAGCCATGGTTCGTGAAAAACGTCGCGGCGAGCATCGCCTGCATTTCGGCCCACTCGGCGGCGTCCTGGGAGCGCGCCGTTTCCCGCGTCAAAGTGAAGGTTGCGAGCGGCTGCGTCACCAGCAGGATTGGATGCGGAAACATCCGCTCGCGGAAGGGTTCGATCACGCCGAAGGGCACGGTGGGAATCCGGAAGTCGTCACCGGGGCGGGATCGGAAGAGCGCCGCGCCGTTGGAGTGCAGCGCCCCGCACACCTGTTCGGGCTGGCCCCATTCGAACCGGCGAACGCCGGCGGTTACCGGCCAGAGAGTGCGGCCCGTGTCGCGGAGGCTGCCATCAGGCATTTCCTCGGCCACGCGCATGTTGGCCCAAAAAATGGCGACGTCCGGATGGGCGGCTGCAGTGGCAACCATGGTGGCCAGGAATTCCGGCTCCCACAGGTTGTCATCCTCATGCAGGGAATAAAAGGCCTCGGCGGGCGGCTGGAAAAACAAGTTGAACGTGCCCGTGCCGCCGAGATTCGCGGCATGTTCGATCACGGTGAAGCGTGGATCGCCCAGGGCCGCGACCAGCCGGGCCGGTTCGGGATCGCCCGGCAGGTCGTTGTGCACCTCGCAGATCCAGTCGGTGCAGGTCTGCGCGCGCAGGCTCGCCAGGGCGCGGGCCAGCATGGCGGGACGGCGGTAAGTGGGTAGATAGACGCGAACGCTGGCCATTTCAGCAGGACTGGCGCTGGCACACCCGGTTGTGTCCGGCTTTGAGCGCGTTGGTGAAACCGAGATCGAGCAGGAGGCCGTTGTGTTCCGCGGTGTTGGTGTGCGCGGCGGCGAGTTCCCGGGAGAAGAAGAAGGCCGGATTCAAGCAGTGCGAAAATCGCGAATGCGCTTGGCGAGGCGCCAACCGAGGAACCGGGCCAGGCGGTGAAAGCTCGCACCCGCGGGAAAGGGTCGCTCGCTGCCGCCGAGTGCGCGGCAGTTTTCCTCGGCGGCACGGGCAAGTTGCGGGGCGCCGGGATAAAGTTCGAACGCCGTCCACTTCCAGGCGTAGGCGGCCGCGGCGCGCGTGCGAGGCGAGCCGTCGGCCGCAAGCAAATGACCCAAGGTCAGCTGCATCGAGCGATAGAGTGAATCGAGGGCGCGGGCATCGACGCGCCGGCTCAGGCTGCCGGGCAATTGTGAGCGATAGTAGCTGGCGGCCCCGGTACAAAAACGAATGCCACGGCCGGCCAGCACGACGCGGGCGAAATATTCGCCGTCGTCATTGAGCGAGAGGCTTTCATCCCAGGGCCCGGCCCGGTCCAAAAGCGGGCGCGGCACCAGCCAGGCGGCGGGGTGCATCATGCAACCCTCCTCGAAGTTGATTTGCAGGAATTCCACGCCGGAAAGGTCCCGCGAATTGGGAAACGGCACGAGGCGCGGCGCCGCGGGGTCGTCGGTGAAGCGCACCCAGGATCCGGACGCGAGGCAGTCGGCCGGCTCGTTGGCCAGGCGCGCCATCTGCAACGCGATCTTGTCGGGCGCCAGCAAGTCGTCGGCGTCGAGAAACTGAATGAACTCGCCGCGGGCGAGACGCAGGCCGTGGTTGCGGGCGGCGCTGGCGCCACGGTTGGGCTGGCTGGCGACCTGGACGCCGCGGGCCGTGAAGGAGCGGGCGAGCGCGAGGCTGTGGTCGCGCGACCCATCGTCGACCACGATGATCTCCGTGGCCGTCCACGTTTGCGCGAGCGCCGATTCCAGCGTGGCGGCGAGCCATGGCGCCGCATTGTAACAGGGGATGACGATGCTGACGAGCCGGCTCATGGGCGGAGGGCGTGCCGCCAGTTGCGCTGAAAATAGGAGCGCTTCGAATGGGCGACATAGTGATGCATGACGGCGTGGCAGGCGGTGGCCTCGGGTTCCAGGGGAAGGGTCACATAATCAGCGGCCGGTGCGATGGTGCAGGGCCGGCCGGCGACCAGCATCGCGATCAACGCCTGCTCGAGATAATAGCTCGTGCGTTCCCGCGCGATCAGCGTGGCGCACCAGTGCTCGAGTTTTTCCCAGTCTATCTCCGCTCCAGAAAGGCCGGTGAGGCCCACGTTGACGAGGTCGGCGACCGGCGCGCCGGCGAGTTCGTTCATCAGCGGGCGCGAATACCCGTAGGAAGTTTCGCAGTCCACCGCATGCAGCGGTTGGTCCGGCTGAGCGAGCCAGTCGAGGAGCAACGCCGGCCGGTGAAAGAACAGCAGGTCGGAATCGAGCACCAGCTTCCAACCCGTCTGGCCGGCGTGGACGTCGGTGAGTTTGCGAATGTTGGGATAATTCTGCCAGCGTTCGCGCAGGACGGGAAACTTGGCCACCGGCAGATGCCGGTCGAGCCGGGCGACCGTTTCCGCCTGGTCCACAAAGCGGATCGCGGGGAACAGCCGGCGGAGCGGCGCACGAAATTCCTCAGTCAGCGTACCGTCATCATAGATCACCGGCGCCAGCGGCCGGCGGCTATGCCGGGCCAGCGTCCACAGGCAGAATGCGGTCTGGTACCAGAACCGCCGGCCGGTGAGAAGGTGCAGCGGCAGCGGCGTCCCCGGGCCGGTTGCCGGTTCCGGCAGTTCGTAGGCAGCCCGTTCCATTTCTTCCCGTCCGCGTTCGGTTCGTTTTTTCTCAAACGGGCCGCCTTCGCGCCAGCTGTCGCGCAGCCGGTGAACCGGCTGATAGAAAAATCGCAGCAGCAGCGCTCCGGGCGTGAAGTTTGAGCTCATGGTCGAATCAGGCGGCGTGGGAGTGGCGGTACCGCACCTGGCAGGAAAAGGAGGGGGCGGACGGTGAAATCATTTGATGCGGCCGTCGAAGTGCCCGCAGGCGCCCTGCCAGCGGACGTGCGCTGCGGCGCCGGTCCAGGCGCGGTAGGCGAACCAGGCCTTCAGCTTGCGCAACGTCGCGCCCGCGGGTGAAAGCGACGGCCACGGGTTGGCGTCATGCTGCGAGAGCACCTGCATCCACGATTTCTGGATGCCCCGGTTCAAACGCGCGAGATAGGCCGGCTCCAGGCGGCCGGCAGGAATCAGATGGGTCAGGGAAAGCGACGGAAAATAAGCGGCGCTCCAACCGGCCTCCAGGGCGCACAGAATGAGGTCGTTGTCGCCGCCCGAGGAAAGTTCCTTTCCTTTGCGGTCGGGCAGCGTCGTGCCGCGGTCGCCGGCCAGCCAGGGATCCAGCGCGACGCGGCGCAACGCCATGCCGGCGCCGACCGGTGCGAAGGCGGGATATTCCTTGTGGCCGGTCGCGGGGTTGCGAAGCTCCCCAGAAATCAGCGGCGCGGCGCCGAGGTCGCGGCAGGCCAGCAGGTCGTCGAATTCCCGGATCCAGGCGGCCGGGGCGGTTTCGAATTCCGGCACGACCTTGCCACCGAGAACCCCGACGCCGGGATGCGCGGCAAAACACGCGAGAACCTCGGCCAGGTAGTCGGGCGCAAGTTCATTGTCGTCGTCCACGAGCACAAAAAATTCCCCGCGGCCCGCGAGAAACCCCGCGCGGCGTGCGTGGCTGAGGCCGGGATTCGGTTCGCGCACCAACCGCAATCCGTCCGGTCCATGCGGCGCCCAGTCGGCAAGCGCGAGGGCCGGGGTCGACGCATTGTCCACCACGATGCACTCCCACTCGCTGGCCGGCAGCGTTTGCGCGCGCAAGGCGCGCAGGGTGCGCTGCAGGCGTCCTGCATGCGGCTGGTGGGTGGGAATGACGACGGAAATCACGGTGGGGAGGAAGGAGGGATGGCGCGCGTCGGTCCGAGATGACGGACGAAAACGTCATAGTCGCCGTGGGTAAAGTCCGGGGCGCGCCCCATGATGTCGAGCGAGCTGTAGTTGAACTCGTAAGTGCTCGGATGCATGCCCATCGGGCGATCGCGCAGCACCACCAAGGTCACTGGCCGGCTGGAATGATAGTCCTCGTTGCGGCCGTTGTAGGCTTCGCAAACATGCCGGCCATCGAGCGCGTAGAGTGTGCCGGGCTGGAAGCACATCCAGACGATTTCGCCGGAACCGGGGGGGAGTCGCGCCGCCAATTCGGCTTTCAGTCCGGCGGGATCGAGGCGCCCGTCGGCGATGATCCGGCCGGCTTGTCCCCGCAGGACGGGCGCGAGGGAAAGTTGCTGCGCGCGCAGCGCAAAGAGCAGCGTGGGGGCGAGCGGCAGGAACAGGAGCACCACCGCCGCGCGCCAGCGGCGCGCCTGCCGCCAGGCGACATTCGCGGCGTCGGTCAGACACGGCCATAGCAGCAAGGCGGGCGCGATCGAGTAGCGGCTGTCGGGCTGCGGTAATCCCGAGTGGCCGTAGAGCCAGAGCAGGCCCAGAATGGTGCCGGCCGTGCCGGCGAGGGCGGTCCAGAGCAGCCGGTTTCGCGGGCCAAACCGGACCAGCAGGAATGCGCCAAGCAGCGTGGGGATCAGCGCAAGCCAGAGGGAACCCATTTTCAGGTGGGCGTAATCCGGCGTCAGCAAGCCGTGGGCGCCCAGCCACGCCGCCGTCCGGTCGAAGGTGATGGCCGATCCGCCCAGCGCCTGCACCGGGCCCACGAGCACCAGCAGCCAGTGCAGCAACCCGGGCCAGTGGGCTTGCACACCCCAAGGCAGGGCACTCGAGGTGGAGTTGATCGCCCCGACGTGGAGATAGTTTGCGATGCTCATGACCGCGACGGGCAGCACGGCGGCGAAAGCGGTGGCAAGAATGGCCAGCCACCAGGATGCCGGCCGGCGCCAGGCGAGCCAGAGCGCCGCGCCGGCAAGCAGCGGCAGCCCGTGAAGCGCGGCGATGTAACGGAAGGTATAAGCGACACCGGTGACTGCACCCAGCAGGAGCCCCAGTCCCACGCGGCGCCGGGCGGCTGTTTCCTCGCGGGTAATCTGCCACAGTGACCACATCTGCCAGGGCACGGTCGCAAAGAGAAAAGCCTCGGGCATCATGAAACTGAGCAGGCCGGCGGCATTGAATGAGAGCGCAACGGTCAGCAGCGCCGCAGCCCGTCCCAGTGGCGCCAGCGAAGTGCAAGCCGCGAGCACGAGATGCAGGCCGAGGATGCCGATCAGCACGGCGGAGGTGGCAATAAGACGGTGGACGAGGTTCGCCGGCAATCCGGTCCGCGCGAGCGCGGCTCCGACAAAGTTGTAGGCAATGGGGTAGCCGATCATCCAATCGGTGCGGTCGCGCGTGAGGTCGGAATGCTCCGCGCCGCGCATGACGTAGGGGCTGGTTGTGTCACCGCGCGCGTAATCCCGGACGCTCGCGAGCTGCCAGCCGTAGTCGTAGTAGAGCCGGGATTGACCCAGAAAACCCAGCACGAGAACGAGGACCACGGCGAAGAACAGGGCCGCGCGCGGCGCACCGGCGAAGCGCACGGCCGGAGGCGGGTGCACAATGGAGTCGGGCGCGGGGGACAGGGTCATGATGCGGACGCCGCGGCACGGGCGCGGAAACGCTGGGCCGGTTTTTCCACCAGATGCCAGCTGAGTACCGCCAGCGGGATGGTTAAGAGCAGCGCGCCGAGAAAATAGAGCGGGAGCCCCCGCGCCGGCAGGCCGCAGGCGGCCAGCAGCTGCTGCATCGGATAGGCGTAGATGTAGAGTCCGTAGCTGTAATCACCGCCGACCCGGCGTTCGAAGTCCGGCAGCGGGAGATGCCAGGCAAGCCAAAGCATGATCACGGCGAGGACGAAGGGCCCCACCACCTGCAGCAGCAGTCCGAGGCGGGTGCTGGCGATCAGAATCGCGACCGCGAGGCCGGCCATCCAGCCGCGCAGCCGGGTCCGCAGCGTGGCCTCGGGAATCAGGGCAAGCAGCGCGCCGCACACAAACCACGCGCACAGGCCGCGGCCGGCGGATTTGAAAAACCAGGCGTGGTCGGGCCGGCACACATCGTGAACATAAAGCGCAAGCAGCGCCGCGCCGGTGATCCAAGGCAAGGACGACTGCCGGCGTGTGAGTCCCAGCCAGCCAAAAAATCCCAGCATCACATAGCAGCCCAGTTCATAGGGCAGGGTCCAGAGCGAGCCGTTCAAGTCGCCAGCCCGGGGCACCTGCGGGAAAAGCCCGGGAACATTCATCTCCGTGCGCGGATCGATGAGATTGCGCCAGACATACCGGAAAGCCCCGGCCCAACCGTCGTGCGGGGAAATCGCGAGGGCGCCGGCAACCAACGGCAGCAGGAGCCCGGTCACAATCAGGCAGAACCAGAGCCCGGGATAGATCCGCAGCCCGCGGTTGTACAGGAAGGCGCGCGTGCCGGGCGTCCGGCGTTCGCTTTGCAGGATCAGGTAACCGCTGATCACAAAAAATCCCTGTACGCCAAGAAAGGAAAACTGGGTGGCGCCGCCAAAAACCAGCTGGGCCAGGGGCTCGTCGCCCAAGCCGCTCAGATACCAGCAGTGGTCGTAAATCACGAGCGCGGCCAATAAAAGCCGGAGCAGGCCGATGCTGTTGCCCGCGCGTGATTCCACCGGTGCGCCGCCCGTGGTTTGAAGGTCGGCCATCACTCGGATTGATTCACGGATCCCGGCGCGCCGGTGCGCCAGCCCCGGATGGTGGCCGGGGTGCCATGCGCGATCGCGCCGGGTGGAAGATTCTTGGTCACCACCGCGCCGGCTCCGACGATGCAACCATCTCCGATCGTGATCCCGCCGAGCACGGTGACGCCGGCGCCCAGCCAGACATCCCGGCCGATCCGGGTCGGTCGCAGTACGTCGGGTTGCGAGCGGATGTCGGTCCCGAAGGGCGACATCGTGTGGTTCGAGGAAAGAATGCGGCAGTGCATGGCGATCAGGCACGCTTCGCCGATCTCAACGCCGCCATGGCCGTACACGACGACGTGCGGCCCGAGAAAGGCATCGCGTCCGATGCGGATCGAGCCGCCGAACGCATTGAGCACGACCCCCTGTTCGATCCAGGCTTCCGGTCCGATGGCGATGTCGCCGAACACCCCGGGCTGCGCGGCGCCGCGGTGCCAGTCGATGTCGGCACCAAGGTAGCGCGGAGGCCCGAGGTGCGAACCGGTCAGGCGGGCGCGCAGGCGCCGGCACGGTTGCAGCAGGGCGTTGAGCAGCGAGATCAAGGGGATCAGCGGCCGGACAGGCTGGCGGGGCGGGTGCTCCGCCGCCAGCCCGCGGGCGTGGGACGAACGAAGAATCGCAGCAGGGCGACGGTAAATTTCAGGCCAGCTTGGCGAATTGCTTTAACCATGTGAGTTTCTCTTCGCGGGTTTTTTCGGACGGATTGCGGAAGACCTCGTCGTTCAGCACGAGCAGGTCGATGTCGGTGTTGACGAAACAGTCCCAGCCCTCGGCGGCGGTGCGGACGATCGGCTGGCCGGCGACGTTGAAGGAGGTATTGATCAGGATGGGGACGCCGGTGATGGCGTGGAACGCGGTGATGAACCGGTGGAAGTCAGGGTGAACCTCCGGCCGGATCGTCTGCAGCCGCGCGGAGAAATCCACGTGGATGACACTCGGGATCGAGCAGCGCGGGAAGTCGAGGCGGTCGCGCAGGCTGGGGAAGCTGGCCGGCAGGGCGGCTCGCAATTCGGGACGCAGGTAGGCGGTATAGTTCATGTAGTCCGACTCGGCGGCGGAGTCGAACCACTCGGCGGTGTGATCGGCGAGAATGGCGGGGGCGAACGGCCGGAACGACTCGCGGAATTTTACCGCCAGGTTCAGGCGCGACTGCATGCCGGGCGCGCGCGGATCGGCGAAGATCGACCGCGCGCCGAGCGCGCGGGCTCCAAGTTCCATGCCGCCGCGCACCACGGCCACGATTTTTCCCTCCGCCAGCTGCTCCGCGACGAACCCGTGGACGCTGCCGGCGAAGCGGACCTGGTAGGGCCGGGCGGTTTCCGGCACGGTGCCTGGCTCGCTGCCGAGGTAAAAACCGCGCACATCGGGGCGGTAGCGCGCGCCGCCGCGACGTGTCCGCTCGAGCAGCAGGCTCGCGCCGAGGCCGGAACCCATGTCGCCGCCGACCGGCGAATTGAAGACCTGGGCGAAAATTTTCCTGGAGCGCAGCTTGCCCGCGGCGACGCAATTCTGCGCGCAGCCCCCGCAGAAGAGGACGTTTTCTTCACCCGTCTCAGCGCGCAGGAAGGCGGCCATCTTCATGACCTCATCCTCGAAGACCTGTTGCAGCGACGCGGCGAGGTCGATGTGCACCTGGTCGAGCGGATCGTGCTTGGTCCGGATTTTGAAGCCCGTCTGTCCGGCGATCCACGGGAGCGCGGCGAGGAGCGACGGTTCGTTGAAGCGGGCCTCGCGCTTCAGCCGGAAGCCCCCGCGGTCATCGGTGGTGAAGAGGCGCGAGAGTTCCGCCACGTAGCGCGGCTCGCCGTACGGGGCGAGACCCATGACCTTGTACTCGGAACCGAAGGAGACGAAACCGAGAAAGTAGGTGATGAGCGTGTAGAACATGCCGAGGCCGTTTTCGTACGGTTGTTCCCAAGCCAGTTGCAGTTCGCCGTCGTCGATCACGCCCGCGCTGGCGGAATAATCCTCGCCCTTGCCGTCGACGCACAGGAACGCCGCGCGCTTGAACGGCGAGGTGTGGAATGCGCCGGCCACGTGGGAGAGATGGTGCCAGGCGTGATGGAACTTCGCCTGCGGCAGGAGCGCGCGCGCCTGCTGGCCGTAGAGGTTGCCCCAACCCTCGGGCAGGATGCGGCCGAGCGACCGGGTGAAGGTGTTGCCGGTGCGGCCCGACAAATCGAACAGCGTGCTTTGCAGGCCCTTTTCGGCGAAGACCACATCCGTGACATCGCGCGGCCCAAGTCCCGCGAGTTGCAGGCACTCGGCGATGGCGAGTTGCGGGAAGCGGCCGTCGTGCTTCAGCCGGGTGTGGCGTTCTTCCTGGGAGGATGCGATGAGCCGTCCGTCCACGAGCAGCGCGGCATTCGCGTCATGCCCAAGCTGGCCGCCGATGCCGAGGATGACCGAACGGGGAGACGGGGATTCGTGCATGGGATCAGGAGAGAAGGAGGAGATAATCTTCCGCGCGGTAGCGCTGCGCTGCCGCTGCTGCTGCGGCCCGGCCCATGGCTTCCCAGCGGTCGGCCGCGGCCAGCGCTTCCTGCAAGGTGCAGGAAAGCAGCTCCACCGTTGGCGCGGGACAAAGAAATCCCGTCTGGCCCGGAGAGATCCAATCCTCCGCGCCGCCGACGCATGTCGCCAGCACGGGACGCTGGCAGAGCATGGCTTCGGGAATCGTCATCGGCACGCCGTCCTCGAGCGCGGGCGAAACCATGAGCTGGTTTTCGCCCCAGATGGCATGCAGCTCCCGGACGTGGCCGCGAAACGCGACGCGGCCGGCCAGATCGGGGGCGGCGGCAAATTCGCGGAGTTTCGCCTCGTGGGGGCCAAGGCCGTAAATGTTGAGGTGCCACGCGGGAAGCGCCGGGCCCGCGGTCTGGAGCGCCTGGAGCAGCAGCTGGATTCCCTTGCTTTCGTCGAGCCGGGAAACCGTGGCCAGCCGCAGCGACGCACCGCCGGGCCATGGCGCCAAGTCGGCCGGCTGCCAGCGCAGCGGGTTTTGAATCACGCTGGCATTGCGCAAATCCAGGCCAAGATGACGACGCGTCACCGCCCGGTTGCGCGTGGAAACGAAGTGGATGTGGTTGGCCGAGGTGAATGCCGAGCGGATGAAGGTGAGGTCGGATGCATCCAGGTGCGGATGCTCTTCCTGCCAGTTTGCAATGAGCCGGTATTTGACGGCGTGCAGGCGCATCCACGCCGTGAGATCGCGATGCAAAATGAGATCGTAGGTTCCGCCCTGGCTGAAGATCACGAGGTCGGGACGAAACGTGCGCAGCGTGTGCACCAGCGGCGCGTCGGCGGAAGGCGTGAGTCCCAGTTTGCGCTTCACGCGCGCGGCCAAGGACAGGCGCGCGGGAGGCGCCGCGCGCACGAGCAGCTTGGCGCCGCGCGCCACGAGCGCCTGGATGCGCGGATGGCCGGCGACGGCGGGCGAGACCGACAGCAGCAGCTCATCGCCGCGCGCGCTCGCGGTTTCGGCGGCCCGGGTCCAGAGCGTGTCGGCTCCGCCCCACGGATACCCCAGGATGGTTGAGATGAAGGCGACTCGCATCAGGGGTTGGGCAAAGTCGCGACCGTGTCGCCCTCGCAGGTGGCGAGGTCGTAGCCGAGGTCGATCAGCTCGCGGTAGAAATCGAGCCGTTCCGCCACGGTATTGCAGGCATGCTCGAAAAGGATCAGCCGCGGACGATGCCGCGCCAGCCCGCTCGCCCGCAGGAGCGTCAGGTCGTAGCCCTCCGTATCCAGCACCAGCAGGTCGCATTTTTTGTCGCCGAATTCCTGCCACACCGCATCCCACGGGATGGCGTCGACTTCCTCCGGGACGATGGCGGAGTCGGGCAGGGCGAGCTCGCGCGCGGCCTGTTCCAGGCGGGCGCGGGAGAAACTGCCCAGGCCACCCGCCCAGTCGGGCAGGCTGGCTTTCGTTTCAACGGAGAAATCGTAGATGGTGCGGCGGCCGGCGGTGACGTCGACCGCGGCGCGGCGCAGCTGGAGGCGGGGATTGGCGCCGTGGAGCCGTTGCAGGGCGGCGAAGTTTTTCTCGAGCGGCTCGAGCATCACGCCCTGCCAGGCGTAGCGATCGATGAACGGACGCAGCGGGTCGGCCCGGTTGCCGTCGTTCGCTCCGACCTGGATGAAGCGCAGGCCGTGCAGATCGGGAAAAATCCGCAGGAGCAAGTCCTGGAAGGCAGTGCCGGGCGGATGATCGAGGTAGCGCGTGCCGCGGTGGTGGGCGGGCGTGAGCACAAAGCCGGCGCGGCGCAGCAGGCCGAGGACAGTTTGATTGAGAGGAGGCATGATTAGCGGCGACGAACCCACACGCGCCATTGCGGGCTTTCACCGGCGACGGTGAAGGCGGCCGTGAGTCCAGGCGCGAAGAGGTCACGCTTGAAGGCGAGCGAGTCCGGCTGGATGGAGCGCCGGGGCTCCATCACCACGTCCGCGCCGGCCAGCAGGCGGGCGGCGTCGGGATGGTAGGCCGGACCCATCGTGCGGCCGACATGCCAGGCGATGTCATCGCCGGGCACGGGTGCGGTTCCGGTGGCGAAGGGAAACGGGTTGGCCCAGTCGAGGTTCAGCACGGGACCGTGTCCGGGGCGTACGCGGGCGAGCAGGGCGAGCCCGTCGTTCAGCCACAGCGCGTAGTTCGCGTTATCCTCCAGCGGGCCGTCGGGGCCCGCCGGATCGCCGGGGACGAGTCGCATGGGCATGCCCCGCCAGTTTGCGCTGGCGACCTGCACCGCCGGCGGAACCCCTGGTGCCGCGAAACGCTTCCAGGCGAAATTGTACGCAAGGCTCGCAAGCGGCTGCCAGGTGAAGCCGAGGCCGAAGGCCAGGCCCGCCACGCCGGCGAGCCGGGTGAAGCGGGTGCGCGGCGCCCGGCTCGCCAGGCCCGCGGCGAGCCAGCCGAGCGCGCCCCACACGGGGATTTCGGAAAACTGGCAGTTCGTCAGGTTGGTCACGAAGGTGCAGGCCATCGCGGCGGCGATCACAAGGCCAACGCGCAGGCGACCGCCCCGCGGCACAGCGGTGAAGAGCAGCCCGCCCCAGAGCGCGCCGAGGCCGAGCACGAGGAGGACGTTCTCCCGCAGCGAGCGCTCGAAGGTGTAGCCCAGCAATCCGGGGGGCGCCACCCGCGCCATGCCGAGGTGCGTGGCGACGTAGCCCACGGGGGAGAACGGGACGCAGATCCAGACGAACGCCAGCATGGCCGCGGCCCCGAGCACGGCGTTCCCCAGCCAGGCGAACCGGCGGGGACTTGAGAACCAGTGGAAGACAACCAGCGGAAACAGCACCAGCAGGTAGTTGGGTTTCAGCAGCCACAGCCAGATCGAGCTCGCGCCGAGGATCGCGGCGACGCCGCGTGGTTCCCGGCCATCCGTGCGCGGGAGCAACGCCACGCCGGCCGCGAGGCTGAGCGCGGCCCACGCCAGCCGGTTGTAGAGCATCGCGTACGAGAGGATTTTCCACGTGCCGAAATCGAGCGTGTAGGGCGCAGCGGCCGTGGCCGCCACGAACAGCGCGAAACCGGCGGCCAGCCATGCCGGCAGGCGCGGGCGCAACGCCAGCCACGCGAACGCACCGCCGCCCAACCAGACGAAGACGGAGGCGAGGACCAGACTGCCGATGTTCGCCCCCCAAAACTTCATCGCCAGAACCGTGGGCAGGATGGCAGCGGGGCCGATGGCGGACGTGAAATCGCGCCCCATCCACTGGCCGAGCGTCGACCGCTGGCAGGCGTCGAGGTACGCCGCGACATCCGACGGGAAGATGAGCTGAGGCGCGGGACCTGCGGCGAGCAGCAGCGCGGCGCCGAGGATGAGGGCGCTGGCGAAGAAAATCGCAGCCAGCCGCTCCGGGGATTTAACGGGAGGGATCAACCTTTGCGGGGGAGACGCGTCCAATTGGCCGGCACGACATCCGATGCATCATGCGGGCTCTGGTCCAACCAAGGCTCGGGCGCGAGGACGAGCTTGGTGGGCGAAGGGTTCAGCCAGGCCGCCCACCACGAGAAGGTGCTGTTGGCGATCGCGAGGTGGTCGCACAAGGACATCAGCCGGATTTTTTCGTAGGCATGCACGGGTTTGATGCAGCGCACGAACTCATGCGGGCCGGGCGGGGTGAACTCGCGGGCGACGGCTTCGATGTCATCGGAAAAAATATACAGCTTCGCTTCCGGGCTGCGCTCGCGCAGCAGGCCGGCGGCGCGATGGTAGTAGGCGAGGTCGAGCACGCCGATCTCGCGGGAGAAGGTGGCGTTGCGACTGTAATCGCCGCGCCGGAAGTGCATGGCGGCGGAAGGACCCGAGCGGATGCGCGCGGCGAGGGCGGAGACCTCGGCGTTGACCGGATACCGGAACGTGAAGTGCAGGCGCAGCAGGTCGGCGACGTTCGCGAAGAATTTCTCCGACTGGAACATGCCGTTCAGGTAGGTGGGATCAGGCTGCTCGAGAAACGCGGGGTAATGGGCGAACGTCGGCGGCTGGTGCCAGTTGCCCGGCGCGGCATGGCGGGTGGCGTATTGCTTCAGCCGGAGCGCCTGGGCGAGCGCGACGGACCAGCGCTCGGTGCGCGTCAGGCGCACGCCGCGCACGCGGTCGATCTCCTCCTGGGTGGCGAACTGTTCCGTGATGTTGAAGCAGGAAAGCGCGTAGCGGTTGTGGGCTTCGTAGCCGGGATCGGCGCGGAACCACGACACGTCCAGCTTGAGGACCGTGCGCCGGTGCTCCGCCAGCGCGAGTCCCGCGGCATACTGGAACATCTGGTTGCCGAGACCGCCGGTGAGGGACGTGATGATCATGGGGAGGAGGGGCGGCGGAACAGCCGGCGCCGGACGCGGCCGGAGAAAGTGCGCAGAGTTCGCGCGACCAGGTAGCTCCAGGAGCGGACGTGGCGGGAATTGACGTAGAACTGGTCGCCTTCGATTTCCCCGCGTTGCTCGAAGACCAGGCGGAAGCCGCGGGCGCGGAGGAGCGTTTCGATTTCCGTGCGCAATTTTTGTCCGCGATACAACGCGCGATCCGAAACCTCCAGCCAGAGCGCGCCGACGCGCGGCAGCATGGTGGTAGCGCCGCTCAGCACGAGGTGTTCGGCGCCTTGCACATCGAGGTGGATGAAATCGATGCGGTCCAGGTGGTGCTCGCGGCAAAACTGGTCGAGCGTGGTCGTGCGCACGCGGATGGCCTCCTTGAATTCCAGCCAGCCGTACATGGGTTCCGTCGAGGCGGGCGCGAGCAGCGAACTGGATTTGTTGCCGTAGTTCCAGTCGCGACCCGCAAACTCCACCGCCGGGCGTCCGGAGGAAACATGAAACTCGGCCTCACCCTGGCGGTTCGAAAGCGCCAGCGGCACGAGTTGTCCCTCCGCCATGCCGTAGCGGGCGAAGTTGGCACGGATGAGCTGCTGGTTGTCCGGCAACGGTTCGAACGTGAAAATCCGCGCCTGCGGAAAGCGCCGGCGATAACGGAGCGAATCCTCGCCTTCGCAGGCGCCGATGTCGAAGATCACCGGCGCGGCGCCCGCGCCGAAAAGCTTCGCCACTTCCAGTTCCGGTACGGAAGGCTGGGCCAGGTAGGAGTCGAGGTCGCGGGGGAGCAGGGGCGACATGTGGGCGCCGCTACAGTTTGCGGCTGCTGATCTTCATTGAATTGAGCACGAGGCCGTACCCGGACGTGGCAACGCAGAAAACGAGGGGCGATTCACCGGTCACTTCCAGGCGCGTGGCCTCGAACTGCTGGATGCTCTGACCGGCCTCGCTCAAGCCGACCACGATCTTGTAGCTGTCGGCGGCCAGCATGACGGCATCCTGCGTGAAGATCAGCTCGTGTTCGCCCGGCGCGAGTTCCTGCGGCGGGCTCCAAGCGGTTTGCAGGCCCAAGCCCTCGCTGGTCACAGCGCCGACGCCGACGACAAAGTCGCGGATGAGACGGGCGGCCTTGACGCGCAAGCGCAGCCGCCAGGTTTCGCCCACGCGCGCAAAGGTGAGCGGCGTGCCATCCGCCCGTTCGAGCCAGGCGGCGGTGACGTAGGCGCGCTCGACCGCCTCGGGCGCGGGCGCGGGCACGCGCGAGGGATCCTGCGCCTCGAGGCCGCGGGCATACAGCGCGAGGGCCTGGCCGGTGGTGTCATCGGCAAGCACGCGACCGCGCTCCATGAGGATGCCGCGGGTGCAGAGTTGGCGGATGGCCGGCAGGTTGTGGCTGACGAAAAGAATGGTCCTGCCTTCGTCCTTGGCCACGGACTTCATCTTGCCCATGCATTTTTTCTGGAAGGCCACGTCGCCCACCGCGAGGACCTCGTCGACGATGAGGATTTCCGGCTCGAGGTGCGCGGCGACGGCGAAGGCGAGGCGCACATACATGCCGCTCGAGTAGTACTTCACCTGGGTGTCCAGAAAGCGCTCCACCTCGGCGAAGGCGACGATCTCGTCGAACTTCCGCGTGATCTCGGCGCGGGACATGCCAAGGATGGCGCCGTTGAGGAAGATGTTCTCGCGGCCGGTGAGTTCCGGATGAAAACCGGTGCCGACCTCGAGCAGGCTGGCGATGCGGCCGCGAATGGTGGCGCGACCGGTGGTGGGGTCGGTGATGCGGGAGAGGACCTTGAGCAGCGTGGATTTGCCCGCGCCATTGCGCCCGATGATGCCGACCACGTCACCCGCATGGATGTCGAAGCCGACGTCGCTTAGCGCCCAGAACTCCTCGGCTCCTTCGGACGTCTGGCCGGCGGAACTGAACAGACGGCGGAATTTCCGCGTGATCGAATCCCGCAGCGTGTCCTGCCGCAGCTGGTGCGACAGGTAGTAGCGCTTGCCGAGGCCGGTGACGGAGATGGCGGGTGTGCTCATGGCTCAGATGACGTCCGCAAAACTGCGTTCCGTCTGGCGGAAATACCACGTGCCGGTGACGAGAAGAAACAATGCCATCACGACCGAGATCGCGAGATAGGCCGGCTCCAACGCGGGTTCGCCGCGCAGCAGGCACCAGCGGAAGCCGTCAATCGCACCCACCATCGGGTTGAACGAATAGAGGGCGCGCCACGTCGGCAGATTGGTCGTGCTGAAACCGACGGGAGAGAGGAAAAGGCCGACCTGGAGCAGGAACGGGACGATGAACCGGAAGTCGCGATACTTCACCGTCAGGGCGGTGAGCCAGAGCCCGGTGCCGATGGCGCTGACCAGGGTCAGCAAGATGAAGAATGGCAGGAAAATGATCCGCCAGTCCGGGAGAAAATGCCACCACGCGCACATCACGGCGAGCAACACGAGCACCAGGACGAAGTCGATGAGGGCGACCGCGACCGAGGACAGAGGGACGATCAGCCGGGGAAAGTACACCTTTGAAATCAGGTGGGTGTTGGACACCAGGCTGCCGCTGGCGTTGGAGAAGGCGGCGGAGAAAAGCTGCCACGGCAGGAGTCCGCCGAGCACGAGCAGCGGATAGGGCACGCTGCCGGATGGCATGGCGGCCAGCTTGCCGAAGATGAAGGTGAACACGGCCAGCGTGACGATCGGCTGGATCAGCGCCCAAAGTACGCCGAGCACCGTCTGTTTGTAGCGAACCTTGATGTCGCGCCAGGCGAGAAAACCGAGGAGCTCGCGATAACGCCAGAGATCGCGCCAATAATTGCGACTGGCGCGACCGGCTTCGAGAATGAGTTCGGGAGTTTCGGTGGAGGCCATGTCAGGCGAGCGCCGCGGCGAGGCGGCGGGTGAAGGCGGGGAAAGCAAACGTGTCCGCACGCCGCCGCACAACCTCCGAATCGCGGGGGTGGCGGATCAGGTCGGTGACCGCGGCCGCGAGGTCGGCGAGGTTGCCGTACTCGACCAACTGGCCGGTCTCGTCGGTGATTACCTCGGGCGTGCCGCCGGCGCGCGCGCCGATGCAGGGCTTCCCGTAGATCATCGCCTCGAGATAAACGAGGCCGAAGCCTTCCTTGCGGCTCGGCAGGGCAAAGAGATCGCACGCGGCGTATTCGGCGCGCAAATTTTCGTCGTCGATTGCGCCGAGGAAATCCACCGAGCCGGCGGAACCCGGACGATTGGCAAGAGCTTGGAGCCGCGGCAGGTCGTCGCCCTTGCCGACGATGCGCAGGCGGCACGCGGGAAATTCCCGGCGGATGAGCGGCAGCGCCTCGATCAGGGTGTCGAAGCCCTTGTAGGTGTCGTCGGCCGACAGGCGTCCGACGGTGAGAATGCGCGGCAAGGCAAACGGCGCCGTGGACACGCGGTCGTTGAGCTCGGGCGCGAAGTGCGGGTCGAAGGTGTTGGGCACGACGACCAGGCGCGCGGGATCCAGGCCGGGACAGAACCGGATCATCTGGCGGCGCGTGTACTCGCTGATGCAGAGGATGCGGTGGGCACCGAGCAGGGCGCGCCGTTCCAGCGGACGGTACGGGCGCCAGACCTCGATGCCGTGCGCGACGAGGGAGTACTTCAAGCGCCGGTTGAATTTGGCGGCGAGCCACGCGATCACGAGCTGGTGCAGGTGGCCGCAGACCAGCACGTCGGCCCGGCGGCCGAGGCGCAGCGTGGCGCGGAGAAAGGCGAGCTTGCTGCGGCCGCAGCCGACATGTTCGCCCAGCCGGCCGTTGTCGTAGCGCGACATCTTGGGCTCGGGACCGGATTTGTCGTTGAGCACGACCGAGTCGACGCGTCCGTCCGGTCCCACGAGCTCGCAGAGCGCCTTCAGGTAAAGCCGCATGATGCGCGCGATGCCGCCTTCGTGGAGGAAAAGTTCAGGCGAAAGGAGCAGGGCCTTCATCTCTGAAAAGTCCAGATGCCAAACGCCAGAGGCCAAACAAGCTCCAGGACAGAAATTCGAATCTTCGGCCGGTTCCTGATCTGGCGCTTGTTTGGCATTTGGCTTCTGGAGTTTGGCGTTTGCCGGCTCAAGCCGGCTTGCGGTTGGCGAAGGCGATCAGCATCGCGAGGGTCCAGACGCGCGACCACGCGCGCGGGTCGCGGCGGGTCTTGTAGTCATGCCACACCTGCTCGACGGCGGGCGCCTCGAGCCACGGGCAGGCGGCGAGCGACGAGCGCGAAAAGGTCTCGTCGAGGAAGGGCTTGAGATCGCCGAGCATCCACTGCGCGAAGGGCAGGGTGAAACCGCGCTTCGGGCGGTTGCGGATCGCGGCGGGCACGATGTCGGCCGTGGCGTCGGCCAGTGCGCGTTTGGTTTGCCGCGGGTCGTACTTGAACCACGCTGGCTGCGGCCAGAGCCATTCGAGCAGCACGCGGTCGACGAATGGCACACGCAGCTCCAGCGAGTGCGCCATGCTGAACACGTCGCTGTCGCGCAGCAGCACGTCGGTCATGTAGGTGCGCAGCTCCCAGGCGCTGATGATCTGGAACGAATCGGCGCCGGCCAGCTGGAACGCGAAATCCTCCAGCATCGGGTGATTGGGCCCGAGTCGCGTGGCCTCGGCGCGCGCGTCGGGCGTCAGCAGCGCGAGGCGCGTGGTTTCCGGCAGCACGCGGCGCTGGAGCGACGCGAGTTCATGGAGGTCGCGGGCGCTGGCGAGGAAGTCTCCGAGCTTGCGAGCTCGCGCCGAGGATTGCGTGCGGAGCCGATCGACCAGTGCGCGACGCAGTTTGCCGGGCAGCAGGCGCCAGGCCGGCAGCAGGCGCTGGAGTCGCGGCAAGTCGCGGAAGGACGGATAACCGCCGAAGAGTTCGTCGCCGCCGAGGCCCGACAGTGCGACGGTGACGCCGCCGCGACGCGCGGTCTGGCTGGCGTAGTAAGTGTTGATGCCGTCGCCGGTCGGCTGGTCGTAACTTGCGAGGATGTGGGGCAGGTCGGCCGCGACGCGTGCGCCGGTCAGCAGTTCTTCGTGATGCTCGGTGTTGAAGGCCTCGGCCGCGAGGCGCGCGGCGGATTGCTCGGAGAACCCGGCCTCGCCGAAAATGATCGAGAAGGTTTTCAGCCGGTGGCGGCTGCCGCGGGCCATCAGGCCGACCACGGCGGTGGAGTCCATGCCGCCGGACAGGAAGGCACCGACCGGCACGTCGGCCACGCGATGCGCTCGGATCGAGTCCTCGAGCTGGTGACGCAGGCCGTGGACGAAATCCTGGTAATCGCTTGAAGCGCGGCCCGGCTGCACCGCGGCGGGCAGCTGCCACCACGACTGGGTGCGCACGCGGCCGACAGGATCGACGGAAAGCGCGTGGCCGGGCGGCAGGTTGGCGATGCCGCGGTAGATGGTGCGCGGGGCGGGCACGCTGAACCACGCGAGATATTCGCCCACCGAGGCGGGATCGAGTTCGCGCGGGACGGCGCCGCTGGCCAGCAGCGCATTCAGCTCCGAGGCGAAGGCCACGCCGCCGTCGGGCAGGCGGGCATGGTAGAGGGGCTTGATGCCGAGCTGATCGCGCGCCGCGAAGAGGGTTTGCTCGCGTTCGTCCCAAACGGCGAAGGCAAACATGCCGCGCAGGCGCGGGAGACAGGCCGGGCCGTGCAGCGCGTAGGCCGCGAGCAGAACTTCCGTGTCACAGTTCGTCTTAAACTGCCAGCCGCCGGCGGTGAGCGCGGGTTGCAGCTCGCGGTAATTGTAGATCGCACCATTGAAGACGATCGTGAAGCGCCCGTCCGGGCTCGTCATCGGCTGATGCCCGTTGGCCGGATCGATGATCGCCAGCCGGCACATGCCGATGGTCACGTAGCCGGCGGAATGCAGGCCGCGGTCATCCGGTCCGCGATGAATTTCGCGGTCCACCATCCGCCCCACGGCGGCCTCGCGCTCAGCGGCGCTGCGCTTGGGGGAGAAAATGCCGGCTATGCCGCACATGATGGCAGGAGAGTTGGAAAGCTTCGCCCCATCACTTCCGCCTTTGAGGAAGTAACCCTAGTTTCAAGCAGGTGGCGTGTACCCAATCGGAGGCCGTTGCGGGCCGGCCAAATCCAACAGGATACACAGGCGCGTAGCAATGCCCGATTTCTCGCAAAGCCTTAGAAACAAATGGCTTTGCCTATTTCAGCCGATTTGGTCGAGTCGATTACCAAGCTCACCAAATGCAGGCCAAATTCCACGGAGGTCCCGGCGCCGCGCGAAGTGGTGATTTTGCCGTCTGTGACGACACGTTCGTCGGCCAGAATTGCCGGCAGTTCATTGGCGACGGAGAAATGCGCGGTGTAGCGGCGTCCCGCCAGCAGGCCGCAGTCGTTGAGGACCGTCGGTGCCGCGCAGATCGCGGCCAGCCAGCGTCCGGCCTGATGTTGCTTCAGGACAAGCTCGCGGATGCGCGCGTCGGCGCGCAGGTGTTTCGTCCCGGCGCCGCCCGGTAGGAAGATCAGGTCGAAATCGCGCGTCATCACTTCAGCCAGTGTCGTATCCGCGTGGGCGGTGATGCCGCTGCGTCCGGTCACGTGCATCGCAACCAGCGCCGCCGTGGTCACCTCGACGCCGGCGCGGCGCAGCAGATCCACGGGGGCAAACGCCTCGATTTCCTCGAATCCTTCGGCCAGCGGGACAAGCACGGTAGGCATGGGAAACGAGTAACCACTAATTTCCACTAATCAGGCACTAATTTCCGAACCAAACCATCCGCACAGGAGGTAACGGAGAGAACAGAGCATGGGATTCGTTCTCCGTGTTCTCCGTTACCTCCTGTGAAATGCCTTGGTTGGGAAGGAAGTATTTTATTAGTGCGACTGAGTGTGCATTAGTGGTGCCTTCGATGTCTTCTCTCGCTGGCAAACGTCTCGTGATTTTCGGCTGCGGCTACGTCGGTTCCGCCGTGGCGCAGGCCGCGCTGGCGGGCGGCGCGCGAGTGGAGGCGCTGACGCGCAATCCGGAGAAAGCCGACCGGCTGCGCAAAGCCGGTTTGGAGAATGTGGTGCTGGCGGATCTCGCGTCGCACGACTGGCACGAACATGTCGCCGCAGGCGCCGATTTTGTCGTGAACACGGTGAGTTCGGGCGGGCCGGATGCCTACCAGCGTTCCTATGTCGGCGGCATGCGCTCGATCCTTGCGTGGGCCGAGCGCGGCACCATCGGCACGATGATCTACACCAGCAGCACCGCGGTTTATCCGCAGGGCGGGGGTGTGACGGTCGATGAAACCGCCGAGGCGTCGGGCGGCACGCCGAACGGGCTGATCATTCGCGAATCGGAAAAATTACTCGAGCAGGCGACGGCCGCGCAGCGGACGCGCTGGTTCATTCTGCGCCTGGCGGGCATCTACGGGCCGGCGCGGCACCATCTGCTCGACCAGTTGCGCGATGGCGCGATGACGCTGAACGGGTCGGGCGAGCATCGCCTGAACCTCGCGCATCGGGACGATATTGTCGCCGCGATCGTCGGCTGCCTGCAGGCGCCGGCGGTCGTGCCGAGCGGGATTTTCAACGTCGCCGACACGGCGCCGGCGTTGCGCGCGGAAGTGGTGCGCTGGCTTTCGGAAAAACTGGGCCGCGCGGTGCCGGCCTTCGACGGTTCGACGACCGCCCGGCGCGGTGGGGCGCCGATGCCCGATCGCATCATTTCCAGTGCGAAACTCCAGCGGGCGTTGGGCTGGCAGCCGGTTTATCCGGATTATCGGGCCGGTTTCGAAAATTTGCTGTCGCATTGAACAGCTCTCGGGCATTCAACTTTCCCTTAGAACTTTCAACCCATTCCACTTATGGCCGGCGTAGGCACATTACTCAAACAAGCGAAGAAAATGCAGCAGAAGATCGAGGAGATGCAAAAATCCCTCGAGGCGCGCGAAATCGATGTCTCCAGCGGTGGCGGCGCCGTGCAGGTGAAGGTCAACGGCGCCGGCAAGTTCCTCGCGCTGAAACTCGACCCCGCCTTTCTCAAGGAAGACAGCAAGCTGGTCGAGGAGACTCTCCTCAATGCTGTGCGCGAAGCCGCCACCAAGGCCAAGGAACTCAACGATTCCGAAATGCAGCGCGTCTCGGCCGGCTTCCAGATGCCGGGGATGTTCTGATTTTTGCGGCTCTCGACCACGGCTTGCACCGGCAATCCGTGATTAAGCTCCCATGACTCCCGCGCTCGAACAATTGCAGAAGCAGCTGAAGCAGCTGCCGGGGATCGGCTTTCGTTCCGCCGAGCGCATCGCGCTGCACCTGCTGGTCGAGAAGCCCGCGCGCCTGCCGGAACTCGTGACCGCCTTGCAGGCCGCGGCGAAGAGCGTCCGTCGCTGCGTGCTATGCGGCAATCTTTCCGAGGAAGCCTATTGCCCGATCTGTGCCGACGACAAGCGCAAGACCGGCCAGGTCTGCATCGTGGAGAACGTGCAGGATCTCGCAGCGATCGAGCGCTCGGGGGCTTACCGTGGTCGCTACCATGTGCTGCACGGCAAGCTCTCGCCGATTCGCGGCGTGGCGCCGGAGGATCTTAACCTCGCGTCGTTGATGCAGCGCATCGAGACGGGCGAGGCGACCGAGCTGATTCTCTCGCTGTCCAACGACGTCGAAGGCGAGGCGACCTGCCATTACTTGACCGAGCGTCTGCCGAAGGACGGCGTGACTGTGACGCGCATCGGCTTCGGCCTCCCGAGCGGCGGTGGCGTGCTGTACGCCGACGCCGTGACGCTGAAAAGCGCGCTCGAAGGCCGGCGGAATTATTCCTGAACTTAGCGCACGAGGCAGGGGCGCTTCGGGTCGTACTTCCAGCCGGGAATCAGGAACTGCATCGCGCTGGCATCGTCACGACTGCCGAGTCCCATACGCAGATAGAGTTCGTGGGCCTTTTCCAACTGATCCAGGTCGACTTCAATGCCGAGTCCGGGGCGCTCGGGCACGCGCAGCAATCCGCCGGCGATCACGAGCGGCTCCTTCGTCAGCCGCTGTCCGTCCTGCCAGATCCAGTGCGTGTCGATGGCGGTCACCTTGCCGGGCGCGGCGGCCGCGACATGTGTGAACATGGCGAGCGAGATGTCGAAATGGTTGTTGGAATGCGAACCCCAGGTCAGGCCGTGTTGCTCGCAGGTCTCGGCAACCTTGACTGAACCCTGCATCGTCCAGAAGTGCGGATCGGCGAGCGGAATGTCGACCGCCTGCAGGCGCAGGGCGTGTTCCAGCTGGCGCCAGTCGGTGGCCACCATGTTGGTCGCGGTCGGCAGGCCGGTGGCGCGGCGGAATTCCGCCATGATTTCCCGGCCGGAAAATCCCTGCTCCGCGCCGCACGGATCCTCCGCGTAGGCGAGGACCTTGGATTGGCCGCGACAGAGGCGGATGGCCTCCGCCAAGGACCAGGCTCCGTTCGGGTCGAGCGTGATGCGCGCATCGGGAAAGCGCGCGGCCAGCGCCATGGTTGCGGCCATTTCCTCGTCGCCGCTCAGGACGCCGCCCTTGAGTTTGAAATCCTTGAAGCCGTAGCGCGCGTAGGCTGCCTCCGCCAGCCGCACGATCTCCGCGACCGAAAGCGCTTCCTGGTGGCGCAGGCGCAGCCAGTCGTCGGTGCCGTCCGCGCCGTCGAGGTAAGGCAGGTTGGTTTTGCGGCGGTCGCCGACGTAGAAAAGATAACCGAGAACCTCCACGGCGCTGCGTTGACGCCCGCGGCCCAGCAGGTCGGCGACGGCGACGCCGCGATGCTGGCCGACCAGGTCGAGTAGCGCCGCTTCCAGCGCGGTGGCGGCGTGGATGGTGACGCGCAGGTCGAACGTCTGGATGCCGCGGCCGCCGGCGTCGCGGTCGCCGAACTTTTCCCGCAGGGTGTCGAGGACGGCGTTGTAGCGGTCGATCGGCTGGCCGACGACGAGTGGACGCGCGTCCTCCAGCGTCTGCCGGATGCGTTCACCGCCGGGTATCTCGCCCGCGCCCGTGCGCCCGGCGTTGTCGGTCAGCAGCACGACATTGCGGGTGAAGAACGCGCCGTGTGCGCCGCTGAGATTGAGCAGCATGCTGTCGTGGCCGGCGACGGGAATCACGCGCATGGCGGTGACGAGTGGGGAAGAGGCGGAGGGCATGGGGATCAGGTGGGGCGGAGCTCGACGCGTTTGATTTCCTGGACGATGAAAAGATAGCTGATCATCGCGAGCACGGCGTGCGCGCTGACAAACAGCAGCGCCCCGTTGAAGGAACCGGTGTTTTTCAGGATGTAGCCGATGGCGATCGGCGTGACGATGCCGGCGATGTTACCGAAGGTGTTGAAGAGCCCGCCGCTCAGGCCGGTGATTTCGCGCGGCGAAGTATCGGCGACCACGGCCCAGCCCAGCGCCGCGATGCCCTTGCCGAAAAAGGCGAGGCTCATGATCACGATCACCGCCCACTCGGCCGTCACGTAGTTGCAGGCAACCATGGAGACGGAGCAGACCAGCCCGGTGATGATCGGAATCTTGCGCGCCGCCGTGAGCGACCGGCCGCGCCGCAGCAGCCAGTCGGAAAACGCCCCGCCGCCGATGCCGCCGATGAGTCCGCAGAGCGCCGGCAGAATGGCGACGAACCCGACCTTGAGGATCGACATGCCGCGGTCCTGCACGAGGTAGATGGGAAACCAGGTGAGAAAAAACCAGGTGAGCGTCGTGATGGCATATTGCCCGAGGTAGATGCCGAGCAGCATGCGATTGCCCAGGAGCTGCCGCAGGACCGGCCAGCCGCCCGGAGCGCGGGATTTTTTCGCCCCATCGACGTCGACCAGTGCGCCGCCGCGCGCGATATGCTCCACCTCGGCGGCGCTGGCGCGGGGGTGCTCGCGGGGGCTGTAGATGAGCCGCGGCCAGCAGGCGGCGAACAGCAGCCCGAGCGCACCCATGAACCAGAAAACCTGCGGCCAACCGAGGTTGTGCGTGATCCAGCCCATGATCGGCGCGAAGAACACGGTCGCGGCGTATTGGGCGGAATTGAAGATGGCCGAGGCGGTGCCGCGTTCGGCCGTCGGGAACCAGACCGCCACGATCCGGCCGTTGGCGGGCAGGGAAGGCGATTCCGCGGCGCCGAGCAGGAAGCGGAGAATGAACAGCGTCACGACGACATGCGCGGTGGGCAGCGCGCCCACGCAGCCCTGTAGCAGCGTGAACAGCGACCACAGCGCGATGCTCCAGCCGTAGATCCGCTTGGCGCCGAAGCGATCGAGCAGCCATCCGCCCGGCAGCTGGAAAATCACGTACGCCCAGGCGAACGCGGAAAACACGTAGCCCATCCCGACCGGATCGAGTTTCAGTTCCTTCGCGAGATCGGTGCCGACGATGGAGAGCGTGGCGCGGTCCGCGTAGTTGACCGTCGTCAGCAGGAACAAAACGAAAATAATAAAGTAGCGCACGTTCGTGCGCCGCGGCGTGAGGGTTGCGCTCGGCGCAGACATCGCGTGGTGCTACTGCGGTCCCAACGCTTGGATCAGTTCGTTGAGGCGTGTCGACTCGTCCGCCGTCAGGTCCACCAGCGGCGGCCGCACCGGGCCGGCGTCATGTCCCACCAATCGTGCGCCGGCCTTGACGATGCTGACGGCGTAGCCGGGCTTGCGGTTGCGGATTTCCAAATAGGGCAGGAAGAAACGGTCGAGCAGGCCGTTGGTCACCGCCTCGTCGCCGGCGGCCAGCGCGCGGTAGAACTCCATCGCGGTCTTGGGAATGAAATTGAACACGGCCGACGAATACACCGGCACACCGAGCGCCTTGTAAGCCGCGGCATACACTTCGGCGGTTGGCAGGCCGCCGAGGTAGGCGAAGCGGTCGCCGAGCCGGCGGCGGATGGAAACCATCAGTTCGATGTCGCCGATGCCGTCCTTGAAACCCACTAGGTTGGGACAGCGCTCGGCGAGCGACGCGAGCGTCGGTGCGGTCAGCCGGCACACGCCGCGGTTGTAGACGATCACGCCGAATTTCACCGCGCGGCAGACGGCTTCGACATGCGCCGCCAGACCTTCCTGCCCGGCCTCAGTCAGGTAATGGGGCAGCAACAGCACGCCCTGGGCGCCGAGCCGTTCCGCTTCCTGCGCGAAGGCCATCGCCTGGCGCGTCGGACCGCCCGTTCCCGCCACGATGGCCACGCCATTGCGGCACGTGTCCACCGCAGTCTTCACCACGGCGGTGTAGTCAGCGGGCGTCAGGGAAAAAAATTCCCCGGTGCCACCGGCGGCGAAGAGCACGCTGGCGCCGTAAGGCATGAGCCACTCCAGCCGTCGGGCATAGGTGTCGGGCCGGAAATCGCCGGCGGAATTGAAATCGGTGACGGGAAAAGAGAGCAATCCCGCCGACATGGTCTGCTTGAGTTGCAGTGGGGTCATGAGGCGCCGTGGGGGTAACGGGTTATCGCTAACATTGCGGGTGCGGCGGGGCGGGGCAAGCGCGGGGCGTGCAACTGACGGATTTCTTCGTGCACGGGGAAGGCGGACGTTTTTTGGAGGCTGGCTTGCCAGCCGTAGCCACTTGGGGTCCGCTGCGAGAATCAGAGCCCACCTTCGCAGAGCCTACGGCGGGCAGCCTTCGCCTTTGCTTCGCTCGGCGAAGGCTGGTGCGGGCGGCGGGAATCGAACCCGCCTCTCATGCTTGGGAAGCACGCATAATACCGATATACTACGCCCGCGAAACCTGAGCCGCATGAAAGCGGCACGGCGTTCGCAAATCAAGGGATGATTTGAGTAGCAGCGATCGTCAGATCGCTGGGGAAACAGGCCAGCGCTCTCACGAGCGCTGCTACATCAATCGGCTCAGCGCACGTCCGCCGTGCTCGTTCCCGACAGACTGCGCCAGCGTGCGGTGACGCGTGCGGCGATGTCATCGGGCGCGAGGCCATGGGCGGCGCGGAGAACTTCCACGCTGCTGCCATGCTCGACGAAGGTGTCTGGCCAGCCGATGCGTTCGACGGCGGTGGCGACGTGCGCTTCCTGCAGGGCTTCGATTACGGCGCTGCCGAAGCCGCCGGCGAGCACGTGGTCTTCCATCGTCACGATCAGCGGCACCACGGCGGCCTGGCTCAGGAGCAGGTCGCGGTCGAGCGGCTTGACGAAACGGGCGTTCACGACGCCGACGGAAATGTGTTCCTCGCGCTCGAGGCGCTGGGCGAGCTTGAGCGCGTCCTGCACCATGGAGCCAAGCGCCCAGATGATGATATTGGTGCCGACCTTCAGCGTCTCGGCCTGGCCGATTTTCATCAGCGCGGGTTCGGCTTTGATCGCCGCGCCGGTGCCGGCACCGCGCGGGTAGCGGATGAAACCCGGGCCGGGCAGGTGGAGGCAGGTGTGCAGCATGTCGACGAGTTCGTCCTCGTCCTTGGGCTGCATGACCGTCGCGTGCGGCACGCAGCGGAGGTAAGAAAGATCGAAGAGACCGTGGTGGGTCGGGCCGTCGTTCGGCGAGAGGCCGGCGCGATCCATACAGAACGTCACGGGCAGGTTCTGCAGGCACACGTCATGGATGACCATGTCGTAGGCGCGCTGGAGGAAGGTCGAGTAGATCGCGCAGACCGGACGGAATTTCTTCGTGGCGAGGCCGGCGGCGAAGAGCACCGCATGCTCCTCGGCGATGCCGACGTCGAAGAACTGGCCCGGGACTTCCTTCGCGAGCTGCGAGAGACCGGTGCCGGCGGGCATGGCGCCGGTGATGCCGAGGACCTTGGGATCCTGCCGGGCGAAGCGGGTAAGGGCCGCGCCGAAGACGTCTTGGTAATTCGGCGGCGTGCCCGGGATCGGCTTGGCGTTCTCACCGGTCTCGGGATCGAACGGGCTGGCGCCGTGGAATTTTTCCGGATGGGCGACGGCAGCCGGGAGGCCTTTACCCTTCTTCGTGAGAACGTGGATGAGGATCGGCACGTCGCAGTGCTTGGCGAACTCGAGGTTCTTGATCAGCGCGTCGACATTGTGACCGTCGACCGGACCGAGATAACGCAGGCCGAACTTCTCGAAGAGCGACGACTCGACAATGAAGTCCTTCGTCTCGCGCTTCCACTTGTGGTACATCCGGTTCATCTCCACGCCGGTCGGGAAGCTCTTGAAGAACGACTCGATGTCGTGGTGCAGCTTGTTGTACGTCGGATTCGTGCTGAGGCGGTTCAGGTAGCCGGCGATGGCGCCGACATTCTTGGCGATCGACCACTCGTTGTCGTTGAGGATGACGATCAGGCGCTTGGTTGAACTGACGACGTTGTTGAGCGCCTCGAGCGTTACGCCGCAGGTGAACGCGGCGTCGCCGCAGACCGCGACGACATGTTCCTGCGAATTCCGGAGGTCGCGCGCCGTGGCCATGCCGAGCGCAGCGGAGAGGGCGGTGCCGGCGTGGCCGGCGCCGAAGGAATCGTGCTGGCTTTCGGCGCGATAGAGGAAGCCCGACGCGCCACCGGTCTTGCGCAGCTTGGTGAAAAAATCGCCGCCGCGGCCGGTGAGGAGCTTGTGCACGTAGCCCTGGTGGGCGACGTCGAAGACGAACTGGTCGTCCGGCGAATTGAACACGCGGTGCAGCGCGATGGAGAGCTCGACGACGCCGAGGTTGGGGCCGACGTGGCCGCCGTTGCGCGAGGTGACCTCGATGAGCTTGTCGCGGATTTCCTGCGCGAGCACGGGCAGTTGCGCGGGCGCGAGGGCTTTGACGTCGGCGGGACCGGCGATGCTGGAAAGGAGGGAAGGAGACGGAGACGTGCTCATTGATCAATACAGACAGCTAACCGGCGGTTATTCCGCGCGGGTGGACTCAAAATTTTCAAAGGCGGCGGCGCCGTCCTTGGTGTTCTTCAGTTTCTCGATCTTCAGTTCGGCGTCCTTGAGACGCCCTTCGCACACCTTCAGCAACTTGGTGCCTTCCTCGTATTTGGCGAGGAGGTCGGCCAGCGGCACTTCGCCCTGTTCCATCGATTCGACGATGGCTTCGAGCTTGGCCAGCGCGGCCTCGAAACTGAGTTTGGCGGTTTTATCTGAATCCACGGCGGCCACTGTGCGCCCGGGACGGCTGATTTCAATCAATCTTTGGGCAGGATCGGGATCGAGTTTGGTCATTGGCGGAGAGCAGCTTAGCCCATCGATGTGAAGCCAGGATGAAGCCACGATGAAATCCCCGGGAAAAGCGGTGACGCGCGGTTTCGCAGGGTGCGGCCCGCGGATTTGCGGTCGGGGGAATTCGGGCTGGCCGGCACCTCCAAACCCGTCTGTCTTTTCGGCATGCATTGGCTGCCTCTTACGGTCATCGGCTTGATGATCGCCCGCCTCGTCGCCCAACTGGTCTTGGAAAGCCTCAATCGCGC
This sequence comes from Verrucomicrobiota bacterium, assembly GCA_048498955.1. GTDB lineage: Bacteria > Verrucomicrobiota > Verrucomicrobiia > Opitutales > Opitutaceae > Lacunisphaera. Next base: position 9,475 of record JBEHWZ010000011.1, on the reverse strand, counting down.
AGAAGTCCGGCGCAATGTGGGCGCCCTGCCGCCGGCACTCAATGGCGTGATGGACGAAGCCACCTTCGCCAAGGCCGGCGACTACACGCTGGCGAAGAGCCGGTTTGGTTCGGGTGAGATGGTTTACGATGCCGTGCTGCTCGCGATTGTCGTGTTCAGCGGCGTGCTGCCGTGGCTGTGGGCGAAGTTCAACGGACTCGCCCCGGGCGCGGCTTGGAGCGGCGCACTGTTTCTCGTCGCCACCATGATCTTGCTCGGACTGCCCGGGCTGCCGTTGGCGTGGTGGTCGCAGTTTCGCCTCGAAGCGAAATACGGTTTCAATCAGAGCACGCTCGGCCTGTGGATCACCGACCAGATCAAGTCGACGCTGCTCGGCCTGGTCATCGGATTTCCGATCGCGTGGGGCCTGCTCGCGTTGGTGGGCAAGATGGGCCCGCTGTGGTGGGTGTGGGGCTTTGTGCTGCTGTTCGGTTTCCAGCTCCTGATGCTCGTGCTTTATCCGAAGCTGATCCTGCCGCTTTTCAACAAGCTCACGCCGTTGCCCGAAGGCGACGTCCGCACGCGCCTGCTCGCGCTGTCGGACCGCACGGGTTTCCAGGCGCAGACCATCGAGGTGATGGACGGCTCGAAACGCTCGGCGCATTCGAACGCGTTCTTCACTGGCTTCGGCCGCTTCCGGCGCATCGTGCTTTTCGACACGCTCATGAACCAACTCGCCCAGGACGAACTTGAGGCGGTGCTCGCGCACGAGATCGGCCACTACAAGCGCGGACACATCCCGAAGCGGCTCGTCACGATGGCGGTGCTCCAGTTCGGGGCGTTCGCGATCATCGCCTGGCTCGCGCAGGCCTCGTGGTTCAACACGGCCTTCGGCTTGCCGGCGGGCGCGACGGCGGCGACGTTCCTGCTGTTCGGGTTGCTCGGCGGCCTCGCGACGTTCTGGTTCACCCCGCTCGGCAACCGCGTCTCGCGAAAGCACGAGTACGAGGCGGACGCCTTTGCGCGCGACGCGATGGGCTCAACGACGCCGCTTTCCGGCGCGTTGCGCAAGCTCTCGCAGAAAAACCTGTCCAACCTGACGCCGCATCCGCTCTACAGCGCGGTGTATTACTCGCATCCGACGCTCGTGGAGCGAGAGAGGGCCTTGCACAGTCCATGAAGTTCTCCCGCATACACGGGCCCGTGTATGCAGTGGTTTTCCTGCTGCTCTGCGCCACCGCGCAGGCGCTCACGCTCGCGGCTTACAACCTCGAGAACTACACCGTGGCGGATCGGATGGTGGAGGGCGTGTATCGCTCCGCCTATCCGAAACCGGAAAAAGAACGGGCGGCCGTGGTGCAAGTCATCGCCGGTCTCGCGCCCGACATTCTCGCGGTCGAGGAAATGGGCACGCTGCCTTATCTCGAGGATTTCCAAACCGAGCTGCGGGCGGCCGGACAGAATTTTCCCTACATCGCACTGCTGGAGGCGGCGGACCCGGACCGGCACGTGGCCTTGCTCTCCAAGGTGCCGTTCAAGGAAGTGCGCCGGCACGCGAGCGTGGCGACGAACGTTCGCGGCAAGCGCGACGTCGTGAAACGCGGCGTGCTCGAGGCGGTCTTTGCGACAAGTGAAGGCGACGTCTCGGTCTTCGTCATTCATCTGAAGAGCAAGCGCACCGAGAGCTCGGACGATCCCGAGTCGGCGCTGCAACGTGCGGCGGAGGCCGAGGCCGTGCGCGATTTGGTGCTGAGCCGCTATCCTGATCCGCGCCGGGGAAAGTTCATCGTGTGCGGCGACTGGAACGACACGCGGGCGACGCGTCCGGTGAAAGCGCTGCTGAAGCGCGGTGAAACGGAGATCGGTACCTTGGTGGATGTAGCGGACTCGCACGGACAGGTGTGGACGCACTACTACCGGCGGGAAGACAGCTACAGCCGCATCGACTACATGATGGCGTCTCCCGCGCTGCGGCCCTTTGTCGCCGGCGGACGGATCTGGGACGGTGCGGGCGCCGCCGAGGGCAGCGATCACCGAGCGGTCTGCGTCGACTTGAAAATCAAGCCGCGGTGATCGGCCGGGGATGCGCCGGAGTCGGCTGTGCTGCGAGCAGCATGGCGCCGAGTTCCGTGGCGCAGCGGGCGAACTGGGTATAGGCATTGTGCCGGATTTGCGCCTCCGGGTCCGCAGCAACCGAGCCGGCGGGCAGGGTGATGGCGTCCAGCTGGCGGCGGAGTTCCTCAAAGCGCGCGGGATCGGGCGACTCGGTCTCCGCAGCATGGGCCAGGGTCTCCAGCGCGGCTGAGGCTGCCTCGACGAAACGCGGCAGCTCCGCATCGCTCACACCCGGCCCGCCGAGATGCACGGCCACCACTGTGAGAAAGCGCGTCAGCCGCTGGTTGCCGTTGGCGAGAGCGGCGGCGGTTTCGAGGTCGGTGCGCTCGCGCTCGGGATCGGCCGACATGCGCTGCAAGGAAGTGAACAGATCGCTGTTGGCGGTTTCGGCCGCGCGTTTGGTTTCGATCACGGCGTCATCATAAGAGCGCCCGGCGGTAAGCGCCGCTGCCAGTTGCACGAGATAGTTCCGATTGGCCTGCAGCGCGCGGGCAAGGATGCCGGGGAACAAGTTGCGCTCCCACACGGGCCAGAACAGATGGGCCGCGATCAGGGCGAGCAATCCGCCGACGAGCGTGGCGATGAGTCGCTCGAGCGTGAAGGCCAGCGAGACCGCTTCGGCGGTTTCCGTGATCAGCACCACGAACAGCGTGATGAAGAACACCGCGATGGCGTAGTTGCGCTTCAGCCAGAAGGCGAAGCCGAACAAAGTGACGCTCATGAGGAGGAACAGCGCCACCTTGGGCAAATGGAGCCAGAGCAAAGCGCTGGCGAGCACGCCGCCGGCGATGGTGCCGAGCACGCGTTGTCCGGCACGCAGGCGCGTCGTGCCGTAGTCCGGTTGCAGCACGACGAGGATGGTCAGCGGCAGCCAGTAGCCGCGGGTCAGGCCGAAATATTTCATCACCGCCACGCCCACGATCTGGAGCACGGTCAGCCGCAGGATGAAGCGCACCAGGGCGCGATCGGGCGGCCAGTGAAAGTTCAGCGCCGACGCCAGCGGTCGCAGCGTCCAGGTCTTGAGATCGAACAACTCGAGCGAAAACGCGACATGTTCGCCGCCGCGATCCACCGTGGCGTGCAGCGCGGTCTGGGTGCGCGGGAGCAATTGCGCGATCTGTTCGAGGATCCCGGCCAGTTGGGCCGCGGCCGGGGCGTGTTGGGTTTGGGTGCCGACGCGATCCTGCAAGGCGCGCAGCAAGTTGCCGAGCCGGAGCAGGCGCACATCGGCCGCGGCCAGATGCGCCGGCTGGCGGGAGACGACGGTGAGCGCAACGGAGCGGGTCAGATTGGTCAGCGTGGTGAACACCGGCGTGAAGCTCGGTGCGAGCGCCGCGAAGTCCGGGCGCTCCATGAGCGATTCGAGCGCGGTGTTGAGTGCCACCAAGCGGGTGCCGAAGCGCGCGGCGGCGAGATTGAGCTCCTCCAGTTCCTGCAAGTGGACTCGACGCCGGCCGGTCTGAGCGGCGAGCGTGGCATTCGTCTGGTTCAGGGTGGTGCGCAGCAGCGCTTCCTTCTCGGCCACGCGGGCCAGCCGGGCCGCGGGATCGCCGTCCTCATCGGGCGCCATGGCGGCGAGCAGGTCGGAGAGCGCGAGCCAGCTGTCGGACACGACCCGGCGCAACGGATGCTGGGCGCGGAACGGCCAGAGCGAGATCTGGATCAGCACGCCCCACAGGCCGCCAGCCAGCGCGGCGAGAAAGTGCCGGCTGGCCGCGGTTTCCCCGCCGGGCAGGGCGAGGGTGATGAGCGCGAGAAAGACCGACGTGCTGGCGAGGGACGGACCGTAGTCGATGCTGAGGTGCCGCCACACGCCGGTGGCGAGGGTGATCGCCATGATGATCCCGAGCGCCAGCAGGAAGGAGTTCGCCCCGATGCCGCCGAGCCAGCTGGCGCCGGCGAAGATCGTGCTCATCGCCAGCAGCAAGCCGAGCCGCAGCGGGTAGGAGCCGCGGATATCGATCATCGCGATGTTCTGCCCGGCGATGGCCGCGAGCGAAACCTCCAGCGGCAGGTTCCACCAAAGCGCGGCGAGAAACGGCCCCATGAAGCCCAGCGTCGAGCGCAACCCGCGGTTGATGTCGGGTTGCAGGCGCTCCCGTTCGAGATAGCGCCGGATCCGGTCCAGCAGCCCTTCGCGTTTCATGGCCCCGCGAGATGACCGCAGGATCGCGCCGGGTTCAAGCCCGCGTGCCGTTTAGCGCGCGACCAGGATCACCGCATACACGCGGCCGCGACCATTGGAGGGGCCGCCGAGCACGGCGGGGACACCGGAGCGGAGGACGAGACCGGTGTTCATGAGCGTGCGACCGCCGGCGGTCCAGCGGACCTTCACGTGCACGGCGCCGCCTTCGGATCGCTCCGTGGTGATTTCCAAGTCATGGCCGTCGCCGAGGGAGAGGTTGCCGGAAGCAGGCACGCCAAGATTGGCCCGGTCGGCGCCGACGTAATGGTAGCTCTCGAAACGCAGGATGCGACGCAGGGTCGGCTCATATTGGGCGAGCCGGCGGTCGGTCTGGCCGGGTTCGTTGGAGGCGGTGATGAGGATGCCTTCGAGCGAGGCGTTGGCGGCGTGGGCGTGGACCAACAGGCCGGTCAGCGCGGCGAGCAGGAAAGTGAAGCGGAGGATGGTCTTCATGATTTGGCTCCTGTGGATGATGTAATCACGGATGCGGTATTTCCCAAGACAGATTTGGCCGCCGGATGGGGAGGCGGAGTAAAAGCAGCGCGAAGTTGCGCGAAGGGGTTCATGGTTTGGCTCCCAGTTTTTCGGCCAGCAGACGCCGGGCGTGGTAGAGGCGGGACATGACCGTGCCGGTGAGCACGCCGGTGGCGGCGGCGATTTCCTCGTAGGAAAGTCCTTCCAACTCGCGCAGCGCGAGGACGGCGCGGTGTTTCGGCGGCAGGGTGGCGAGAGCCGCGCGGACCCGGGCGACGTTCTCGCCGCCTTCCAGTTGGTCGCGGGCGGTATCGTCGGTGGTCGGCTCGGGCACGGACACGGCGTTGTCGTCGCCGGTGTCGATGGGCAGGAAACGGTCGAACCAGCGGCGGCGTTTGCGCAGGTGGTCGAGCGCGCGGCGCGTCACGATCGGGTGCAGCCAGGTGGTGAACTTGGCGTCGCCGCGGAAGGTGCACAATTGCTTCCAGACCGTCAGCCAGACTTCCTGGCTGACATCGCGGGCGTCGGCTTCGTTGTGCAGGATCGCGTAAGCCAGCCGGAACGTGCGCTCGTGATGCGTGCGCATGATCACGCCGAACGCCGCCTCGTCGCCGGCTTGCGCGCGGCGCAGCAGGTCGGGATCGACATCGGGGGTGGAGGCGGCTTCGGACACGATCAGGAGGCGAAGGATTTGGTCAGGGGTTGGACGCCTGCCGCGGTCCTGATATTCATCCAATCCGGTTGAACCACAGAGGCACAGAGGCATAGAGATCGAACCAACAAATCATAGGATCTGGGTATTCTCTGTGTCTCTGTGCCTCTGTGGTTCACTTGTTCTAGGATAGTTCGACAGTCGCGTCCATGGGCAGGTCGACATGGATCTGGCTCGAGTTCAGGGCGAGCGGGAGCCAGGCGCGGCTGCAGAAGCGGTAGGCGTCGCCGAGTGCGAGATGGTTGCAGGCGTTCTCGTCGAGGATGGCGTGATGAAACAACCGGCCGGCGAGATTGAGGCGGTTGCGACCCGGGACGATGGCGACTTCGCCGATGCGGCGGGCGCCATCATCGGTGCGCAGCAGTTGCTGCAAGAGGTCATGCCCGTTCGTGGCCTGGCCGGCGATGACGCGGCCGTTCAGGAATTCGAGCGTGATGCCTTCGATCACCGAGCCGGCGTGAACGACCGGGCGCTCCACCCGCATCCGCCCTTCGGCGCTGTTTTTGTGCGGAGCGGTGAAGATTTCCTCGGTGGGCAGGTTCACGACAAAGCGAACGCCGCGTTTGCTCGTGAGCTGGGCGGTGCACCATTGATGCGAGGCGGGCAGGGCGAGCTTGAGGTCGGTGTCGCGTCCCACGTAACGAATGAAACGATGCCGCGCGGTGTTGAGCTCATCGCGACGGCGGGCGAGGGCAGCGAGATGAATTTCCCAAGCTGCGACCGGATCATCGGTATCGAGTCGGAGACTGTCGAATACCGTTCGCCATAACGCGGGCAGGCGTTCCTCGGCGACGAGATCGGCAAAGGCGAGGTTGGCCCACGGCGTGGTCGGCGCGGGGACCAGCGTCCACTGGCTGGCTCCGCGAATGAGCAACTGGACGATCGGACCGAAATGGCGCCACTTGAGCTGGTCGAAACGGTTGAGCACCTCCGGCGACAAACCGGCGAACAACCCCGGATGGCTGCCGGTGAGAAAAAGAAAGGCCCCGCCGCGACCGAGGTGCTGGCGCAGCCGACTGGTGTGATTGGCCACCAGGGTTTCGTAACCCTGCAGATCGCCCGCTTCCGCCAGCGCGCGCAGGTGGCCGGGATTGGCGGTGATGACGGACACATTTTGACCGGCGACTTCGCGAATGGCTTCCGTCAGGGGTAGCGCCTCGGGATGCACGCCCTGCAATTCGTACGGATCCGTGATGAGCAGGGGCTGGCCGGGTTGGAGGTTCAGGCCGACACGGACAACGACCCCGGCCATGGCGCGAAGGCGAGGGACGAAGTCGGAAGGCATGCCGGTTAATCAGGCAGAAATCACGGAAGCACGGAAGAGCGGAAACGCGGAGGATCTTCGATCCGATTAACCACAGAGACACGGAGGCACAGAGAATACACGATCCAGGCAAGTCTGCCGCAGCGTCATCTTGAGCCGTGCGAAGTATGCAAGCGATGGCGGTGATACGTCCTTTTCCCTTGGATCCTTCGCACGGCTCAGGATGACGGTAGAGGAGTCGCCAGGTGAATTGGTCTTCTCCGTGCCTCTGTGTCTCTGTGGTTAAACCAACTTGAAGTATCGCGCGATTCGCGTCGCGGATTCAGCGGGCAAAGACTTTTCGGTATCGATCTCCAAATCCGTCCGCGGAATCACCGGCGTGGCGAACACGCCGGAGTCGCGTAGTTGGCGATAGAGCGGAAGGTCCACGAGCTTGCGGAATTGTTTGCGCTGGTCGGTGGCGAGGCGCGCTTCAAGGGCGGCTTCGCTCAGCACCAAGCCCACGGACATCAGTTGGGCGCCGAGGTCATTAAACAACCAGTCGATGAACGCTTGCGGCACGGTGTTCTCGGGATTGAAGGTGAAGATCAATCGCCGGTCGGTTTTGGCGGCAGTGGTGAAATGCTCGCGCCAGCGACGGTCGCGTCCGGCGATGAAGCCCGGCGTGCCGAACCCGTGTTCTTTCAGGACTTCGTCGACGACGAGGTGGTTGTGATAAAGCTCGAAGCCGGTGAGCGTCGCCAGTTCACGTCCGATGGTGTACTTGCCGGCGGCGGCCGGGCCGTGGATGAAGACGAGCTTCATGATTTGCGCGCTATCGGAGTGGCGGCGGGCTGCACTTCCAGCAGCACGGCTTCGTAGAGGTTCTTGCTCAAGTAATCGTAGGTCGCCGTGCCATAGCCGCCCTGGCCCCACTGCGGCCCCCAGGAGTTCTTGAACATAAAGACTGCGTCCTCGATCCGGCCCGAAGCCGACTTGTAGCCGACGATGGTGACGGCGTGGCCACCGTCGGCCATGGGCTTTTGTCCGCTGAGATAACCGGTGCGGATGCTGCGGAAGTTGGGCCAGGCCAGGCCGACGGCGATGGGCATGCCGGAGTTCAGGGCGGTGACGAGATTGTTGAGGCGGGTGGCGTTGTCGCGTCCGGGCAGCTGGTGCACGGATACGCGCTGATGCTGGCTGGCCTCGTCGATGATGGCCTTGGGTGGATCCTCGATGGCGGAAATCTTGCTGCCAAAAGTGTTGGGCATCGTGGACTGCAGCGGGATGCCATAGGCACGCAGCGCCTCGACGACCTCGCCGAGCGAGAAGCCCTCGTCGGCACCTTCCGGGATGGTTCCGTCCGCGGCGGCCACCGGCGAGATCCGCTGCGTCGAGCGACGCACCGCCCAGATCAGGTACTCCTCGGAAAATTTTTCCGCGTGGCCCACGAGTTCGGCGTTCTGGAATTCCAGCGCGCTTACGATGGCGAAGATCGCGCAGCTCGGGCGATAGCCCTGGTTCTTCACGCCGAGCTCCAGCTGGAGGAATTTCTGGCGCAGGTCGACCTCGCTGCGGACCTCGGCCGGCTGGCCGAACCGGCGGAGCACGTCGTCGAATTTCGAGCGCGGCGCGGCGACGGCTGGGCGCGCGACCCGCTTTGGCGCAACAGTGGCGGTTGGAACCGGATCCGGTGCGATATCCGCAGCCGGATCGTAGTGGAAGCGCGCCTGCCACTCGGGATCGAGGCTCTTCAGCGGAATGGAAGCCATGCCGCCCGCATGCAGGAAGACGACCGTGTGCGCGTTAACGGAGCGGATGCGAAGCTGGTGATAGGTGACCTTGCCGACTGTGAGCGAATCCAGTGTGGCTCCGGCGCCGAGCACCGGTTCATCCGCGTGTAGCGCTACGGAGGACAGTCCGGCGACGAGGAAAGCCGCAAAGAGCCGGAAAGCGCGCGGGAAGGGCATGCCGCAATCAGGCAGAAATCGCGGAAGCACGGAAGAGCGGAAACGCGGAGCAATTCCGATCCGTTTAACCACAGAGACACAGAGGCACAGAGAATACACTATCCAGAGAAGCTTTCTACAGCGTCATCCTGAGCGCAGCGAAGGATCCACGAGGTCGGCGCAGCTCCGTCCTTGCCCTTGGATCATTCGCTGCGCTCAGGATGACGGTACAGGAGGTTGGCCTTGAATGGGTATTCTCCGTGCCTCTGTGTCTCGGTGGTTAAAATAAAAACGCCGCCTCCGAAGAGAGCGGCGTTGAAACCAGAGAGCGTTGAGGCGGCTTACTTGCCGAGGCTCTTGCGCAGGTCGTCGAGCTGGCCGGCGGAACCGAGCAGCTGGTTGCGGCTGGCGATGAACTTCGCGTATTCCTCGATGAAGATCTTACCCGGCGGGCGGAAATCGAACTCCTTGGGATTGTCGCGGAAGTACTCGCGGTGAACGCGGGTCCAGACCAGGCGGCCGTCGGTGTCGATGTTGATCTTGGTGACGCCGAGCTTGGCGGCCGGGAGATATTCGTTGGCGTCGACGCCCACGGAGCCGTCGATCTTGCCGCCGGCGGCGTTGATGCGGGCGACTTCATCCTGCGGGACGGAGGACGAGCCGTGCATGACGAGCGGGAAGCCGGGGACGAGGTCCTTGATCTTCTGCAGCACGTCGAAGTGCAGGGACTGCTTGCCCTTGAACTTGAAGGCGCCGTGCGAGGTGCCGATGGCGCAGGCGAGGGAATCGCAGCCGGTCTTCTTGATGAAATCCTGGGC
>JBEHWZ010000010.1:0-171612 GCA_048498955.1 Verrucomicrobiota bacterium | reverse complement strand
GGGGGGGGGGAAAAAAAAGGGGTGGGGCTCCTCCTCCCCTCCCCCCCGCGGCGCGGAACGGAGTCCGCGCCCTACCCTCAGGCGAACTCGAACTCGGCCGTCAGCGCGTGATGATCCGAGGCCGGCGTGGGGCTGACTTTCCACGACGTGGGCTTGAGGCCCTGGTTGTAGAAGATGTGGTCCAGCACGTACGGGCGGCGGCGCCAGGTGACATCGGTCGACTGCACGGTGTGGTAACCCGCAGCGGAAAACTGATTGATGAGCGACTCGTGCTTGCTGACGTTGAAGTCCCCGGTGAGCAAAGTCGGCATGCCCGCGGAAGCCCGCAGCTGCTCTTCGACCAACTTGCGCTGGTTGAGGTGCACTTCACTGCTCGAGTTGAGCATGAAAAACGCGAGCAGGTGCGTGTTGAACAGGCGGAGATCGTGGCCACCGATCGTCGTCGTGACGCCGATGAGCAGGCGGTCGGTCGGGGTTTTCTTCTCGCCGAAGAAATCGAACTCCACCGGCGGCGACGGCAGGTTCAGGCAGGTCTGCTGGCGCAGCGGAGTCTTCGAAAAAACCGCGAGCCCGATGCCGAAGGGCAGCTCACGTGCATCCGGCTTCGGGTAGGAGAAATAGCTGTCGTAGCCTTTGAACTCCGCCTTGAGCCGCGTGTAGTGCGGCGGCGGCTGCGCCTGCTGTCCGCCGCTCAGCGTCTGCTCCACTTCCTGCAGCATCACGATGTCGGCATCGTGCGCCCGGATCTCGTCGATCGTCTTCTGGAGATTGATCGGGGCATGGTCCGGATACGCATCATCCCACGGCTGCCCGAACTGCATGTTGAACTGCAGGATTTTGAAATGCGCGCTCATGCCCTCGAGGATTGGCCGCTGGTTGCAATTTTCATTCCAGCGTACGCACCATGTTCCTTTTGCCGGACAGGAAAGCGCCGGCCGTCATTCCGACGGCACCGGTTGGGGGAGACCGGAAAGCTGATTAAGGCACGACGGGGCATAGACTACGGTGCGCGCTGCCATCGTCATTTCGGGCAAAAATCGCAGCAAGCCTATTCTGGCTCGGCCGTTCCCTCTATGACCCAATCCTGCGCCTCCGGCACCTGGCGGTTGAACTCCCTCAGGACAGCGCTGAGGTGTTCGGCGTAGCGGTAGTGCGCTCCCATGCCGGTGCGCAGTTCGGCTTCATAGATAAACTTATCCGCATGCGTGCTGTGTTCGAAAGGCGTCTGGGCCCCGAGCAGCAGGGAGTAAAGATAAGCAGGCGAGCCCCGCTGCATGAGCTCCCGGGTCAAGGCCGCCTGTTCGTCGAGCAATGGCTGGTGCGCGGCGTGGGTGATCTCCGGCGGCAGGTAGAAACCAGCCTGGATCATGGGCGTATAACGATGACCCGTACGATGCCGGTTCAGGTCGCGCAGCTCGGCAATCGCCATGTTATTCCAAGCAAAGGTCACGCGCATGCGGCGCGTCGCCTTGCCCTGATAACCATAGCGGTTGGCGCGATGCTTCAGGGCCTCGGGCACGGACTGCTGTTCCGCGAGCCAAGGCGGCGTGGTGCGGTCGATCTTCACCCAAACCTCGTCGGCGAGTGGCTTGGTGCTGAGGCGCGACAGACCCAGCCTCAGGCTTTCCGCCAGCTCCTGCCGGGCCTGCTCCTGATAGGATTTCTCGGCAAAGCTATGCCGCATGAGCCGCGGCGACTGCTTGATCAACTCGTCACGGATCAGCTTGGCGGCCTGCTGCGCCTCGGGCAGCCCGAGCGAGTCGAGGTGCTTCACCGTCGCGGCCCACATGCGTGAGCTCTGGACCAGACCGAGGTTGGTGCGCGTGGCGAGCGGGATGAAATAGCGCGCGCGATCGAGCGCGTAGTTCTTGCGCAGGCGCGTGACGACCGCCGGCTTCGCATCCTTCGGCAGGCGTACGAGCCCGGGATTCGCTAGCGCCGCCTGGTCGAGGCGCGCGTACTCGGCGTTGTAGGCGGCAAAGGACTTCGCCATCACGTCGCTCCAACGCGCCGCAAGATCCGGGGGAATGCCGAGCTCTTCCGCGGACGGCAGGTTGGTCGCCGCCATCGTGATGTAGCGCGTGCTCGATTCCTGGCCATCGGCCATCTGCGCGATCTCAAAAACTTTATACGCCAGCCACATTGAGACATCGTCCAACGCAATCGCGAGGCCGCCAGTCAGGCCGCCGATCGAGGCGTGGCCGTAGTCGACGAAATTCAGGATGCGGTCGATCGAGGCGTCGGGATTCGCGAGGTCGACCTTGCCGAGGATCTTGCCGATGCCCTCGTTGCTGCGGGAGTAGCGGGCGAGCACGGACGCCAGCAATTCAGGCGTGACCTTGGGGAGTTCCGCAGCCGTGGGCGGCGGCACGATGGCGAGTCCGGTAACCTTCATGTGCGCGAAACTCGAAACGGTTTCGCGCGCGCTGGCGAAGAAAATTCGCCAGCCAGGACGAAATTACGGCACCAGCCAGCTGATCAGCGGCGCCTGGTAGAAACCGAGCACTACCGTGGCCAGGGCCAGGGTCACGAGCACCAAGCTGCCCACCCGCGAGGGTGCGGCGGGCAAGGGACGGGCCGACGGCACGCCGCCGGGATTGGGCGACCACGCTTCGAAGTACGCCGCCTTGATCCAACCGAAGTAGTAATAGATCGAGACGATCACGCCGCCAATCGCCACGAAGAGGAGGCCGTAGATGCCGGGGTGGACCGACGCCGCCTGGAAGGCCGCAACGAAGATCAGCAGCTTGCCCATGAAGCCGGCCAGCGGCGGAATACCGGCCAGCGAGCCCACGCCCACCGCGAGCACGGCGCCGAGCAGCGGCCGCTCCTTGGCCAGCTTGTCGTAGTGATCGAGCTCCTGCAGCGTGTCATCCTCGCCGGCCATGTAAGCCATGACGGCAAACACGGTCATCGACGCCAGCATGTAGGTGAACAGGTAGAACCAGATGCCCGTCACTGCGGACTGCACCGACAGCGAGGCCACGACGCCGATGAGGAGGTAGCCCGCGTGGGAAACACCGGAGAGGCCCATGAGGCGCTTGGCGTTGCGCTGCGACAGCGCCGAAAGGTTGCCGATGATGATCGTCAATGCGGCCAGCAGTGAAAGCGCCGGCCCGATCACGTAAGCGAGCGGGGAAAATGCCGTGTGCAGGAGAGTCAGCAGCACCGCGATGCCCGCGGCCTTGGACGAAACCGCCAGCAAGGCCGTGACCGGAGTCGGCGCGCCTTGGTAAACATCCGGAATCCAGATCTGGAAGGGAACGGCGCCGATCTTGAACGCCACGCCGCCAACCACCAGCAACGCACCCGCCACCGCGAGGAAGTTGTCCGGGTTCGCCGCGAGGAACGCCTGGGTGATGCCGTATTCGAAACCGGTGTGCGCCACGCCATCGATCATCACGCGGCCGACCGCACCATAGATCAGCACGATGCCGAAGAGCATGATGGCCGAGCTGAGGGCGCCGAGCACGAGGTACTTGAGGCCGGCCTCGAGCGTGAGCGGGTTGTCGCGGAAATAACTGACGAGAATGTAGAAGCCGATCGTCACCGTCTCGAGGGCGACGAAGAACATCACGAAGTGGTCGCTCTGCACCAGCAGCATGAGCGCCGCCGTCACCACCAGCACGATATGGTAGAACTCGACCCGCGGCATGCGCGTGCGTGGCAGGCAGATCGTTGCGATGAAGCATACCAGCAGCGAGGACAGCACGAAGAACACCCGCGCGATCTGGCTGAAGGACGTGATCTTGATCAGGCCGGCAAAAAGCACCGCCTGGCCGGAAGTGCTGCCGAAATTGGCGACCACCGCGCCCAGCACGATGGCCAGGGCCAGCATCGCCACGTACGGAATGAAGCGGTGCTGCTCCTTGGGCGAAACGATTTCCAGCACCAGCAGGCCGAGCGCCGCGCATCCGAGGATGAGTTCCGGCCCGATGGCCCACCATTCATTGGTGTCAGCGATGGCGTTGAGTAATTCCGGGGACATGGCGGGAAATCAGCGTTGGGAGGAGGACGGGGCGGCAGGCGCGGCGGCCGCCGGGGTCAGGGCGTCGTTCACCGGCACCGAGATCGCCTTGGGATAGAAACCGAAGAAGAGCAGCGCAACCAGCAGCAGCAGCGCGGGAATGCGCTCCGACCACTCGAGGTCGGCCGGCGGATGCTGGGCCGTCACGCGCTGCAAGGCCTCGGAGGACGGGCCGAAGAACACGCGCGCCGCGGCACGCAGACCGTAGATGGCCGAGATCACCACGCCCGCGACGGCCACGGCGGTGAGCGCGTGAGAGTAATTCCACAGGGCGACGAAGACCGTCAGTTCGCCCCAGAAATTGGCGAAGCCCGGCAGGCCGATGCTGGCCATCGTGGCGGCGACGAAGAAGGCGGCCAACACGGGCGTCTTCTGCGCCAGGCCGCCCATTTCCGACATGTCGAAGGTGTGGGTGCGGTGATGAATGCTGGTGGCGAGGAGGAAGAGCAGCGCGACCGAGAGGCCGTGGGCCACCATCAACATGACCACGCCGCCGGTGCCAACGACCGAGAAGGCCGCGATGCCGAGGAAGCAGTAGCCCATGTGCATCACCGAACTGTAACCGAGCATCTGCTTCAGGTCGCGCTGTGCCATCGTGACGAAGCCGATGACGAGCACGTTGCCGAACGCGGCGAGCACCGCGAGCACGCCCAGCCAGCTGGTGTGGATGCCGGCCTCCCAGGAGGCGGGGAGTAGGAAATTGGGAATGTAAGTCGTCGGGATGACCAGCAGCGAGGTGGCGCCCAGCGGAAGCAGCGGCACCGCGATCTGGACCAGGCCGTAGAGACCGAACTTCTTGAGCACGCCCGCATGCAGCATCGCGGTCGAACTCGGAGCCGCGCCGTAACCCAGAGGGGCCCAGGTGTGCAGCGGCCAGAGCGAAACGAGAATACCGAAACCGAAGAGCAGCAGGCCAAACGCATGCTGCTGGGTCACCGCACCGATCCCGTGCGCCGCGACCGCCTCCTTGAGGGCGATCAGGTCGAAGGTGTGCATCTTGTCGCCGCTCTTGATATAGATGGCGATCAGGCCGAGCAGCGACAGCATCGCGCCGACCGTGAGATAGATGGTCATCTTCATCGCCGCATAGTTGCGGTCCCGTCCGCCCCACACGCCGACCATGATGAAGGTCGGGATGAGCGCGAGTTCGTGGAAGAAATAGAAGAAGAAGATGTCGACCGAGGCGAAGACGCCGAGCAGGCCACCGTGCATGATGAGCAGCAGCACCAGGTAGGTCTTCAGCCGCTCCGCCTGCGAACGCAGCGCGTAGAGGCCGGCCGCGAGACCGACGATGGCCGCGAGCAGGAACATCGGCAGCGAGATGCCGTTGAGGCCGAGCTTCAGGCTGATGCCGTAACCGGCGAGGCCGGTGTCGAGCGTGCTCAGGAACTGGTAGTTCTCGGCGCCGCTGGCGGGAAACTCGCGCCAGAGCCACAGGGCGGCCAGCACCGGAATGACGAACGCGGCCAGCGCCAGCTTGAGGGCGAGCCGCTTGGGCAGTCCGAGCGCGATGGTGACCGCGGCCACGAGCGGCATGGCGATGGCGAACTGCAGGATTTGGGCGTTGGAGAAATTCACGGCTTAGAAAATCCCGGCGGCATAGGCCCAGAGGACCACGGCACCGAGGAGGAACCAGTAAACGTAGACGTGCAGGCTGCCGGTGTAGAAGGCGCGCACCCGGCGGCCGATCATGCCGACGAGACCCGCCGCACCACCGATGATCGCACCGGCGAGCAGCATCTGCTCGAGGAAGTTCAGCACCATGGCAAAGCGCTGCTGCACCTTGGCCACGTAGTAGTCGTAAACCTTGTCGAAGGACTCCTTGAGCGCTGTCAGGAAATTAAAGAGACCGTGTGCCTTCTCATCGAGCGTGTCGTTGGCCGAGGTCTTGTAGAACAGGAGCGCAGAACCCGCACCAACCGTCATGACCGCAAAGGATACCAATAAGATGGTGGTATGCGCGGAGCCATGGGCTTCGGGGATCAATTCCGCAATCGAACCGGCAAGCTTCGGATAGAGGCCCAGGTTGAAAAACCAAGTGCCGCCGAAAACCGCCAGCACCGCCAGCACCATAAGAGGCAACGTCATCACGAGACCGCTCTCATGCGCATGGCTGGCATCATCCGAACGGGCCGAACCGAGAAACGTGATCTTCCACATGCGGACCATGTAGAACGACGTCAGCACCGCGGTAAGCGCGAGGATTGCAAAAACGCCGGTGTTTTTCTCCATCGCGAGATAAAGGATGGCGTCCTTCGAGAAGAAGCCGGCAAAAGCGGGCATACCGATGATCGCGAGCACGCCGATCGTGAAGGTGATGAACGTGACCGGCATCTTCTTCGCCAAGCCGCCCATCTTGAATATGTCCTGCTCGTGGTGGCAGCCGTGGATCACGGAGCCGGAACCGAGGAACATGAGCGCCTTGAAGAAGGCGTGGGTCGTCAGGTGGAACATCGCGGCGCCGACACCGGCGGCGATGACCATCTTGTGTTCGCCGTGCTCCATCGCGATGGAACCAAGGCCAAACGCGGCGACCATGTACCCGAGTTGCGACAGCGTCGAGTAGGCCAGCACCTTCTTGATATCACGCTGCACGATGGCGCAAAGCGCGGCGTAGAGCGCGGTGATCGTGCCGATCCACATGATGACGGTCAGCGCGTCGGCGACCATCAGGACGTTGATGCGGCAAAGCATGAAGATACCGGCGGCCACCATCGTGGCGGCGTGGATGAGGGCGGAGACCGGCGTCGGGCCTTCCATCGCGTCCGGCAGCCACACCTGCAGCGGCATCTGGGCCGACTTGCCCATCGCACCGCAGAACAGCAGCAGGCCGATTTCACGGCTGTAGACGAGCTGGCCCGAAGCGCTGAGCTGCTCCAAACCGGAGAAGCTGACCGTGTGGTTCGACCAGTAGCACATGATGATGCCGAGGAGGAAACCGAAGTCACCGACGCGGTTGACGATGAAAGCCTTCTTCGAGGCGTCCGCCGCCGACTGCTTGTGGTGATAGTGGTTGATCAGCAGCCAGGAGCTGAAGCCGACCAGCTCCCAGAAAATGAAAATCATGAACAGGTTGTCGGCGAGAACGATGCCGATCATCGAGAACATGAAGATGGAGAGGCCGCCGAAGAACCGCGCGCGGGCCGAGTCGTCGTGCATGTAGCCCTGCGAGAACAGGTGGATCAGGAAGCCGACGAAACCGACGATGAAGAGCATCAGCGCCGCGAGATCGTTGTAATTGATGCCGAGGGACAGCGTGAAGGAGCCCATCGTCATCCAGTCCCACGACTTTTCGAAACGCTCGCCGTGGACGAGCAGGATAATGGAGATGATCGCGATCGCCGCCGCGGTCCCCGTGGAAACCCACGAGGCGAGCGCGCCGCGCTTCCGGAGGAAGCAGGCGATCAGGGTGGCCGACGCCAGCGGCAGCAGCAGGATGAGAATGGCGTGGTTGAGCATCGAATGCATGGCGCCGCGTCAGTGCTTCAAATGGTTCAGCTCCTCGACCTGCACCGTGTGGCGCTTGCGGAAGAGGGCGACGATGATGGCCAGGCCGACGGCCACCTCGGCCGCGGCGATCGTCAGGACGAAGAAAACGAAGACGTTGCCGTCGAGCGTGCCGTTGAAATGCGAGAACGCGACCAGCGCGAGCGTCGAGGCGAGCAGCATGAGCTCGAGGCACATGTAGATCACGAGCGTGTTCTTGCGCAGCAACACGCCGAAGAAGCCGATGGCAAAAAGCAGCGTGGCGACCAGCAGGTAGGACGGCAGCCCGTAAGCGGCGGTGGCGGCGAGCAGCGGCGTCATTTGGCGTCCTCCGTGGTATCGAAGCGCTTGCTGAGCACGATCACGCCGAGCATGGCGATGAGGAGCATGAAACCGACGACCTGCACCGGCAGGAGATAAGTGGTGAAGAGCTGCGCGGCATAATCCTGCAGCGTCGGCACGGTCACCTTGGCCGGCGAATCCGGCAGCACCGTGCGATCAACCAGCGTGCAGATGCCCATGATGAGCAGGCCGGCGCCGACGATCGAGGCGGCGACGGTCATTTTCCGGAAGGGCTTCACCGCACCGGGCGTCGTATCGAGCAGCATGATGATGAAGAGGAACAGCGCGACGACCGCGCCCGCGTAGACCAGCAGGAGCACGAACGCCAGCAACGCGGCATCGAGCAGCACAAAGAGGCCGGCCATGCCCACGAGGGACACGAGCAGGAACATAGCCGCGTTGACCGCATTGCGGTTGAACACAACCAGCAGGGCGCAGGAAACCGTCAGGACCGAAAGGATGAGGAAAAGCGTGTCAGCCATGGCTCAGTGCGCGTTGCCGTGCTCGGCGGCGTCCTTCTTCTTGTCCCATTTGAAATGCTTGTCCGGCAGCGTGCCGCCCAGCTCGTAGAGCTTGGCCTTGTCATTGATCATCTCGGCGCGGGTGTAGCCGGACATCGAAAACTGGTTCTGCAGGAAAATGGCCTCCTCGGGGCAGACCTCCTGGCACAGGCCGCAATAGATGCAGCGCAGCATGTCGATGTCGAAGGCCTGCGGGCCTTTCTCGACGTGCGCGCGCGCAGGCTGGTCGGCCGGCACTTCGCCCGGCGTGATGCGGATGGCCTTGGGCGGGCAGACGAATTCGCAGAGCTGGCAGGAGACGCACTTCTCGCGTCCGTTCGGATCCATCACGAGCGTCGGCACGCCGCGATAGCCAGCCGGGATCGCCGGGCGTTGCTCCGGGTACTCCATCGTGACGTTGGGCGCCCAGAGGTGCTTCCACGTGACCTTCATGCCCGCGAGGATCTGCGGGATGTAGAGGCGCTCCGAGAGCGAGAGAGGTTTGCGTTCGACGGTGTAAGCCATGGCGCTCAGATGGTTTTTCTTTCCGGCACTTTGAAGCCAACCCAGAGGGCGGCGGCCGCCGCGACCGCGAGGCCGGCCCAGGCGACGGCGCCGAGGCGCAGGTCGTGGATGGCAATGGCGACGGCGTAGAAGATGAGGTTGCCGATGGCGAGCGGCAGGAGCTTCTGCCAGCCGAGCTTCATCACCTGGTCGTAGCGGAAGCGCGGCACGGTCCAGCGCACCCACATGAAGAGGAAGATGAAGGACAGCGCCTTGCCCATGAAGATGCCAATGGAGATCAGGCCCACGACAATCGGGTGCAAGAAGACCGGTGACAGGTGGCCGAGCCAGCCGATGAGCGTCGACAGCGGCACGAACGGCAGCGGGTTCCAGCCGCCGAGGAAGAGCAGGATGAACACGCCGGAGCCGATGAGCATGTGCGAATACTCGGCGACGAAGAACAGGCCCCACTTCATCGCGCCATACTCGGTGTGGAAGCCGCCGACGAGGTCGGCCTCGCCTTCCGCCATGTCGAACGGCAGGCGGTTGGTTTCGGCGAACAGCGCCACGAGGAAAATCACGGCGGAAACCGGCATGTAGCAGATGAACCAGACCGAATTCCAGTGCAGCCCGGCGCCCGACTGCGCCTCGACGACGTGGGAAAGGCTGAGCGTGCCGCTGCCGCCCGGGGCGTTGACCCACAGGAACACCGGAACCACGGCGAGCGTCATCGCGAGCTCGTAGGAAATCAGCTGCGCGGAAGCGCGAATGCCACCGAGGAAGGGATACTTTGAATTCGACGCCCAGCCCGCGAGAATCAGCGAGTAGACACCGAGCGAGGAAACCGCGAAGACGCCGAGGATGCCGACATCGAGATTCGCGAGCACCAGCGGCACCGCATGGCCGGCCGCGTCGAAATAGGCACCGAACGGCACGACCGTGACCGTCGTCAGCGCCGGGATCATGCCCACGACCGGCGCGAGCAGGAAGTAGAACTTGTTCACGTGACCCGGCAGCGAGTCTTCCTTGAAGAACATCTTCGCGCCGTCGGCCATCAAGTGGAACATGCCGAGACGCTGCAGGAAACCGATGCCCGGAACCCAGGCCAGCCACGGCGGCAGCGCACGGTTCGGACCCGGGCGGCCCTGCATCCAGGCGGAAACCTTGCGCTCAACCAGCGAGCAGGCGCCGCCGATCGGGAACATGACGCCGATCACGCACAGGCCCTTGATCAGGCCCTGAATGAGCGGATGCAGGTTATTCCAGAATTCGACGACGGCGTTCATGCGTTGGCAGCCGCGGGCAGCGCCGCAGGTTTGAAGTGGAGCGTCTCGCCTTCGCAGAACGGCAGGCCGGCCCAAGCGTCGGAACTGAGCTGCTGGCCGGCGGCGGAAAGCGTGGCGTAGGCGATGCCGGCCAGCGCCGGCGTCTCGGCCGCGAGCGCGGTCCAGAGCGCGCCGAGTTCGAAGGGCACCATCCCGCCGCCCGTGGCGGCGACGAGTTCGGCCAGCGTCACGAGATCGTCCGCCACGCCCTGCGGGCCGGGGACGGCCTTGGCAAACTTCTGCAGGCGGAACTGCTGGTTCACGAACGTGCCGGACTTTTCGAAGACGGTGAGCGAAGGAATGACGACCTTGGCGGCATCGCTCGTGGAGTTCTGGTGCGTGCCGACGTAAACGACGGCAACCTTGGCCAGCTGCGCGGCGGTCAGGCCGGCGGCGGTGAGATCCTCGCCGAGAGAAACGACCGTCTTCACCTTGCCGGCGTCGATGTCAGCGGCGAGGCCGGCGAGTTTCTGCGACGGCAGCGCGGCGATCAGGCCGGTGACAAGCGCGCCACGCACGTTCGGATTGCGATCGGCGGAGATGAGGAGGCGGTCGCCCTGCCCCACCCGGCTGACGAGCGAAGCGGAAACCTTCAGGGCGGCGGCGAGCTTCTTGGTGAGGAACTGCTCCTCCACCGAGCTGCGGCCCGAACCGACCACGGCGACGGAGCCGGCGCGGAGGAGTTCGCCCGCGCGCGCGATGGCGGCGGAAGTCAGCGCCGTCGTGCCTTCGATCGTGGCAACGGTGAGCCGGTTGTCGGCCTTGACCTGCTTGTAGAGCAGGCGGCCGGAATCAGCGAGCCAGGTGTCGTTCACGGCGTCGTTGCGGCGCGGCGTAATGCGATAGAGCACGCCCTCGCGACTGGAGACGGTCGTGTTCGCGCCGACGGAAGACTCGGTGCAGATGCCCGGCGTTTCCTTGAGGAACCACACGCGCATCTTGAAGCGGAAGTCCGTCGAGGTCAGCGCGCCAACCGGGCAGATGTCCACCGTGTTGAGCGAGTAATTGTTCTCGAGCTTCTTGCCCGGATAGCACGTCAGCGTGCTGTAGCTGCCACGGTCGATGAAACCGAGGACGTCGTCCTTCGCGATCTCCTTCGAGAAACGGATGCAGCGGGAGCAAAGGATGCAGCGCTCGTCGTCGAGCGTGACGCGCGGCCCGAGTTCGGTGCGCTTCGGCTTCACGTTCTTGTTCTCGATGAAGCGCGAGTAGCCGCGGCCGTAGGCGGTGGAGTGTTCCTGCAGCTTGCACTCGCCGGCCTGGTCGCAGATCGGGCAGTCGAGCGGGTGATTGATGAGGAGCATCTCCGTCACGCCCTCGCGGCAATCCTTCACCATCGGCGTGTTCGTGCGAATGTGCAGGCCCGGCGAGGCGTTCGTGCCGCAACCGATCTGCGGGCGCGGGATCCAGTTGATCTTCTGCTTGCCCGTGGCCGCGTCCATCACCGGCGCCTTCGTCGCCGGATCGACCGCCGGCATGCCCATTTCGATGAGGCACATGCGGCAGTTGCCGACGATGGAGAGCTTCGGGTGGTAGCAGTAGTGCGGGATTTCCACGCCGACGAGCTTGGCGGCCTCGATCACGTTCGTGCCCTTCGGCACGGCGATTTCCTTGCCGTCAATATTGACGGTCACGAGGTCGGCGGGTTTGGCAGCGGGTGCGGACATTGCGGGAAAAATCAGATGAGCGGCGACGCGGGCGCGGGCTTGGTTTTCTTGGCCTCAGGGTAGGCTTTGAACTCGTCGTTGAACTTCGCGAGGAAGCTCTGGGTCGGCCAGGAGCAGGCCTCGCCGAAGGCGCAGATCGTGCGGCCGGGAATCTGGTCGGCCACGCCCTTGAGCAACGCGACGTCGGCCTCGCGGGCCTCGCCGTGGACCATGCGCGTGGTGATTTTCTTCATCCACAGCGAACCCTCGCGGCACGGCGTGCACTGGCCGCAGCTCTCGTGGGAGTAGAACGCGTTGATGTTGGCGAGCGCCTCGACCATGTTGACCGAGTCGTCCATCACGATGACGCCGCCGGAGCCGCCCATCGTGCCGATCATGCCGAGCGAATCGAAATCCATCGGGACGTCCTCGACGCCCCAGTCGTAGTCGACCATCTCCGC
Organism: Verrucomicrobiota bacterium; assembly: GCA_048498955.1. Taxonomy (GTDB): domain Bacteria; phylum Verrucomicrobiota; class Verrucomicrobiia; order Opitutales; family Opitutaceae; genus Lacunisphaera. The sequence goes on along the minus strand of JBEHWZ010000010.1, from coordinate 159,321 downwards.
GCCGACCTTGCGCTTGCCCTTGAAGCGTTCACCGAAGCGGAGGATCTTGGCGGAAGAACCGCCGGGGATCACGGCCTTGAACGTACGGCCCGGGAGCGGGCCGCCGCAAACCTCGTTGAGCAGCTGGCCCATCGTGATCTTGCCGGCTTCGAATTCGTAGTAGCCCGGACGCTGCACGTGGCCCGAGACGCAGAAGATGCGCGTGCCGGTGTTGTTCGGCGTGCCGATCCTCGTGTAGGCCTCGCCGCCCATGTCCACGATGTATTTCACATGGCAGAGCGTCTCGACGTTGTTCACGATCGTCGGGCACTGGTAGAGGCCGAGGACCGCGGGGAAATACGGCGGCTTGATGCGCGGGTTGGCGCGCTTGCCCTCGAGCGACTCGATCAGGCCGGTTTCCTCGCCGCAAATGTAGGCGCCGGCGCCGCGGTGGACGAAGATGTCGCAGGAGTAATTCGAACCGAGGATGTTTTTGCCGACGAGGTTGGCGTCGCGGGCTTCCTGGATCGCCTTCTCGAGGATGCGGGCGCCGTGCGGCATCTCGCCGCGAATGTAGATGTACGCCTGCTTCACGTTGTTCGCGAAACAGGAGATGATCGTGCCCTCGATCAGCTGGTGCGGATCCTGATGGATGATGTAGCGATCCTTGAAAGTGCCGGGCTCGGATTCGTCCGCATTGACGATGAGATAGATCGGCTTGCCGCTCTTGCGGTCGACCAGCGACCACTTCACGCCGCAGGGGAAACCCGCGCCGCCGCGCCCCCGCAGGCCGGACTTCTTGACCTCGTCGATCAGCTCCTCGGGCTTCCGCGCGAAGGCCTTCTTCATGATCTCGTAGCCACCGTGCTTCTGGTAGCAGGCGAGATCATTGGTGTAACCCGGCTCATCGATGTGAGCGAAAATCAGGCGGCGTTGTTGCGGGGCGGACATGGGTTAGGATTTGTCGTCGAGTACGATCTCGATGCCACCCGTCCAGCGGGAGGCAAAGTTGTAGACCATGGCGAGGAGCACGCCGAAAATGAAGCCACCGACAGCGTGGATGAAAGGCATGAAGAGCGCGGTGGCGCCCGCGAAGAGCCAGGGAATACCGAGCAGGCGCATCGTGTTGTTCAAATCCGCCGAAGTCGCCGCCAAGCCCATGGTCGCCAGCAGGACCGGCGTCACAAACAGGCCGATCACGCCGTTGATCAGCCCCAGCACGATGCCGAAGCGGATGGGCGGGACCTGGAGCAGGCGGAACTTCTTCATTTCTTCTTCGCCTCCGCGCGAATCTTGTCGCTCAGCAGCTTTACCTTGGCGGCGTCCACCTTCTCATGGAGATCGTCGTCGATCATGACGACCGGGCCGGTACCGCAGCTCGCGAGACACTCGACAAAATCAATCGTCACCTCGCCGTCGGCGGAAACCTCGCCGGTGTGACAGCCGAATTCCTTCTGGAACGCCTCGCAGGTCTTGTAGCCGCCGGTGAGCGCGCACGAGAGCGTGCGGCAGACCTTGATGTGGCGGCGGCCGATCGGGGCTTGGCGGAACATCGGGTAGAACGTGACGACCTCGTACACGTTGATCGGCGGCAGCTCGAGCTTCGCGGCGATCCACTCGATGGCTTCCTTGGAAATCCAGCCCACGTCCTCCTGGATCAGGTGCAACAGCGGCAGCGTGGCGCTGCGCTTCACCGGGTAATGGGTGATGACCTCGTCGATCTGCTTGAGCGTTTCGGGTTTCAGGTTCATCGACGGAAAATCAGCGGTCGCACTCGCCCATGACGAAGTCGAGCGAGCCCAGGATGGAGACGACGTCGGACACGAGATTGCCGACGCATAGCTTGGGAAGAATGGACAAATTGCAGAACGAGGGGCTGCGGATCTTCATGCGGTATGGGACGCCGCCGCCCTTGCTCACGATGTAGAATCCGAGCGTGCCCTTCGGCGCCTCGCCCTCGAAGTAGACCTCGCCGGCCGGCATTTGCGGGCCCTCGGTCACGATCATGAAGTTGTTGATGAGCTCCTCCATCGACGTGAGGATCTTGTCCTTCGGCGGGGCGAAAATGCGGCGCGCGTCCTTCGCGTACCAGTCGCCGCCCGGGAACTTGGCGATGCACTGCTGGATGATGCTGATCGACTGCTTCATCTCCTCGCCGCGGCAAAGATAGCGATCATAGCAATCGCCCTTGGCGCCAACCGGGACGTCGAAATTGTACTGCTCGTAGCCCCAGTACGGACGGTCCTTGCGGAGGTCGTTGGCCACGCCCGAGCCGCGCAGGTTCGGGCCGGTCAGGCCGTAGGCGATGGCGTTGGCGCGCGAGATGACGCCGACGTCGACCGTACGATCGAGGAAGATCTTGTTGCGCGAGAGCATGCCGAGGATCTCGTCGAGAATCGGCAGGAACTGCTTGGTAAAGGCGTCGACTTCCTCGAGCCAGCCCGGGGGCAGGTCGCGCGAGACACCGCCGATGCGGCTGTAGCTCGTGGTGAAGCGGGCGCCGGTGAGTTTCTCAAACAGCTTGTAGAGCTTCTCGCGCTCCTCGAAGCAGTACATGAACACCGACCACGCGCCGACATCGATGCCGAACGCGCCAAGGCCCATGAGGTGGGCGGACACGCGCGCCATTTCCGAAGTCAGGACACGGATCGCATTCACGCGGTCCGGCATCTTCAGGCCGGCAAGCTGCTCGACGGCGTGGGCGTAGATGGCGTTGTTCGCAAGCGGGGCGAGGTAATCCAACCGGTCCGTGTACGGCACGAACTGGTTGTAAGTCATGTTCTCGGCGATCTTCTCGTCGCCACGGTGCAGGTAACCGAGGATCGGGTCGGCCTTCGTGACGACTTCGCCATCGAGCTCGAACTGGATGCGCAGCACGCCGTGGGTGGACGGATGCGACGGGCCCATCGAGAGCGACATCTTCTCCGGCTCGAATTCCTTCGGCATGTTGGCCGCCTTGGAGGCGGCATCGGGAAATGAAAAATCGGTGGCCACGTTATTCGGGTTTTTCGCTCTTTTCGTTCCAGGCTTCGTCCTTGGCACGAGGCTCGGCCTCGCTCATCGGCTCGCCCGGGGTGGCGACGAAAGGACCGCCAGCCATCGGGGCGGCGATGACGCCTTCCTTCACTTCCGCCGCGATCTCCGGGTCGGACAGCTCGGTCGGCATGCCGGCGAGCGGAAATTCCTTCCGCAACGGGAAGAACGGGTATTCCTCCCACATCAGGATGCGGCGCAGGTCGGGATGGCCGGCGAACTTGATGCCAAACATGTCGTACGTCTCGCGTTCATGCCAGTCGGCGCCCGGCCAGAGCGTCGTCGCGGACGGCATCGCCGGCTCGCTGTCGGTCGCGCAGTTGGCAGCGATGCGCACGTAGGTGTGTTTGGTGCTGGAATAGAGGTGCCAGACGACGGTGAAGCGCGGGGATTGCTCGGCGCTCCAGTCGATGGCGGTCACATCCATCAGGAAATCGTAGGCCTGCGCGTCGCGCAGGTATTGGAGCAGGGCAACCGCCTCTCCGGCCGGCACGTTGAAAGCCGGACAATCGGCGCTCGCCCGGGGCGTGGCCGAGGGAAATTGCTGGGAAACGGCGTTCGTGATCTCGACGTCGGTGGTCATGCGCGGCGGTGAAGAGGTTAGGCGCTGAGCAGCTTCGATACCGAGCGCTCGCCTCTTACCTTGTTCTGCAGCTTCAGAAGGGCGTCCAGCAGCGCCTCGGGGCGCGGCGGGCAACCGCTGACATAGACGTCGACGGGGATGATGCGGTCCACGCCCTGAAGGGTGGCGTAGCTGCGATACATGCCGCCGGAGCTGGCGCAGGCGCCCATCGCAATCACCCACTTGGGCGCGGCCATCTGGTCGTAAATGCGGCGGACGATCGGAGCCATCTTGTAAGTCACGGTGCCGGCCACGATCATGCAGTCCGACTGGCGCGGAGAGAAGCGCATGACCTCGGCGCCGAAGCGGGCGATGTCGTAGCGGCTGGACGCGGTGCCCATCAGCTCGATGGCGCAGCAGGCGAGGCCCATCGGCATGGGCCACATGGAATTGTTGCGCACCCAATTGACCGCAGCATCGGCCCGGGTGACGATTACGTCGCCCTCAATCTTACTATTATAAGTGAGCTCCGGACTGGCGTTGGCCATGTGGTAAAAATTCACCGCACGCTACCACCCCACCCCTGCCCGGCAAGGAGGATTTCGTTACTGGCCGGGATTTTGTAATGGAAATTTCGTACGCAGGAATTTCCGTTGACCGGAAGAATTGGTTTTCACTTCATCTAGCCCTTGGTCGGTCAACGGAGGGGTGGCTGAGTGGTTTAAAGTACCCGCTTGGAAAGCGGACGTGGGGCAACCCACCGGGGGTTCGAATCCCCCCCCCTCCGCCACTTTCGCTCTGCTGCGCGCCGCATGACATTCATGCTGCAAGTTCTTCTGGGAACCGCGCGACCGCCTGCCTACTCTGAGGTTCATGGCTCGAAAACGCATCGTGATCCTCGGCGGCGGCTTCGGTGGCGTGAAATGCGCCAAGACCCTGCGCCAGCAACTGCGGGGCGGCGATGCCGACGTCGTGCTCTTCAACAAGGAGAACCACCTCGTGTTCAGCCCGCTCCTCGCGGACGCCGTGGGGTCCTCGCTCAATTTGCAGGACGTCGTCGTGCCACTGCGCCAGCTGCTGCCCGGCGTGCAGTGCCGCACCGAGGAAGTTACAAAGATCGATCCGGGCGCGAACCTCATCGAGTTCAGCGGCGAGGACGGAACGCACCAGCTCCAGTACGATCACCTCGTCATCGCCAGCGGCAACGTTTCCAACCTCAACGTGGTACCGGGCATGGCCGACCACGCGTTTCCGCTGAAGACGGTCGGCGACGCCGCCGTCCTGCGCACGCACATCCTCGAGCAACTCGAGAAGGCCGAGGTCTGCGAAAGCGCGGCACGGCGGCGCTGGCATCTCTCCTTCATTGTCGTGGGCGGCGGCTACAGCGGCGTCGAGACCGCGGGCGAAATCAACGACCTCGTGCGCAGCAGCCGGAAATTCTACACTAACATCCGCGACGAGGACATCCAGGTCACGCTCATCCACTCGCGCGACCAGCTGCTCCCGGAAATCAGCCCTTCGCTGCGTGAGTTTGCCCGGGAGGAAATGATCAAGGCCGGCGTCGCCATCCGCCTCAACACCCGCGTGCAGCTCGCCACCGGCGAGGGCGTGGGCCTGCCGGACGGATTCGTCTCGGGCGGCACGATCGTGTGCACCATCGGCAGCACCACCGCACCGGTCATCGAGCGTCTCGACACGTTGAAGGACAAAGGTCGCATCCTCACCGATCCCGACATGCGCCTGCACGGCCGGCTCAACGCCTGGGCCATCGGCGACTGCGCGAGCATCGTGAACGCGGAAGACGGGCAACCGTCGCCGCCCACCGGCCAGTTTGCCGAGCGCCAGGGCCGGCAATGCGCACTCAACATCCTGCGCGTGATGCACGGCGAGCCGACGCAGCCGTTCAAGTTCAAGGTGCTCGGCCAGCTCTGCTCAATCGGCGGTCACAGCGCGGTCGCGGAAATGTTCGGCTTCAAGCTCTCCGGCTTCGTCGCGTGGTTCACTTGGCGCGGCGTTTACTTGTTCAAGCTGCCCGCGTGGTCGCGGCGCATCCAGGTCGGCTTCGACTGGGCGTGGCTGCTCCTGTTTCCGCGCGACCTCAGCCACATCAAGACGAACGTCACGGATCGTGTGACGCATGCTCACTACGAAACGGGCGACTACATTATCCGCCAGGGCGAACCGGCCGCGAGTTTCTACGTCATCGAGAAGGGCGAGGTGGAAGTCGTGCGCAGCTCGCCGGAAAAACCCGACGGTGAAATCATCGCCACGCTCGGCGCCGGTAATTTCTTCGGCGAGCAGGCGCTGCTCGGCAACCGCCCGCGCGCCGCCTCGGTGCGCGCCCGCACCCCGGCCGAGATCGTCGTACTCGGACGCAATGTCTTCACCACAATCTCCGGCTCGCTCGCGCCGCTGAAAACGGCCCTGGCGCAGGCGCTCAACCGCCGCTCCACCGCCTTCTGGGCGCAGCGCCCCGAGGCCACCCGTGTCCTGCAGGAACTAAAGCTCGCAGATTTCACCGAACCCGCCCCCACCCCGCTGCTCAAGCCTGCGGACACGTTGCTCGACGTCATGCGCATCTTCGCGCAGCACGCGCCCGATTTTTTCTATGTGTCGGCCGACGGCGCGGCCCTTGACGGCGTTGTCACGCTCACCGACCTGTTGCGCGCCCAAGGCCAGGGCCTGCCGGCGGAAGCGCCCGTCTCCGCATTCATGAGCAAGACGCCCGTGACCATTGCGCAGACCGACAGCGTCATGATCGCCGCAGCCGCCTTCCGGGAACATGGCTTCAAATATCTGCCAATCGTGGCCGACCAACAGGGCCGCCGCATCGTGGGGTTTGTGCGCGCGCGCAAGCTGATGGCCAGCGTCATGCAACAGATCAGCGCCAATCGGGCCTGAACAGGCCAATCCCTGTTTGCCAAACCGCGGGGCCGGCGTAGCCTCTCCGCTTCACGCCACGGCCGATGCAAGACCTCACCGACCTCTATCAATCCGTCATCCTGGACCACAACCGCCGCCCGCGGAACCGCGGCAAGCTGCCCACGGCCAATCGCGTGGCGCACGGCGAAAACCCGAGCTGCGGCGACCAGTGCACGGTTTATCTTCAGCTCGACGGCGACAAGATCAGCGCGATCTCCTTCGAAGGCTCCGGTTGCGCGATCTCGCAGGCTTCCTCTTCGCTCATGACCCTGAACCTGAAGGGCAAGACCGTGGCGGAAGCCGAAGCGATCTACGGCGATGTCCATAAACTCGTCACGACCGGCAAGGTCGATGAGGACAACCTTTCCGATCTCGCGGCGCTCGCCGGCGTCCACCAGTTCCCGGCCCGCATCAAGTGCGCGACCCTCGGCTGGCACGCGGCGCTCAACGCCGCCAAGGGCGACCCGACCACCGCCACGACCGAAACGCACAAGGACTGAACATGGCTTCCTCCTGGTTGGATGTCCGCGCCGATTTCCCGATCCTGCACCAGCAGGTCAACGGCAAGCCGCTCGTCTATCTCGACAACGGCGCCACGTCGCAAAAGCCGCGCAGCGTGATCGACGCGCTCGTGCATTACTACGAACGCGACAACAGCAACGTCCACCGCGGCCTGCACGCGCTCTCGATGCGCGCCACCGACGCCTACGAAGGCGCCCGCGCGCGCATCGCGAAATTCATCAACGCCGCCGATCCCGCGGAAGTGCTTTTCACGCGCGGCACCACCGAGAGCATTAACATCGTGGCGCGCAGCTGGGGTCACGCCCATTTGAAGCCGGGCGACGTCGTGCTCACGACCGAATTCGAGCACCACTCCAATCTCGTGCCCTGGCAGCAGGCGGCGAAGGTCGCCGGCGCCACGCTGAAGTACGTACCGCTGCTGGGTGCGGACGGCGAAGGCGGACTCGATCTCGCCGCGCTGGACAAACTGCTCACGCCGCAGGTGAAGCTCTTCGCCTTCACGCACGTCTCGAACACTCTCGGCACGATCAATCCGGTCGCCGACCTCTGCCGCAAGGCGCGCGCTGTCGGCGCCGTCACGGTGATCGACGCCGCGCAGTCCATCGGCCACATGCCGCTCGACGTGCAGCAGATCGGCTGCGACTTCCTCGCTTTCTCGGGCCACAAGATGTGCGGCCCGACCGGCATCGGCGTGCTCTACGGACGCCGGGCGTTGCTCGACAAACTTGCCCCCGACGAAACCGGCGGCGGCATGGTTGTTCAGGTCACCTACGAAGGCGCCAGCTGGAAACCCGCGCCGGAACGTTTCGAAGCGGGCACGCCCAACGTCGCGGACGCGATCGCCCTCGGCGCCGCGTGCGACTATCTGGACAAAATCGGCCGCGACAAAATCGCCGCGCATGATACCGAGCTGGTCAACCTCGCGATGGAGAAACTCTCCGCCCTGCCGGGCATTCGCATCATCGGGCCGCGCAAGGGCTCGGAGCGCAGCGGACTCGTGAGCTTCGCCTTTGAAGGCGTGCATGCGCACGACGTCGTGACTTTTGCGGATGAGGATGGCGTCGCGCTGCGCGGCGGCCACCACTGCAACCAGCCGCTGATGCGCAAGCTCGGCCTGACTAGCACGACACGTGCGAGCTTCTACCTCTACAACACCGCGGAGGAAATCGACCGCCTCGTCGCCTCGCTCTCCCGGATCCAGAAGTTCTTCGCCGGTTAAACGCGACAGACAGCTTCTTCACGGAGAGCAAGATACGCGGCGGCGAACGTCAGCCGGCAGCGTGATTTCCGCTCAAGAACGGGCCGGGATGTGCCGTAAATTCCTATGTGCGCGGCGAATACAGCCATTGGATCGTAGCGTTATCGTACGTTATTGCTGTCATCGCGTCTTACGTCGCGTTGGACATGGCCTCGCGCGTGTCCGCAAGTCGCGGCACCAAGGTTGCGCGCTATTGGCTCTACGGCGGCGCGATCGCCATGGGAGCCGGTATCTGGTCGATGCACTTCGTCGGCATGCTCGCTTTCACGCTGCCGATCCCGCTGCCATATAGCATTCCCGTTACTTTTCTTTCGCTGGTCTTCGCCATCGGAGCCTCGGGCGTGGCGCTCTACACCATCAGCCGCGGCAGCATGAGCACGCGCCGCTTGCTGACCGCGGGCATTATCATGGGAACGGGCGTGGTGCTTATGCACTACACCGGAATGTTCGCGCTCAAGATCACCCCGCGTCCGAGTTACCACCCGACGCTGTTCACTTTGTCCGTATTCATTGCCATCGCCGCGTCGATCGCCGCGATGTGGATCTGCTTCCAACTGAAGTCCGACACCATCGCCACCGCTTTTTGGAAAAAATCCGCCAGCGCACTGGTCATGGGCATTGCGATCTGGGGCATGCATTTCACCGGCATGGCCGCGGCGATCTTCGACCCCAACACGGTGTGCGGGACCAGCGCGCAGACCATCGACAACCGCTGGCTCGCGACGACCGTGGGCCTTTGCACCTTCTTCTTCCTCGTCGCCACCATGCTGATCTCGCTCGTCGACGCAAAGCTCTCGGAGCATCGCACCACGCTCGAGGCCCAGAGCGAACGCTTCTTCAACCAGTCGTTCAACCTGATCTGCATCTGCGACGCGGCTGGGCGCATCCGGCGCCTCAACCCCGCCGGCTGGAACACGCTGGGACGCGAGCGGCGCGATCTGCTCGGCAGCGTCTTTTGCGAGATCATCACCGCCGAGGATCGTCCCGCCATGGAAGCCTCGCTCCAGCAATTGAGCGCGGGCAACGCCGCACTTTCGATCGAAAGCCGCTGCCTGTGCGCCGACGGCTCGGATAAAATCTTCCTGTGGCACATCACCCGCTCGGGCGAGGGCCACGGGTTTTACGCCACGGGCCACGACATCACCGAACGCAAGAAGGCCGAGACGGAGCTGGCCGCGACGTACCAGCGCTTGATCACGGTTTCCCGCCAGGCAGGCATGGCGGAGGTGGCCACCGGCGTTCTGCACAACGTCGGCAACGTGCTCAACAGCGTGACCATTTCCGCCGGCCTGGCTTCCGACATCATCCGTAAATCGCCCACCGGGCAGCTGGCGAAGGTTTGCGCGCTGCTCGAGAAGCACCGCAGCGCCCTCGCCTATTTCATCACCGAGGATCCGCAGGGAAAATTGATCCCGGAATACCTCGGCGTGCTTTCCGAGCAGCTCATCACCGAGCGCAGCAACGTGATTCACGAGCTCGACCTGCTCCGCCAGAGCATCGAACACATCAAGAATGTCGTCTCGATGCAGCAATCCCATGCCAAGGTCGCGGGCATCAGCGAGACCCTGCCGCTCACCGAGCTGGTGGAGGCGGCGCTGCACATCAACGCGGACGATCTCAAACGCCGGAATATCGAGCTGGTGCGCGACTACCAGGTCACGCCCACTGTCACCCTCGACAAGCACAAGGTGATGCAGATCCTGATCAATCTCGTCCGCAACGCGCGCCACGCGTGCGATGAGTCCGGCCACGCGCAAAAGCGCATTACCATGCGCACCAGCGGCGATGAAAATTGGTTCCGCATCGAGGTGTCCGACAACGGCGTCGGCATCAGCCCCGAAAACTTGATGAAGATTTTCAACCATGGCTTCACAACGCGGAAGGATGGCCATGGCTTCGGTCTCCACACCGGCGCGCTTGCGGCACGTGAACTCGGCGGCGCGCTCAAAGTCGCCAGCGACGGGACAGGTCGGGGTGCATCGTTCACCCTGGAACTACCTTACAAGCATACCCCCGCGCCGGAGCCGGCGCTGGTGGCCTGAGCCGATCAAACGCGCTTACGGGATCTTCAGTTGCATGCCGGCCTTCAGGTCGGACTCACTCTTCATGACGTCGCGATTGGCCGCGTAGATATCGCGCCACTTGGCGCGGTTGCCATAATACTGCAGCGCGATCTTCGAAAGCGTGTCACCCGGCTGGATCGTGTGGCGGCGGCCGCCCGTCGCGGCGGTATTCGCAGCCGGAGCGGCGGGCCGCGTCGGCGCGGAAACTTGCGGACGCGTCGGCGCGGCATTCTTCACTGGGACCTGCACCGGCGGTGTCACGGTCTTGACGACCACGGGTGGCGGCGTCGCGGCCGCCGGACGCGTGCGCACGGTCGGGACGGTCTCGATGTTGAAATTCAGGGCAGTGGTGCCAACCGGAGCTGCCGAGGCAACCGGGGCCGGTGGCTCCGTGCCTTCCGGGTATTGCGCTCCGTTCCGGCCCGCACGCGAGTCGGCCAGCTGCTGCTTCAGCGATTCGTTCTCCTGCTTGAGCTTGTCGAGCGTGGCGACGAGATCGACGCGCGAACCCTGGCCTTCCAACGGTTGGGCCGGAAGCGTGCGCGCGAATTCGCGAATAGCCGCGTCGATGCGCTGGCGTACGAGCGGGGCCTGCGGGCTGTTAGGCCGCAGCGCGAGATACTTGCGGAAATGATAAATCGCCGAAAGCGGATCGTTGATGTGCTGGACGTAGAGCAGACCGACCTCCAGGTGCGACTCCGGCGCGTCGTCGCGCCGCTTATCGATGACTTTGAGAAACGCCGTGAGCGCTTCCTGACGACGGCCGGCCTTGAGCAGGGACTGGCCTTCGCGATAATTGGGTTCGTCCGTTTCGGTCGCGTAGGAAAACCGCTCGCTATCTCCACAGCCGCTCAAACCCAGCAACACCACGCCCGCCAGCAGGACCAGCAAATGGCGAAGTTGGAAAGACGAGGACGGCACGTTGGGAAATGAATTGAACGAGGACAGCTGGGAGCTAGGTTTGTGTCCGACTTCTTCCAACACAAGTTTTTGATGCCGCTGAACGCCGCTACCATTCTCGCCAAAGCCCGCAACTGCCTCGCCATCGAACGGGAAGCCCTGGCCGCCACCGCCAAAGGATTGGACAAGGAGTTCGTCACCGTCGTGAACGTCGTGGAAGCGACGCTCAAAGCAGGGGGCAAAGTGATCTGCTCCGGTGTGGGCAAGAACGCACACATCGCCCAAAAGCTGACGGGCACCTTCAACAGCATTGGCGTGCCGGCGTGTTTTCTCGACCCGACCCAAGCGCTGCATGGCGACCTCGGACTGTGCGCGGCCGGCGATCTCGCCATCTTGTTGAGCAACAGCGGAGCTACGGCGGAAATGCTGCGCCTGCTGCCGCTGTTTGAGAAATTCGGCCTGAAAACCGTAGCGCTGACCGGCTCAGCTGAGAGCGAGCTGGCGCGCGGCTGCGATCACCGGTTGATCTACTCGGCGCCGCGCGAGGCCTGTCCCCTCGCCCTCGCGCCCACGGCCAGCACGACCGCGGCGCTCGCGCTGGGCGACGCCCTCGCGATGGTGCTGCTGGAAACCCGCGGACTCACGCGCGAGGATTTCGCCCGCTATCATCCAGCGGGGACGCTGGGCATGACGCTGCTGCTGCGCGTGAAGGACATCATGCGGACCGGCGACAGCTGCCCGGTGCTCAAGGAGGCCAAGACTTCCGTGCAAGGCGCGATCTTTGCCATGACCAAGTCCAAGGCTGGCGCCGTGGCGCTGGTTGACGGCAAGGCCCGGCTGACGGGAATCTTCACCGATGGCGATTTCCGCCGCAGCGCGCTGACCGGCGGGACCAGTTTTCTCGCCAAACCCGTCAGCGAGTTCATGACCACCGGAGGCAAGACCGTGCCGGCCGAGGCGCTGGCGGTGGAAGCGCTGAAGATTTTCCAGCAGTTCAAGATCTCCGACCTGTTCGCGCTCGACGCCAAGGGACGCCCGGTCGGCTACATCGACGTGCAGGATTTGCCCAAGCTCAAGATCCTGTAGTTTGTTTCATGGATCGTTAGGCGGCGGTAATAGGTGCAAGGCGGGATTGCGCCGAAATCATTTTTCTTCAGCCTGCCCCCATGCCTACCCTGCCGTTCACCTACCAGGATCCGCTGCCGCTTGGCCCCGATGAGACGGAGTACCGACTCCTGACCAAGGACGGCATTTCCACGGCGAATTTCGAAGGCCAAGAAATCCTCAAGATCGCCCCCGAGACGCTCGCCTATCTCGCGCGCGAGGCGTTTCACGACACGAATTTCTTTCTCCGGCCGAAGCATCTCGGCCAGGTTGCCGCCATCCTGCAGGATCCCGAGGCTTCCGCCAACGACCGCTATGTGGCGCTGACACTTCTGAAAAACGCGGAGATCGCCGCGCGCGGCATTCTGCCGATGTGCCAGGACACGGGCACCTGCTCCATCTTCGCGAAGAAAGGCCAACAAGTGTGGACCGGAGCCAACGACGCCGAACAGCTTTCCCGTGGCGTCTACGACTGCTACACCAAGGAAAACCTGCGCTACTCGCAGGTCGCGCCACTCGACCTGTTCAAGGAAACCAACACCGGCACCAATCTGCCCGCACAGATCGATCTGCACGCAACCGAGGGCGCGAAATACGAATTTCTATTCGTGGCCAAGGGCGGTGGATCCGCGAACAAGTTGTTCCTGTTCCAGGAGACCAAGGCGCTGCTCAACCCCAAGAGCCTCGCGAAGTTCTTTGCGGATAAAATGCTGCTGCTCGGCACGTCCGCCTGCCCGCCCTACCATCTGGTTTTCGTCATCGGCGGTACGAGCGCCGAGGCGTGCATGAAGACGCTCAAGCTCGCTTCCACCAAATATCTCGACGCCCTGCCCACCACCGGCAACGAGCTCGGCCGCGCCTTTCGCGACGTGGCCATGGAAGCCGAGGTGCTCAAGATCGCCCAACAGGCCAAGGTCGGTGCGCAGTTCGGTGGAAAATATTTCGCCCTCGATGTCCGGGTCATCCGCCTCCCGCGCCATGGCGCCAGCTGTCCGGTCGGCATGGGCGTCTCCTGCAGCGCGGATCGCAACATCAAGGGCAAGATCACGAAGGACGGCGTCTTCCTTGAAAAGATGGAGACTGATCCCGGCCGCTTTATTCCCGCCGACCTGCGCACTTTCAAGGATGGGAATTTCGTGCGGGTGGATCTGAATCGCCCGATGTCCGAAATCCTCGGCGAGCTCGCGAAGCACAAGGTGACCACCCGCGTGTCGCTCACCGGTCCCGTCATCGTCGCCCGCGACATCGCGCATGCGAAGCTGAAGGAACGGCTCGATGCCGGCCAAGGGCTGCCGGATTACTTCCGCAATCATCCCGTTTATTATGCCGGACCGGCCAAGACGCCGACCGGTTACGCCTCGGGATCATTCGGCCCCACCACGGCCGGTCGCATGGACAGCTACGTCGAGCCTTTCCAAGCGGCTGGCGGTTCGCTCGTGATGCTGGCCAAGGGCAACCGCAGCAAGTCGGTGACCGACTCGTGCCGCAAACATGGCGGATTTTATCTCGGAAGCATCGGCGGTCCGGCGGCGATCCTCGCGCAAGAGAACATCAAAAAAGTCGAAGTGCTGGAGTTCCCCGAGCTCGGCATGGAAGCCGTCTGGAAAATCGAGGTGCAGGATTTCCCGGCCTTCATCATCGTCGACGACAAGGGCCACGATTTCTTCAACGACACCTGTGGCATCTGCGTGGCCGAGAAATAAAAAACCCGCCGGTTTCGGCGGGTTGAGAAAACGGGATCTGACCAGCGGTCAGAATTTCAGCGAGACGCGGCTGCCTTCCACACCGATGCGACTGATGCGATCGGTGATATCATCGCCCAAGCGGCGGGCGATGCGCTCGCGAACCAAGGCGGGAGCCGCGGGTTCCGGGCTGAGCGAGTGCTCTGCATAACGGGCGATGAGGCGGTATTTCCGCGGCGTATCCGTGTCGGTGTCGTTCTGGACTGCCGCCACCATCTGCGCCCGGGCCGGTGAACTGAGACGGCTGCCCATCACCGCGCTCGCCAGTTCCGGTTCATCCTGCTCGATTTTCGCGAGATTGGCCGCGATCGAACGGGCGGAAGGAGATTCAGCAGTCGCGACGGCCGCTTGCATGGGCATGAGCCCAACCATGTCCGCCTCAGTTTGGGCTACGGTCGCCAGCGGAGCGGATTCGTGACGGGTCTCCATGGCCGGAGCGACCTCTTCGTAACGACTGTGCAGCGCATCAGGCGAGCTGACCACCGTAACCGGAAGCGTTTCAACCGCCGGATCCGCGGCAACAATCCGGGGCGCGGTGTTTTCAACCTGAGCGACGGATGAAACCGTGGAATAACGCACCGTCACCAACGTGAAGGCGACAATGGCTGCCGCACCAGCCGGCACATAAATGCGGCGGCTCAGTATCACCGGGAGATCGTGCCACCAACGGCGCTTTTGCACCAAAGCGGTCAGCTGCTTCTGGCGCAGCTCGCGCTCGAAATTCGTCCAGAACTCAGGACTCGGGCGTTCAGCCCGCTTCAGCCGGAGCAGATCCTCGATCGTGACAGTGGACTTTTGTTCGGGAGGAATCATGGACATCAGGCGCGGAGATATTGACCAAGTTCGCCTTGGAGAAACTGCTTGGCGTAATGGAGACGGGAACGAACGGTGCCTTCGGAGCAGCCCATGATCTCGGCTATCTCGGAGTGACTAAGGCCATCGATTTCGAAAAGAGTTATCACTGTTCTGTGGGGGATAGACAGTTTTTGCATCGCTTCGTTCAATTTTTCCTGGAGTTCGTGTAGATAGGTATCGCGGTCAGCGCCTTTTCTATCCGTCAATTTATCAATAACTTCCGTACTGCCACCTTCTTCGTTGATCTTTTCCAAGCTGAAGAAACTGCGCATGCGGTTCTTTCGTAAGTGGCTCAGGCTGGAGTTGACCGCGATCTTGTAGAGCCAGGTGAAAAACGAGCAGTTACCCTGAAAGCGGTTAATGGCCTGAAACGCCTTGATGAAGGTTTCCTGAGTCAGGTCGGAAGCATCTTCGCGATTGGCCGCAAGGTTGTAGATGACGCCAAACACGCGTTCGCGGTATTTCACGATCAGGCGGTCGAAGGCCGCGACATCGCCAGCCTGCACTTGGCGCACAATGACCAAATCAGCATCCGCCTCCTGCTGGCGCTCAGGAGTGGTAATGGCTGTCTTGGTGAAGACTTTCGCCAGGTTCATCGTGCGGATCGACAAATTACCGGCGCAAATGAGCCACGCAAACGCATTTTATTACGGGCCCGGCACGCGGGAAAGTGCCGTTACCTGGCCTTTGAGCATCGTGCCTAGCTGGCGCATCAACGCGACCGGAGGAAGCGTTTCGTAAGGCAACAGTGCGGCGGCGGCGGCGGCCAGCTCGTCGTCAATGGCTTGCACCACATCCGAAGCAATCCCCAGCTCCGCCATGCGCTGCTTGCTGGTCGCCAATCCGGGAGACCTGCCTTCCTGCAGCGCCCCGACAATGGCGGCACGTTCCGCCGCCGGGACCTTCTGCAACAGCAGCATCAGTGGCAGCGTAAGCTTCCCCGTCTCCAGATCCGTGCCCAAGGTTTTTCCGATGTGTCTTTCCTCCCCGAGAAAATCTACCAGATCGTCATATATCTGGTAAGCGATGCCCAGATGATGCCCAAACGCGTCGGCCGCGCGGGCAAAACCAGGTTCGTAACCGGAAAGCGAAGCGCCGAGGTAGCAGGAGACCCGAAACAACTCCGCGGTCTTCAAATCAATCATGCGGCGGTATTCCTCGAGCGAGATGTTCAGGTCGCGCCGGCGCAACGTCTGCATGATCTCGCCCGAGCAAACCTTGCGTGTGGATTCCGACACCAGGCGACACACCTCCGTCGTCTTGAACTGCGAAGCAATGTGCAGCGCTTGCGAGAACAGCGCATCGCCCAAAAGCACAGCGGCATCCGAACCGAATTCGCGCGCCGCGGTGCGCCGGCTCCGGCGCAGCTCCGCCCGGTCCATGATGTCGTCGTGAACCAACGTCGCCAGATGAACCATTTCCACCACGCCGGCCGCGCGCACCAGTTCTTCCTGGACCACATCCGCCCCTTTCCAACCCGCGATGAAAACCATCGTCGGGCGCAGCCGCTTGCCCGTCGTATCCAGACAGTAAGCGGCCATGCTACGGATTTCCGGCTCAAACTGGTCAACCTGCTGCCGCATGAATTTATCCAGCGCGGCAACGTGCGGTTTAACTCGCTGGAAGAGGTCGGCCATTGCACCGTCAGCGGGTGAAAGTTGTGCCGAAATAGGCTGGGTTGGCATCGATTGCAGACTAAGCACGCGCTCCGGATTGGCTAATAAATTGTGGAGATCACACGGGCCGCGGCACAGCGATTACATTCCGTAATCAGGACGATTGACTGGCTTAAGTCGGTCGGTCCAGTCGAAGCAGCACAAAAAAAGACCGGCGGAAATTTCCGCCGGTCTGAAAATCACAAGGCCTGTAGCACTTACTTCTTCTCGTAGTCGACCGGATGCGCGAACACATCCGAACCTTTGGCCGAGCGGAAGCCGGGCAGGTCGTCACGCGACATGCCGACCGCGCTGACCGCGCGAGGATCGAAGACCTCTTCCGGCGAAGCGCCGTCGGCGCTGACCGTCTTGGCCGTAATGAAGATCAGGAGATTCGTCACGGAGTCGTTGACGTTCTTCGAGGAGAAGAGACGGCCGAGGACCGGGATGCTGCCGAGCACCGGCACCTTGGTGCCACCGTGATCCTGCGAGGAAGTGATCAGGCCGCCGATGCCCATCGTGTAGCCGTCCTTGAGGGAGACCTGGGTCTTGGCGCTGCGGGTTGCAATGATCGGAATGGACGCACCACCCGCACCACCGAAGGAGGTCGAGCCGTTCTGCTGGCTGACTTCCGGCTCGAGGGTGAGCTTGATGACGCCACGGCCGTTAACCTGCGGCGTTACCTTGAGGATGATACCGATCGGTTTGTAGGTGAAACCGGACACTTCGAAGCTGCCGCGCTCGGTGTTGTAGGTGTAGCTCGGGATCGGGAATTCCTGGCCGATCTTGATCACGCCTTCCGTGTTGTTGAGGGTCACCACGGTCGGATTGGAGACAATCTTGGTGTTGTTCTGCGTCTTCAGGGCCGAGACGATCAGATTGAAGTCGGAGGCCGAAAAGACCGCCGTCGCCACGCGCGAGGTCGCGCCGCCGTTAACGAGGCTGGTCAGACCGCTGTAGGTGTTCAGCGAAGTGAAGCTGGCCGGGGTATCCGGAGTTGCCGCTGAAATTAGGTTGCCGGTCACATTGTCCACAATGGCGGGAGTACCTGCCGTACCAGGGCTGAAACCCGAAACTCCGGCGACACCCGCCACGCTCGAAGGCAGGTTGGTCACCTGGCCGCTAGCCAGATTGATCGTAGCCGGCGCAAACGCACCGTTGCTCTGATTAATGCTCGCCGGATTTGTATCGTAAGTGATGGTCTGGCCGGCCGAGTCGCTCGAGGTCTGATTGCGAGAGCGGCTGAAGGTCTGCGAAATGCTGCCTACGCCGAGCTGCATGCCCTGCAGCGAAGCCCAGTTGACGCCGATGTTACGGACATCGCGATCCGTCACTTCCACGAACTTGGATTCGATCATCACCTGGTCGGTTGCCTTGTCGAGCTGCTCGATGATGGTGCGGATGCGGCCCATGCGGGACGGACGTTCCGTGATGACCAGCGCATTGCTGCGGTTATCGATCACGATTTTGCCACCGGTCGCGGCATCAACGAGACCATCGATGGTCGGCTTGATGTCGGACGCCTTGGCGTTGTTGAGGATGAACACTTCGGTTGCACCGGGTTCCTGTTGAAGGGATTCGTTGCTGACGATCTTGATGATGTTGCCTTCCTCAATGTAGGTGTAGCCGACGGGGCTGAGCACCACTTGGAAAATCTGGCGCCAGGAAACGTCGCGCAGCTTGATCGACGTCTTGCCGGTCAGCGTGTCCGGCACCACGAGGTTGAGCTCGAAGAGGTCGGCGACGTTGCGCAGGATGGTCTTGATATCCTCATCGGGGAAATCCACCGACAAGGTATCTTTGTCACGGCTGACCGAACCGGCAGTCGGCTCGGAGCCTTGCACGGTGACGGGAGCGGGCGCCGGCGCAGCAGGAGCGGCGGGGGCGGCAGCCGTAGGGGCAGTCTCTTGGGCCAGGGCCGGCATGGTCAGTGCCGTGGCGAGGAGCGCGGTTAGGATGGTGCGTGTGCTCATAGTTCGTCCTTATTTAATGGGCCGAGTGAATTCGTCCCGGTTCAACCGGAGGGTAAAGTTGGGTTTCTCGATCGAAACGAGTTCTAGGGCGTAGTCCGCGCCTTCAAAGTTAATTGTCAGAGTATCACCGGCTTTGACCCGCTTTTGACCGAAGAAGAGAATACGCTGGCCGCCGAGTTCCAGATAGCGCGGCTTGAGATTGGTCGCGATGGCTTGGAGGATATCGCGATTCGAACGCGGACCAGCCTGCGCGCGGGCGCCATTGTCAGACTTGGCGCTCGGCACGCCCGAGCCGTTGGCCAAGGCTTCAACGAACGCTTCGGAATGAAAAGGATCCTTGGGTGCAACAATCCCTTCCTTAACGGCCAGCATGCCTTTGCCACTGGCCAAGGCTTCCGTACGTTTGGCAGAGCCGACCACATCTTCCGCACTCATGCGGACGGAGATCCCCAAAGCCGCCACTACCGCGATCAACAGAAATCCAACTTTGGATTGAGCGGGAATTTTCATGGTTGTCCGAGAAGCTCGAGGTTGAGGGTGAGCATCATGTCACGCTCGGCGACCGCCGCCGCGGAATCGGATCCGCTACCTTTGTTCAGCGTCGCCATGGTGATGTGGCAAAAGTGCCGGCCATTCTGCAGCTTGTTGATAAAATTCACGACCTGCGGGTAGGTGCCCTGCACGGAAACCGTAAACGGCACCCCGATGTAAGACTTGTTGGTCTTGGCTGCCATGCCCTGGCGAACGTCGCCCTGCAGCTTCACCTCGGTTTCCGCCTCTAGCTTGTAGAAGTACTGCAGATTGACCGCGAGCTGGCCGGCTTTCAACAAACGGCCTTCGAGTTCCTTGCGCTGCGCCTGAATTTCGGCGACCTGCTCCGCCAAGCCCGTCGAATTTCTCACATTCGCAATCATTTTGGTCGCTTCGGCCGTACGCGCATCGAGCTCAGTCTGGCTCGCACCGATATTATCGGAGCGCTGGTAGAGGAGCGCGGCACAGACAACCGTCACCAGCCCGCAGGCCACTCCGAGGGGGTGCTTTTTGAGAATCGCTGTTAGATCGGCGCCGGTCATTTTATTTCTTCTCCGGTTTTACGCTGAACGTGATGTCGAAGACCATGTAAGCGCCGCTGGCATTGCGATCGATGCGGTTGAGCGTGATGGGGTCGAACACCACGCCGATGCGCGGATGGGCGCGCAGCATGTCAACATAGTTGGAAATAAGACCACTGGCCTGCTCCGGGCTCCCGGCGACACGACCACGGACCTGAATCAGGGAATTTCTCGCCTCACCAATATGGCTGTCCACGTTATCAACGATGATTTCCTTGGGCATCGTCTGGGCCAGCAGGTCAACGAACTCGAGGATCGTGATCGGCGTCTTGGTGAACGCCACTGCGTCATCCAGCTTCTTCTGCTCGTCGAGGAAAACCTTGGAGAGGCGGAGCGCCTCGGCGTTTTGCTTGGTGTTGGCTTCGATCTGGCGCTTGGCCTCGGCAATCTGGTCCTGCAGGGTGTGATTGGTGTATTCACGCGAGGTGAGCCAGAGCGCCATACCCACCGCAATCGCGATGGCTGCCGTGTTGATGAAAAAGGTGGTGCGAACGACCTTCGTGTCCGGCAACCGTTCAAAGTTGCGGAAATTGGTGTGCCAGGGGGAAGCCGCTACCGGCTCGGCGTCACTTTTTTTCGTCAGGGACAGCATTTTTGTGGGAGGCCAGGAGTGAAAAGAGACCGAACCAGCGTTCCTCGGGCTGCCCCAAGGTCACGCCTTCAGAAAGTTTGATGCCCTCGGCTTCAAGCCACGGCTGCAGCTCGAGCTTGAGCGGCGCGACACTCAGTGCCCCGGCCATGGTGGTACCGAGCCAGGAAAGGCTGGCGGGCAGCTGCGTGCAAACGACGTTGCCGATCGATTGACCGGTCTGGACCTCGTAAAAGCCGATCGACGACTGCAATTCTTTCAGGAGCTTCTTAACGAGAGAGCCACCCATGCTCGTGAAATCAAAGGTGTTGGAATAGAAAAGCTTCTTGGCCGACTCTTCATCCTTAAGGCCCAGCTCCTTCTGAACGACGGGAATCATGGCGGCAATACCGCTGGGAATCGGACGGGAGATATCCACGCCTTCGGAGCTAAGAATGAAGCTTTGGGTGGTTTCCTGACCTATTTCCAACAGCAGAACGGGCGTCTTGCTCTGCTTGAACTTCAGGTAGCTGACCATGCCACCGAGCGTCGCGAGCGTGCCGAGTTCAAGACGCTCCGGATAGATACCCTGCTCCAAGAGTTTATCCTGAATCGCGATGATATCCTCCGAGGGTAGACCGCTGAAAAGCACTTCCTTCTGGGAAGCCTTGGTCTGGTCGTATTCCGTACCATCGTCCGGATTGAGCGCCTTGACCGTATACTTATCCGGCTCGATGCGGAACTGCTGGCTGTAGACTTCGTTAAAATAGGCCGGGTCCTTCGCACGCTTCAGGTCGAGCGTGTGGCGACGGACAATTCGCTTTGCCGGATACACGCCACAAGTCGCATGCGCGTAGCCCGTGCCGCCTTTGCCATCGGAAGATTTGATCCAAGAAACGAGGCCATCCACGTCCGCCGACAAGAACTCCTTAACCTCTTCCACAATAAAGGGAGCCTCGGCCTGAGTCATCCGCGCGATAAGCGTGGTGTGCTCGCCGATTTCGACGCAAAATCCCTTAGACTTTTTTGCAAAAAGCATGCGGGGCGGGGGTGCTAATGTGTACGATTTGGGAGAAAAAAAAGGGGCACCGCTGTACAGATTTTTTGTCTACGCAGCGATTTTCAGGACGTGCTGGATACGGGGCACTTACCTACCTGACAAGTGCAAAACCATAACCGTGATGAACAAAGCCAATAGATTCCCTAATGTTTTACTGGCCAAACATCAGGCCCCAAAACGTAAAAACCCGCCAACGAAGGCGGGTTTTACAAAACGAAAGAGGTAAAAACGGTTGGTTTTTACTTTTGCCACGTACGCTTCTTATGGCGGTTCGCCTTAAGGCGCTTCCGGCGTTTGTGCTTCGACATCTTCAGACGGCGCTTCTTCTTGAGATTTCCCATGGTGAAAGTGGTTTTTAGATCGGCGAACCTGCGTTTCGCCTGAAGCGCTGTAAAGCACAATTTAAGTACCCGTAACCACGAAGCTCACGGCCGGTTCAGTGAATACCAGCTGTGCTTCAACCGCAGCCAGTGGCAGTCCGGTCAAAACCGCCACGGCCCGGCGATAGAGCAAAAGCTGCCCGCGATGACGCGCCGCAGCTTGCGTCAGATCGGCCTTCGTTCCGCGATCCGTTTTGAAATCATAAACGACGGCCCGTTGCGCGCGCCCCGCGGAATCCCGCCAGATCACAACGCGATCAAACACTCCAGTAACCCAGGCATCATCGATCACGATCTCGAAAGCGCGCTCGCGCCAGACTTCCGTCAACCCGTCAGGCTTGGTCCAAATCTTTGCCAGTTCCTTTGCACCCAGAGACGCCAGCGCTTCCTGCGCGACGACCCCGAGTTCGCGCCATGCGGTGGTGAAGCGCCTAAACTCGTCCGCATCCACCCACTCCACCTGGGCGAGCAACTCATGCACGGACCGGCCGAAATTCACCGCGCGCCCGGCCTCGAGCGCGAACAAACGTGCGCCCGCCACTTCACCCCGTTTCGATTCCGACGGTGTATGAGCCGGCCGGCGATAAGTGCGCCGAACATCGACTGTCGCCAAACCCGCTTCCGTTTTCCTCTCCGGCGCCGCCACCGCGATCCGCTCGAACCAGCGCGCATCCCCCGCCTCCCATTCTTCTCCCAGGGTTTCCTGCAGGAGCCGCGGGAAATTAAGCGACTGCGATTTGCCCACGGGCTCGGTAATCACATAGATCGCCCGTTTCGCCCGCGTCAGCGCCACATAAAGCACCGCCAGCTGCTCATAGCAGGCCTCGGCTTCCATCGCGGTCGCGTACGCACCGAGCACCTTGTCCTCGGCATAAAAGGTCTCGGACGGCAGATCGAACACCCACTCGACCGCGCGATCCGCGGCGCGCTGCACCGCAAGTCCGCGCCGCCGCGCCGCGAGT
Source organism: Verrucomicrobiota bacterium (assembly GCA_048498955.1). GTDB lineage: Bacteria > Verrucomicrobiota > Verrucomicrobiia > Opitutales > Opitutaceae > Lacunisphaera. Next base: position 136,671 of record JBEHWZ010000010.1, on the reverse strand, counting down.
TTGCTGCCCTGCAAATCCGGCACGATCACGACATCGAAGCCCAATCCCTTGGCTTTGTGCACGGTCATCACGCGCACTACGGCGGCGGAGTCGGTGTCGCGCACCGTGTAGTGCTCCACGAACTGCACAAACTCTGCCACGTCGCGGCTGCCCGTCTCGTCAAACAGACGTGCCGCCTCCGCCAGCTGACGTCCGCGCTCGCGGCTGAATTCATCATCGGGCGCCAGGGCCGGCGTCAGTTTGCGCACCCACGCTTCGACCGTTCGCTCGAAGCCGATCCCATGGATTTCCGCCAGCAACGCGGCCGTCAGCGCATCCGGAGTGGCGCAATTTTCCGCCACCAACACGGCCTGCAACGGAGTCATTGCCAGATGCAGCCACGCTGCACGATCTCCGGGGTGTGCGGCTGCGCGGAACAGGGCGAGCAGCGCACAGGTGAAGGGATTGTCCGCGCCGACATGACGATCGGACTCAGCGACCGCCGGCACTTTGCCTTCGCGGCGAAGAAAATCCGCCAGCTCCGCGGCCGTGCTGTTTTTCTGAACCAGCACCGCCACGCTCAAGCCACGCTCCAGCGCCTGCGTTTCCTGCAGGATCTGCAACGTCGCAGCGAAGCGCGCCGCTTCATCGTCGGCGTGGCGCAAGACCGCATAGCCTTCCAGCTTCTCGCGTGCGCTTTCGTGTTCGCGCCATTCGCGTGTCCAGCGCGCCGCGGTTTCCTCAGGGAACAGGCGCCGCAAGGCATCCGCATCTCCGAACACGCGGTTGACCATGGCGATCACTGCTGGCCCCGAACGATACGAGCGATCCAATCGCTCTTCCCGGATCGTGCCGGGCTCCGTTGCATTGTAGTAATCGAAGATCTCGCGAAACAGCCGGGAATCGCCTTCGCGCCACGCATAGATCGCCTGTTTCACGTCACCGACGTAGAAGAAGCTGCGCGCCGCCATCGGATCCTGCACCGCTTCGTCGATCAGGTTCCGCAACACGCTCCATTGCCCGAAGCTCGTGTCCTGAAATTCATCGAGCAGCCAGTGGTCGATCTGCGCGTCGAGCCGCCAGTCGATGAACAACCGCGCCTCGTCCGCCGCGTCCCGCGTCAAACGGCGCGCGCCGTCCGCCGTATCCGGACGCAAGAGGCGCTGCACATCGGCAAAGGTCAGCCGGCCCGCCCGGCGCACCACGTTATCGTAGACTTCGTCGTAACCCCGTAGCACCGCGAACATGCCTTGCGTCATCTCCAGCCGGCGCGCGAGTTCGGCCCCGACAATGCCTTGCGCTAGGTCGTGCAAGGCGCGGCTGGCCGCAGCGCTCAAGGGCATCTTTTTCCGCTCGATCGTGATCTCCGTCAGCGCCGGCCACGCTTTGAATGAATTATCGACGATGTAAGCGACCGGTTTGGGCAGGGGCGCTCCCGGTGACCAACCCGGCAGCTCCGCAAAGAAATCATCCCAGCGTGCCCGCTGCTTTTCCCCCAGCGTTTCCCAAGGCAGCGCCGCTTGCAGCGCCTGGGTCGCCTCCGCGCGGCGCCGGCTGTCGGCCGCCGCCAGCCAGTCGCTGCCCTCGGGCCAGATCCGTCCCGCCTGGCCCCAGCTGGCCGCGTCGGGCGCCGCGAGATAAACTTCCGCGTGTTCGTCCAGGAACGCATCGAGCCGCTGACCCAGCCGTTTTTCCTCCGTACCGAAAGTCGCGCGCTTGAACGCCTCGATGAAGTCCTGCTGCGCCGTGCCTTGGTCGGTGTGCGCAAACATGCGCTGCAGGACGCGACGCCGCTCCCGCCGGGCCGCGTGCTCTTCCAGCATCTCAAAATCGCCGCCCAATCCCAGCTCGAGAGGAAACGCTCGCACCACACGTGCAAAGAAACTGTCGAGCGTGCCCAGGTTCAGCCGGTGCATCGCATCCGTCATCGCCCGCAACAGCCGCAGGAAATCGCCCGCCTGCAATCCGGGAACCCCGATCTCGGCCGCCAGCTTCCCGGCCGCCGCCTCGCTCTCCGCCGCCCGCGCGAGCTTTTTCAGGATTTCGTCGAAGAACTCCCCGGCCGCTTTGCGCGTGAAGGTCAGCGCCGCGATCCGCTCCGGCGGCGCCTCGAGGGCCAGCAATTTGATGAAGCGGTTGGTCAGCGCGTAGGTTTTCCCCGAGCCGGCCGAGGCGAGAATCATCACGTGTCCGATCGCACTCATGGCCGCTTCCCCCAGTTGACGCTCGCGGCCGTGCCTTGGTGAAAATAGCCCGCAAAGACATCGTCCTCATCCCGCGCCGACACCTCGGTTGGCGGCCAGAAGATTCCCGCGGACAACGCCGCCGCCACGCCGTCCGCGCAACGCCGGGCCGCCACCCGCCACGACGCATCGTAGTTTTCCCAAGGCACGATCACCGTCTCGCCCACCGCCTTCGGCAGGTTGAAATAACCCGCGCCAATGGCCGGGCCAAATTCCCCGGCCAGCGCCTCCATATACAAGGGCAACTGCAGGTCGGTCCAGACGAGCTCCTTGCCAGCGATCGTAAACCGCGCCCAGTCCGGTGCCGTCTCTTCCTGCCGCGCGGAACGCACGTGCGCGGCCAGCGGTGATACGCCCTGGTCGGAGGTCTTGTAGTCGATGACGCGCACCGCCCCCGTCAGCACGTTGCGCTCGATGCGGTCGATTTTCGCACTGACGGTGACCGCGCCCAGCGTGAGTTCGAATTTGCGCTCCACCTGGTCGATCACCCACCCGGCGGCGCGCTCGGCCGCCTGGACTTCCGCCGCGCGCGACAGGCGCTGGCGCGCCGATTCCAGCTGCACGATCAGCGGGAGCGTCAATTCCGCACCATATTTTTCCCGCGCCCGGCGATCGAGGTGCTGCAGCAAAAATTCCCGCAGTGGCGCCGCGTCCGTACAGTCGCGCAGCGCCGGCGCCAAGCCCATCGCCTCAAGCGCCGCATGGCAGAGCGTGCCGAAATCCAGCGCATCCAGTTCGCTTTTGAACGGATCGACCGCCTCCACTTTCAGCACGTGCTTCAGATAGAACCGGAACGGGCAGTAAATGTAATCCCGAAACGCCGTGACCGACACCCGCGCAGGCGGAGGTGCCACCGGCGGGGTCAACTGCCACGCGCGCTGCCACGGCAGCGAAGAGCTGTCCACTTCCACCGGGCGGAACAGTGCCTCAACCCGCTTGGGCAATTCCGCATCATCACAAAGCAACAGCAACCGCGAGGGCCGCAGCGGATCGCCCGCAGCCGATACTTTACCGACCAACACATCCAAACGCCCCTCGCCCGCTGGCCGTGACGCCGCCAAGGCCGCGAGTTGGTACGCATCGCGGGCAAACCGCGCTTCGTTGGTCTTGAGGCCCAGCCGCGTTCGCAATGCCTCGGGCAAAAACGCATCACCCGTGACTGCTTCCGGCACACGGCCATCATTCAGGCCCGCAACCACGAGGTGTTGCGCGTCCTCCCACAGCAGCTCCAGCCAGCCCAGCAAATCCAGCGCCCCCGCCGGGCGCGCATCGAAGCGCACGCTGTCGCCAAACTGGGTCAGCGCCAGCTCCCACCATTCACCCGGCGCCAGCTCCGGAAACTCCGCCCGCAGCGCCGCCGTTTCGCGCAGCACCTCGGTCCAGGCTTCGGCGGATTCCGTCAGCGGCGAGTCGTCGCTGATCTTCCGCGCGGAAAAAATCCTGCCCAGCACCGCCGCGGCGTTGGCGGGAAATTCCCCCGTGGTCAGCTGCGTCCGCAATTCCCGCGCCGCCTCGAGCACGCCGCGCGCCGCCGGCCGTCTCTCCGTGTGCGCGAGCGCGCCGGCCAGGGTCGCGGGCAAATGCAGCGCGTGCAGTTTATCGAGTTCGGACAGCATGGCGGCCGGCGCCAGATTTTTTTCTCCGGCAACCCAGGCCATGAAATCCGGACAACGCACGAGCGCCTGCACGGCATCGAACGCCGGCTCGCGCACGAGCGCCGCCAGCGCTTCCAGCAGCGCGTACAAACCGTCGCGACGGCGCGGGTGTCCGCCCGGGTTGAAGACGCGCAGATTGGCGCCGCGCAACCGGTTTTCCAGCACGGGCGCGATTTCCGGATCGGCCACGCCCACCGCCAGCAAACCTTCCGGAGTTTCGTAGTCCGTGGCGAGCGCAGTGATCCGCGCGGCCTGATCCGCCGCATCCGCGCACAAGCGGACCTGCGAACCAAAATCCAGCGCCAGCGGCCGGTGCGCCCAGCTCTTTTCCTGCACCCGGCCCCACTCGTCGAAAAGCCCGGGCTCGCCGGCCGGGCCGAAAACGACCACGTCCACCGGCAGCTGCTCCGCGAATTTTGCCAGCACTTCCACTGCCAGCGGCAGCGGATCAGGCGTTGCCAGCAGCACGACCCGCGCAATCCCCGGCGGCAAATCGGGTTTCCCGGCCAACCGGATGCTCGCCGCGCGCTCCTGGATCAGGCCGGCCGCGACCAAGATGGCGTCGCAGCGTTTTTCCAGCACGGCGAGTTGCTGCCAGCGTTCCTTCTCCGGCAAACCGGCGTCGGCCCGCCGGACCACGCCGCCCAAGCGCAGTCCGTTTTCGCCCAGCGTCACCTGCAAGCGCTGCAATTGCGTCGCGAGCCGGTTGGCCCACGCAAAATTCCGCGCCGGTGGATCGAGCGGAAACACCGCGCGAAATTCCTCCAGCTCCGCTTCGCGCAAGACACGCACCCACGCGAGCTGGGCCTCGAGCCGGGAAGCGACGCGCAGATCCTGCGATCCCTCGGGCGGCACCAGCAGGTCTTCCGGCAGGACCACGCGCGGCGCCAACACGGCCGAGTTCCGCGTCGCGGCGAGTTCCGCCAGCGCCTCGCGCAGACGCCGGCCCGACTGCCGCGTCGGCACCACGACCAGCACGTCGCTCAGGGCCAGCGGGCCGTTTCCGGACCAGTCCCGCGCCAGCCACGCCGCAGCCTGTGCAAGCAACGGCCGGTCCCACGGGAGCAGATGACGGCGGAGTTGGAGGCCGGGAGCGGACACGTTCCCCTACAACAGCGCGAACCCGCCGCGCGGCAACTCCACATCTGCAGCCAACAAAAAGCCCCGCGGCCGGAAGGCACGCGGGGCTTAAATCAAGGAAACGAAAAGGGACTTACTTCTTCGCGGTGAAGACGTACTTCGAAAGCTGCGACTTGTGGTTCGAAGCCGAGTTACGATGGATGACGTTGCTCTTCACGGCGCGGTCCAGCGCGGAGCTGTAGGCGATGGCGGCGGCGCGGGTCTTCTCGGCGTCGGTGCCCTTCGCGGCGGTGGCGACGGCCTTGGCCAGGGACTTCAGGCGGGTCTTGATCGCTTGGTTGCGCGAAGCATTACGGAGCGATTTACGGGCGGCTTTGATTGCAGACTTGGTATTGGCCATGGCGGTTGGAAAAAGTTGAAGGGCGAAAAACCCAAAATCCCGAGGGTGAGTCAAGGGTGAATTCTTTTTGGCCCCGAACGGGCCCTCACCTGTAAAAATGGAGCGGGGCGCGCCGCTGTTCGCAGCACGCCCCGCGTATGGTCTAGGATCGAAGCCGATAAGCCGGATTTTGTCCGGCGCCGAAGCGCCGGTGATCTTCATTTCTCTCTATGTCCGCCGAAGCGGACCAGCCCCGCCATGGCGCTTGCGCTAACCTGGCGGGATGCGACTAACCCGGGACTGTCCGGCGGGCCGCCGAGTCCCCTATTCAGTCTTGCACCGGATTGGGTTTTTCGTGCCACCGTCGTTGCCTTCGGCGCGGTGGGCTCTTACCCCACCTTTTCACCCTTACCCGGCATAGCTCGGCAAGCCGAGCGACGCCTGGGCGGTATGTTCTCTGTGACACTGTCCATCGCGGCGCCTTGACGCGCCGCTTCCCCCCTTTCGCGGGGAATCCTGCCCTGTGGTGTCCGGACTTTCCTCTCCTGATTATCAAGTAACCCGGAGCGAAGATCTGGCCCCGAAACTAGGGTTGCCAGTACAGGATGCGGCCACACTGGTCGCAAGTGGCAATTTCCGGCCCGGTTTTGGCCATGCTTTCGATGTGCGTGGGCACCTTGAGGTGGCAGCCGCCGCACTTGGCCCCCTTCACCGGCACGCAAACCGGGTGGCCGGGTTTGACGGCTAGGCGGTCGTAAAGTCGCATTTGGGGCTCCGGCACCGCCGGGCGGGCCTCGGCCACGGCATCCTGCGCCGTCTTGAGCTCGCCCTTCAACTGGGCCTCGCGGTCGCGCAGCGTCTTGATGCGCGCCTCGTGGCCCACGATGTTTTTCTTCAATTCGCCCTCAGCGGCGGCAAAGCGCTTCTTGGCCTCGTCGATGGTGAGCATCACGCCGATTTCCTGCTCCTCGAGCGTGCCGATATTCTCCTGCGTCGTCGCGATCTCGTGCGTCAGCGCCTGGTACTCGTCGTTTTTCCGCACCTGCATCTGCTGCGTCTTGTACTTCGCGATCTTCTCCTCGGCGCTCTTGATCTCGACATCGAGGAGTTTCTTTTTCGACTCCAGCCCGTGCCATTCGGCCTTGGCGGATTCGATGGCGGACTTCTCCGCGGCGATTCTCGCTTCAACGGCGGCCACTTCGCGCGGCATGTTCGCCAGTTGTTGCTCGAGGGTGATTCGTTTGCTGTCGCGTTCCTGAAGAGTGAGCAGTGAGGGGAGCGCAGCAGCAGCCATGTTGCGGCCAATGTGCGCTGCCTCGCAGCGTGGTCAATGAATCGTTGCTCGCGGCGCATTTTTTCGATCCGGAAATGCGCCGGAAAACGACCTGCCCAGAGGGCTTGCCGGGCAAGCGCAAAAAGGCAAATTTAGGCGAGTTTTTATCCGTTGCCCATCAACGATTAAAAATAGCTCCGGAAACCCGAAAAATACCTCGTTTTTTGGGCAGAAAAACATTGTCCGATGCGCTGATTTCCACGACGTTTTTGGCCTCATTTTCTCGCTGAATGTCCGACCCTAAAGACGCCCCGTCCAACGCCAATTCCAACCCCTCTGCGGAGAGCTACGATGCCTCCAAACTGGGCAAACTCGAGGGCCTCGAAGCCGTCAGAAAAAAGCCCGGCATGTACATCGGCGGCACCGATGAACGCGCCCTGCACCACTGCGTTTCCGAAGTACTCGACAACTCCGTCGACGAACATCTCGCGGGCCATTGCACGAAGATCGACGTTACGATCCACGTCGACGGCTCGATCGGCATTCGCGATGACGGCCGCGGCATCCCAGTCGACATTCATCCGCAGTACAAAATTCCCGGTGTGGAAATGGTGATGACCACGCTGCACTCCGGCGGCAAATACGGCCAGGGTGGTTACAAGTTTTCCGGCGGCACGCACGGCGTCGGCGCGAAGTGCGTCAACGCGGTCTCCGAGTGGTTCGAGGTCGAGGTCTCGCGCGGCGGACAGATCCACCACATGACGTTCGAGCGCGGCAAGACCACGAAGAAGCTCGAGGTCATCGGCAAGGCCACCGGCACCGGCACGCTCATCACCTTCAAGCCCGACCCGGAAATCTTCAAGGAGACCACCGTCTTCAAGGCCGACCGCATCGCCCAGCGCCTGCGCGAACTCGCGTTCCTCAACTCCGGCCTGAAAATCAATTTCGTCGACGAGCGCCCGGCCACGCCGAAGCCCGAGACGTTCTTCTATAAGAACGGCGTCGTCGAATTCGTGAAGCAGATAAACACCGGCAAGACCGCTCTCTTCGAGCCGCCGGTCCGCATTCACAAGGAGCTCAAGACCACGCTCGACGACAAGCCGGTCGAAATCCACGCGGAGATCGTTTTCCAGTACAACGATTCGTACAACGACCTCGTCCTCTGCTACACGAACACGATCCACAACCCGGACGGCGGCACGCACCTCTCCGGTTTCCGCAGCGCCCTGACGCGCGCGATCAACCAGTTCGCCAAGGGCAACAACATCCTCAAGGACAAGGATCCGCAGATCACCGGTGACGACGTCCGCGAGGGCCTCGCCGCCGTCATCTCGATCAAGCACAGCGACCCGAAGTTCGAGTCGCAGACCAAGGTCAAGCTGCTCTCCCCCGAGGTCGAAGGCATCGTCAGCTCCATCACGTACGAGGGCCTGATGTTCTACTTCGAGGCCAACGTCTCGGTCGCCAAACGCATCGTCGAGAAATCCCTCACCGCTGCCCGCGCCCGCGAGGCCGCGCGCAAGGCCCGCGAGACCATCCGCAAAGGCGCCCTCTCCGGCGGCGGCCTGCCGGGCAAGCTGGCCGACTGCTCCGAGAAGGACCCGGCCGCGTGCGAACTCTACATCGTCGAGGGCGACTCCGCCGGCGGTTCCGCCAAGCAGGGTCGCGACCGCCGCTACCAGGCGATCCTCCCGCTGCGCGGCAAGCTCATCAACTCCGAGAAGGCGCAGCTCGACAAGGTCCTCAACAACGAGGAAATCCGCACTCTCATCACGGCGATCGGCACGGGCATCGGCACGGGCGAGGACGATTCCTCGTTCAAGATCGAGAAGACCCGCTACCACAAGATCATCATCATGACGGATGCCGACGTCGACGGCTCCCACATCCGCACGCTGCTCCTGACGTTCCTCTACCGCCAGATGCAGGGCGTGATCACCAACGGCTACGTCTACATCGCCCAGCCGCCGCTTTATAAGATCAAGCGCAAGAAGCGTGAGCAGTACGTCGACAACGACGAGCAGCTCAACCGCATCCTCCTCGAGCTCGGCGCCGAGGAAATTCTCGTCGCTCCCGCCGGCGCCGGCCAGGTGCCGTTCGCGCCCGCCATCCTCGACCAGATCGTCGAACAGCTCGCCGCCCTCGAAAAGCTCGGCCACGGCATCACCCGCCATGGCGCCTCGCTCGACGAATACCTCGACCAGCAGGCCAAGGACACGCACGAGCTGCCGCGCTACATCGCCCGCATCCGCGAGGGCAACAAGGAGTCGCACCAGTTCCTCCTCGATGACAAGGCCCGCGCCGCGTTCGCCGCTTCGCACGCCGATGCGGTTCCCGCCGCGCCCGGCGGCTCGACCGCCCCGATCACCGCGCGCCGCGTGACGATCCACGAAATCTTCGAAGGCACCGAAATGACGAAGCTCCTCAAGGGCCTCGCCAAGGCGGGCCTCGACGTCAGCGCCATGAAGGCTTCCGAGACGCCGCGCTACACCTTCACGGAAAACGCCGGCGCCAAGAACGAGACCAAGACCGATCTCTTCTCCCCGCTCGACATCGTCACCCAGATCCGCGCCAACGGCCGCAAGGGCCTCAGCATCCAGCGCTACAAGGGTCTCGGTGAAATGAATCCGAAGCAGCTCTACGAAACGACGATGGATCCGGAAAAGCGCCGCCTCCTCAAGGTCGACATCGCCGACGCCGCCAAGGCTGACGCGCTGTTCACCCTCCTGATGGGCGACGAAGTCCCGCCCCGCCGCCAGTTCATCGAGGATAACGCGCTCAACGTCCAATACCTCGACGTCTAAGCCGCTCCGCCTCCCCACTCTTAGCTCTCAGCTCCCTTTCCGTGTATACCGCTAACGAAAAACTTTCGACGGCCAACATCACCGACATCATGCAGACGGCGTACATCGATTACTCGATGTCCGTCATCATCTCGCGCGCCCTGCCCGACGCGCGCGACGGCCTGAAGCCCGTCCAGCGCCGCATCCTCTACGCGATGCTGCGCGAAGGCCTGCTCCACAACCGCGCGTTCGACAAGTGCGCCGGCGTGGTCGGTGAAGTGCTCAAGAATTACCACCCGCACGGCGATTCGTCGGTGTACGACACGCTCGTCCGCCTCGCCCAGAACTGGGTCATGCGCTACCCGCTGATCGACCCGCAGGGTAACTTCGGCTCCGTGGACGGCGATCCGCCAGCCGCCTACCGTTACACCGAGGCGCGTCTCAAGGACGTCGCCGAGGAACTCCTCAAGGACATCGAGGAGGACACGGTTGATTTCGCGCCGAATTACAAGGAGTCGACCACCGAGCCGACCGTCCTCCCCGCCGCCCTGCCCAACCTGCTGATGAACGGCTCGACCGGCATCGCGGTCGGCATGACGACCAACATCCCGCCGCACAACCTCGGCGAGATCATCGCGGCCGCCTGCGCCATCATCGACCGCCCGACGATTAGCGTCGACGAACTGGTCACCTACATCCCCGGCCCGGACTTCCCGACCGGCGGCTTCATCAACGGCCGCGCCGGCATCAAGTCCTACCTCACCACCGGCCGCGGCATCGTCCGCACGCGCGGCAAGGCCCACACCGAGGAGATCAAGGGCGGCGGCGAACAGGTCGTCATCACTGAGATTCCCTACAACGTGAACCGCGCCTCGCTTGTGCTCCGCATCGCGGAACTCGTGCGCGAGAAAGAAATCGACGGCATCCGCGACCTCCGCGACGAGTCCGACGAGAACACGCGCATCGTCATCGAGCTGAAGCGCGGCGAGCAGGCGCAGATCGTCATCAACCAGCTCTACCAGAAGACCGCGCTCGAATCCTCCTTCGGCGTCATCTTGCTGGCCCTCGACAAGAAGCGGCCGAAGCAGATGAACATCAAGGAACTCCTCGAGTGCTACATCGACCACCGCCGCGACGTGGTCACGCGCCGCACCCAGTTCCGCCTCGATCAGGCCAAGGCCCGCGCCCACATCCTCGAGGGCTACATCATCGCTCTCGATAACCTGGATGACTTCGTGAAGATCATCCGTGCCTCCGCCAACCGCGACGAGGCGAAGGTGAAGTTGATGGCGAAGTACCCGCTGTCCGAGATCCAAACCAACGCGATCCTCGAACTCCGCCTCTACCAGCTCACCGGCCTGGAGCGCGGCAAGATCGAGGCCGAGTACCTCGAGCTGATGAAGCTCATCGAGGAACTCCAGGGCATCCTCGACGACGAGCAGAAGCTCCTCGCGCTGATTAAAAAGGAACTGCTCGAGCTGAAGGACAAGTACGCCAGCCCGCGCCGCACCCAGATCATCGACGCCGAGGGCGACCTCCGCATGGAGGACGTCATCCCGAACGAGGGCGCGGTCATCACCGTGTCCCACCTCGGCTTCATCAAGCGCACTCCCGTCGCCGAATACCGCTCCCAGAAGCGCGGCGGCAAGGGCGTGATCGGTGCCGAGACCTACGAAGACGATTTCGTGGAGAACATGTTCACGGCCTCGACGCACGACTTCGTGCTCTTCCTCACCAGCACCGGCCAGTGCCACGCGAAGAAGGTCTACGAAATCCCCGAGGGCACCCGCACCGCCAAGGGCAAGTCCGTCGCCTCCTTCCTCCGTCTCACCAACGGCGAGAAGCTCGCGTCGCTGCTCTGCGTGAAGGAATTCTCGCCCGAGCACTTCGTCGTCATGGTGACCAAGGAAGGCGCGATCAAAAAGACCGCGCTCGCCGAATACGAGGGCGCCTCCCGCGAGGGCGGCATCCGCGGCATGAAGCTCGCCGAGGGCGACACCATCGTCGGCTGCGTGCTCACCAACGGCTCCAACGAGCTTATCCTCGTCTCCCACCAGGGCCAGGCCGTCCGCTTCTTCGAAGGCGCCGACGATTCCGCCGACTCCGCTGAACCCACGGGCGCGGCCGCTGCGGCGGCTCCGGCCGAAGGCGAGGCCGAGGCGACCGGACCGAAGGAAGGTCTCCGCGCCCAGGGCCGCTTCACCGGCGGCGTCACGGGCATGCGCTTCAAGAAGAAGGGCGACTACGTCCAGGCCCTCGAGGTCTGCGACAAGGAAGCCCGCCTGCTCGTCGCTCGCGAGGACGGCGTCGGCAAGCGCACTCCGTTCGAGGATTACCGCATGATCCGCCGCGGCGGCACGGGTGTCATCGCCATCGACCTCCCCGAGGACGGCTCCGTTAGCGTCGCCGGCGCGCTCAGCGTCCGCGACACCGATGAGGTCATGCTCCTCACCGCCAAGGGCCAGAGCGTCCGCACCCGCGTCGCCGAGATCCGGGAAACCGGTCGCGGCGCCAAGGGCGTGCGCCTCGTCAACCTTGAGGAGGGCGACAAGCTGCTCGCCATCGCCAAGGTCGTCGCCTCGCCCGAGGCCGAAGGCTCCGGCTCCACGCCGCCGATGGAGACACCGACCGCGTAAGCGACTTCGCTGCGTGACAATTCAAAGGCGCGCCCTCACCGGCGCGCCTTTTTGCTGGAGGGTCGGGCTCCCGCCCGACCGCCTACGCCCGAAGTCCACATTACTCCCGCGAACGCGGTCTCACGCGCCCCACTCCGGCCTTGCCAACCCCTGCGGCGTGAATCTCTTTTCCTTATCGGATCATGGCCACCCGTCTCTCCAGTTTACTCGTTCCCGAACACATCCTCCTCAACGTCCAGGGCACCAAGCGCACCGCCGCGTTGCAGGAAGTATCCAAGCTGCTCGAGACCGATCCGAACGTCGCCAATTTCACCGGTTTCTACAACGAGCTGCTGGCCCGCGAGCGCCTCGACACGACCTGCCTCGGCAACGAGGTCGCCCTGCCGCATGCCCGCACCGAACACGTGAAGAAGATCGTGCTCGCGGTCGGCCGCAGCACCAACGGCGTCCTGTTCGAGAACGGCAATCAGAACGTGAAGCTCATGTTCGTCCTCGGCACGCCGAAGAACAACCCGACCGACTACCTCATCCTCGTCGGCGCGCTCTGCCGCCTGATCAAGGACGAGTCCAGCCGCGCCGCCCTCATGGCCGCGCCCACGCCCGAGGCCTTCATCGCCACGGTGATCGAGCTCGAGAACAAGCTGCTCGGACCAGTCAAATGACCTATCGCTCCGTCGATAGGTCATCCTGAGCAAGCGAAGTGCGCGAAGGATCCAAGCGCTGACTGATAGCTCAGATTTCAAATTTGAGATTTCAGATCGGTTCAAGGCCCACGGATTTACCTGCGTATCCTCATTCAGGGACGCCTTGCGAAAATTCAGGTTTCGATCGGCCGCTCTCTATCTGAAATTTTAAATCTGAGATCTCAAATGCGGCGCGCGGAGCGCGACGCCAAGCTTGCCTCGTCTCCCGGCCCTCGCACCATCACCCACCAGTGATCCATTCCTTCATCTTCAGCGAAGGCAAACTGGTCGGCCGCGACCTCGAGCTCGAGGCGCTGCGCCTCGTCCACGGCGACAAGGGCCTGATCGTGTGGGTCGACCTCGACAACCCGACCGACGACGAGATCAAGGCCGTGCTCGAGAACCTCTTCCAGTTCCACCCGCTCGCGATCGAGGACTGCGTCACGCCGAGCCCGCTGCCGAAGATCGAGGACTACGAGGACTACCTTTTCATGGTGGCCCACGCCGTCGACTACACGCGCACCGACAAGTTCGCGTCGACCGAGCTCGACCTCTTCCTCGGCAAGGAATTCATCGTCACCTTCCACCGCACGCCCCTGCGTTCCGTCACCGCCCTGCGCGAGCGCCTGGGCAAGAACGCCGTCCTCGGCCCGCGCGGTCCCGACCGCCTCGCCCACTCGCTGCTCGACCTGATGGTCGACAACTACACGCCCATGCTCGCCGAACTTCACGGCGAACTGGAGGAAATCGAGGAAGTCGTGCTCGGCCAGGCCAGCTCCAAGGAATTCGTCTCCGAGCTCCTGCAGGTGCGCAAGGACTTCACCCGCCTGCGCCACCTCATCCGCCCGCAACGCGAGATCATCGACCGCCTCGCGCGCGGCGACAGCAAGATGATCCGCGCAACACTGCTGCCCTACTTCCGCGACCTGCGCGACAACCTCGCCCGCATCGAGGAAACCGCCATCGGCTACCACGAGCGCCTGATGATGGCCTTCGACATTTATCTCAACAAGGCCGCCTTCGAAGCCAACGAGGGCATCAAGTTCCTCACCGCCCTCACCGCCATCACGCTCCCCGCGGTGCTCGTCGGCGGCTGGTACGGCATGAACTTCGACCACATGCCCGAGCTGCACTCGCCGCATGGCTATCTCTACGCGATGATCCTCACCCTCGTGAGCACCGTCGTCATGGCGATCTACCTGAAGAAGAAGAATTGGTTTTGAAATGGAGGGCCGGTCTCCTGACCGGCCGGCTGGTCAGGAGACCAGCCCTCCAACAAAGAGATGTCAGGACACCTCGTGGTGAACCGGCGCAATAACCCGCGCAGTGTATCACGACCCGCCCACTCGTTCCTTGCCCGGGATTTCCCCGCGGCCACCATTTCGTCCATGCGTGCCTTCCGTTACCTCACTGTCCCGTTCCTGCTCGCCGCCGCAGCCGTTGCCGCCGAGCCCACATCCGAAGCCGATGCTGCCATGCTGCGCCGCATCTACGACGCCGCGCTGACCGACAGCCCGGCTTACGCCAATCTCTCCGAGCTGGTCGCCAAGTATCCGGGCCGCATCACCGGATCCAAGGCCCTCGAAGGCGCCGTGCTCTGGGGAAAGAGTGTCCTCGAAAAACAGGGCGTCGACCGCACCGAGCTGCAGCCGGTCATGGTCCCGCACTGGGAACGCGGTGCGCCGGAATCCGTGCGCATCGCCGGATCCAACACCCCACTCACCGCCACCGCCCTCGGCGGCTCCGTGGCCACGCCCGCCGGCGGACTCAAGGCCGGCGTGATCGAGCTGCACGCGCTCGACGAACTCAAGACCGCCGACGTGAAGGGCAAGATCGTGTTCTTCAACCGCCCGATGCGGCCGCAGGACATCGAGCCGCTCACTTCCTACGGCGGCGCCGGCGACCAGCGCAACCGCGGCCCGGCTGAAGCCGCCAAATACGGCGCGGTCGGCGTCCTCACGCGCTCGCTCACCCACGCGCTCGACGACGTCCCGCACACCGGCAACACCAGCTACGCGGACGGCGTGCCGCGCATTCCCGCCGCCGCCCTGAGCACGCTCGCCGCCAACCGGCTCAGCGCCGCGCTCCAGTCCGATCCCGCGCTCCAGGTCGAGATCGTCATCCACGCGCAGTGGTTCGACCCGGCGCCTTCGCACAACGTCATCGGCGAAATCCGCGGCTCCGAATTCCCCGACCAGGTCATCCTCGTCGGCGGTCACCTCGATTCCTGGGACATCACCCCGGGCGCCCACGACGACGGCGCGGGCATCGTGCAATCGATCGATGTCCTGCGCATCCTGCAGGCCACCGGCTACAAGCCGCGCCACACGATCCGCTGCGTACTCTTCGTCAGCGAGGAAAACGGCGGCAGCGGCGGCAAGGAATATGCCCGTGTCGCCGCGGAAAAGAAGGAACGCCACCTCCTCGCCTACGAATCCGACGGCGGTGGCGGCCAGCCGTATGCCCTCCAGTTCGGCAACGCCGCGGGCACCGCCTTCGAACGCGCGAGTCGCTTCCTGCCGCTTTTCGCTCCCTACAACATCGGGCGCTTCACCAACGGCCTCGGCGGCTCCGACGTCGGCCATCTCAAAGACCAGGGCGTTGTCCTCGGACAAATCCAACCGATGTCCCAGCGCTACTTCGACCTGCACCACACCGCCGTCGACACGATCGACAAGGTCAACCCGCGCGAACTCCAGCTCGGTGCCGCCGCCATGGCCTCCGTAGTCTACCTTTTCGATCAACACGAGCTGTGAGCCTCGCCTCATCTGAAATCTCAAATCTGAGATCTCAAATCCTCAGATGAAGGATCTCCTCCGCGACACCCGCATCCAGCGCCTGCTGCTGGCGAACATCACGGGCTCCATCGGCTCGGGCATCACGATCTTCGCCGTGCCCTGGCTGATCGTGCAGCAACCGGGCGGCAACGCACACTACGGCGCGGTCACGCTCGTCACCACCCTCGTGCTGTTCCTCTTCCTGCCCTACTACGGCGTCTGGGTGGACCGGCATTCGCGGAAGACAATGATGCTTTCCAGCGAACTCTTCGGCTTCGGCGCCACCGGCCTCATGGCCCTCGTCGGCGCGTGGACCGGTCGCTACGAGCTCTGGCAACTCTCAACGATCTACTTCTGCGGCATGCTTTACTACACGCTGCATTTCCCGGCGAAGCTCGCGATGCTGCAGCAAATCTTCGCCAAGTCGCAGTACCAGTCGCTCATGGGCCTGATGGAAGTCCAGGGCCAGGCCGCGATGATGGCCGCCGGCGGACTCGGCGCGATGGTGGTGGGGCACGTCAGCCTCACCACCATCCTCTGCGTCGACGCGGGCACCTACCTGTTCAGCTTCCTCATTCAATCGACGATTCCCTACACCGCCGATCATGTCGCACCCGCCGGCACGCCGGCCGCCTCAGCCTGGAGCAGCATCGCCGAAGGCTGGCGCTGGTTGAAGGACCGCCCGCGCCTGACGGTTTTCTTCATGGCTTCGCTGCTGCCGTTCGTCGCCGTCATGGTCGGCAATTACCTTTTCCCGATATACGTTTCCCAAACCCTGCAGGCGGGCGCTTGGGTCTTCGGCGCCGGCGAAGTCGTCTTCGCGATCGGCGCGATGATGGCCGGACTCAGCCTGCCCCGCCTCATCGCCGCGCATTCCGCGCAACGCACCGTGCCCGCCACCACCGCCATCTTCGCCGCGGGCGCGGCCCTGCTCGTGGCCTTCCCTTCGATCGCCGCCTACCTGACCGCCGCGCTCCTGCTCGGTTTCGGCAACGCCGGCATCCGGGTGGCGCGCAGCGCCGCGATCCTGCACCTCGTGGACAAGTCCGTCATGGGCCGCGTGAACTCCTTCTTCTACGCCTATGATCGCGTCCTGCGCACCGTGCTAACCTCCGCCGTCATCGGCATCGTAGCCACGGGCGGCGCGCGCCCCGCTTTCGCGCTGCTGCTTGTCCTCATTCTCGTGAGCCTCGGCGCCGTCTGGCAAAGCCGGTCGGCCCTGAAACCCGCAGAGGCCCTGGCCGCGTCGTAGTTCCGCGCACGCGGAACGAACCCGGGTGATCGGCATTGCCGCACTCGCGATGACCCGCAAGCTGGCCCGGACATGGACGATCCAGTACGCTTCAACGTTCTCGGCACCGGCGTCTCCGCGCTGACGCTCGATGACGCGTGCGCGCGGATCGTGGCGGCACGCGGACAGAAGCACCTCGGCTACGTGTGCTGCGCCACCGCCTACAACGTGAACCTGGCTCGCTCCGACGGGGAACTGCGGAATGCCTACAACCGCTCCTTCCTCACCACCCCCGACGGAATGCCGCTAGTCTGGCTCGGCCGCTCGCAGCATCCGGAGATCACACGGGTCTACGGACCCGATCTCATGCTGGCCGTTTGCGACGCCGGCCGCGCCAGCGGGCTCACCCACTATTTCTACGGCGGCAATGAAGGCGTCGCTGAACTGCTGCGCGAAAAACTCACCGCTCGCTTTCCCGGCCTGCAGGTCGTCGGCACCTTCACGCCGCCCTTCCGTGACCTGAACGCTGCCGAGCTCGCCGCGCTGCAGGCCGACATCACCGCGAAAAAGCCCGACGTAGTCTGGGTCGGCCTCAGCACGCCCAAGCAGGAGAAATTCATGGCCACGCATGGCCCGGCGCTCGACACCGGACTGCTCATCGGCGTCGGCGCCGCGTTCGACTTTCTCTCCGGTCGCGTCCCGCAGGCCCCGCGCTGGATGCAGCGCAGCGGCCTCGAGTGGCTCTTCCGCCTCGGCACCGAACCGCGCCGCCTCTGGCGCCGCTACCTGCTGCACAACCCAATGTTCGTATTACGAACATTGGCGCAACGGACGGGACTCAAAAAGTATGAGTTAACCACGAATGAACACGAATAGACACGAATGCTGGCGGCGCGATTCGTGTCTATTCGTGTTCATTCGTGGTTAAAAAAGGCTCCCCTGCTGCAGCGCGTCGCGCTTCTCCCCGTCGAGCGTGCTCATTTGCAGCAGCCACGGGATCGTCGCCGTCGCCAACTCAGGACGCTTGAGCAGCGCGCGCAACAGCAGCGCCCCGGCCAGCGCATCGTAGAGCGCGGCGTGGTAGTGCCGGCGGTTCACCGGACAATGCTGCCGCGCCGCGACATCGAGGTCCGCCTGCAAGCCGCCGCGCCGCACAAGGTCTTCCAACCGAACCGAGCCAAGGCCGGAAAATAGCTGCGGATAAAGTCGGGCCGTGTCGATCCAAGGGCCCCACTCCGTCGCCGTCTTGCCGGGGCGAGCGAAATCCGGCACTTCGCGCGGATAAGGCCATACGCGGCGCAAGAGCGAATCCTCTGCCGGAGAAAAGTGCGCCGCGAGCGGACCGCTTGAGCGCAAGCCGGCGAAGCGTTCCCATTCCGCCGTGAAAAACGCCTGCGACTGCAATTCCGCCGCACCGAGCCGGTGCACCGCCGTGTCCGCCGCACTGATGCTGCCCGTCGCGCGGCAGAGCCGGGTCACCGCTTCGGCCACCTCACCGTTTCGCAGCGTCACCACCCCGAACTCGAGAATGCCCGACGTGGCATTGCCCTCGAAGTCGATGAAGTGAATCGGTGCCTCAGCCCAAGACATGCGGAAACCACAGAACACACGGAACACACGGAAATCGACCCTGAATCTTTCCGATCTGTCCCCTGTCCTCTGTCTACTGTCCTCTGAAGCGCCTTAGCGCTTCTTCTTCCACTCGCACGTCACGCGCGAGGTGAAGCCGCCGCGGGCTTTCCAGTCGGCGATGATCGTCAGCGAGCGCGGCTTCAGCGCGGCGCCGATGTCGTCACAAATCTTGTTCGTGGCCGCCTCGAAGAAGATGCCGGCGTTGCGGTAGGCGTGGAAATACAGCTTCAGCGACTTCAGCTCGACGCAGGTCTTCTCCGGCACGTAGCGCACGAGGATGTCGGCGAAGTCCGGGTGCCCCGTCATCGGGCAGAGCGACGTGAACTCGTGATGCGTGTGCTCGATCACATAGTCGCGCTGCGGCGCGGGATTCGGAAAGGTTTCGAGGATCTTTTTGTCGGACATGATGAGAGAAGTAACAAGTATCAGGTAACAAGTAACAAGAACCGAACCAGAGCAAACCCACTCTTGATACTTGTTACTTGAAACTTGCCACTTCCGAAAGTGCGACGGCTACGTCGCAGTTTCGGTATAGCGCTGCTCCCGGATCACCGTGATCTTGATCGTACTCGGGTAGTCGAGCTCCTGCTCGATCTTGAGGCGGAGGGTCTTGGCGAGGGCATGGGCCTGATCGTCGGTGACGACGCTGGGCTGGACCACGACGCGCACTTCGCGGCCGGCCTGGATGGCGAAGGCCTGTTGCACGCCGGGCATCGTCATCGCGAGGCGCTCGAGGCGGCCGAGACGCTCGAGGTAGGAAGTCATCGACTCGGCGCGCGCGCCCGGACGCGAGGCGGAGATCGCGTCGGCGAGGATCACGAGGCCGGCGTAAACCGTCTCAGGCTTCACTTCCTCGTGGTGCGCGGCGACGGCGTTCACGACGATCGTGGTCTCACCGTAACGGCGAATGAAGTCGGCGCCGATGATCGCGTGGCTGCCCTCGTATTCGCCTTCGATCGACTTGCCGATGTCGTGAAGCAGGCCGGCGCGCTTCGCGACGTTCGGCTCGAGGCCGAGCTCGGACGCGAGCATCGAGCAGAGCTGCGCGACCTCGATCGAGTGATCGAGCACGTTCTGCGTGTAGGAGAAACGGAAGCGCAGCTTGCCGAGCAGCTTGATGATCTCGGGATGCAGGCCGGAAATTTTCAGGCGATCAACCGCCTCCTCACCGATCTGCGCAACGTGCAGGTCGAGTTCCTGGCGGGCGCGCGTGACGGCTTCCTCGATGCTGGCGGGATGGATGCGTCCGTCCTTCACCAGCGAGTCGAGCGCCATGCGGGCGATTTCGCGGCGCACGGGATCGAAGGACGAGATCAACACCATCTGCGGCGACTCGTCGATCAGCAGCGTGGTGCCGGTCGAGGCCTCGAAGGATTTGATGTTACGACCCTCGCGGCCGATGATGCGGCCCTTCATTTCCTCGGTGGGCAGCTGGACGATCGTGGCGGTGAGATCGTTGTTCGGCTTGCTCGCGAGACGCTGCATCGTCGAGACGAGGATGCGTTTGCCTTCCTGCACGAGATCCTGCTCGGAGCGCTCCAGCAATTCCTTGCGCAGGGCGCGCAGCTCCTCGGCGCATTCGAAAGTCACTTCCTCACGGAGCTGCTTGCGGATTTCCTCGCCGTCCATCGAGGCGACACCCTCGAGGCGTTTGCGCAAGCTCTTCGACAAGTCGCGCATCGCATCGCGCGCCTGCTTGATGGCGGAGGCCTCGCGCGCGAGACGGTCCTGGCGCTGCTCCAATTGGTAATCGAGCAGGCCGAGCGATTCCTCGTGCGAGCGGATTTCGCGCAGCATCATCTCGGTCTCGATCTTGCGGCGGTCGAAATCGCGGTTGAACTCCGCTTCCTTGCTCCGGATTTCCTCCTCGGCCTTGCTGATGATTTCCTGAGCCGCCACGGCGGCCTCGCGCTTCGCCAGTTCGAGATGAACCTCGGCCTTTTCCTGCGCGAGCCGGCGGGTTTGCTTCAAAAACAGCCACACCATCGCATAGCCAATGACCAGTCCGGCCAGCAGCGCGACGGCGAGCGTCCATAGGAACGGCTCGGCATCCGCGGTCTGGCTCAGTTGCTTGGTGGCAGCGATGACGGTCGGCATCACGTGGCTGTCCAACGTAGGTCACTCCACTGACTTGGCAACACTTCAGACCAGATTGATTTTACAATCCCGCAGCCGGGAGCGGCTCCTGAAAAGCGGGCAAAGTTCCGTTCAAAACCGATTGGATGCGGGCCAACGCGGCTTCTTCGCCGTCAATCGCGGTTGTTTGGGCCAGCACATAAGCCCAGCGGTGCGCTTCCAGATGACGGAGTCGGTCAAGGGAAGAATACATCACGCGCGCCAAGTTCGACGGCACGACCTTGTCCGCCCCCACAAACCAGTAGGCGAAAAGTCCGGGTACCTTGATCTTCCGGCCATCGCGCGTGGTGAACTCACGCTCGATGCGCAACACCGTCGCCGGCACCAGCACGGTTTTGGTATCAGGCCGGCTGAAGGCATGCGCGGTCTGGCCGGTGATCGTCCAACCCTGGCCAACCAGACACAGCTCCGGCCGGTGAATCGACGTGCTGTCGCGTCCGCTGAGGACGATCGACAGAAAAACCTGCTGCCGGCGATCGAGCAACGAAACGTAGATCTTGCGCGAGTAACCCGTGTCCGGCGGCAGGATCTCACGCTCGATCGGTGTGACATCGGCGCTCTGCCCCGCCCAGTCGATGTCGATCGAGTTCGGCAACGGGACGGGATTGATCCCGTCCATCGTCAGCTTGATGCCCGTCCGCGGGCTGACCTGGATCTGATCGAGCCGGTGCGCCGCGAACATGACGAGCACACTTGTCCCCACGATCGCCGCAGCCGAACGGAAATTAAGAACCGTCCCTTCCGCCCTCTGTCCTCCGTCCTCTGTCCTCTGTTCCGCCGCCACCGGCCGGCCCCAGCCCCGTTTTTCCAAAAGCCACACCGTCGCCTGCACCAGCCCGAGCACGATCACGAAGACGCCGACGCCCATGACATCGTGCATCCGCGCGCCCGCGGACTGGCCGCGCCATTCCGCCATGACGATGATCGAGAAGATGCGCACGACATTGCCGACAAAAGCGAACGGGATGCACAGCAGTCCTACCCCGAGGCGCGTCCACCACGCGCGGAAATTCAGATATCCGAGCAGCAGTGACAGCGCCGCCAGTGCCATCAGCGAGCGGATGCCGCTGCACGCCGCAGCCACATCATATTGATAACCGCCATGGGCCGAGGTGAGCTGCGTGCCGTTGCGAATCACTTCGATTCCGCACAGCCGCGCGAGATGCCAAGCCACGTCGATCACGCCCAGCCGCAGGTGAAACCCCAGCGTATCGAGCACGTTGAGCGGCACCGCGAAAACCAGAAATGCCACCGGAAACACCGCCGCCCACCCCCACCGGCGTCCGCCAAAAGCCGCGAGCAAGCCCCAGGTGAAAAGCAGCAATCCGAGCACCGACACGCGTCCCTGCTGGAGCACATAGCCGAGCAAATGAACCGCGAGGCCCCCCACCATCGCACCAACCGGTGCGATGGATTTGAGATTTGAGATTTCAGATCTCAGATCGCCCGGCTGTCCTCCGTTCTCTGTCCTCTGTCCTCTGTCTCCTGTCTCCTGTCTCCTATCTCCTGCGCCGCGCACATTTCGCCAAAATAACCAGACACTGATCGCGAGGATCAAAATTCCGTGCTCCGTCTCGGACGCCGGGTCGAACCATTGGTAGCCCCACCAATAAAAGAGCGAATCGGAATGAATGTAACCGTGCGCGGCGTTGCCGAAAAATTGAAACACCACCAAGCCCGCAACGGCGCACAGCGCGACCGCCACCGACCTCGCATCCATTTTTTTCCCACTGACGATCATCGCGCGCCCTCCCCGAGCCGGAGCATCATTTCGACCCGCTCCCCGGCCAGCCGCTCAAAGGTGAACTGCGCGGCGCGCTGTACGCCGTGCCGGCTCATCGCCGCGGCTTGCTCGCGATCCTCGAGCACCGTGCGCAATGCCGCCGTGGCGGCATCGGTGTCCTTGAAGTCCACCACGCGCACTGCGCCGGCGCCGACCTCCACCAAGGCGGGAATGTCGTTTACCACACACGGACAACCGCAGGCCATCGCGTCCGACACGCTGCGGCCGAAGGTTTCCTCCGCGCTCGGCAGCGCGTGCAGCGCCGCCTGCCGGAAAAACGCCGGCAGCCACTGCTGCTCCACCCAGTCGAGAAAACGCGTGTGCGCCGCCAACCCGAGTTCCTGCGCGCGCCGTTGCGCCGCCGCGCGTCCGCCGTGCCAGTCGCCGCCGATCAGCACCAGCGGATGCCGCGCGCGCAGCGCCTCCGGCAAACGCGCGTAAGCCTCCAGCAGCAACCCGGCCTGCTTGTAGTCGTAGAAATTCGAAGCCCACAGCACGTAACCCGGCGCCAGGTTCCAGCGCTGTTGCATCGCCGCCGTCTCATCCGGCGCGGCGCGGGGATGAAAGCGGACGTGATCAATGCCCTCGAGGCTCACCTTGATTTTCGCATCCGTCCCGTATTCGGCCGCCAGGCGGTCCGCCGTGTACTGCGAGTTGGCCAGCACCAGCGCCGCGCGTCGCATGCCGGAGCGCACCGCCTGTCCGCGATAAATCCGCCGCAGCGCGCCGCCTTCGAAATTCTCGCGCAGGTGATGCAGCGTGATCACCTGCATCGCCACCGGCAGCGGCGCCCGCCACGGCACGAAGCCGGTCGTCAGCAGCGCCCGCGCGCCGCGCGCCGCCGCGGCCGGGCCCACGCTCCAGTGGTCCGCCCACAAACGTGCGTTCGGCCGGTCGTTCGCCGGATAATCGCGCACCACCTCCACCGCCGGATCCTCGAGCGGCCACGCCTGCTCCGGGCCGGCGAACACGATCCAGCCGACATCCGGCCGCAGCCGCCGCGCCGCCCGCATCATTTCCGGAAACAGCGTGCTAAGCCCCGTCGGCCGGCGCGGATTCTCGCACAACATCGAGAGGGCAAGCTTGGTGGTGGGAAGGTCGCTCATGGCCGGCACACCGAGGCGTAAACTTCCTCCCAGCGCGGCGCCAGCGTTTCATCCAGCGAAAACTGCCGCAGCCGTGCGGCGTCCATCCGCAGGCCGCGCCATGTCGCCGGGTCGAGGCACCGCTCGAATTGCGCCGCCAGCGCATCGGCATCGCCGCGCGGCACGAGCCAGCCGTTTTCGCCATCGACAATGAAATCCTCCGGTCCGCCGCCGCGCGTCGCGATCACGGGCACGCCGGCGAACCACGCCTCCAGCGCGATCATCGAGAAGGGTTCGCCATCGGACGGCACGACCACGGCATCCACCTCTGTCAGCAACGCCGACGACGAATCCTGCCAGCCGAGCCAGGACACGCGTCCGGCAATCCGCGGATCCTCCGTGCGTTCGCGCAGTGCCACGGCACAGGCGCGCGATTCCGCCGTGTCCACCGCACCGCCAATATGTCGGAACTCAACAGCACGATCGGCCTGCACGTGCGCGAGCGCCTTCAACACCAGATCCCAGCGCTTCCATCCCACCAGCATGCCGGCGCCGCCGAGGCGCAGCGGCCGGCCGCCCGGCCAGCGCCGCATCTCCGCGACCGGCGCATTCGTGAGTCCGTTGGGCATGCAGCCAGCCCACGTGGCGTCCGCCACGCCGTAGTGTTTCTTCATCGCCGGCGTGAGCCACACCAGCTGCCGGCCGAGCACGGCTGACGCAAAACGATAAAACCACCGCTGCCGGCCGTAAGCATGCACCGTCGCGACCACCCGGCGCTGCCCGAACAGCCAGAGCCACAGCGCCACCAGCAAGCCGGCGCGCGAGTGTCCGTGAAAAACCCGCTGCGGTCCGCGCCGCAACCAGCGGTGCAAGCCAGCCGCGACCTGCAGCGTGCGCCAGAGATTCGGCAGGTCGATGGTCTCGGCCTCAACCTCCGGTCCGCGCCACACCGGCAGACACGGCGTGCCCGTCTGCTTGAAGCCCTGCGTCGCACCCAAAATCATCCGCGCACGAATTCTCGCCGACGCCAGCTGGCGGATCACGGCGTGAATGCCGCCGCCGTCCCAGCGCGCCCCGGTGTAATGCAGGATCGTCATGTCAGCACCAGATGGCTTTCTCCCAGTAACGCCGCACCAGCGCCATCGGCAAAAGATCCGTTAACCGCCCGGGCCGGTTGGTCTCGGTGGAGGAATACCGCGGCCGTTCCTGGGCGTCCCGCAACACGCGCGCAAGTTCCGCCGCGTAATTTTCCACCGTGCGTGCGGCCACGGCCTGCCGCGCCCGCGCGCGGCGTCCCTCGCGATCGCCGGCGAGCGTTGCGAGCTGGCGCGACGCCGCGGCCACATCGCCGGCCGGATAAACCCCGGCGGGATCGAGCGCGCGCGCGAGCTGCTCCCCATCGCCGCCGATCGCCGGAAACAGCGGCGTGACGCCGACGCTCATCGCCTCGAGCAGTGCGATCGGCGTGCCCTCATAGTCGCTGAAAAACACCACGACATCCAGCGCCGCGAGCGTCCGCCAATATTCCTCGCCCGCCAGCCAGCCATGAAATTTTGCCCCTCCCGCCTCCTGCGCCAGCCGCGCGCGCTCGGGTCCGTCCCCAAGCACCTGCCATTCCACCGCCACGCCGAGGCGGGCGGTGGCGCACATCAGTTCCGGCAGCCGCTCCACGCGCTTCTGCTCGGATTGCAACCGGCCGACATAACCCACGCGCAGCGGCTGCGCGCCGCCGGCCCGCGCGGCAACAGACAGATTCAACGGCGGCGAGACCGGATACGAAATCCGCGCCACGCGGTCGCGGGGATAATCCGGCACCTGGCGCTGCACGCGCCCCACGAGTTCCTCACTGACGCAGACCATGCCGTCGCTCCACCGCGCCGCGGCTTTGACCGCTGTTTCCAGTTCCGGCCAGTCCGTGTGCAGATACGCCACCCGGCGGGTCGCACCATCGCCCGGTGCCAGCAGCGGCAGACCCCAGGCATTGTGGTAAACGACCAGCGCGCCGTTCGTCGCCGCGCGGGCCTGCCGTTGGAAAACCTTCCGCAAGCGGCCCGGGTTCCACCACCACTTCGCATCGAGCCCGATCGCCGCCGCATCCGTCGGTTCGAAAATCTTCACGACGCGCGAATCATGTCCGGCCGCCCGCTCCAGTTCGACCTGCCGGCGCAGGTGGTTCTGCATGCCGCCGCGGGAATCGAGCACCGGGGTGATGTGCGTGATCAGCGCCATGCGGTTCAGTAGCGCGGGAACGGCGGGAACCCCGCGCGTTTCAACAGCGCCCAAAACGGACCTTTCCCCGCCGCACCGAGCGCCGCGCGCCACGAACCGCGATCGGCGCGCATCGCGCGAAAGAGATAGCGCAGGTATCGCCACTGGTTCGCCAACCCGGGCCGCACGCGCACCGCGAGCGCGGCGTGAAACGCCGCGAGCAACGGAAAGCCCTCTTCCGCCGCCATCCGGGCGAAATGCGTGAACACGTCCTCGAGCCGGACCCCGTCGCCCTGCCAGCGCGCGTGCGCGGCGACGAGTTCGGGATGGCCATCGGGCCGTCCGGCGCGACGCCGCGCGATGGCCAGCCGCTGCGCGCAGACGCCCGCCTGGCTGGCGGCGGGAAATTTCACCGTGACGGAATTCGCGTGCTTCCGGTAATGCAGCAGCGGCAGCGAAACCACGCCGATGCGATGGCGCTCCACCACGCGCGACGCCCAGTCGTAATCGACGCAGAATTCCATGCCCGCGCGGTACAGCACGTCCTCGAACACCTCGCGCTTCACCAGCAGCGTCGGATGCAACACCGGCATGCCGTACGGCATGTAGGCGGCGATTTCGTCCGGTTGGTAGAACATCGGATAGGCCTCGCCCGGCCGGTCTTCGGCATCCATCCAGCGCGCGCCCGTACCGATCACGCCCAATGTCGGATCGATCGCCGCCGCCTGCAGCTGCGCCTCGAGCCGGCGCGGGTGCGACCAGTCGTCGGAGTCCATGATCGCGATCCACGGCGCGGTGGCGTACGTGACGCCGAGATTCGTGGCCGTCGCCACGCCGAGATTTTTGCCGAGCCGGAAAATGCGCAGGCGCGGGTCCGGCCGCGACCGCTCCAGCTCCTCCACCGAGCCGTCGGTCGAGCCGTTGTCCATCACCACGACTTCCAGGTCGCGCATCGTCTGGTCGAGGATGCTCCCGACCGCCGTCTGCAGGTACCGGCCCCGGTTCCAGGCGAGGATGATGACGGAGACTGCGGGCATGCGGGTGAGGCGAACATTCGGGACTTCCCACTGCTCAGG
This sequence comes from Verrucomicrobiota bacterium, assembly GCA_048498955.1. Lineage (GTDB taxonomy): Bacteria > Verrucomicrobiota > Verrucomicrobiia > Opitutales > Opitutaceae > Lacunisphaera. The sequence goes on along the minus strand of JBEHWZ010000010.1, from coordinate 110,032 downwards.
CAATGCGGTTATTACCGCGCACCTCCCTGGCCATGAGCGACCCACGCCCTCCCGTCTCCCCGAGCCCCGGCCAGAACTCCGGCGCGCGTGTGATCGTGGTGGCGCAAGCGGTGCGTTTCGTCGCGCGCTTCGCGACCGCCGCCGTGCTGGCCCGTCTCCTGACTCCGGCGGCGTACGGCCTGCATGCCATGGCGGCCGTAGTCTACAGCCTGCTCTACATGGTCCGCGACTTCGGCGTCTTCCCGGCAATGCAGCAGCCGAACCACTCCCCGGCCCGGTTCAACGCGCTCTGCCGGATCGGTTTTCTCGGCGGCCTCGCGCTGGCCGCGCTGTGCGCGCTGCTCGGCGCCCCGGCAGCGTGGTTCTTCGATGAACCGAAGCTCCCGCCCGTGCTGGCCGCGATGGGGCTCGCCTTCATCTTCGGCGGCGCCGCCGTGCCGGCGTACGCCGCCCTCTACCGCGAAAAACGCATCCGGGCCGCCGTCACCGCGGAAACCACCGCCGCCGTGCTCGCCGCGGTCGCCGGCATCTTCGCGGCCGCGCTGGGCGCCGGGGTGTGGGCCCTCGTGCTGACGAGCGTTCTCAACGAATTTTTCTCCTCCCTCGGAGCGTGGTGGCAATGCACCACCCGCCCGGGCCTCGACACCCGCGGCGCGCCGTGGCGCGAGCTGCTGGGCTTCAGCACGCACCTGACCGGCCATAGCGTGGCCAACTACCTCGCGCGCACCATCGACCAGGTCATCGTCGGCCGCTCCGCCGGCACGGTGGAACTCGGTCTCTATGGCCGCGGCACGCAGGCCACCACGCTGCCGGTCCAACTGGCCGTGGCGCCGTTCAGCGGCTGGGCCATCGCCGCGCTGGCGCGCCAGCGCGAACACGCGGTGGAATTCGTGCTGCTCTTCCGCCGCCTGCTGAACGGTCTGCAACATTTCTCCCTGCCGCCCGCCATGGTCTGCCTGGCCGCGCCGGAATTCGCCGTGCGCCTGCTCTACGGCGAAAAGTGGCTGGCGGCCGCGGAAGTCGCGCGCTGGCTCGGCGTCGCGCTGCTCGTGCAACCATGGATCTTCACCCAGGGCTGGCTGCTCCAATCCATCGGGCAGGCCCGGCGACTGATGGCGATCTCCGCCATCGGCCTGACGATCGTCGCCGGTTCCTGCCTTGCGGTGCGACAGCACGGCATCGTCGCCATCGCGGGCGCCGTCGCCGCCGGCACCGTGATCCAGGCGCTGGTCGCGATCGCCTTCAGCCTCGGCCGTTCGCCTGTGCGCCTGCGCGACCTGATCGAGCCCGCCTTGCCGCCACTCGCGCTGCATGGCGTCATGGCCATCCTTCTGGCGCTGCTGCCGCGCTTCGCCGCCGGCGCGCCGTGGTGGCTGCCGCTGCCGGTCATCGCCGGCTACTACGCGGCGGCCTGGCTGCTCGTGCCGGCGGTGCGCCGCGACCTGCGCGGGCACTTCCTGCTCCACACTTAAGTTTCCGACCCGGTTAAACGCGGAGGGCGCGAAGATCGCGGAGGCTGGCCCGGCAAATAGTCTCTCCGCGCTTCCGCGTCCTCTGCGTTCAAACCGATTGGTCCACACCCCGGCAGGTCCGGGATTGCCCCCGTCACGCCGCGACCTTGTGCTGGCCGCGTGGATCCCCGCCTCCGCACCGCCCTCGTCACGACCGCCGCTTCCGTGGTGGCGGTGTTTCTCGCGCTCGAACTGGCGCAGGGTTTCTTCTTCTGGCCGACGCTGGTCTGCGCCGGGATCGTCGCGGCGATCCTGATCCGCCTGATGGCGCTGCCGGCGGACACGATTTTTCTCGGGCTGATCCTCATCGGCTACCTCGTGGGCAACCGCGGCTTCGCCCAGCTGATGCCTGCGCCCGGCGTGCCGCTGCTGCCGGCCGAGGCCGCGCTTCTCGTCGGAGTCGGCTGGCGCGCGATCCAGTGCGCCTTCAAGCGCGAGCTGCCGTTCCGGCTCGACCTGCTGAACTGGGCGGTGCTGGCGTGGCTCGTGGTCGGCACGGTGCGCGTGGGCTTCGACGTGCCGCGCTACGGCATCAATGCCCTGCGCGACTACGCCGTGGTCTACTACGCGGTCTTCTTCTTCCTCGCGCAAAACATGGCGGCGCGCGCCGACGCCCGCCGCTACCTGATCGGCTGTATTCTCATTGGCGTGAGCGTGATGGCGCCGCTGTTCACACTTTTCATGTTCTTCGAGCGCCTCTTCGTGTCGCAGCTGGTCGTCGCCGGCTCGCCGCTGATCTACTACAAGGCCGACCTCGCCGCGACGCAGCTCGCGGCGGGCTCCATCATCCTCTTCCATTGGGCGCCGCCGCGCCACCGCTGGTGGGCGTGGACCGCCAGCGTGGGGGTCACGCTCTTCCTCCTCGCCTTCGACAGCCGCGCCTCGCTGCTCGGCGCGATGGTGGCGGGCGGGCTTCTGCTCGCGGCCGGGCGTTGGAAATTTCCGGCGCTGCAGGGCTTCGCCGCCGGCCTCGCGCTCCTCGCGGTCATCCTGCTCGCCATGGTCTTCAACAGCTCGTGGGCCGAGCGGAAGCTGGACGGCATCCGCGACCGTGTCTCCTCGGTGACGGATATCACTGGACGCCAGCGCTACGAGAGCGAGGAGAGTTCGTACAAGGGCGACAACAACCGCTTCCGCCTCGTCTGGTGGCGCAACGTGGTCGAGGAAACCGCCGCGTCCAACCCGGTCTTCGGCCAGGGCTTCGGCGCGGATCTCTCGCGCGGCTTCCTCCAGGAATATTTTCCCACTGGTGGCGAGGATTTCACCGCGCGCAGTCCGCATAGCATTTTCATGACCGCCTTCGGTCGTCTCGGCGCGGTGGGCGCGATCGTGTGGGTCGGCTTCTGCCTGGTGTTGCTGGGCAAAACGTGGCGCTCGCTGCGGCACACCGACGACGCGGTAACGTGGAGCCTGTGGTGCGCCGCGTGGGCTGTGCTGGTCAGCGGCAGCTTCGGCGTCGTGCTCGAAGGGCCGATGGGCGCGGTGATTTTCTGGACGCTGCTGGGCCTCGCCAACGCCGCGCCCGCGCCGGAAGCCGCGGCGAAACCCGCGACACCGGCGGAGCCGGCGCTGGCGGCCGCGTCATGAACCGGCTGCCGACGAAGTTCTTTCCGCCGTTCCTAACGGAGCCGCGCACGCGCATCCCGCGCCCGGTCCGCAACTGGCTCGGCTCGTTTCTCCTCGACCCGCCACGCGGTCCGCGCCTGCGCCACAAGCAGGCGTGCGTGCTCGCGCTCGGGCGCATCGGCGACTTCGTGCTGTCGCTGGCCACCTGCCGGCTGTTGGCGCGCGAACTCGGCGCCGATCAAATCACGCTGGTTTTGCCGCCCGGACTGGCCGGTCTCGCCGCCGCCGAGCTGCCGGGAGTGGAACTGATCCCGGTGCCCGCCGAGGCCAATGGACTCATCCGCGATATCGTACCCCTGTGGTGGCGGGAGCGACCGAAGTTTGCCGCCTGCCGCTACGAACGTCGGATCGCCCTGAATCACCTGCGGCCCTTTTACCACGAAATCGTCCTGTCATGGATCGACGCGAAGACCGAACACGCCCTGACCTTTGAGAGCTATCCGGCCGGCTTGGCGGATGGAACCTGCCGCGAGCTGCAGGCGCATCGCTTGGTCGCCTCCGCCGCCCTGGCCCGTTCCGTGGACGCGGCGGAACTTCTGCCGCTGTTCACCCGGTTTACCCCGCGCGATGATGGCCGCCTGTACGTTTATCCGCTGGCCCACGACGGGGCGAAGGATCTGCCGCCCGAGCGCGTTGGCCGCATCCTCCGATTCGCCATCGCCCAACGTCACCGGCCCGTGGTGCTCGGTGGCAGCCCGCACGACGCTGCCCGGTTGGAGCGCCAGGCTACGGCACTGCGCGCGGAGGGACTTCGCGACATCACCGTCGAGACGCCCGCCGGCGTGATCCCCTTCATCGAGCACCTTGCGGCCGCCGGAGCCGTCCTCTCGGCCGATTCCGCCGCCGGACACATCGCCACCGCTTTCGACAAGCCCGCCGTCGTGCTGATGCCGGAGGCATGGCACGGTCTCGCCCAGCCTTGGGCGCGCTCCGCCCGGCAACACACTTTTCAGTTCCGTGATTCCGACGAGCTGGTGGCCGCCGCTCTCGCCGCCGTCCAGCCATGAGCAACTCCCCTGCTGCTTCCGATCGTTGCCAGTGCTGCGGCTCGCCCGGACCATTCGCCTTGCTGGCGGCGAGGGAAATGATGTTCGGCTGGCGCGAGCCATTCACCTACCTCGACTGCGGCGCCTGCCACAGCCTGCAGCTGCGCGACGTGCCGGCAGACTTGGCGCGCTTCTATCCCCCGGGCTACTACTCGCTGCACTCGCCCGATTCCCTGGTCCACGCACCGAGTCCCGCCCGCGCGGCGGTGGCGCGACTGCTGACGCTGCCGGGCTTCGGCCCGGTCACGTTGCGCCTGCGCGAACGCTACCCGTTCCTCCGTTGGGCGGCGCTGGGCCGGATTGGTTTGGGCTCCGCGATTCTGGACGTCGGCTGCGGCGCGGGCGTGCTGCTCCGGCGTTTCCGCCGCTGGGGTTACCGTAACCTGACCGGCATCGATCCGTTCATGGCGAATGAACTCGACGAGCCCGGCCTGCAGCTCCGCCAGCTCGAGCTGTCTGCACTCAACGGGCACTACGATCTCGTCATGCTGCATCACGTCCTCGAGCACCTGCCCGACCCGGTGACGTCTCTGCGCGCAGCCGCGGCGCGTCTCGCTCCCCGCGGCCGCCTGCTTGTGCGCCTGCCGCTCGCCGCCGGGCCGCTGCCTCGCGAGTACGGCGCCAACTGGTTCAATCTCGATGCGCCGCGGCACCTCGTGATTCCCAGCCGTGAAGGATTGCGCCACTGTTTCGCCGCCGCCGGCCTGCGGCTCGTGTACGAGGAGTACGATAGCTCGCCCCTCACGATTTTCTATAGCAACGCCTACCAACGGAACATCGCGATGCACGAAGCGTCGCCCATCGAACAGGTGCCCGCGGATCCGACCGCCCAGCGCCGCATCGCCCGCCTGAACGCCGCTCGCGAAGGCGACTACGGCGTGTTCGTGCTGGAAGCGGGAACTGCGGCGGCGCTGTAGTTCGGCTGGAGACAGGACTGGCAGGCCCGCGCGATGGGCCCGGCGGCGAGCGCCGACCCTACACAAGTCAGCCGGTCTCTTCCCGCTTACCGCTTGCCGCTTGCCGTTCCGTCACTGTAGTGACGGAACCTTGCTGAAAGCCCTGCGCAACCTCGACCTCGCCAGCTTTTTCAAGCTCACGACGCGCGAGCACTTCGACCGGATCACGCCGATCTGCATCAGCCTGCTCAGCCTCTTCGGCATCTTCTTTATCTACAGCGCCCAATACGCGCGCGAGGGCTCCCAGTGGCGCAACCAGCTCGTGTACCTCGCGCTCGGCGCGGTCATCTACATCGGTACCTCGCTCCTGGATTACCGGATCTGGCTGCGCTACGCCCACTGGGTTTACCTCGTCACCATCGTCCTGCTGCTGGCCGTGCTCATCCCGGGCATCGGCACCACCCATGGCATGGGCGCGCGGCGCTGGATCGACCTCGGCATCGCTTTCCAACCCTCGGAACTGGCCAAGGTCGCCGTCCTTTTCGCCACCGCCTCGATCCTGACCGGTTCCAAGCTCGGCACGGTCAAAGACTCCCTCCAGGTCTTGGTTAAATTGGCCCTTGCCGTGGGTTTACCCATGCTGCTAATCGTTGCCGAACCCGATCTCGGTAGCGCTCTGGTGATAGCTCCGATGGTCTTCGCCATGTTGTTCGTCTCCAATCTTTCGCTGCGCTTTTTCGCCGGCGCCCTCGGGGTGTTCGTCCTCCTGATCGGCACGGTGGCGCTCGATGTCTGGCGGTACAGTAACTACATGGATGACAACCACCTGAGTTACTCCAAAGACCGCGGTGCGTACGAGGGTCACGGGTTGCTGCCGCTGAAGGATTACCAGCGCAACCGCGTCCTGGCCTTCGCCATGCCGGACAAGGTCGACCCCAATGGCATCGGCTGGAACAGCCGCCAATCCATGATCTCGGTCGGCTCGGGCGGGTTCATCGGCAAGGGCTGGACCCAGGGCACGCAGGCCAAGCTCGGCTACCTGCCGCCGGCCGTCGCGCACAACGACTTCATTTTCTCGGTCATCGCCGAGGAGAAAGGATTTTTGGGAAGCATCACCGTCGTCGGGCTGTTTGGCGTGGTGTTGTGGAACGGATTGCGAATCGCGGGCCTCGCCCGCGACCGCTTCGGCGCGTTACTCGCGCTCGGCGTCACCGTACTTCTGTCGGTGCACGTGTTCGTCAACATCGCCATGACCATCGGCCTGGTGCCGGTTAAAGGCATACCGCTTCCCTTTATTAGCTACGGCGGCACTTTCGTGCTCAGCTGCTGCTTGCTGCAAGGACTGGTCCAAAGCGTCTATCGCTTCCGGAGGGACTCTTAATGAGATACCTGCCCCACGATATTGACCGCTCTGCCGGAATCTCCTGCGCACAGTTCGCTGGAACGGGGTGCCCCGCCACAACCACAAGACGGGATAACCCCCACCATGAACGATCAGTCCACCCCCGGCGGCTCCAACTCGGATGCCGCTTCACGCCATGAAGAGGAGCTTACACAGCCTCCGAAGCAGCAGCACACCGAACGGCTGACCGCCGAGCAGCTGAAGGCAGAATCCAAGGAACGCGCGGCCGACCGCCCGATCCTCCAGAAAATTCTGGGCATGTTCCGTAAGGAGAAGGGCTCCTTCCGCGAACTGGTCATCAACTCCGAACCTCTCGAGAAGCGCGTCGCGCTCCTCGTCGACGGCACGCTCGACCGCTTCGAGATCGAGCGCGAGTCCGACAACCGCATGGTCGGCGGCATCTACAAGGGCCGCGTCAAGAACCTCGACCCGGGCCTCAAGGCCGCGTTCGTCGACATCGGCTATAACAAGAACGCGTTCCTGCACTACTGGGACATGCTCCCCGCCGCCGCCGACTCGTCCGTCGAAGTCGTCCGCGTGAACAAAAAGAAGGGCGCCCCGGAGCGGAAGGCCGAGCCGACCGTCAAGGACATCCCCGGCCTCTACCCGCCCGGCAGCGAGATCGTCATCCAGGTCACCAAGGGCCCCATCGGTACCAAGGGCCCGCGCACGACGACCAACCTCTCCCTCCCCGGCCGCTACCTGATCCTCACGCCGTACTCCGACGGCTGCGGCATCTCGCGCAAGATCGAGGACCCGCAGGAGCGCAAGCGCCTCAAGGCCCTGATCAACGAACTCACCATCCCGGAAGGCATGGGCGTCATCGTCCGCACCGCCGGCGAGGGCAAGAAGTCCCGTTACTTCGTCCGCGACCTCCACCTCCTGCTCAAGAAGTGGGAAGACGTCGTCAAGAAGATGGAGACCGAGCGCGCTCCGTGTAACCTCTACCAGGAGCCCGACATCGTCGAGCGCACCGTCCGCGACTTCCTCACCGAGGACATCGACCGCGTGCTCATCGACAACGAGTCCGACTTCAAGCGCACGCAGGAGTTCGTCTCGCAGATCTCCTCCCGCTCGCGCGGCAAGATCGCGTTCTACAAGGATTCGATCCCGGTCTTCGAGCGCTACAACATCGAGCGCCAGATCGAGCAGACCTTCCAGCGCAAGGTCACGCTCCCGTCCGGCGGCCAGATCGTCATCGACGAGACCGAGGCCCTCATCGCCATCGACGTCAACACCGGCTCCCACAAGTCGAAGCATGGCGACGAGAAGAACACGATCTTCCAGGTGAACATGGAGGCCGCCGTCGAGATGGCCCGCCAGATCCGCCTGCGCAACATCGGCGGTCTCGTGATCATGGACTTCATCGACATGAAGGAACGCCGCCACCGCAACGCGGTGTACGACAAGATGGTCGAGCTTATGTCCGAGGATAAGGCCAAGACCCACATCCTCCCGATCTCGTCGCTCGGCATCATGCAGATGACCCGCCAGCGCCAGTCCGAGTCGCTCTCGAGCAACTTGTACACGCCGTGTCCGTACTGCCATGGCCGCGGCTCGGTGAAGAGCGCGACGACGATGTCCGTCGAACTCCAGCGCCGCCTGTCCTCCGTCGCCCGCCGCCTGCAGATGCGCAAGGACGGCAAGGAATACAGCCTCCGCGTCCACGTGCACCCCGGCATCCTCGAGCGCCTGCGCTCCGAGGACTCCGACCTGCTCGTGCGCATGGAGAAGCTGTTCTCCGTCAAGTTGGCCTTCCGCGCCGACCCGAACTACCACGTCGAGAACTTCAAAATCATCAACGCGAACACGAACGAGGAGTATCGCTGAGCTGGTAGGCTGGGTTAATTCCGTTTCTAAGGCTTAATTCTGTTTCCCAGAAGTTGATTCTGTTTCCGAGACCCGGCCAACTTTCGGCCGGGTCTTTTGCTGCGCATATACCCCATCTCAAAGCGTGCGCGCTACTTACCAGAGCGAGCTGTTCAAGGGCACTTGGAAGCTCGTCGGACAGCCAGTCCCGATGGAGCTTCGCGACCATACTCTCTATACGTCCGTGAATCGGTGTGTGGACTCTAATATGCGCTCGGTCTGCATCATTGATAACGGCCGGTTCGACATCATCTGGCTATGAGCCTAGGGTGATTCCGGCTACATATGATGACATCATACTCAGCCGGAACAGCATCATTTACTCTGCTTCCGGCTGAGTATAGCTGGAGGCGTAGGTGCCATTCCGCTCGACTCAATAGGGGTTTTCGCACGGGATACTGCGGAACTGGCGGAGTGAGGGCCGACACCCCGCCGGACTGCCCTGGCGTGAAGAAGGAAATCGACCAGCCCCTGCTGACACCGTTCTGTCAGCAGGTTCTTCGGACGGTGCATTTCGCGCTTCCACCAGCCCACGTGTCCTCATTCTTAATGTAAGTGATCGGCCATGAAGATTCCCGTTAACCTTTCTGCTGACCACATCAAGTCGCTCACGGTCGCGAGCCGCCCACTAGTGGCGCTCGCCGAGGTGATCTGGAATGGGCTGGATGCTGACGCGAATCGAGTGTCCGTGCATTTCGATCGCAACGAGCTGGAGGGACTGGAGGCCATCCGCGTCAGCGATGATGGCACAGGGATCAACTACGACCACGCGGGAAACCTCTTCGGGAACCTTGGCGACAGCTGGAAGAAGACGAAGAATCGGACGACCGGTGGTCGCGGACTTCATGGCAAGAACGGAAAGGGCCGCTTCCGGGCGTTTGGCTTAGGATCCATTGTAGAATGGAACACAACATCCCACCGCGATGGATCAGGTCTCGTATCCTACAAGATCGCTGGATCAGCGGCGACCCTGAAGGACTTCGATGTCAGCGATCCCGTCGCCGCAAAGAACGGCGCGAAGATGGGCACCGAGGTGACAATCAGTAATCTCCACAAAGAATTTGGCTCGCTCACCGGGGATGGCGCCGTCCTCGAAACGACGAAGGAATTTGCCTGCTATCTGGCCAATCACCCCCACGTAGTCATTGCCTATAATGGTGTGGTCCTGGATCCCAGCGCCGTCCAAGACCGCGCTGAAAACTTGGCCTGTGATGAGGTAACGCTGTCCAGCGGTGCGAAGACTACCCCGACCGTCCGGGTTGTTGAGTGGAAGACTCCCGTAGACCGCAGCCTTCACCTATGTGACGAGACCGGTGTTTCTCTGCACGAGATCAAGCTCGGAACGTCAATTCGAGCCCCGGGATTCAACTTCAGTGCCTACTTACTCTCTCCAGTGATTCGGGATCTGGATAAGAGCAGCCTGCTGATCGTTGAGGATCTGCATCCTGACGTGACGGCCCTCGTGGATGCAGGAAAGAAAGCACTCAAGGCCTACTTCCGACGGCGCGAGGCAGAGGATCTATCAAAGTCTGTTGCCCGCTGGAAAGAGGAGAACATTTACCCCTATGAGGACAAGTCCGACCTGACCCCCGTCGAGGAAGCCGAGCGGCAGGTGTTCGATATCGTCGCAATCAATGTCCAGGAATACCTCCCGGACTTCGAGGAGTCCGCCGAATCGTCGAAGCGATTCACCTTCCGACTGCTCTCTCAAGCGCTGCGGGACAACCCTGAGTCTCTCCAACAGATCATCGGCGACGTGCTCGGCCTCAAAAAGGATGATCAGGACGATCTCGCCGAGCTCTTAAAGAAGACCCCGCTGCCGGCCATCATTGCTGCCTCGAAGATTGTGGCCAACCGGCTGAACTTCATCGCCGGCATTGAGAATCTACTCTTCGACAAGGAGACGAAGAAGGCCCTCCTCGAGCGCGATCAGCTACATAAGATCCTCGAAAAAGAGTCGTGGCTGTTCGGAGAGGAATTCGCGCTGGCTGGCTCCGAGCTTCCGCTGGAGGCGGTGCTCGCGAAGCATATTGGGAAGCTTGGCAAGCGCGCCGACGACGCGCCGGTCGAAGTGGGCGAAGGGAAAACCGGCCGAATCGACCTCATGTTCCACAAGGCAGTGGAACCGCGCTCGGGGGAGTATGATTACCTCGTTGTGGAGCTCAAACGGCCCAGCCAGAAGGTCAACGCAGAGGTGCTCAGCCAGATCGAGAGCTACGCGATGGCGGTCGCCTCGGACGAGCGCTTTCAGGGAGTGAAGGCCCAATGGACCTTCGTGGCGGTCTCCAATGAGATGGATGATTACGCCAAGGCGAAGGTGACCCAGCGGGATCGCCCGAAGGGAAAGGTCTTCGACCACGCCGACCAGAACATCACTGTCTGGGCGAAGACGTGGGCCGAAGTCTTGAATGATGCGAAATCGCGCCTCCGTTTCTTCCGGCAGCAGCTGGCTTATGAGGCCGACCGTGATAGTGCGAAGGAGTATTTGAAGAAGGCACACGCAAAGTATCTACCTTCGCCCGTCGACGAAGCAGCCAAAACCGCTGCGCCCGAATCTGCCGCGTCGCAACTTAGTGATACCCCCGCTGAAGATGCGACTCTCAGTATGCCATCGTCGAACACCGCGCCGGCCCAGCCAACGCAGCCGGAAGCTCCTATCAAACCTGTCATGAAGGCCGGGAGAAAACCTAAAGCCGCGAAACCGCCCGCGCCCGAGAGGAAATCGTAGGATGACTCTGAATGCGCCAGGTTGGGCCAGAACCGCCGCCGATGGCGCTTGGGATCGACTGGGGGGCTTGGAGGTCGCCGCCTTCAACCAACTCAATACGCAGCTCGCCGCGTTTGAGGCACCGTTTCGCGATGTCTATGAAGCCGGTGTCATTGTGCCGGTGCTTCGCGCCAAAGGTTCAGCGAAGCTCGATGTGAAGCCTGCCGCGTTGTTCCATCGGCGAGTTTTGAACGATCTCCGAGGCGTCTGGGTCATGCTCCGCTTAGGATATACTTCCCAAGCCGCGTCAGTTGCCGCCTCACTCTATGAGTGCGCGCTGGCGGCAGTCTGCCTCCTGCAGAGCGAAGCGAACGTCAAAACCTTCATGGCCGATCCCCACTTGGAGATACCTTGTAAGATCACCGACATGGCCAAAATGGCCGCCCAAGGCGAGGGGCACATCGGCAAGGACTTTGAAAACCAGTGGAGAGCGCTTTATGCTCACTATGTTTGGCTGTGCCAAATAAAGCATGCGTCTCGCCAATCGGTGATTCACGATACGACGGGCACCGCGCTAAAGGAGGGTTACGTCGTCATGGCACTTCCTAACATTCGCTCGGAGGATCTGCCCGTAAAGGCTAACGTCGCGATCATCGCGCTACATCGCTCGATGGAATGCATCGAGGCTTTCGCTCGAGCGCTCGGCTTCGACAAGCCTTGGCCTGTTGACCATGGGTTCGCCGTCCGACTCGATCGGGCACGAGAGATGTCGTGGAAGGCATTCGAGCCATTTCTGACCAGTGCCATGCCGGTCGACGTTGCTTCCACCCGGTTTGCAAAGAAACACCCGCCGGTGGCGTAGCCATCCCCTCCGATGCCCTCCCTGACTGCAACAGCTCTTCTACACTACGCCCAGCAGCATGTCGGCCGTCAGTTCGTGACCCTTACCCAGAAGAAGCCTTTCCGTGTCGAAATCGAGGACGGTGCGATCATATTCCGACCGGCCAGCGGTCAACGCTTCGATCCCGACCTAGAGCGCTATGTAGAAGAGTTCAATAAGCACGCCAGCTTCCGACCCAGCGACTATCCCCAGGACCTTTGGAGCCGGTCTTATTTCGTCAGTCTGGTCGCTTCGTTTCTCCGCGAGGCGAACCCTCGTCCGGCTGACTCACTTGAAACCCCGGAAGTCCCTTCTCCCGCGCTCGAAGAGAAAGTCCGCCTCCTGCGCCGTCGCGGGACCTCCAAGATCCCTTTGGGCCAGTCCAAGCCTGAGCGCGTTGAAGGCTGTAAGCTCGAATACAAGCGTGATCCGGCCGTCAAAGCATGGGTTCTTGAATACGCCGACGGCACCTGTGAACTCTGTCAAAAGGCGGCTCCTTTCTACGACGAGAAAGGTGATCCGTTCTTGGAGCTACATCACGTGATACCTTTGGCTGAGGATGGACCGGACAAGATTTCCAACGCGGTCGCCGTCTGCCCGAACTGCCACCGTGCCTGCCACCATTCCCATCGGCGCACCAAACTCACAGCAAAGCTCTACCGACAGTGCTCGCGATTGCTTCGCTAATCCACGCTTTATGTCATCCCAACAACCCACCTCGGCCAGCGCTGGAAGCAGTGCATCAGACCAAATGGGAGCAAAGACGGCAGTCGAAATGGAATTCGTCACTGTCCAGGCAGTGCTTGATACGGGTGCCGCGACACGGGCAGTCGACGCGTTCGCGCTCAGTCTCATCAAGCATGAGCGCCAGCTGCGACGACTACTCACCTACTCGGTGTTTCAGTTTCCTGTTTTCGGTAGCAGCGACATAGTCCCCCTACGAGGAACACTTGCCGCCAACGAGCGGATCTTTGCAGAGGGCTTCATCCGAGGGCTCGACGCGCTGTGGCCTGTTTCCGTTGCGAACCTTGTCGGGGCCCGTCACGCCGAACTAAGCAAATCGCTCACGCAAGCGGTAGGCGCACGGAACAAGATATTTCACGGGCAAGTAACCGAACTTGGCCTCGACCGTGAGGCCCTTCTAAAGCTGGTTGCCGACCTTCGAGAATGGTGCGCTCTTCTCGCAAACGCAGCCGAAGGTGCCTACGGCTATGATGGCTTCGGTAGAGACTCGTATCGCAAGTCCTCAGACGCTGACCTCCACAAACGTTTCAGGGTTCAGATCAAATCAGTGACTGATTACGCAGGTTTCCTAGACGCAAACGTAGCGCGGCCCCGCAAGCCCAAGAAAAAATAGCCCTCAAGACTATGCCGGGAACTCCCAATGAGTTCATTTTCGCGCGATCTCTGGATGGCCAAGCTGTGATCACTTGGGGCCAAGTTCGAGGCAATGCGGATCCAGTTCATCGACTCCAGTGTTTGGCCATGCGGATCCGCGGGTTCTTGATCGCCCAATATGCCGAACTTCTGGACAAAAATGTCAGCGGCCCATTTCCGGTTTCCATGGCCGTAATGGCGGGTGTCGGGACCTTGGGTGAAATCTTCTATTCCAGACCCAGGCCCCCTGATGCAGGTGCAGAGAACCGTGAGAGCTTTCGCCGCTTCTTTGTAAAGTTCGACCAAAAGTTGGGCCGACGGCCACCGCTCGCGTTCAGAAACGCCTTTGCGGAGCGCTGGGAGGTCGAATGCCCGCAGTCAGTCGCCCTAATCTTCTACACCTATTTTCGCAACAGCCTAGTCCATGGCTACTATGGCCACACGGTTTTTGTCACGGGAGAGGGACTCAACAGCTTCCTGCTCCGAGATGACGGTTGCGTTTTGGTCCACCCAAGATGGCTCTTGGAACGCTTGCTCACGGTCGCGGAGGAGCATGTCGCCGATGTCTTAAAGGCGCCTCCTCAGAGTGCCCTGAGACGCAATGCGCTAAACTACCTGCATGGCCTTCTCGGCGAGCAGCACGACGAGGCGGGCTAGGCGTCCCGCCGACGCCGAAACAGAATTAACTCTGAACGCCTCGTGTCGCTTCTGCACCATTCAATGAGATACGACGCTGCGGAAACCAGAATTAACACCCCTTACCATGAGCGATCCTCGGTTGGAAGTTAGGTGTTGGGCGTTAAGTGTTCGAGCCACCTTCAGCGCCGGTCGCAAGACCGGCGCTTTTCTTTTGGCCGGCCCGCAGCACGCGCATCTGAAATCTCAAATCCCAGATTTCAAATCTAGCTTCATCCCATCTCTTCTCACACGGAGACGCAAAGCCGCGAAGAAACAAACCCATCCGTCCCCATCCGGGCAATCCGTGGTCAAAAGAAGCGATCGCGGATTCCATCATCATCGCACCCGCTTCCGCCCTCCCCCCAAAGGAATGCGCGTGCCCTTTGCAGGACACGCGCACGGTTTTCTACAACCACCGGCTCCGGGCTTCAGTAATCCGGAGCCGGCGGCGGGTGACCAAGGCTTAGAAGGTGCCGCGGATGCCGAACGACCAGTTCGTGCCGTAGTTCTGCCAGGTGCGGACGACGTCGGGGTTGCCGGCGCTGAACTGCATCACCTGGTGCGGCGTCTGGAAGATATTGCGGCCGGCGAAGTAGAAGCCGAGGCGGTCCGTGATCTTGATCGTGCCGCTGACGTCCACCTTGAGGTTCGCCTTCTGGTAGCTGTCGGTCGTGCCGAACTGCCAGTTGGTGTCCGCCACCCAGATGCCGCTCGCGCTGAACGCAAACCGGCCGTAGCGCCAGGCCAGCGTGCCCTTCACCGAGTGCGGCTCGATGCCCCAGAGGCGGCCGCCGTTCGGCGCGGTGGGCGACGACTTGTAGTAGCTGCGGGTGTACGAGAGGTTCACCGACGTGCCCTGCAGCACGCGGGGCAGGAACAGCAGGTACTGCTGGTAGGAGTACTCGAGCGAGTTGTACGTCACCGGCGTCTGGATGTTCGAGAAGCTGGTGAACATGTACGTGTCGTACTGCGGGTCGGTGTTGCCGTACTGCTGCGAGGTCAGGCTCGCGCCGGTCGTCTGGTTCGTCACGCGGTTGTGGCTGGCCACGACCTGGAAGTTGTTCGTGCTGGCCTGGCCGAAGAAGTAGCTGAGCGAGGCGGCGATCTTCTCGGAGCGCTCGGGCTTCAGGTTCGGGTTGGGCGTGGTGATGATCTCGGCGTCGTCGTTGATCGAGCGGACGCCGGTGATCTTGGAGATGTCGGGCCGGCGGATCGTTTTGCCCCAGCCGATGTCGCCGAGCAGGTTCGGCGCGAACGTGTACTTGGCGGTCAGGCTCGGGAAGTAGTCATGATAGTCCGACTTCCGGTGCACCTTCGGCTTCGAGTACTTGTAGTCGATGCCGGCATAGGTGCTCGGCGCACCCGCGACGCCGGGGTAGCCGGCCGCGAGCACTTCCTGGTTGGAACGGGGATCGAGCTCGAGGGAATCCTCGGACGTCTTCTCGAAGCGCACGCCGCCCTGCAGCTGCAGCTTCGCGATGCGGGTGTTGGCCATGAGGTAGCCGGCGTCGATGCTCTCAACCACGTCGTAGGTCGGGTTGTTGGTGTAGCGGCCGTTCTCGTAGTTCGCGACCGTCACGGGACCGACACCCTCGGCGCGGGTAAAGAATTCCGGGTGCGTCTGGAACAGCTCGCCGAGTTCGTCGCGGTCCGGGAAAGCCGGCGCGCCGCCGCCGTTGATCGAGCGGAAGGTCACGCCGGGCTGGTTCTTGCCGCCGAAGAGCGCGAAGGGCGTGGGATACGCGGCGAAGTTGCCGGTAAGCCCGCCGCCGGGTCCGATGAACAAGTAGTTCTCCACCTGGCGGGTGTCGGCCGCGATCTGGTGGTTGCGCGTCACCTTCACGCCGGCCTGCAGGAACGTCGGCAGCTTCGTCGGGAGGACGTACTTGATGTTCGCCTCGCCGGACTTGAGATCGATCGTGTTCTGGCGGGTGTCGTCGGAGATGCGCGGGTTGCTCTGCGCCGCGAGGTTGGTCCAGTCGGGACCGCCGGTCTGGACGAAGGTCCAGTCGCCGCCGTCGAGGCTCGAACGGCTCGCGGTGAAACCGATGCCGGTGAGGTTGTTGACCGGGGTGTTGGCCACCGTGCCGTGCGCAAGGTTGTCGTAGTCGTTGCGCGAGTGCGACGACGTGAACGCGCCGTCGATCGTGATGTTGTCGTGGCGGTACTCGAAGCTCGGGGCGAGCGTCAGCGTGTTGGTGAATTTCTGGCCGTTGCCGCCACCGAAGGCGACGTTGCCGCCCGTGGTCGTGGCCGTGCCGTAGGTGAGCACGCCGTCGCCGGTGACCGTGTCACGCGTGCCGCCGGCGTTCATCGTCACCTGGCGGTTGTAGAACTCCGCATGGTAGCGCGCGAACAGCGTCGAGAGGGACAGGGTCAGGTTCGGCGTGGCGCGATAGTCGAATGTGCCGGTGTAGCTGCCGCGCTCCGTCCACTTCGGGCCGTCCTTCACCGTCACGCCGGTCAGCACCTGGCCGCGCTGGTCGGTGGCAGTCTTGACGCGGTTGTAGGTGAAGGCCTCGTTGTACTGCTCCACATAGACGTTGGATTCCTGCACGCTGAACACGACGCCCAGCTTGTTGTTCAGGAACACGTCGGAATAATTAAGGCTGTAGTTCGGACGGAACTTGCGGCCCTTGGCGTCGTTCGGGCCGACGGTCTTCTTCAGGGTGAACTCGTCGGTGTTGAAGATCGTGCCGACGTCCCAGCGGATCTGGCGCTCCTTCAGGTCGAAGGCCTTCTTCACCTTCAGGTTGATGTTGCCGGAGGGCGCGTCGGCGGACATCGCCGCGCTCAGCACGCGGTTCACCTCGATCGAGTCGATGCTGTTGATCGAGATCGTGTCGAACCCGAACGAGCGGTTGACCGTGCCCGCGCCGGAATTTTCGTAGCCGACGTACTGGTTGAACGCGTCGGCGCTGGCGATGCTCTTGCCGTCGAGCGTGACGCTCGCGTACTCGGAGCTCATGCCGCCGATGCGCGGGCCGCGGGTGTCGGCCTCGGAGTACTCGAGGCTGATGCCCGGAAGATACTTGAGGAACTCGCCGACGTTGCCCTCGGTGACGTTGCCGAAGGCGTCGGAGGACACCGAGCGGCTGAGATTCATGGAATTCTTCTGGCGCTGCAGCGCCTTGGCGTTGCCGTCGCGCGCCGCGGAAACGACGACGGTCTCGAGCTTGAGCGTCTTGGCGTCGTTCTCGTTATCCTTCGTGACCACCGCCGCGCCCTGCAGCTCGATCTCGCGGGTCAGGGTTTCGTCCGCCTTGAGTTCGAGGTCGACCGTCGCCGTCGCGAGGCCGGCGTAGGTCACCGTCACGCGCACCGCACCGGCCGGCACGCGAGCCAGGGTGAAGGCGCCGCCCGCCTCGGTCGGCACCGTGAGGTTCGTGCCCTCGACATGCACGTCCGCGTCGCGGACGTACTGTTGGTTGACGGTATTGAAGACGTGACCGGTGATGGTGCCGGTGCCCGGGGACTGGGCGGAAGCCGTGAGCGCAAGCGCGAGCGCGAGGCCCAGGCCGAATAGCTGGGTGAGGTTCTTTCGGATCATGGGAGAAACCGCTGGGGTGGGTTCGATTGGGTGTGAGCGTCGGGGGTGGACGAATCTCGCGAACAAAGGATCGTGAGGTGCGGCGTTCAGAAATTCCGCCCGGGCGGACGAGACAATCGTGCCGTCACTAATCCCGTTCAGTAATCGGCGCCGGCATGAGCGGCTCTTAATTCTCTCCTGCAGCCTCGCGCCCGTGCGTGCGGCTAAAGCCAGCCGCGATCGGTCGCCGCGTACAGCGCGGTGTCGAGGGGCGGCAGGGTCGGCACCCACAGGCTCTCCCATTCGAAATTCAGCGCGCCCACATACTCGCCGCGCAGGCGATCGCGCAGGGCGGCGAACGGAAATTCCCCTGCACCCGGCAGCACGAAGCGGTAAGGCGGACGCGAATCCGGCTCCGTGACGCTATCCTTCACGTCGATCATCACCACGTGCGGCCGAATCTCCGGCCAGGTCAGCACGGGATGCTCCCCACCCTTGCGCCAGGTGTGGTGCGCGTCCCACCGGATCGCCGTCCCGGGCGCGATGGCGAGGAAGCGGTTGATCGCCGCCGCGCCCAGCAGCGAGTCGTGCGTCTCGACGGCGATGTCCACCCGCCAGCCGTGGGTGGAGCGAAGCTGGCGCCACCAATCGACAAACGCGGCCGCAGCGCGCATCTCCGGCGCATCCGCTGCCGTGCCGCCGTCGAAAACCCGGAGATACCCCACGCCCAGCGCCTCGGCCCACGGCACCAGCCGCAGGAAGGCCGTGCGCGCGGCCGAGCCGCTGCCGATCATCTGCAACGACGTGCCGAAGGAGACGATCTTCACCGGTTCGTCCCGCAGCAACGTCGCCAGCTCCGCCGGCGTGCCATACGTGCGCTCGAAATAACCCGCCAGGTCCGTCGTGCCCGCCAGCGCGCGCACCTCAACCGCGGAGAAGCCATGGCGCCGGGCCAGCGCGAAAACTTCCGGCAGCGTGAAATCCGGACAGCCCAGCGTGGAAAACATCCGGTACATGATGGAAATCCAGGGCGTCCGCCGGCGGCCGGCCAACGCCGGAACGGCATCAGGTGCGGAACTCCGCCTGTTCGCGCGTGACCAGGTGCTGCAGCGGCTCGCCCCGCCGGAAGCGACGGTACTCATCCATCATCGCGGCGCCGAGCCGCCGGCATTCCGGTCCGAGCGAGCCGGCGATATGCGGCGTGAGAAACACGTTCGGCAGGTCGAAGAGCGGCGATTCCGCCGGTGGCGGTTCCACGGCCGTGACATCGAGGATCGCCTGCAAGTCGGGACGTTCGCGCAGGACTTCAACCATCTCATCCTCGCGCACCACCGCGCCGCGCGCGGTGTTGATGAAGGTCGACCCGGATTTCATCGTGCGCAACAGGCGCCCGCTGATCATGCCCTCGGTCGCCGGATTGAGCGGCGAATGCACCGAGACCACGTCGCTCGTGGCCATCAGTTCCTCAAGGGAAACCGGCGTTGCGCCGAGTCGCGCAAATTCCTCCGGCGCCACGTGTGGATCGTAGGCGATCACCCGCAGGTCGAACGACCGCAGCCGCTCGAGCACCAGGCGGCCAATCAGGCCGAGGGAAACGAGCCCGACCGTCGAGCCCAGCGCACCGGGCGGCGCGGGCCACGTGCGCGGAAACGCGCGGGCCTGTCGCGTCTCGCGGTCGAGCGCCCACGCGCGCTTCAGCGCCAGCAGGATTGCAGCGAGCGTGTACTCCGCGACGGGAATCGCATTCGCCGCCGCCGCGGTCGTGATCGCGATGCCGCGATCCCAGAAAGCCTCGGTCACATGCGGCCGCACCGTGCCGCCGGCGAGAAAGACCGTCCGCAGCTTCGGCAACCGCGCCAGCAGCGCCGCATCGAAGCGCGGGCCGCCCCAGCCGGTGAAAACAATTTCCGCCGCCGCCAGCTCCGCCGGCCAGTCGCCCGCGGGCAGGTAAGGCCGGCCACCGAGCAGCAGGCCGTCGCCGACCGCGGCCGTGCACGCGTCGCCGTACAGCAGCTCGAACATGTCGGCGCCGAGCAGGAACGCCGCCTTCGGCGCAAAGGCCGGCGGCGCCGGCGAAACAGGAACGGCGGCGGGGGGTGGGACAAACGACATGTCCGCGCAGCGTGCGAAACGAGTTTTTCGCTGACAAGGGACCGCCCACTGATTCCGTTAAGTAAATGAAGCGCCCCCCGAGCATGAAGGATGTCGCGCGCGCCTGCGGGTTTTCCCAGGCCGCGGTTTCGCTCGCCCTCCGCGGCGACCGCTCCATCCCCGAGGCCACCCGCAAGGAAATCACGCGCACCGCGCAGAAGCTCGGCTACCGCACAAGCCCGCTCGTGTCCGCGCTGATGAGCCTGCACCGCCAGCGCCGGCCGGTCACCGGCGCGACCACCGTGATCGCCTACCTGACCACGCATCCCGCCGAGGATCCGTGGCGGAGCCGCGACTTTTTCGTCAGCATGTTCGACGGCGCCAAGGAACGCGCCGCCGAGATCGGCTGCCGGCTCGAGGAATTCAACCTCCGCGCACCGGGCATGACGCCCGCGCGCCTGCGCGAAATTCTCCGTGCCCGCGGCATCCACGGCGCGATCGTCGGACCGCTCCCGCACGGCGAGACCGTGCTCGATTTCGATTTCACCCAGATGGCCGTGGTCGGCCAGGGCATGAGCGTGACGCAGCCCGTGATCGAACGCGTGGCGAGCGATCATTTCCAATCCGTGGTGCTGGCGGTCGACCGCTGCGTCGCGCTGGGTTACCGCCGGATCGGCCTCGTGCTGAGCCAGGAGAGTTCGCGTCGCCTCGATCATCGCTGGCTCGCCGGCTACCGCTTCGCGATCGAACAGAATAACCTGAAGCAGCGCCCGGCCCCGCTCATGACCGAGCTGCAGAGTGAGCTGGCAGGCGAGCTGACGGGCTGGCTGCGCGCCGAGCGTCCGGATGTCGTCATCCTCGGCAACGCCGAGTACGAGCTCCAGATGCGCGTGCCGGTGAACGTCGGTCTGGTCTCGATGGGCGTCGACCAACTCGACGGCCCGCTCACCGGCATCTTCCAGGATTACCGGCTGCTGGGCAGCGTCACCGCCGAGCACGCGATCGCCAAACTCTACACCAACAGCTTCGGCCCGCTCGAAGTCGCCCACCTGCACCTGGTCGCGGGACGCTGGGCGGCGGGCGCCACCGCACCCGGCCCGGGCAACCGTCGCCTCGCCGCCGCGGCCCTCGGCGCCAAGCGCACGCCGGTTTACTGAACGGCAACAGCGTCCGCCGCGTTGCCGTGCGCGCCGCGCGGCCCGATGCTTTCGCCCGGTTCCACCGCCTTGCATCCTTCCGTTCCCAACCCCGCCACCGCGCCGGCCAACGACACCGGCTCTCACCTGACCGTGGGCACGTTGCGCTACACCAAGCGCGGGCTCTTCCTGGTTTTCTTCTGGCTGCTCGCCGGGGACGTCGTGTTCACGCTGATGGACCAGATCGAGCCGCGCGTGCTGCCGGTCATCCTCAAGCACCACGGTGCGACCGACAAGGAGATCGCCCTGCTCGTGGGCTCGATCGCCGCGCTGCTCAACCTGCTCGTCACGCCGATCGTCAGCTTTCGCTCCGACCGCAAGCGCGGCCCGCGCGGCCGGCGCATCCCGTATCTCCTCTGGTCGACGCCGTTCGCGGTGCTCTTCCTCGTCCTGACTCCGTTCGCGCCGCAACTCACGACCAAGCTGGTCGCGATTCCCGCCGTGGCCGGACTTCTCGCGCACTCGCCGGTGTCGAGCCCGGTTGTCGCCGTGTACGGCGCGCTCGTCGTGTTCTACCAGGTGTTTCACATGGTCGTCGCCTCGATCTACTTTTATCTCTTCCGCGACGTCGTTCCCGCCAACTACCTCGGCCGTTTCCTCGCGCTGTTCCGCGTCTTCGGCGCCGTCGCCACCTTCGTGCTCAACTACTGGCTGATGGGCATCGCGATCTCGCACACGTGGCAGCTCTTCACCGGCGTCGCCATCGCCTATGGGCTGGGCTTCTGGGCGATGTGCGTGTTCGTGAAGGAAGGCGACTATCCGCCGGTCGAGGAAGCCGCGCCCACCGCCGGTGCAGGCGCCCTCGCTTCCGCACGGACCTTCGTCGCCGAATCCTACACGCGCCCGTTGTACTGGTGGACCTACCTGGCCCGGCTTTCCATCTACGCGATGGTGGCGGTGCAGGCTTTCCTGATCTTTTTCCCGCAGCGCGAACTCGGCCTGCCGCTCGACCAGATCGGCAAGCTGATCGCGTGGGCGTCGTTCGTCTGGCTTCCCCTCGCCTACCCGCTGGGCCTGCTCATCGACCGCTGGGGTCCGGCGCGCACGCTCTCCAGCTGCCTGCTGGTTTATCTCGCCACGCTCGCCGCCTCCTTTTTCGGCATCACCGGCGAACGCTCGTTCTTCGTGCTCTCGCTGCTTTCCGGCGCCGTGTTCCCGATGCTGATGCTCGCGCAAAGCGTCCTTGCCCAGCACGTGTTCCCCGCCTCGCGCATGGGCCAGCTCAGCGCCGCCAACGTCATCGTCCAGGCGCTCGCCATCGGCGTGATCATCATTCCGGCGACCGGCTGGTTCTTCGACGCGATGCAGGATTTCCACGCCGTGCTGGCGCTGCCGGGGATCGGTGAAATCGCGGTCGGTCCCTACCGGTTTATCTACGTGATCCTCGCCGCCCTGACCCTGACATCGCTGCTCGGCACGTACATGACGCGACGCTACCTGGCGCGCGGCTAAGGCGTCGCGCGGTT
Organism: Verrucomicrobiota bacterium; assembly: GCA_048498955.1. Classification (GTDB taxonomy): domain Bacteria; phylum Verrucomicrobiota; class Verrucomicrobiia; order Opitutales; family Opitutaceae; genus Lacunisphaera. The sequence goes on along the minus strand of JBEHWZ010000010.1, from coordinate 87,758 downwards.
GCTCAGGTTCTGCAGGCGGGCCCGGCGCAGGGTTTCGTCCGTGATCGACTCCGCCAGCAGGCGTGCCGTCGCGGGATCGCGCTCGGCCAGCACCCCGCTCACCGCGCTGATCGCCGCGTCGAGGTCCGCATTGCCAGCGAGTGAGGCGGCCCACTGCGCCGCACCCACGGGGTTCAATTGCGCCCATATGGTGGCCGCCTGCGTCAGCGCCCGTTCACGTCCCGACCCGGACGGAAGCTGCGCCGCCCACTGCGCCGCGACCTCCGGATCCTGGCGCGCCCACGTGGAGACCACGGCGATCGCGGCCTCCGTCCGCGCTTCGCCCGGAGACAAACCTTGCACGAGCTGCACCGCGGCCGCGGGCGAACGCTGCGCGAGCGCGCCCGCGAGGCTGGGCATGACTTTGTCGCGTTGCTCGCCCTCGGGCAGCTGCGCGGCCCAAGCCAGTGCGTCCGCCGGCGACAGCGCCGCCCAACGACTGACGAGCGTCACGAGCAGCCGCGCATCGCCGGGATTTTCCCGCTGCGCATAAGCCAGCGCGCTCCACGGATCGTCCTGCAGCCAGCGACCGTCGAGCTGCAACAGGGCGCCGGTCTTGAACTCGCCCGGCGGCAGTTGCTGCGCCCAGGCGAGCGCCACGGACAATTCCGTCCGGCCCCACGTGTCGAGCACCGGACCGAGCATGTCTTCCACCCGCACCTGTGGAGGCAGCGCGGCCACAAAGTTCGCCGCCGTCCGGGCATCCCGACGCGCGAGTTCGGTCGCGGCCAGCGGCCCCACCTGTGACTGCAGCTCGCTGTCGCCGGATTCCAGCAGCCAACGCGCCGCGGACAGGGTGTCGTTTTGCAACCAGGTTGTCGTGACGCGTTGCAGCAGATGATTGCGCCGAACCGGATCCGCTTCGCGCCATGCGTGCGCGAGGGCTTCGCCGGGAGCGAGCACCACGAGACGACAGAGCAGTGTCTCGCGTTCCTCGTCGTCCGCCGGATCGCTGTGCTCCAGCCGCGCTTGCAACTCCGCCCGTCCCTCTCGCGCGCCGGAAGCAGCTCGGGAGATGGAATCGCCGGTCGGAACCTGAGTGAGCGGTGCAGACGCCGAAGGCGGTTCGCTGCGGACCGGTGAGGTGCGCCGGACGTCCGGAGGAATCCGCACCCACGCGACAATGACAAATCCCAGCACCGCAGCCGCCACCGCGGCCATCGCTGGCAAAAGGAACGGAGGAAGTTTCCGCCGGGTTTTATCCGCCATGAAAAGGGCAAGCGTCGGCGCAGTCCCATGACCGCGCCGACGCCGTACTACTGTTATTAACCCTTGGCCCGTACCCACGGGCCAAATTCTTCCGTCCTGATCACGGCGCGCCGGCCGCGTAGACGGCGGCGATTTCCGCCGCGGTGAGCACCCGGTTGTAGACGCGCACGTCGTCGATCACGCCGTTGAACGAACGGTCGCCGGTCGTGGTGTTGCCGAGCGTCAGCTGCGTGGCGGAATCCGCCCCGCGCGCGCCGGTGCCGTTGACCTGCGAGGCGTCGTAGGCGACCTGCACGCCGTTGACATAGATCTTGGCACCGGTCGCCGACGCCGTGCCGTCCCAGGTCGCGAGCACATGGCACCAGGTGTTCGTGGCGAACACGCTGGCGGCCGAGTTGCGGTTCAGGTCGGTCGTGGCGTAGTCGACGGAGAACTGGAGCTGGTTCGTCCCATAAGTGAGCAGACGCCAGCCCGCAGTGGGCGAAGCGGTGTCGCCTTTCTGGATGATGCGGCCGTAGCCGCCCTCGCCGACACCGGCGACGTTGATCCACGCGGAGACGGTGATCTGGGAGAGGCCGCCGAGGCTGGCGCCGCTGCCGGCGTTCACCACGTCGTCCACGCCGTCGAACTTCAGGCCACTGCCGATCCGGCCGGACTGCCAGACCGGACCGCTGGCGAGCGTGCCGTTGTTGCCGTTGCCGGAGCTGTCGGCCGTCGCGGTGCCGCTGCCTTCGTCGAGCTTCCAGTGCGCCTGGCGGCCTGAGGTGATTTCGGGCGTCGTTGCCGCGGCCTCGTTCGAGTACGCGGAGTCGCCGCTGGCGTTGGTGGCGCGCACGCGGTAAGTATAACCGGTGCCGGCGCCGAGGCTGCTGTTCGTGTAGGTCGTCACGTTCGCGCCGACCGTGGCGATCTGCGTATAGGCGCCCGTGCCCTTCTTGCGCTCGATCTTGTAACCGGTCTCGAGGCTGGAGTTGTCCGTCCACGAGAGGCTGACCATGTCGAAGTCGTCCGGACTCGCCGCCAGGCCGGACGGCGCGTTCGGGATCACGCCGGCGTTGTACTCGTAGGCGCCGACATCGTACGGGCTGCTGCGCGCGGCCTGGTCGGCGTCGATCGTCGGGGCGTTCGTAGTCGTGCCGGCGTTGATGGCCGGGCTTCCCGCCTTGAGATGCAGGTCGAAGTTGGCCCAGTCCACGAAGTACGTGCTGTAGGAGGTGCCGACCGTGAGGTTGTTGCTCTGGGTGAGGTTGGTCGTGTCGGGCCAGATGTTGAAAACGTGCGCGAGGTTGTTGCGCAGGATGATGTTGTTGGAGGGCGTGCCGTCCTTCTGGTTGTAGATGCGGATCTCGCTGTCGGTGCCGGAGGGATCGGGCACGACCGTGTTGTTCACGATCTTGCTGTCGTTCATGCCGTAGACCGCCAGCGCGAGGCCGACCTCCACCTGCACGACGTTGTTCTCGATCGTCCAGTTGTTGTACGGCCCGTCGAAGGCGCTGAGGCCCTGGATCGTGTACTTGCCGTTGTACTGGAACGGAATGTTCGGATACCGCGTGCCCTTGCGCGCGATGAAGACATTGCCGCGCAGCACGACGTTGGTGACGGGCGTGAAGGTGCCGTCGCCGCGATAGCACTGGAACATGTCGCGGTGCGGCGGATCGTCCTCGGTGCCGGGCGGCACGACCGCGTAGCTGTTCGTCGCCCGGTTGTATTCGAACGTGCAGCTGCTGACCCGACAACGGTAGGCGTCTTCCCAGAAATGATCGACCGAGTTGCCGCGGACGATCGCGCCGGTGCCGCCGCCGCCCGAGACGCGCTCGACCTGCACGCCGTTGCGCGTGTTGCGAATCTGGTTGTTGAGGATCGAATTGTTCACGCCGGTCACGAGGACCGCCGTGCCGCTGCGGTTGACCCAGTCGTTGTTGTACCAGCCGGTCACGACGGCGTCCGGGGCGAAGCGAATCTGGCAGTTCTGCAGGACGTTGTTCGTCGCGCCTCCGTCCAGCTGCACGAGATTGGAGGTGATCAGGCTGCCATCGGCCTCCTGCGGCGAGACGAGCACGCCGTCGACCGTCCAGCGCGTCGCGCCGCTCACGAAGCGCAGCGTGCGCAGCTTCGGCGTCTGGCCCGACTGCGCGCGAATCGTCCGGTTGCCGGAGGAGATGCCGCCGCTGATCTGCGGGTTGCCGTGGTTGCCGCTGCGCAGGTAGATCGTGTCGCCGTTGGCGAACGTCTTGCCCGCGGAGAACACCTCCTCGAGCCGACGCCACGGGCTGGATGAGGAGCCGGAATTGGACGGGGAACCGTTGACGGGATCACAATAGTAATCCGTGGCCGCCAACCGGGCGGCCAGAAGCGCGCTGAAAAGGCCCAGCGCAACCAGCTTTCTATTCGTCTTCATGAGGGGATGGGGTTGAACGAGCGAAAGTCGCGCGGGTGATTTTTTTCGAAACCACCCGCCCGATTCCCGCAGCAAGACCTCCAACCCCTCCGCCCCGCAACGACGCCGAAACTAATCCCGTTCAGTTGCGGCGCCTCTGTCTCCCCCTTGCCTCCTCCCGCTTGCCGCGCTTCAGCGCTGCACCCGCACCGCCACGCCCGGATTGTCGCCGACCATCGTCACGATGGTGAAGTAGCGGCGCTTCGCGGGATCATTCTCGGTCGCTACTTTGCGCAACGGCCCGATCGCGTTCACCACGGCGGCACCGGCGGGGTTGGTGTTGAACTTCGCCACCAACTCGAGCGGACCCGAGCCATCGGCGTTCGGCGCCAGCGCGAGCAAGTAAGGCGTCTTCGGCGTCAAGCCGGTCACCGCCGCCTGCACCTGGTCGACCAGGCCCTGGCAGTTGATCGTCACCGAACAACTCGCCGGGCTTTCCGCCGGCGCGTCCGGCGCCGCAAGTTCGAGATGCAGCGCCTCGCCGACCAGGCCGAGCGGCGTCAGGTTTTCCAACCCAGCCCCCGTGGGCACCGCGTTAGGGACATAGGCCATGCCCTGCGGCGACTGGCCGGAGGCGATCGTCGTCAGCACGCGATTCTCCAGCGTGTCGATCGCGGTGACCGCGTTGCCGTTTTCCAAGCCGACGTAGATGCGGGTGCCGTCACCCGACGGCCAGACACCGTGCGGCAGGCGGCCGGTGGGGATGGTGGTGACGAGTTCCGGATGATCGCCGGTCGTGTAGACCTTGACGGCATTCAATCCGCCGACGCTCACATAAGCGAACTGACCGTGCGCGTTGCGCGCGAAGTTCACGTGGTTGGTGATCGGCCCCGTCTCCAGCAACGCGATCGGCGCGAACGGCGGATGCGCGCTGACGACCTGCGTCTTGCCGATGTCCTTCAGCGTGAACCAGAGCTGCTCGCCATCCGGCGTGACCGCGAGGTCCGGCGAAAACGGCGACGCCTGCGTGATGCGTCCCGCCACCGCGTGCGTCTTCGCGTCGAAGACCATCGCCTCGGTGGTGAAGCTCGACACCACGAAACCGTATTTCCCGTCGGGCGAGAAGATCGCCATGCCCGGGCCGTTCGGCACCGGGATCCGGTCCTTCGGCTCGTAGGTGTGGCCATCGAGAACCTGCACGTAGTTTTCTCCGCGAATCGTCACCCACACCTCGGAGCCGTCGCGGCTGAACGTCGCTTCATGGCAGGAGCGCCCGACGTACACGGTGCGCTTCACAAGGTTGGTCGCCGTGTCGATGAACGTCACGGAGTTCGATCCGATGGAAACCGCCGCGATCGTGGTGCCGTCCGGCGAATAACCCATGCCGTGCACCAACAGCTGGCCGCGGTACAACGGGCTGAGGTTGGCCGGGGTCAGGTCGCCGAGGCGGATGACGCCGAGGAGCTTTTCACTCGCGGGATCGATGACCGATACGGTGTTGGAAATCTGGTCGCAGAGATAGACGCGATCGCGGCTGCTGATCGCGACGTCGGTGGCTTCCGCCGCGCCGGGCGCCTGGCCCGCGCGGACATTCGTCCCGACGGCAAGCGCGAGGAACGAGACGGTGATGAACTGTTTGATGGTAGGCATAAAATTCAGCGAGTGGGGCGACAGAGCGCGGAATCCGCGGGCAGCTCGCGCCGCAGCACCTCGATCTCCGCGGCTTGGGTGACGACGATCTCCTGCGCGACGCGGCGCAGCACTGGATTCTTCCCGTGCAGCAGCTCGGCTTTCGCCATGTCGATGGCGCCCTGATGATGCACGATCATCATCGCGGCGAAGTCTTCGTCGGCGTCGCCCGACATCCGCATGTTTCCCGAATCCGCCGCCATGCGGGTCATCGTCGCCTGCATCTGCTCCGCGAAGGAGGATTCAGTCGTCCTCTCCGTCCGGGCGGAAGCCGCCCAGAGCAAGCCGCCCGCGACGAGCAGGCAGAGACCGGCGGCGAGCCAGCGGGAGCGGGAGGTCGTCAGCATGGCAAAATCCCCTCAGCGAAACCGGCGTGCGCCCCGGCCAGTTCGAGATGGCTGCGATCCAGCAGGATCTGGACGGCGAAACTCGCGAGCGAGCTGACGTCGATCTGCGACTGGAACTCCGACGCGTGCTCTACCGCCGGCCAGCTGTCCAAGACCACCCGAAGCTCCTCCTGAAAGAGCCGGCATTGCTCCAGTTCGTGCCGCACCTCGGCCTCGGCCCGCAGCCAGTCGTCGAGCGCATTTCCGACCGCACCCTGACGTGCCAGGAAAAACTGGTACGCCCGCGCAGTGATTGCATCGAGCTCGGCCGGAGTATGGGCGGGACAGGACGGCATGGCACTTCCGCACGGTTCTCATTCGATCACGCCGGCTTGACCACGCGGGCCGGCAGGTACGTGCCGCGGACCAAGCCCGCAAACGACGCGATCAGCAACCCGCCGACAAAGAGGTTCGCCCAAATGAAGCAGGCACCCGCCAGAATTGGATAAGGTCCGGCCATCCCGCGCTGGACGAACGCCATGAGCGAAAGCGGCAGCGCCGTGATGCCGAACGAAAACGCCCAATAGCCGGGCCCGAACGGTTCCTCGCGCAGCCATCCCACCATCCGCACCAGCTGGGCAAACTGAAACAGCCCGTAACCGAGCAGGAACTGCGCGAAGAAGTCCGGCCGCCCCGGCGCGAAACCGAGATAGGCCACGCACGCGGTCACCGCCGGCGCGAGATGGATGCCGAGCGTCAGGCGCTGCGCCTTCGGCATCATTTCCACCGTCAACAGGCGCTGGAGGATGACGGACTCGATCGACAGCCAGGAAAACAAGCCGACGCCGAAGAAGAGCGGGGCAATTTCCTGGAAGCCCAGCGCGTTCGCTCCGATGCAGGTGACGAGGCTGCCGGCGACCGACGGCAGGTAAAGCGCCGGTGTGGTGGCGGTGTGCTCGCGTCCACCCGTCCAGAGTTGACCGGTGCGGTAAAGCCCGAACGCCAGCTGTCCGGCGGCACCGAGCAGAAAGAGCCCGACGCCGAGCGCGTGCTGGTAAGGTGCGATCGCGGTCGCGACCAGCACGCCCGTCAGCGGCACCAGGCCGATGTAACAGCAGAACACCGGATGCCCGGCTTCATCGAGCGCTTCCGCGCGCAGCCAAACCCACTTGGCGATGTAGAGCACGATGAGCACGCCCCAGATCGCCGAGCCGAGCGCGAGGATCCCCTCGCCGACCAGCGGCGGCAGACCCCAGAGCTTGGCGGCGACGCGCCAGCAGGTGCCCAGGCCCATGACACCGAGCACGGTGCCAAAGAAGGAAGCGGGAATGATCGGAATCGATTTCATGTGGTAGAAAATTGACGGAGCGCGCTCCCTCGGAATGTCATCTATTAGTTGACGTGTTCCGCGTGATCGCGGCGCAGGGGAAAAGGAATGCGGCGGATGGGTGGTCAGAAGCCGGACAGCACCAGCTTGCCGATGGTCGTGCCGCTCTCGATCTGCCGGTGGGCCTCGCGCACGTTGGCGGCGGTGATGCGTCCGAGATTCGCGGTCATGGTGGTGCGCAGCGCGCCGGCGTCGACGCGGCGGGCCACCTGGTTCAGCAACCGGCCTTGCTCGGCCATGTCCGCCGTCTGGAAGAGCGAGCGCGTGAACATGAATTCCCAATGCACCGAAATGCTCTTCGGCTTCAGCCGGTTGATATCCAGCGGGATCGCCGGCGTCTCGATCAACGCGATCGCGCCCTGCGGGGCCAGCGCCTCGACGATCTGCTCAAAGTAACTCTCGGTGTCGGTCAGCGCCAGGACGTGCGTGACTCCGCCGGGGATGATCTCGCGGACCTGCGCGGCCAGCGGCTTCCGGCGGTCGATCACATGATGCGCGCCCATGTGCAGGCACCACGAGCGCGCGTCGGGCCGCGCCGCGGTGGAAATGGTGGTGACACCCTCGAGCGGGCGCAGCAGCTGCGCGGCGATGGAACCCACGCCCCCGGCCCCGCCGATGATGAGCACCGAGCAGGGAGTCCGGGACACGTCGCAAAGCCGCAACCGGTCGAAGAGAATTTCCCACGCCGTGATGCTCGTGAGCGGCAGCGCCGCCGCCTCGGCGAAACTGAGGCTCGCCGGCTTGTGGCCCACGATGCGCTCGTCCACGAGGTGAAACTCGCCATAGGTGCCGGGCCGCTCGAGGGCGCCGGCATAGTAAACCTCGTCGCCCGGGCGAAACAACGTGACGGCCGAGCCGACACCGACCACGACGCCCGCCGCATCCCAGCCGAGGATCTTCGCGACCCCGGCCGGAGTGCCCGGGCCGCCGCCCTTGCGGATCTTGGCGTCGAGGGGATTCACCGAAATCGCCCGCACCTCCACCAGGAGATCATGCGGACCCGGCGACGGACGCGGCAGATCGATTTCCTGCAGGACTTCGATCGGGCCCGGAGTCATGTAACCGATGGCTTTCATGGCGGAGAAGGATGCGGACGACAGGTGAATGAAGAGGAGGCGAACTCAGCGCTTCACGACCGGCGCGCGCTCGGCGAGCGCCTTGCGGGTCTTCGGGATCGGCTTCTTGTTGCCGCCGGCGGCATGGAACGCCTCGCCCGAACGCTCGAGCTGGCCCATCAGGCTGCGCGGACCGGCGAAGGGTTTGCCGCCCATGTGCCAGCCGTCGTCGTGGAGTTCCTCGATCAGGACCCAGACGACTTCGCGGAACGCTTCCGAGCCTTCGAACTCGACCATGACATCGGTGAGTTTCGCGGCCATGGCGTGTTTCTGTTCGGTATTGAAGACACCTTCGACGAGTTTGACGTTAACGAATGGCATGGGAGGAGTGGGTTGTTTGCTGCGATTTTTTAATTCGATCTTCGGAATGAAAATCGTGCGCCGACTGTACCAGCGCGCGCGCGGTGCATTCCATCAGACCTTGGTATAGGTGGGCTAAGCGGGGCGGCGCTGCGCCGCCCCGCGGGAAGCGGCAGGAGGTAAGCGGAAAGCGGGACGATCCAGCGCTCACGCGCATCGGGCGAACGCGATGAAACGGACATCTGCTTCCCGGCGCGAGTAAGCGACCACGGATCACACGGATTCGTCCTCTCCGTGAAATCCGGTCTCATCCGTTCAATCCGTGGTCAAGAAAGCGCCCGCCCGCGCCATCACTCCCACTCGCACGCCCGCACAAAAAAATCGTGGCCGGGAGCACGACGCTCCCGGCCACGATCCCGTTGTATCTACCGTTCTCAAAGGACCGGCCGGCGAGGTCCAGGCGGGGACGGCTTAAGAGCCGCCGCCACACCGGCCGTCCTAATTCAGGAAGGCACGATGCCCAGCTGCTGCATCAGCGTGAGGTTGTCCTCGAGGTGCCAGTTGTCGGTGATCCGTCCGTCCTGCACGCGCAGGATGTCGGTCGCGATGAAGTCGATTTCCTGGCCGGTGCCGGCGAGGTCGCCGAACTTGCCGGTGAAATGGCCGCGGAAGCGCAGGTGCGCGACGACGCGGTCGCCGGCGACGACGAGCTGCACGACCTCGCAGCTGAGGTCGGGCACGGCCTGGCGGAAATTGCGCGACGCGAACAGCGGGCCCGTGGCGCCCTGCGGGCGGCCCTTCGGCAGGGTGCGGTCGACGAAGTCCGGCGACAGCACTTCCTGCGCGTAGCTCGCCTCACCCGTGTTCCAGAAGGTGTAGAACAACTGGGCGACGTGGAGCGCGGCCTGCGCCTGCTGCGCGGTCAGCGATTTGTCGAGGGTCACGGACTTGGCTTCCGGGAGCGACACGACGGCGGGATCGGTCGCGGCAAGCGCCGTGCGGGTGTCGCCGAGGCTGAGGGCGGCGAGCGCGAGCAGCGCGGGTTTCCATTTGGCGGGGGATGGGTTTTTCGGATTCATGGTAGTCATAGGGTGGAAGTGAAATGGCCTTCGCGCGGCGTGAGCGGACTCTCCAGTGCCCAGCGCGCGATCTCGTCCTTGCGCGCGAACCACACGCCGCGGTGCTTCTGCGCGTAGGTGATGAACTCCTCGATCATGCGCGCGCGGCCGGGCCGGCCGGCGACGCGGTCGTGCAGGCTGACGGAGATCATCCGGCGGCGCACCGCGGCCTCGGCGTAGAGGGCGTCGAACTCGCGCTTCAGGTCGGAGGCGAACTGGTCGGTGCCGAAGTAGCGCGCCTCGAAGTTCACAATGTCGTTCAAGCCGAGCGTATATGGCACGACCACGAACGGCGCGCCGTCGACCGCGACGATGAACGGCTCGTCGCGGCTCAGGTCGTCGATGTGGTAGAGAAACCCGAGTTCGCGCAGGATGCCGAGCGTCTGCGGCGTGCCGCGCATCCAGAAGGCGTTGAAGCCCACCGGGCGCTGGCCCGTCGCGCGCTGGATGCTGTCGATGCTGGCCTGGTAAGACGCGCGCTCCTCCTCGGGCTTCATCGAATACTGCGGGCTCCACGTCTGGCCGTGGCCCGACGCCTCGTGGCCGCGTTCGACGATCTCGCGCGCGAGCTCCGGATGGCGGTCGACCGCCTGGCCGACCATGTGCGACGTCACCTTGACGCCCTTGCGCGCAAAGATCTCCAACAGGCGCGGCACGCCTTCCTTGAAGCCGTACTCGTACCACTTTGGCGTCGCGAGGTCGGGATAGCGTGGGTCGAGCGGCGGGAACGGCCCCTCGGCGTTCGCCGGCTGCGCGCCGGCCTCGAACTGCATCGAGAGGGAGACCACGAGGCGCGCGCCGTCCGGCCAGAAAGCGGTTCCGGACCGGGCGACGCGGCGCGTTGACGAGCGGGAAGCGTGGGATTTAGCGGTGGTTTTCATGATGGAAAAAGCGGTTCGCTCAGCGGATGACGCGACGGACCGCCGCCAGCAGAACTTCCTCGGTGAACGGCTTGTTCAGGTAATCGACCGCCCCGGCCGCGAGCGCTGCCGCACGATCATCCGCGCTGCCGTGCGCGGTGATGAACAGCGTCGGAATCGGGCGCGGGCTTGCCGCAAGCTTCCGGTAAAGCTCCATGCCGCTCATGCCGGGCATGCAGACGTCGAGGATCAGCAGCGCGGTGCGCAGCAGCTCGGACGAGGCGAGAAAATCGGCCGCCGACAGAAACGTCGCCACGGTAAACCCGTTGGCACGCAGGAGTCGTGCGGTGGCTTCGCCGACCGAGGGGTCGTCGTCCACAATGGAGATCAGGGCCAGGACAGTATTTTGCATGGGCCGACCCTAGCACCCGGCCCCGGATGCAATCTATCACACCTTGGTGTGAGGCCCGGGCGGGATCGCCACGGGGCGCCTCTCCCGCTAGACTAACAGCAGCTCTCAGCTCTCAGCTCTCAGCTTGCCGCTTGCGCCAGCTTCTCCGCCATCCGGACCAAATCGGGCACCGACTCCGCGCGCATTTTCTGCATCACCTGGCCACGCTGGATCTTCACCGTCACCTCGCTCGTGCCGAGTTCGGCGGCGATTTGCTTGTTGAGCAGGCCGCGCACGACGTGCGCCATCACCTCGCGCTCGCGGGGCGTCAGGGTCTGGTGCCGGACGTGGATCTCCGCGGCGAGCGACTGCTGCCGCATCGCCTCCGCCGCCTTGGCCAGCGCCTGATGGATCGCATCGAGCAGGTCCTGGTCGCGGAAGGGCTTCGGCAGGAATTCGACCGCGCCGGCCTTCATCGCCTGCACGCTCATCGGGATGTCGCCGTGGCCGGTGATGAAGATAATCGGGATGCGGTTGTTCGCCGCGATCAGCTCGCGCTGCAGTTCCAGCCCGCCGAGGCCCGGCAACCGGACGTCGAGCACGAGGCACGCCGGGACCTCGGCGCGGTTCGACTCGAGGAACTCCCGTGCGGAGGGAAACAGCTGGACGGGCAACCCGACGGAGCGGATGAGGCTGCTGAGCGCCTTGCGCACCGACTCGTCATCGTCGACGACGAAGACGATCGAATCCGGGCGTTTCTCGGTTTTTTTGGCGGACGAGGTCATGGGGTGGCGACGGGAACTCCCGGGAGGGTGAAACGGAAAGTCATGCCGCCTTCAACATTCGGCTCGGCCCACAGCTTGCCTCCGTGCGACTCGATGATGGAGCGGCAGATCGCCAGACCCATGCCGAGACCCTCGGGCTTGGTGGTGTAGAAGGGTTCGAACAATTTCTGGAGCTGGCCGTCCGAGACGCCAGGACCGGAGTCGATCACTTCCACCAGCACACCCTGCTCCGTCGTGGCGGCGGTGTGCACGCGCAGCCGCTTGGCGCGGCCCGTCGTGGCGGCCATCGCCTCGATGGCATTGCCCACCAAGTTGAGGATCACCTGCTGCAACTGGATGCGATCGGCCAGGACCGGCGGCAGCGGCTCGGTGAGCTCGAGTCGCAGCGTCGGGCCGCCCGCCGGCATGGAGATCATCGCCGTGATTTCGCGCAGGACTTCGTTGAGGTCGATCGGCTGGCGCACGGGCGTTTCCTTGCGCAACAAGGCCCGGATGCGGCTGACGACCTCGCTGCCGCGGATGCCGTCGCGCACCATCTGCTCCACGCTGGTGCGGATCTCCGGCAGGTCGGGAACGTCGCGGTTCAGCCAGCGCAGGCAGGCCTGGCCGTTCGTCACGATCGCCGCCAGCGGCTGGTTCACCTCGTGGGCGATGGACGCGGTCAGTTCGCCGACGGTGATGACGCGAGCGACGCGGGCCAGCTCGTCGCGCGTTTCGCGGAGCGAAGCTTCGGAATGCTTCTGGTCGGTGATGTCGCGAGTGATGGCGAGGACCGACTTCGGCACGCCATGCGGGTCGAGTTCCGGCACGAGGCGGGATTCAAAGTGGCGCGGGCCGCGGCCCGAGGCGCACGTGGTCTCGTAAACCAGCGCGCTGTTTTCGCGCATCACCTGCAGCACGCTCCCGGTGGAAACCGGCAGGCTGGGCCCGAGCTGCGCGAGTTCGTCGATGGTCTTGCCGCGCATGACCTCGCAGATGAAGCCCACGTAGGTCTCGGTGGCGGAATTCGCGTACACCAGCCGGCCGTCGCGGCCAAAACGCATCACCATGTCGGGCGCGTTGTCGGCCAGCGCGCGAAAATCCCGCTCGCGCTGCCGCGCCCGGTTGATGCGGCCGCGGATGACCGCCACCAACACGGCCACGCTGAAGAGGATCGTCAGCAGTTGAAACCACCACGTCTGCCACCAGGGTTGCAGCACCTCGACGCGGAACACGATGCCCGGCTCGCTCCAAGCGCCGCGCGCGGTGGCGCCCTGGGCGCGGAAAACATACGAACCGGCCGGCAGCGTGGTGAAGGTGGCGGTGCGCTGGTAGCTGCCTACCTCGTTCCAACGATCGGCGAGGCCCTCCAATTTATAGCGGTAGCGGTTGGTCTTGGAGTTGAAGTAGCTGAGCGCCGCAAACTCGAGCGAGAAGCTATTCTCGTCATGGGCGAGCGTGAGCTTGTTCGCCGGATAGATGCCCTTGCTCAACTGTGCGGCGACATCGCTGCTCTTCGGCGCATACGGCAGGCGGAAATCGGTCAGCTCCATCTGCGGCACGAAGGGGTCGTTCGAAACCGCCTCCGGATAAAACGCCACGCCGCCGTCGAAGCCGCCGAAGAACATCTCGCCGTCCGCGCCGACGCAGCCCGCCTCCCAGCCGGTGAGATCGTTGCCGGGCAGGCCGTCGGCCGCCGAGTAGTGGCGGAACTGCTTCGTGACGGGATCGTATTCGCTCAACCCCTTGTTCGTGCTCATCCACAGGTGGCCGCGACGGTCCGGCAGGATGCAGCCGACGGAACGCCCGAGCTGCGCACCGGCATCGAGGCACTGCGAGAAGGTGCCGCGCTTCACGTCGAATCTTTCCAAACCCATCTGCGTGCCCACCCAGATTGCCCCGTGGTCGTCGGGATAAACCGCCGGCACCGTGTCGTCGGCGATGCTGCCCGGGTTTCCGGACGTCGCCTTGTACACGGTGAACGCTCCGGTGGCCGGGGTGAAGCGGTGCAGACCGGAATAAGCGGAGCCCAGCCACAGGTCGCCGGCCGCATCCTCCACGATGGTGACGTAGCACTGGCCCCAATGGTTGGCGGCATCGACCTTGTAGATGTCGAAGCGGTCGCGCGCCGGATCGAAGCGATTCAAGCCGTCATTCGTGCCCGCCCAGAGCGTGCCCTGGCGATCGACGTAAACGCGGTGCACCGCGTCGTTGCTCAGGCTCGCCGGATCGTCGGCGCGGTGGCGGTAGACCGTGAACCGGCCGGTGGTTTCGTCGAGCCGCGCGAGTCCGTGGCGGTAAGTGCCGATCCAGATCGTGCCGTTCCGATCCTCGGCGATCGACACGATGGTCGGCTTGACGTCGAGTCCGGCCGAGAAACGCGTGTATTCGCCGGTCTTGCGGTCGACCCGGATCAGCGCGTCGTCCGTGCCGATCCAGAGCCGCCCGCGGCGGTCCATGTGGAACGCATCGATGAAATTGGTCGTGAGCCCGTTCGGGTTCGAGGGATCGCGGCGGAACTGCTCGAAGCGCGGGGGCCGCGTGCTGAAGTGATTCGGCCCGCTGGCGTGCAGGCCGGTCCAGATGTTGCCTTCGCGGTCCTTGAACAGCGCGACAACATGATCGTCGGCGAGGCTCTCGCTATCGGCCGGGTTGTTGCGGTAGCGCACGAAACGCCGGTTCTCGCGATCGTAGCGCAGCATGCCGGAACCGAACGTGCCCAGCCACAGCTGGCCTTCGTTGTCCTCGAGCATGGCGCGCACGCCGGTCAGCGCCGGACCGGACGCGGGCGACTTCGCCTCGAGCGTGACCGGCGTCAGCTGGTGCGTCGCCCGATCGTAGAGCGCGAGCCCGCTGCCGGAGGTGTGGTGAATCCAGAACAGGCCGGCGCGGTCCTCGTAGAAACCGATGTGCAGCACGTCCGCGATCGCCACATGATGCGTCACCTTGCCGGTTTTCCCGTCGAAGGCATCGAGGCCCTCGTTGGTGCCGACCCAGAGCACGCCTTCCCGGTCGACGCCGGTCGACTTGACGTCGTTGCTGGCGATGGTCGCGGGATCGGCGGGATCGTGGCGATAATGCCGGACTTCCCCGGTGTGCGGATCCAGGCGATGCAAGCCCGTGCCGCTCGCCAGCCAGATCATGCCCTCGGGATCCTGCGAAATGCTCACCACCCGGACCGCGAGGTCGGTCGCCGATTCGCCATCGATCTTATAGTGGGTGAACTTCTCCGTGACCGGATCCATGCAGTCGAGAAACTGCGAGCAGCCAATCCACAGCTTGCCGTCGCGGTCCTTGAACAACGCGGAAACATAAACGCCCCCGAGGCTGTCGGGGCGCTGCGGGTCGTGCACGAAGACCTTGAACTTGTAGCCGTCGAAACGATTGAGCCCGGACTGCGTGCCGAACCACAGGAAGCCACGGTCATCCTGCGCGAGATGCGCGACGCGAGTCTGCGAAAGTCCGTCCTCGGTCGAGAGCCGCGAAAAGCGGATGTCGGTCTTGTCGACCACCGGGATCTCCAACGCCCAGCTCGACGCTGCCGCAATCGACGACGCCAGCACCAGCAGCCATCCGGCAAGGCGCCAGGGATGGCTGAAAACCGCTGAAGCTGGGTTGTTCCTCAACACGTCCTGAGCTAAAAAGCCGCGGGTGAAAGGAGCAAGCGGATGCCTGTCGCCGTCTTCATGGCGGATCCGGCGCAACGGGCCGCACGCTCCGGGTGATGATTTCCTCGAGCAAGAGTGTCATAGCAGACACCACGGCCGGCGCATCGACCTTGTGCCGCTGGGCCAGGTAGAGCGGCTCCGGATAAGTAACCCAGGTTTTCCCGAGCACATCCGTCCACACCAGTGCCTTGAGCGGCAGGTCGACGCCCATCGCCTGGTTCTCCTGCATCAGCAGCGTACCGGCGCGGGGATTGCCGAAGATCACCAGTTCGGTCGGCCGCAGCGACAAGCCGGCCGCGGCGGCGAACGCCGCGTGGTCGATGCGCGCGAACAGAGTCAGGCCATGGCGCGAGATTTCCGCAATCAGGCGTTCGGTGGTCCGGGCCTGGTCGAACTGACTCTCGACCGTGGTCAGGTCGAGCCGGTGATGCACGACCGCCGCCCGTTTCACCTCGGCGGGATTGATCGCCGTCACGGCGGCAACCGGCGGCGCACCGGCCTCAGGCATGATCGTGGTCATGGTCGTGGTGGTGGTCGTGATCATGACAGTGATCCTCTCCGGCGTCGTGCGGCCGCGCCTCGACTTCGTCCATTTTGCGGGCGAGTTCGTCGGGCGTGAGGATGCCCTTCCCGAACAGGATGAAGGCGAAAGCGACGATCCAGCGCTCGTAGTAGGTGAGCTTGCCGACCATCTCGCCGCCGAGCGCCTCGACGCCGCGACGCTTTTCCTCGGTGTTGATGATCTTGTGGTAGTCGAGGACGTCGGCCAGCGCATGACAGCGTTTCTCCCACGGCAGCAGCACGTGGTCGGTTTGGGCGATGCGGTCGGCGGGCAGGCCGCCGAGGTCGTTGGGCAGTCGGCGGACAAGGATTTCGGATCCGTTCATGAGGCGTGCTCCAGGTTGGATGAGACGTTGATGACGCCGATCATGGCGTCGCGGGTGACAAGGGCGGCGAGGCGTTCCTCGGACCAGCCGACCGTTTCGGGCGGACGCTGCGGGAGGACGAGGTAGCGGATCATCGCGGTCGAGTCGCTGACGCGGACCTCCATGTCGTCAGGAATCACCGTGCCGAATTCCGCCAGCACGACACGCGGCTCCTTGACGGCGCGGGCGCGGTAAGGCTTCGCCTTGTACCAGTCGGGCGGCAGGCCGAGGACCGGACGCGGGTAACACGAGCACAGCGTGCAGACCACGAGGTGGTGCACCTTGTCCGTGTTTTCGAGGACGATCAGCTGGGTGTCATCGTAGAAGGTGATGTCGAGCAGCTCCTCGCAGGCCGCGCGTCCGTTGGCGAGCAAGCGGGCCTTGTAAACCGGGTCGGTCCAGGCGCGCGCCACGACCTTGGCACCGAGCGCCGGCGTGCGCGAGTCGAGCACCTCGAGCTGGCGGCGGATTTCCTCGGCACGGATCATTTTCTTTTCAACCAGGAGTTCGCGCACGGCGGTCTCCATGATCTCGTAATAACCCGGCGGCGGCAGGTCGGGCGCCGGCGGATGGTGCGGATGCGGGTGGGAATGTTCGGATGGGTTCATGGATTGATGGCCTCCAGCCAGTCTTCGAAGACTTCGATCACGATCTTGTCGGCGGCGGTGCCGCGGTAGCCCGGCCAGAGTTCGGCAAGCTCGATCGCGACGCGGTAGTAGAAGCGTTTGTCGCCGGCGTTGCGGCCAAAGCCCTCCTCCTCGTTGTTCACGGCGGGCGGCGTGAGGATGACGTCGATCACGCCGCGCTTGCCGCGGATATAGTGCGGGACGCGGTAGTGGCCGACCGGGTAGCGCACCGACACCCGGACCTGCTGGCCCGGCGAGAAGCGCGGCACCTCGCCAAAGTATTTCACGATCGGCTTGGCGACCGGGACGGAGGATGGAGTGGAATCATTCATGAGCGGATATCGGGAAAGAGAGCTTCGGTTTCGGGCGCCGGCGCGACCGCTACCGGGGCCGGCAACGCCGGCGTGCGGGCCATCACGCGGATGCTGATCACGAGCACGAAGAGACAGAGACCGAGCGGCAGGGCGAAGTCGTCCAACTCGACGCCCGCCAGCTCTGCGCCGCCGAGGCCGAACGAGCACACGACGACGAGCACACCCAGCCAACGCGACGCGCGCCGGGCGTTGCCTCGACCGGTGGCGGCAAGTTTCTGCGTCGAGGCCGCGAGGTAGCCATCGAACCCGTCGACCGCCGCCATGCCGGCAGTGAACACCGCACCGAGCAGCCAGGGATTGGTTTCGCCGGCGAGGACCATGGCGGAAAATTGCGAAGCCGTTTCGAAACCCGCCGCCAGCAGCATGCCGAGCAGGAAAGGTTGCACGACGACCGGGCGTTTCGCCGGCGCGATGACGGCCGGCTGTTTCGCCGTGCGCACCAGTTTGACCAGGTTCACGACGCCGATGAAGATCAGCAGCCACGGCCCGAGAAATGCCGCGCGATCCGCGACCACCTGCCCCAGCCCGACCGCCAGCGTCGTGACCACGAGTCCGTGCCCGAGGGCGAAGTAGAGCCCGTTCGTCGCCCGCGGCCGGATCCGGCTCAGGCCGTCGATCGCCGTGAGATGGTCCGCGTCCGTGCCGTGCCGCATCCCCAGCGCCAGGCCGATGAGGAGCGCGTTCATGCCGCGCCTCCCGTTGTCTCTTCGCCGAATCTCGCGTTCATCCCGCGACAATATCTTTTTCCGCCCCACCCCACCATCATACCTTGGTGTGAGCCGCGCCAACGGCGGCACTAGTGCGAGCGATCTTCGCGAGACAGAGTGCGAAGCCGCAAAACCGCGAAGAAAAATATCCATCCGCTGTCTGTCGTCCGCCGTCTGTTCTCTGCCATCCGTCCTCCGTCCTCTGTCATCCGACCCCTGTCTACTGTTTCCCGCCGCGCCCGGCATAGCTCGATCCCATCGAGCGACGCAGGGTCAGATCGATGAAATTGGACTGGCCCCCGCCACGAGTCGGGTTTCAGTGGGGCTGGCGAGATTGCGCGGCTTTTCGGGCCACACGGCGGCGCGGTCTTTCGAATTTCGTCATGCCCGATTCCCCGTCATCCCCGATCCTGCCGCCACCGGAAGCCACGAGCTTGCTGGCCGCGATCGTGGATTCCTCCGACGACGCCATCGTCAGCAAGAGCCTCGACAGCATCATCACGAGCTGGAATCGCGGCGCGGAACGCATCTTCGGCTACACGAGCGAAGAGGCGGTCGGGCGCTCCATCCTCATGCTCATCCCGCCGGAGCGGCAGGGCGAGGAGGCCGACATCCTCGCGCACATCCGGGCCGGCGACCGGGTCGACCATTTCGAAACGATCCGGCGCACGAAGGACGGGCGCGAGGTCGAGGTGTCGGTCACGGTCTCCCCGATTCGCGACGCCCAGGGCACAATCGTCGGCGCGTCGAAGGTCGCGCGCGACATCACTGCCCAAAAGCGCGGCCAGCGCGCCGACCTGCTGCTCGCGGCCATCGTGAGTTCCTCCGACGACGCGATCGTCAGCAAGAGCCTCGAGGGCATCATCACGAGCTGGAACGACGGCGCGCGCCGCGTCTTCGGCTACGAAGCGGAGGAGATCGTCGGCCAGCCGGTCATGCGCCTGATCCCGGAAAACCGGCGCGACGAGGAGCCGCGCATCCTCGCCCGCCTGCGCAAGGGCGAGCGCGTCGAGCACTTTGAAACCATCCGCGTGCGCAAGAACGGCGAACACTTCCCCGTCTCGCTCACGATCTCGCCCGTGCGGGCGCCCGACGGCCGGATCATCGGCGCGTCCAAGATCGCCCGCGACATCAGCGAACTCCGCCGCATCACCCACGAGCGCGAGCAGCTGCTGGAAAGCGAGCGCGCGGCGCGCATGACGGCGGAGAGCGCCAACCGCATGAAGGACGAATTCCTCTCCACGGTCTCGCACGAGCTGCGCACGCCGCTCAACGCCATTGTCGGCTGGAGCGAGGTCATCGCGATCGGCGAGCTGAGCCCGCAGGAAGTCCTGGACGGCGTGGAAGTGATCAAGCGCAACGCCATGCTCCAAGCCCGCCTGATCGAGGACCTCCTCGACCTCGGCCGCATCGTCTCCGGCAAGATGACGCTCGCGATCTCGCCGGTCGACCTCGGGCAGGTCATTCGCGAAGCGCTGGCGTCGGTCGAGCACACCGCCCTCGCGAAGAAGATCACCATCCACACCGAGCTCGGCGACCTGCGCGGCGTGCTGGGCGACGCCAAGCGCCTGCAGCAGGTGGTCGGCAACCTCCTCACCAACGCAATCAAGTTCACGCCCGACGGCGGCAAGGTGACCGTGCAGTCGTCGCGCGGGAACTCGCGCGTCGAGGTGACGGTGAGCGATTCCGGCAAGGGCATCACAGCCGACTTCCTGCCGCAGCTCTTCGAGCGCTTTCGCCAGGCCGACTCTTCCTCCACGCGCCAGTACGGCGGCCTCGGCATCGGCCTGGCGCTGGTCAAGCAGCTCATGGAATTGCACGGCGGCTCGGTGCGCGCGTACAGCGCCGGCGAAAATCTCGGCGCCACCTTCACGATCTCGCTGCCGGTCGTCACTCGGCATGATGACAAGACAGTCTCCACGCCGCCGCTCGACCGGCAGTCCGCAGCCGGGTTGCCAGATCTCGAGGGGATCAAGGTCCTGGCGGTGGACGACGACCCGGACTCGCTCAACGTGCTCAAGCGCATTCTCCTCGCGCGCAATGCCGTGGTGCTCACCGCCACGTCGGCAGACGAAGCCGTCGCGACCTTCGGCAAATTTTCCCCCGACGTATTGTTGAGCGACCTCGGCATGCCCGGGCAGGATGGCTACGAATTGATCCGCCGGATCCGCGCGCTCCCCGGCGGCCGCACCCTGCCCGCCGCCGCCCTCACCGCACTCACCCGCTCCGAGGACCGCACGCGCGCCCTTAACGCCGGTTACCAAACCCATCTCGGCAAACCCATCGACGCCGCCGAAGTCGTCGCGATGGTCCGCAGCCTGGCCAACCTCGCGACCCCGCGCAGCTAGCCTGTGTTGTTTTGGGTAGGGCCGCTTTATCGAGCCGTAGCTCACAGCGAAGGCTGACGCCCGTGCCTCGTTCGATGCGGTTTCCACCACGGATCACACGGATAGAGACGGATCCTATCTCACGCGAAGCCGCGAAGAATCCCTACGCTTCGCCTGCCGCACCCCTGCACGGCTGGACGAACCCGGCGTAGCTCGCAGAGCGAAGCCGGGCCTCCGCCCACGCTCCGCGCTTGGCTCAAAGCATAACTCGCGTAGTACTTTTGCCGCGGGCACGCACAGCCAACGTTCGAGTAACGTCCTCAGTCATGCCCGCTCTCACCGATCCTCTTGCCGGCCGTGTTTTCCACGTGCGCGGACACCGTGTCATCTTAGACGCCGATCTCGCCCAGCTTTACGGCGTCACGACCAAACGCCTGAACGAACAAGTCCGCCGCAACCGCCGGCGCTTCCCGGATGACTTCGCTTTTCAGCTCACTCGTGAAGAGGTCAAAAACTTGAAGTCGCAATTTGCGACTTCAAGTTCGGAGAACACTGATAAAGAGCAACATGCTCATATGTGGTCGCAAATTGCGACCACATCCATGCCGCAACGACGGCGCCACGGAAACATGCCTTGGGCCTTCACCGAGCACGGAGCACTGCAGGCCGCCAACATACTCAACAGCGCGGAAATGTCGGTCTATGTCGTGCGCGCTTTCGTGAAGATGCGCGAGACCCTGGCAACCAACGCCACAATCCTCAAACGCCTCGCCGAAATCGACCGCACCCTCATCGAACACGACAGCGCGCTGCAGATTCTCTGGAAGAAACTCCAGCCGCTCCTCGCCCCGCCATCGGAACCACCGAAACGTCGCATCGGCTTCAACCCATAACGAGCCTCCTCCGATCCTGCCTCACGTTCGCCAGCATTTCGCGCAGCGACAATGCGGGACGGACACAACCGCGGCCAGAAGGCCGTCGAGGGTGCGAAGGCACGAAGCCGCGAAGAAATGCACGCTGCCCCGTCATCTGGCATGACAGTCGGTCCTCTCTGGTTGTAGATTTTCTTCTCCATAGAAAGCATGTTATAAGCTGCTTATTAGACTAATTTAGCAGCTTTAAAATTGCATAATATATAATTTAAGCATATTAAAAGCTGCATGAAAGCCATCGCTGCAATTGTCCGCCAAGGTCTGGATAGCCGTCTTCCTGAGCTGCTCAAAGCCAAGGATTCTGCGCCGCGTCCGGCGCGCGGATGGCTGCGGGCGGTGCGCGAGGCGATCGGGGCAAATCAGGCTGCCGTGGCGCACGGCATGGGTGTGAAGCGGCAGTCGTATGCTCGCCTGGAGGAGACCGAAGCCGCGGGGGCAATCAGTCTGGCTTCGCTGCAGAAAGCGGCGGACGCGATGGACTGCGAAGTCGTATACTATCTCGTGCCGCGCACGGCGGTGGCCGGAAACTATACGGAACTGGCGCGGAAGCATGATCCGAAATTCAAACACTTGGAGGCGACCGAACACTCGATGGCGCTGGAGGACCAGGCCGTGGGCGATCTCAAACCGAAGGCATGAGCGATCTTTTCCAAGCCAAGCCGGACGAAACGCCTCTCACCCCCGAGGAACAGCGCGAGCTGATCCCGAGCCTGAGCACGCGGGCCGAACTCAATGCCGCTGAACGAGCCAATATTTTCGCCGCGCGAATTTGGGCGATGCGACGCCGGACGCTGAACCGCGCCGATCTGTTCAGCGATGCATTCGCGCGGGAACTCCACCAGCGAATGTTCGGCCACGTCTGGAATTGGGCCGGCCAATACCGGACCAGCGAACGCAACCTGGGCTGGGATTGGCCGCGCATTCCCGAGGGCATGCGTGTCCTGCTCGACGATGCGCGCTACTGGAAAGAGCAGGCCACCTATCCTGTCCTCGAAATTGCGGTCCGGCTGCATCACCGGATGGTCGTGATTCATCCGTGGCCCAATGGGAACGGACGTCACGCCCGCTTGCTCGCCGATCTCGTGATCGCGTCCGGCAAACACCCCGCACTCACCTGGGGCGCCAACCTCGACCTGACCGAAACCGGCTCTGTCCGCGCCCGCTACATCGCCGCCCTGAAATCAGCCGACGCCGGTGACTACACCCCGCTGATCGAGTTCGCCCAAAGCTAGGCGACCAAGCCCTCGATCCGGTTTAACGCGGAGAACGCGAAGGCGCTGAGAAAGCCTCTGTCGTCGGTCTGTCCTCCGTTTCTGTCCTCCGCCGTCAGCCATCCGATATCCGTCCTCAATCGTCCGCCCTCCGTCCTCCTCGCCTGCCGCTCCGCGGCTGGACGAGCCGCGGCGTAGCTCGCAGAGCGAAGACGGGTTAGCCCAATCACGGAAACGTCGCGACCACCGTATAATTCCCATCCGCCTGCTTCGTCTTGGTGACCTTGGTGGCGCCGGCGTCTTTGAATTGTTGCACGACGTCGTCGACCTTGTCGGGCGGGACGTTTTTGAGGGTTCGGGTTTTGGCCATGGTCAGCGGGATTTGAGGTTAAGATCCTTCGCGGCCTTCTCGCGCTGGGTGCTGTAGTCCGCCGCTTGGATAAAGTACGGGATGATTTCTCCCTCGAGATTGTTCTTCTTCAGCCAGGCGTTCAGCGCGGCTTCGTTGTCCTTGTTCACGACGCCCTTCGGCCGCCAGAAATTCAGCAGCAACTTGCCCGCGTCGTCCTCCACGTAATCGCTCTCGGCGGCCTGTTTCAGTTTCTGGTCGGCCTGCTTGATCGTGTCGCCCGAACTGGCCCCGATGGCGGTGATGGCCCCGTTCAGCGAGCCGGCGGTGTAATAGTCCTCCACGTCGATCAACCCGTTGGTGAGCGGATAGTGGTCGGTGTCCTGGTTCATGCCCGTGCGGATCTTCACGAGCACGTCGCGCCGGTTCGCCTCCATCTGGGCGATGAGCACCGGCATCGTCTTGTCGAAGAACAGATTTTTATCCACCGAGCCCTTCGCTCCGACCACGCCGCCGGAAATCGCCGACAGGATCGACTTGGTGGAGTTGGGCGTGACCAGCGACGCCGTGCCGTTCAGCGCGATCACGGTCCAATCGGTGCCTACGTTCAGCCTCCGCCGGTCCTCATCCAGGCGCTGCACAAATTCCGTGAAGCGCAGGTTCACCGCGCGAATGCGTGCATTGAGCACGTCGTCGCGGTAGGCGCGTTTGTCCGCCCCGGACTTGGCCGCGTAAGCAGTCAGCACATCCGCGCTCAACCACGGCGCCAGCGCCGTCAGCTCGGACTTGGTGTCCGTCGTCGGCTTCGGATAGGAAGAAAACGAAACACAGCCGCTGAGCAGCAAGCTGGCGAGCAACGACACAAAGGCTTTCACAGGATTCATAAAAGAAACCCTCGCGCCTGGCCCGTACGCTGGTGGGTGAAAAAGAAGTAGCATCCATCCGTCGCGACACAGGTGGAGAATCGGCCTCTTTTTAGGCGAACAATTGCAAGTCCCCGGCAAACACCCGATCCCTGCTCTTCACATTCGCCACCCAACTACGGGAGTATTTCCCAACTCAAATTCTCACGCGCAAAGCATCCGCATAAACTCAACCACAATGACGTTGCCATGGCGTGGCTATCTGCCACGCATCGAAAGCAACCGATTTTGCGGGGCCACGCAGAATGAAACCATCGAAAGTTTCATCAGCCCATGAGCTCCTCCGCCAAAAAAAATCCTGCCGCGCAAAAACAGGACACTCGCCAATATTTGCTGAGCCTGACCTCGGACTGGCATCAGATCCGCCTCGATCTGGAAAATGACTTCAAGCGATTTGGAGTCGGCTTGGCGCGAATAGACATGGGACTTCTTTTGGCGGGCGATATACTAGCCAGACCACCAACAGGACTGGGTCTGAATTACGGAGCGCTTGTCACCTTTCTTGGAAACTATGTAAATTCGGCGGAAGGTCGACAGAAGTATCGTCTACAACCAAACGCCAGCATCTTGCCGCAAATGATTTTCGCGGCAAGCGACACCCCCACGGTGGCAACCTTGGTTGGGGTGATTGAAGGGCACCAATATTCTCCATGAAAGCGCACCTTCTCCTCGGCTGCCTGGCCATCGCAAGCCTGACCGCCACCGCAGCCGGTGTCGAAACGTCAGGCCCTGAAGCCAAGAAACTTTCCGCTGTGGATTTTAATAAAAATGGATTCTTGGAAGAGAACGAACTGCACTGGGGCGTGTTGAACAAAACCCTGAGCGGCGGATTGCGTTTTGATATTCCACTCAACCGAAACGCAACTCCGGCAGAAATGACTCAAGGAATGTCCCGCGATGTCGCGCGAACCTTTGAGGACAATTTGGGTGTTATCCAGGATATCTTGAGGTCCCACAATATAAGCCTTCCCTGTCGAATTTCGGACTTGGAGCCTTTGGCCTTGGGCACCAAACTGCTGCTCCAGGCGCCGGCACCCGATGTCTCCAGTACCAGTGCCGGGACACCAGCCGAAGGCCCCGGAAATACGGCTGTTAAAAAGACTATCGGTCGATTCTACGTCCGTCGCAGCCTGGACAAGGTGCCCCAAGCCGGCGCCGAGGACGGAATGGCCAAGAGCGCCAAGGATGTTACTAAATATATCGGCGACTCCGCTATTTTTTCATACGGCAACGCGCGAGAAGGTGGACACGAATTCACCGCCATCGGGGTCGTGGCTTGGGCTAAGAGCTTGGATAAACCCGAATATGGCGGCAGCGTGATCTACGCCTTCGAATTCCAGCGAGTGAATTATGTCGGGGCCAAGGCCAAGGTAACTGAGGCATCGCCTCGTTTTACGGAGGAATCCAATGTCGCGAACGCCAGCGTATCGTGGAATGGTTTCTTCGGCCCCGGTTTCATCCCGGTATCCACCAGCATCCGGGCCGGGCTCTCTTTGAATTCAGATCTGAACTTTGAAAGCAAGGTGCCCAAAGCTTCCCTCGATTTTTCGTTTTTCGGGAAATCCGGTTTCGGTTCGGTCCGTAAGTTCAACTCTTTCGCGTATCAGTTCGATTTGGCCCTTCACGGCGATTACGGATACATCGCTGAAAAAGGGCCCTGGCTTAAAACCGGAAAGTATGGCGACCGGCCAAGCCATGCCGGACCGAATGTTAGCTTCACGCTCTACCCGTTTACCCAAACAAAATGGTGGGCGGTGATGCCAATCTCACTCAACGTATCATATTTGGAATATTTCAAGTTGAGCGAGGAATCAAAGGATGTTCGCAAAACTGCCGTGCAGCTTAACTGGTACCTGCGAAAACCTGGCAAAGGCTTTTCCGATCCCGGACTGGCGCTTACCGCGCTGTATGTAAATCAGCGGAATGTGGACAATGCCAAGGACGATGACTCGGTCATTGTAGGTGTAGGCGTAGGATTCTAGGCCTCTGCGGATCTTTAGAAGCTCATCGATATATCCACGCGCTTCGGCGTGGCGCCCGGCGGAGCGTCGATGAGGATTTCGAAGTCCTTGGTCTCGCGCCCCACGGAACCGATGTTGCGTGTCAGGTATTGGATCCCGACCTTCCCCCGCACCCGCCAGCGATTCGTCCAACCCGGCACCGGTTCGGGATCGTCCAGCAGCACATTGCTGTCGAAGACGTAACCCTTGCTGGAGTTCGGGTCGGCCTCGTAGCGGAAATAATGCGACGCAAAGGTCTTCGCCGCGATCGCGACCTTGGCCTGAACCTGGCTCTCTTGGTCGATCGCGGCTTCGGCCTTCTTCACATCCAGGTGCCGTTGCGCGTCCCGGTCGGCTTTGGCGGCCGCAAGATTGCCCCGCTCGAGCGTCTGTACGCGACGTTTCGCGGCCTTCCTTTCGTCGGCCGATTGGGCTTTCTCCTCCTTGATCTCTTCCGGTGTTTGCGCCGGCACGACCTGATTGATGCGGGCCACGACTTCGGCGGGAAACTCCCCCAGGCGGAACGTCGCCAGCTGGCGCCCCATGACCGCATCCACCTTGCCGGTCTGAGTCGTGTAACCCTTCAGCGTGACGTTCCTCAATTCCCGACCCGTCTTCAGAGTCAGCTTATCGTAATGAAAGCTGAAGTCGAAGTGGGCCGCGAAAGCCGGAACGACCAGGACGAGGGCGAACGCTAATTTCCACGTGGGCATTTTCATAAAGGCAGTCGCGCTGGCCCACGCGTGCGCCAAGAACGCACGGCCAACTTTGCCAAGGCAACCGGAAACACCTTGCGCCAAATTTTTGCACTCACGTCGCGACCCAACCGAGCCGGGAATATTTCCCGAACTGGCCTCACGCGAAGAACGCAAAGGGCGCGAAGTCAGAACAACGCCTTTGATTGGTATTCCCGAAGGCTGAGCGCTGATAGCTGAACGCTCGGTTCACTTACAGAATACTAACGACACAAAGCTTTCTCTCGCCAACGAAGCGCTCACGCGCCATCAACACCGCCGGGCCACCTCTCCGAGCACACGGAGAGCGTGGCCTTTTTCGTTACGCACCCGTTCGGGCCCATCCTCACCCCACTCCGCCGCGGCATGGTCGCGGTGCTCGCCGCGCTTTTCCTTTTCGTCGCGTTCGCCAACGCCGCCCAATGCCTGGGCACTACGCGCAGCGGCGCCCGCTGCAAACGCCAGACCAACTCCGCCAGCGGCTACTGCTACCAGCACGACCCCGGCGTGAAACACTGCGCCGGCAAAGCGAAGAACGGCTCGCCGTGCCGTAACTTGCCCCAGCCCGGCAGCGCGTACTGCAAGCTTCACCAACCGTAAGAAACCACGCTCAACGACAAACAAGCTCTGCTCGTTTACTATATATCATCCCATCAGGAAGGACCTCTATATGGCTAAAACTAAAGTAATCTTTATCGCCTTCGCCATCGAAGACGAAGCTATGCGTAATCTATTCACGGGGCAGTCCGTGCACCCCGATACTCCCTTTGAATTTATAGACATGTCGGTTAAAGAAGCGTACGTGTCGGATTGGAAAGATAAGGTGCGCACTCGCATCAAACGTTCGGACGGAGTAATTGCTCTCGTAAGCGAAAGCTCGTTGACGTCCGAAGGACAGAAATGGGAAATCAGCTGCGCGAAAGAGGAGAGGAAACCCATCCTCGGCGTCTGGGTATACACTGACGATCGAACCACACTCGGCGGAGTGAGCACCGTGATCTGGAGTTGGCAGGCAATCGCTGACTTTATTAATCGCGTTTGATAAATGGAGGCTTCCCATGCGCAAGGCACTTGTTGTCGGTATTGATAGGTATACCCATATCTCCGGGCTGTACGGTTGCGTAAACGACGCTCAGTCGGTTAAGAGCATTCTGGAACGCAATAGCGATGGTTCAGTGAATTTCAGTGTGCGTTCTCTAGTCGGGACACACAACGTAACGGTTGATCGCGCCAACCTGCGAGATCACGTTCGTGAGCTCTTCGCCGATGACTCCGAAATCGCTCTTTTCTACTTTGCCGGCCACGGCCACACCGAAATCGCCGGAGGATATCTCTGCACGACTGATACTCGCACTGGTGATGACGGTCTCTCACTGGTCGAAGTACTCACCTTTGCCAACCAATCCAAAGCCCGGAACAAGGTGATCATTCTCGACAGCTGCTTCTCCGGCATGGCAGGCGCCAATCCAATCGCGAAAACAGTATCGGAACTTTCCGAAGGCCTCACCATTCTCACCGCAGCGACGGCAGAACACTACGCCTCAGAGGAAAACGGCAGCGGAGTGTTCACTCGGCTTCTAGTTGATGCGCTAAATGGGACTGCAGCGAATCTGGTCGGTGACGTTACTCCTGGTAGCGTCTACGCCTACATCGACCAGTCGCTCGGCCCTTGGGAGCAACGCCCCGTTTTTAAGACCAATGTCAAAAACTTCGTCTCGCTGCGTAAAGTTCAGCCCCCAATCGCACTCTCCGAGTTGCACCGCCTCACAGAATTTTTCCCTACCCCGGGCTACCAGTTTCCTTTGGACCCGACTTATGAGCCGGAGCGCGCTGTCGGCCAAACTGATATTCCGCCTCCGAATCCGGAAAACGTGGCAAAATTTCGTGTTCTCCAGATGTTCAACCGAGTGAATTTGGCCGTGCCGGTTGATGCTCCGCACATGTGGCACGCCGCGATCGGCAGCAAATCGGTCAAGCTAACTGTACTTGGTGAACACTACCGCCGGCTAGTAGAGAAGAATCTCATCTAATGCCGCGCTCGTGGGCCCTGAACTAGCTGATTTGAATGGATCCATCGTCGCCGGTTTTCCAACTGGAGCGCCCTAAATCGCCTAAAACTGAGCTTCTGGTGCACATCTCGTGCAGACCTTCTCCCGAAAACGAGATAAGCCCTCGGTCTATATAGGAATTTCTAAGCAATACGCTCGCTCGACTTTTGAGTTCCGGCAGTGAGTCATCTTTCCCGCAAAAATGAATCCTGCGCAAAGACACGTTTTTCTGAAGACCTGCAGCGAGCAAATACTTGAAATGAGTGTCCGTAGGTGGAATTGAAAATCCAATTATCACAACCCTTGTAGCGCTCTGCAAAGTCTCGACAGCCACGTCCCAGATATCCGCTAACTGATCTTGAAAGACTTTTCTCCACGTAGGCGGTACAAGCTCAGGCAAGATACCATTTTTCAGTAAATCAGAATAGCGTCCATATACTGTGAAGCTACGCCCCATCTTTCCTTTGCGCCCCCAGTTTACCGAACCGTGCAACTTCAAAACCCTTGTCTCAACCGCAAGATTCCGGTCGGCTCGCATTGATGAATGCCAATTCACGGTCTGTTTTTTGAAGCCATAGGCATAAGGAACCGCTAGCGCCTCTAGCGCGTCTTCCAAAACCGTATCGTAGTTAAACGTGATGAACGTGTTTTTTCCCACTGTTTTCCCGTCACGAAGCATCCCCAAAAGCCGCGCAACGTGATGTGCGTACGTACTTCCTTCGAAGTAATCGGCACCAGCCGATGACGATTTTAGCCATGGCGCAGTATGGATCCATGGCTTCCTCTCGATCCTCAGGCGGATTTTCGGGCTTACCTCTACATTCGCGCAATAATCAAGCGTCGCAGCAATCGCGCGCTGAATATGTTCAGTTAGTGCGTCAGAATTTGAGGCCGCCAAACTGAATAGTTCTTCGATGTTCTCCAAATCAAGCTGCGTCCAGTACGCTGCCGATGCTGCATTAAGACGGAACTGAAGCACCTCTTGAACAGAGTCGGCTTCTAACGACCGGTTCTGAGAAACTAACCACTGATGACTATCTCGCATGCGCACCAAAAAATCCCCTATGAGCGGCATGTGCGCATCCTTCGAAAATCCCGCACCTAAAATGTAGACGTTGTGCTCGTTCTGTAGATCAAAGTGCTTCGGAGAATTCATAAAATTTAACCGCGGTATTGGTATCGCGAACTAGAAAATCAGGCTTGAAAATGGCGGAGTGATATTCACCTGAATCTTCGGACCGTGATGCAAGAATCGGTTAGCCGAAGCACAGAATCCCGGTGTGATTGAACCTTCTTTTAGTGCGGAGTCACATCTGCTGGTTTTTCGTGTTTTCGCCGCTCATTTACGTTCATTCTCACAAGGGCTTGCGTCTCCCGATACTCTTTCGCTTCTGCAAGCATGGTGAACGACACTTCCAATTTACGCTCCTCAATTACCGCCCGGATGCGTTCGAGGGGAACCCGGAAAAATTCTTTCCGATAATTCACTTTATTGAGGCGGAATTCTTCGAATGAGGCATGCAACGCGTATTCCAGGGCCGGCGCGTCATCAGTTGCGATCATTGCATGCACGTCGAAATCGAAAGGCACCGACGCATCGCTCAGTTCCCACACGCGATCCATCGGATCCTGTCGCCGGGTCATGCCGATCTTGAAAGTATCCTCTCCGAACGACCCGACGTTTGAGATGACATACACATTTCCCTTCTTCGTCAGTTCGGCGAGGGCCTTGGCACGCTGAGCTTTTGCTTCCGCCTCGGTCAACTTCTGACTCAGAAGCGCAATCTGTTGCTCAAGTTGAGCCCGTTCCTGTGAATTTGCCTGCGCGGCCTCGCTCTGGGCCTTGGCGATCGCCTGCTGAATCTTTTCCTCCTCTTCCTGCGCTTCCTTGATCGCGCGCTCCTGCTCCCGGCGGACTTTTTCTTCTTCCCGAATCTGCTCCTTAATTCGGCGCTGCTCCTCTCGCTCTTTTTCCCGCAATTCATAAGCGACCACAGCCCATTTCAACTCTGCCAGACGTGCCTCCAAATATGCTGGCAGGATCCGGGCATTCCGGAAGGCTTGGCCGTTCAGATTCACGATGCTGAACGCATCGCGAACACGCTGCTCGAGTGTGCCGTAATTTTCCTCTTCGGCCTCGGTCAGCAGCGTATCCACGCGACCATTGAAGGCATCTATCACAAAACGAATCGCCATTTCTCGCCGGTCGGTCTCAACATAATCGCACGCCGCGGCCGCGCCCTCTTCCACCATGCGCTTGGACTGCTCGCGCGCGGCTTGGAGCATTTTCCCGGCTTCGGTGTGCCCGTAACTCGCCGCCAGTTCGTCGATCAGGCCGTGCGTCGGCACGACATACTTGTCGCCATAACCGTCAATGATGTTGCGGACCGCCTTCGCCGCCTGCTCCAGCTTCTCCTTGTCGCGCAGCGCTGTGTAGGCATCCCCTGCAATCTGTTCCGCATTCCGATGGGCGTCTTCCACAATCCGGGCCGCGCTGCGTGTCGCTCGATCCAGAATCTGGTCCGCCTGCTGGCGGAGTTCGACGGCCTTTTTGAGCGACAGCGCGCGTTCTTCCTTTGCTGCCGCCCGGGTCGCTTCCAACAACGCTTCCGCATCAGACCGCAACGCCGCTGCCTCCCGTAGCGCAATGGTCATCTGGTTCTTGGTTTCAACCTCAGCATCCCGCAACGACTGATATTTCCGCAGTACGGTCACTTCGTTCAGGGTTGCGGTGACGATCACGTCCGTTTCCGCCTGGATCTTCCGCAATTCCGATTCGTATTGGGCGCGAATCCTCGCGGCCTCTAGCCGCAGATCCTCCCGCTCCTTGTCGACCAAAGCCTGCGCCTTGTCGAGCTGCTCCCGAATTTGCCGGTTAATCCGCTGCATCTCGGCTTCCTGGTGCAGAAGCGCCGCCGCAATCTTGGCCTGCGCCGCTGTCTCTGAATCCCTACCCACGTCCTTTGCCCGAAGAATCTCCGCATCCTTCGTCCCCAATTGCTCTTTGAGTTGCCTGACGGCGCGGCGCTCCAGCAGATAAAGCGCCGTCAAAACCAGCACGGTGAAAGCTAAGCCGATCGCAAACTGGTAGGGGGTCATGATGCGGATGTTTCCTGTAACTGATTCAACTGCTCCTTGAGCTCGTTTCTTAAATTCACGATTCGCCGTACAAGTTCTTCCGTCGCGAAATCATCGAGTTCCGGCAACAGCACTTGTTCATACTTGATGGGTTGAATCGGTTGGAACGCTCCGAGCTTTCGGCTGGCCTTGAAGTCACCACAGTAAACCAGGGTTTCGATGGTATCTGAAGGATCCAAGCGCTCGAAATTCATTTTCCCGAGCGAGGAACGGGTCACGACCGTGGACAAGACCGGCTCTTCCGACGATCTTCCGAGCGGATCCATCACGGAAGTTCGAACCGTCACCAAAACGTCATTGACCGGCAGAAGCGCACACACTTCCCGGGCAACCCGCAGCACCCCGCTGCAGATATAGTCCTGATATATCTCGTGAAACTGCTGGCGTGGCATCGGCCTGACCGAGAGCTTGCCCGAAGCAGTCAGGGACTTGATGGAGTCAGGAATGACGGACGAATCGTTCATTCGTAACGCGCATTCGATGAAGCCCGCCGAATGCACGACAAATTCGATCGATGAACCGAGATGCTCCATCTCCGCGAGCGGACAGAACTCCGTGATCGTCTCGCGATAAGCTCCTGCGTCTCCAACCAGTATCCGGCGAGCCAGGGCAGTCATTCTTTCCCATTCCGATTTCTCCTTCTCATACACCCGGACCGCGGCCTCGCTTTCAAGCCGATCGTCTCTTCGCGCTTCCTCCATGATGGACTCCGCCTGCTTCTGCTTTTCCTGGGAGGCGATCGCCAGATCCTGTTGCGCTCGCAGTTGCCGGCGATTCGTCTCCGCTGGCGGAAAAGGCGGCAGCGATGCGGCTATCTTCCGCCAGTCCCATTGTTCGCCAACCTCTCGATGCAGGGACAAAAGCACCCCCAAGTTCGCACCGTATTCCTCCACCTCCAAGGTCGCTCGCTCCATTTCATCCGCTTTCTCCTTCAATTTGCGGGAACGCCCGATCTCGCGAGCCACCCGCAACTCCTCGCGCTCCCGACGTTTCTTGGCGCGCTCATATTCCCTCAGGCGCTTCTCGTAGTCGCTCATGCCACCGATTCCTTTGGTTCACAACCGCACCAGCAAAGCGCCTCGCTCTGCGACTGATTCAGTGAATGGATGCCAAGGCCCCTGATGTTCATAAGGACGAAGTTGGCCCACTCCGTTGCCATCGATCTACAAATCCCACCAGCCAAGGCAAGACCGGCGCCATTTCCTGCGCAAAATTCCCTTCAAGATCCGAATTGTCGGACTGCGGCCAAGTCTGTACCAAAGCTGGCACGGGCCCAACCATGGATACAAACGCGCACTTGCGTGAGCTGGGCTTGGACGTCAGCGCTGATCGGGAAGATCTGGTCGTGGCGTATCGACGTATGATGCTCCAATGGCACCCGGCACGAAATCCCGCGCCCGAATCCGCCGATGTGAGATGGAAAAATCAGGCTATTGCCGAAGCCTATCGTACGCTGGCGAAAAGCTCCGCACTAAATGCACGCTCGAAAAGCGCCGGCCCTGTTCCGGATGACATTGCCGCGACTTATGGTGCTCCACGCTTGGAGAAAATTTCATTTACCCCAACCTCCCTGCAATTCTCGCCTGCCACGACCATAAGCGAAGCGTCTTTGGCTCGTATTACTGCCCCTGCATCCAAGACACCGGCGGCTTCGCCAGCGGACGCCTCCTCGCCCATTGACCCGGCTTCAATCATCGGCGGAGTCATTTTAATCCTCGTCGCAGGGTTTGTGACCGTCCGTGATGAGCAAAACAGCGTTTCTTCGACACCTTCTCCCTCCGTCACAAAAACAGCTAAGGAAACGCCGCCTGCGGAAAAGCGCGCCGCTGCGCCGCCCGCCACTACAGCTCCGAGTCTGGCCTCAGGCGAAGTGCTCGGCCGATCCAATCGTCCCAACGTCGTCATCACCTTGATCGCGCCGGACGGCACGACACGCACCGCTTCGCAAGACGCCAAACTTGGATATCGTTTCAGTGACTTGGCTCCGGGCGAATACCGCCTCAATGCACAATTAACCGGATGGGAAAAAATCACGCGACTGGTCAAGATAGAGCCCGGGCAGCACGTCGACCTTCCGCTCGAATTCAAGGGGGGATCTCTTCGCCTTGAGTCGGATCCCGCCGGGGCGACGGTGAAACTCCAAGGCAACACCGTCGGAAAGACACCTTTGGTCATAAGCGATCTTCCGCCGGGACCCAAAGAACTGGTGCTGCAATATGGATCCTGGCCTGAACTCACCGTCGGTGCCGATGTAATTGCAGACACAGAGACCCCGAAAACCATCCGCTTTCCACGCGGACGACTGACGATCGAAAGCACTCCTTTGGGGGCGCTGGTGTTGATCGACGGCAAAGAACTGGGAAGAACTCCCCTCGTGCTGGATCCGATTCCCAGCGGAAACCGCAGAATCCAACTTAAAGCCGACGACTACGAAACCTACGAGACGTCCATTGCGCTAGCCGATGGCGTCGCACTGAAAATTCATCCTGCACTCTCCTCAAATCTGCCGGTGTTCGACCCCAAGGAGCTTCTGCGGCAAGTTTGGGTATCAAGCCAGCGATCCGGGCGGGAATATGACGTCGCTCCTGCGTTCGAACGCTCAAGCAGTTTCTCGCCGCGAAACGGAGTCATCAAGAATCTCGACAGACAGAAACTCTTCTCGAACTGGTTTGATCGGAAGTATCGGCATCGCGGCGTCGTGAAGCAATTCGACGCTAAGACCGGTAAAGTGGAATTTGTCGATGGCACGGATGACCGAGCCAAGTACAAGGTTGTCGCAATACTTTCGCCTCAAAGCCGCACGAACAAAGACTTCGAAAATCGGCTCCTTAAGGGTGCCAGCATCGAGATTGCCGCTCGATTCACCGCCGCCGAAGAACCTCGCTGGCCAGCCAAGACAATCACGTTCGAATTAGGCGACGCAGAGCTACTCCAATAGGGCCGCTCTGGAAGGGGGCAGGCACGGATGCCGAGATGCGCAAATTGAATTTAAGTAGGAACGTTCCTACTCACGCGCTTTTGACATGGTTCGACGAGCGTGCAGATCGCCCAAAAATCGAAAGCTTGGTTAATTGCGGCGTCTTCATTGATGACCGCTCTATCTGCTCAGCTACGCTTGCTGGTTTCGGCCGGGTTTCTAAGCGTGTTTCAGCCTTTGTCCCCGATAGGCCGAGCCAAGAGGCCAGGCCGAGCCAGAGAGGCCGAGCCAGAGTGTCGGGTTGTGGGGTGTGGGGGCGCTGCAGGCAGTGGCACAAAACACGGGGATTGGTGTTTCGTTTTGTATCGGTGCTCGGGTTGACAGGCGGACGCGGCGGCCAATCTTGGTCGCGTGAAGCGTCACCTTTTTCTTTCGGCAAATTTGCTGCCAGCGATCTTTCCTGGCGCGGCCGGCCTCGTGGGCTGAGCCGCTGACGCGCGGCGTTTTCGTTTTTCGCCTCCGAGTGCTGTGAGTTTTGTCCGGGCCCGTCCGCCCGCCGCGAGTGCTTTTCGGGCGTTCGCTTCTTTCGCCGGGCAACACACCCCGCCCGGTGGGCACCCCTCTTGATAGAGAGGAATTAATTCATCGCCGTGCGCGCGTCCGCGCCCGGTTCCCTCGACCTGTAATTCTTCGAATCGATTCCATCATGAATACACTCACCACGCTCGAACGCTCCGCTCCCCTGCTCGCGATCAACACCCTCCTCGTCCGCGAGGGCTTCACCTGCACACTCCTCACCTTCGCCCCCGACAGCGAAACGGTCCTGCCCGCGAGCGCGTCGACCGACCCGCAGCTGCTCTTCGTCGTCGTCGGCGACATCGCGATCCACACCGAGGGTCTGACCACCATCGTCAATCGCGGCAGCACGCACCTCGTTCACCCCGGCCGCACCGTCGTGATCTCGGCCCGCGCCGAAGAACCCTCGCGTGTCCTGCGCGTGGAAATCCCACCACGCCAAGTCATCACCCCGCAGCTCATCACCCCGGGCGCCTGATCCAAAATCGCGTCCGCGAAATGCGCTCGAGCCGTCGCCGGTGTGGAAACCGACGACCACCTCGAGCCGCGCCCGCCAACTGCCGCGCCCTGCATAGCTCGATCCCATCGAGCGACGCAGGGTCCCCTGATCTCTGCCCTCCGTCGTCTGTCCTCCGTCCTCTGATCCCATGAATCCCATCTACATCTCCCGCCCTGACTACACCCAGCTCCGCCTGTTCGCGGACGCTTCCCTGCGCTCCGGCGCCAAACCCGCCCTGGAAAAACTCCGCCAGGAACTCGACCGTGCCGTCATCCTCGATCCCGCCGCCCTCCCCCTGAACCTCGTCACGCTGGATGCGCGCGTGCAATTCGAAGATCTCGGCACCGGCGAAATCGAGGAATACATCCTCACGCTCCCGGACACCGCCGACATCGGCGAAGGCCGGCTCTCCATCCTCGCGCCCATCGGCACCGCGCTGCTCGGCTATTGCGCCGGCGCCATCGTCGACTGGCCCACCCCCGGCGGCATTCGCCGCCTGAAGATCCACCGCGTCACGCCCCGCCACGAAGTCGCCGCCAAGCCGGCACATGCCATCCAATAGATGACATGTTGGATGGGACCGCGTGGAGCCGTCGCTCCCCTGTCCTCAGCTGCCGACTTCCAGTGAATGTCACTTAATAGGTGACATTCACTGGACCGGCAAAAACGCCCAAGCAGCCCGGGAGGGATCATGCTGGGAATAGTTGGGCAGTCCGTCCCGCAACAGCGACTCCCACAGTCCGCCTGAGCCGGAGATTGTATTCCTGGGACGCCTTTAAATTTTGGGCGGGCTACTTGGAAAGCGGGGGCCACTGCTTCTTCCGGGCCATTACTCCCTCATGATTACCTCCCGCCGCCGGCGCATCCTGTGCGCCGCCTTTCTCACTTCCGTGTTCGGAGCGTGTCTCGCGACCGCCCAATTGGACTACGCCAAGCCGTACAGCTTCACCACCCTCGCCGGCGCGGAAAGCATCGGGACGGCGGATGGCACCGGCAGTGCCGCACGTTTCAAAAGCATCGAGGATCTGGCGCTCAGCCCGAGCGGCGACCTTTACGTCGCCGACGCCGGAACCATTCGCAAGGTGACGCGCACCGGCGTGGTGACGACGGTGACCGGCCGTTTCCGTTCCATCTATGGAATCGACGGACCGGTCGAGAACGCCAAGTTCCCGGATATCGGCGGCATCACCGTGGACGGGAGCGGAAATCTCTACGTCACCTTGTCCGGCAGATCGATGATCTATAAAATTGCCGACGGAATCATCTCCACGGTGTTCTCGAATGACGCCCCTAGCCTGCCTCCCTACGACGCGCTGGGCAGCGCCAACCACCTCGCCAGTCCCCGGGGCATTATCGTCGATGCGGCGGGTAATCTCTATGTGACCGAAAACCGCATTCGGATTCGCAAGATCACGCCGGCCGGCGTGGTGAGTGTCCTCGCCGGAAACACCAGCGCCGGCCATGTCGACGGCACGGGCACGGCGGCGTTATTTAGTGGCGTCGATCGCCTGGCCATCGATGCCAGTGGAAACCTGTATGCGGCCGATGGGGTCGTCATTCGCAAAATCACTCCGTCGGGAGTCGTCACCACGATCGCCGGCGTAGCCAGCCCCGTCGACCCTGTTTCACTGAATGATGGCGCGGCCGCCACCGCCCGCTTCCGCATGCTCCAAGGCATCGCACGGGACGCAGCCGGCAATCTCTATGTGAGCGACGACGAGAACCTGGTGCGCAAGATTTCTGTCAGCGGGGTTGTTTCCACCCTTGGCGGAAAGGAGGATGTGACCGGCATCAGCGACGGCGTGGGTTCCGATGCCCGGTTTTTCTACATCGGCGGCCTGGCTGTGGACAGCGCCGGTGCCCTTTATGCCGGCGACCTCACCTCCGTGCGTCGCGGCGTGGCCGCGGGCCCACCGGCGATCACCACGCAGCCCCAAAACCAAACGGTCACCGCGGGAGACAGCGTGCAATTTTCCGTTGCGGCCACCGGCACGCCGGACCCCACCTATCAATGGTACTTCAACGGCGGGGCCTTCAGCGGGGCGACCTCAGCCACCTTGAAATTCACCAACGCGCGCACCGCCGATGCCGGCGACTACACCGTGACCGTGACCAACACCCTCGGCAGCATCACGAGCAGCAAAGCCACCCTGACCGTCAATGCTGCGACCACGCCACCGTCAGGTGGAGGATCCAGTGGCGGCACGGGCGGTTCGACCAAGGGCGGCGGAGGCGGTGCGCCATCGCTGTGGTTTATCCTCGTCGTGTCGGCGCTGGGCCTGCACCAGCTCCGCCTGAGACCAGGCGGCGAGCGCTGACTGCTGATCGCTGAACGCTGGCCTCTGCCTATTTCTTCGCACTCAGGTCCCGTGAGGTCGCGACGGCGATGGTGCGGTGCTGGTCCTTGCCGCCGGTGGCGCAGTAGAAGTGGTAGACGACGCCGTCGTGCTTCACGACCCATGGCTTGTGGGCGAAGCGGTCGTCGTACGGTTCGGACGGCGCCACCAGCGGCGCGCCGGCCCACTTGGTCCAGTGCACGAGGTCGTACGACGCGGCAAAGGTGTCGAAGGCGCCGGGCAGCCAGCCGTAGCCGAAATAAAACATCACCCACACGTCGCCCAGCCGCACCACCTGCGGGTCGCCGCTGATCACGTTCTTGGTCCGGCCCTCGGGCCGGGCGTTCGCCAGCACGGGTTCCTGGCCGACGCGGCGCCAGCTTTTCAGATCGTCGGATACGGCGGCGAAGATGGCCTCGTCGGCGTGCGCGGCCGCCTTCGCGTTGTAGAACATGACGAACGGCGCGCCGAGCGCACGGGTCTCGTCGCGCAGGATATAGCTCTTGTACAGCGTGCCGCGCTCACCAGGGCGCGCGTCGGCGTCGCTGCTGCGCAGGATCGGCGCGGGCAACTTCGTCCACGCCTTGCCCGCCGCGGGATCGTCGGTCGACGCCAGGCCGATCGACAGCGGCTCGCCTTCGAAACCGAACTTGTCGCCGCCGAGGTAGCTCAGCCAGTACTTCCCCTGAAACTTGCCCAGCGTGTTGCTGCCGCCCCATTGCGGATCCTGCAGCGCGACGCCCGCGCCGGCGTTCGCCTGGTCCCACGTCCCCGCGGCGCCCTGCGTCACCACCGGGCCGAGCGCCTGCCAGTGCAACAGGTCGTCGCTAACGGCGAGTTGGGTCGAATAACCCTCGGCCGGGGCCGGCTCCCATTGGACGTAGAACATGTACCAGCGGTCGCCGTGACGAAACACGTTCGGGCAATCCACTTTTTTCCCCGCCGGCAGGTCGAGCACGACGCCGTATTTGTACGGAGTCTGGATTTCATCGTGGATCGCCTGCATGCGCTCCGGCGACACGACGCGCGCGGCCGGATCGCCTTGCGCAAATGCCGTCGAGCCGACGGCCAGGACACTCAACACCAGGGGCAAACGGGGAAACAAACGAGAAGGCAACATGGCGAAGCAGGAACACAAAGCCGCGAAGGAGCCAAGAGTCGACCGAGTGAATAATCATTGATCGAAGATTTGGCCCGTCCCCCTTCGCCGCGATGCCGCTAAAAACAAAACCGAATCGACCTCACAGGAGTTAACGGAGGGCACGGAGTTCGGTCCAATGACTCGGTTATCTCCGTTACCTCCTGTGAAAATGCCTTGGTCCCCGCCTGAATTTTTTGCGCCCTTTGCGCCGCTTTGCGGCCAATCCGGATCGGAGCGGATGAATATTCAGAGGGAATTTTCTTTCCGGATTCGCTTCGCGCGCCTGACACTTTCCTTCCCCATGATTTTTCGTGCCCTTGCTTCTTGCGCGTTCCTCCTCGTCGCAATTCCCGCCCTTCGCGCAGCGGACGCGCCCGATCTTTCCGACGCCGCCATCCGCCAGCGTTACGCGCAGCGCCGCGAGTTCATCCTCACCCAGGCCGTCGCGGCCGTGGTGCCGGGCGATCCGGCCAAGGGGAGCAAATTCGACGTCGCCGCCTGCCTCCAGCGCGGCGAACGCGTGGAAGCCGCCCTGGCGCGTCTCGCCCGCCTCGATGGCGGCGAACCTTCCGGCAACATGTTCTGGGTCTACCCCACCGCGGCCGTGATGATGGCGGGGCGGAAGAACCTCGACGAACCGAGCCGCGCCCGCATCGCCGAATTGTGGCGCACCTACTGGCCGAGCCGCGGTGACACCGAGAACCACTGGGTGCTGTCCTACGCGAGCCTCTATGTGGCAGCGCAGTCCTATCCCGGAGCCGGACCGGAAAAATGGTTCAATGGAAAATCCTCTGCCGAAAACATGGCCGAGGCCCGCGACTACCTCGAACACTGGATGGCTGTCGCCACCGCCCACGGCCAGGGCGAATACGACTCACCCAACTACATCGAGGAATACGCCGTCGGCCTCTCGCTGCTCGCCGGCTGGGCCGAGGATCCCGCGCTACGCGAGCGGACGCGGCTGATGCTGGATTATATTTTCTACGACTACGCCATCGAGTCGCTCGACGGTATCTACGGCGGCGCTCACAGCCGCGTGTATCCGCGCCACATCATGGCCCCGGGCCGCACCGCTTCCTCCGCCCTCGGCTGGCTGCTCTTCGGTCTCGGCGAGTACGAGCCCGGCGAACGCCAGGTCACGCGTCACCAGCTCCGCGACGAGTTGCCGGAACGCGGCGCCAAGCTCATCGCCCTCAGCGGCTACGAACCTCCGCCCATCCTCGAGCGGATCGCCCGCGACCGCTCCCAACCGT
This sequence comes from Verrucomicrobiota bacterium, assembly GCA_048498955.1. Lineage (GTDB taxonomy): Bacteria > Verrucomicrobiota > Verrucomicrobiia > Opitutales > Opitutaceae > Lacunisphaera. The sequence continues at coordinate 47,498 of JBEHWZ010000010.1, read as the reverse complement.
ACGTGGAGCGCGAGCTCAAGCGCACGCGCTGGCGCATGCGCCACGCCGGCCCCGAAAGTTTCGTCATCGGCGACAAGCGTACGGCGCCGGTCTACAAATACAGCTACGTCGATCCGGATTTCGTCCTGGGCTCCACCCAAGGCGGACTGCTCCAGCCCATCCAGCAGTCGACCTGGAACCTGATCTGGCGCACGCCGAACGCCGTGCTCGACTGCCCGACCTTCTTCGGCACCCAGCCCTATTACTCCGCGATCGAGGGCAGCATGTATTTCTCCGCCGATCCGGACATCGTCACCGACCTGATCGTCCGCTCCAAGGCCGACTACAACTCCCCCGACAAACTGCCCGGCGGCTCACCCTACGAACAGGTGATGCAAAGCGGTGCCGCGCTCATCGCGCTGCAGGACATTCCGGCCACGGCGGCGTTTCATCACACGACGCTCTTTTTCTCCCGCGACCTGAAGGATACGGTGGAGGATCCCTCCGGCTGGATCTTCACCCGCGGCGGCCCAGCCTACATCGCCTATCGTCCGTTCGTGACCGGCGAATGGAAACCGAACGACTGGACCGGCTTCCTCGCGCGCGGCGGCGGCGGCATTTTGGTCAGCGGTGATTTCAACGAATGGGGCACCGGCCATCGCTGCTACGTCAGCACCGCGCTGCAAAACGGCTACGTCGTGCAGGTCGCGCCCGCGCGCGACTTCGCGAACTTCGCCGCTTTTCAGCAAGCGGTCCGCGCGCTGCCTTTGTCCTTCTCGCTCGCGCCCGTACCGACGGCGACCTTCACCGCCTTGGACGGCACGGTCTTGCACGCCCGTTACGGCGACACGCCGGTCGTGAATGGCGCGCCGCTCGACTACGCGCACTGGCCGCTGTTCGAAAGTCCGTTCGGCTCCGCCGTCGCCGGGGAAAACAAGCTCACGCTGCATCACGGCGCGGAAACCGCGGTGCTCGATTTCACCGCCAAGTTCGGCTCGCTGCCGGCCGGCGCGCCCGACGCGCTTCCCGCCCGCGCGGCTCCCGTCAGTCCGACCGCCACGAAGGGATCGCCCGTCCTGTACGCCGCGGTCTCGATGACGAAAGCCCAGCGCAACACGTCGACGCCTTCCGACTCCGGCCTGTACCGGCGCGAGGCTTCGGGCGAGTGGACGCATACCGGACCGCGCATTCTCGGCGTCGCCAGCGTGGCGATTCATCCCACAGATCCCGCCATCCAGCTCCTGGCCTCGGCCGACGGCATCGTGCGCAGCGCGGACGGCGGACGCACCTGGCGGAAAACCACCGGCTGGGAAGTGGCGGATGTCCGCGCCATCGTCTTCAACCCGGCGCAGCCCGATCACGTCTACGCCGCCACGGCGTGGGGTCCCCTGCGCTCCACCGATGCCGGACGCACCTGGTCGCTCACGCAGCGCGGCCTCGACCGGCTTTATTGCCAGACGCTCCTCGTCGATCGCCAGCAACCGGATCGCGTGATCCTCGGCATGGAGGAAGGTCTCTACGCCTCCACCGATGCGGCCGGCTCATGGACGCGATTGGATTTTCCGAACGTGCCGGTCAACCGCTTGCAGCAAAGTGCGATCAACCCCGACCTGCTCTTCGCCGCCACCCTCGGACGCGGCGCCTGGCTCTCGCGCGACCGTGGCGCCAGCTGGACCGCGGTGGATGCCCCCATCGCCGGCGGCAATCTCTACGCCGCGACGCTGAATCCGCATGACATCACACAGATGGCCACCGGCGGCTGGGAAACCGGTGTGCGCGTGTCGGCGGACGGCGGACAAACTTGGACAGACCGCAGTACCGGACTCCCCAACCGCCGGATCTTCGTCCTCGCCTTCGATCCCGTGGAAAAAAATCGCCTCTGGGCCTCCACGTTTGAGGAAGGCACGTTCTACAGCGACGACCTCGGCCAGACCTGGCACGACGGCGGCCTCTACGGCGCCTACGGCGCCGACTTCGTCTTCGCGCCGTCGAAACAGGCGAATTAACGCACGAAGCCCGGAGCAGTCAGTTCTCAGCTATCAGCGGTCAGCTTTTTCCATCCGACTGAATGCTGACCGCTGATCGCCGAATGCTCCGTCCAATTACTTCGCTGTCTTCGGGGCGAGGAAGCCGTTGATGTCGAGCCAGTGCGTGAACGGCTCGAACCACCAGGCGGTGGTGTGGCCCGGGTAGCCCATGCCGAAGCCGTGGCCGCCGTCCTGATAGAGGTGGAACTCGACGGGCTTGCCCGCATCGAACCACGACTTGATCAGACCGAACTGGCTCTTGAAGAGGAAATCGTTGGCCGCGATCGCCACGAACAGCGGCGGCGCGTCCTTCGGCACCTCGACCGGGCCCATGCCGCCGTAGATCGGAGCGATGAAGGCGAATTTCATCGTCTTGGAATTAAGCGTGCAGTGCATCGTCAGCCCGGCGCCGGCGGAGAAGCCCATCATGCCGATGCGCTTCGGGTCGACGTGCCACTGGTCGGCGTTCTTCAGGATCAGCGCGTACGCGGCCTCGGCGTCGGCGAGCTGGTTGGAAAGATCGGGACGCGGCGGTGCGGGCGGCGGCGTAGCGGGCGCGGTTTTGCCGTCGACCGGTGTGACCGCGGCGAACGTGCGGTTCATCGACGCCTTCAGGCCCTCGAGCGTGTCCGGTGTCGGCTGGAGCCGGTACTTGAGGACGAACGCGGCGACGCCCTGCGCGTTCAGCGCCTTGGCGATTTTCCAGCCTTCGTTGTTGATCGAGAGCCAGCGGAAACCGCCGCCGGGCGCGACGATGACCGCCGTGCCGTTGGCCTTCGCCGGATCGGGGAGATAGGGAGTGAGCGTCGCCTCGGTGACATTGCGCACCATCGGTTCGCCCCACTGGCGGAACCAACTCTCCTTGGCGGGCTGGTCTTTCACCCCACCGGTGCCGAGTGAAATGGCGCCGGGCTCGGCCGGAGCTTCGAGCGGATAAATCGTGCCATCCTGGGCGGACGCGGACACGGCAAAGGCAAGCAACGACGCCAAGGCCGCGGCCTTGGTCAGCAATACAGCGGAACGGATCATGTTGTTTTGGGTTGGTCGGTGGCGAATCTGGGGGAATCCGCCGCCAAGGGAGCCATCACAAGCTAGGGTCGTTTCATTCCTGTGTGTCCGCCAGCCGATGGAAACCATGCGGACAGGCAGACTGTTCGATTCGGGGCGCGAAGCCCGAAGCGGTCAGCTGTCAGTGTTCAGCTTATTTCCCCGGCTGTGCGCGACGGGTTCAGTCGTGCCGCACGAGGAATGCGATCGAAAATCCATTCGAAGCGGTGCCATCGGCGAGGCGCTCGAAACCAAGGCAATGGTGAAAGGCCATCGACTCGGGGTTGGGCGGAGCCAGGTTCACGTCACAACCGAGGGTGCGGATACCGCGTTGGCGGGCGAGCGCGGCGACCTGCGCGTAAAATGCGCGGCCCAGTCCGCGGCCTTGGTTCGGGCGGGCGATGGCGACCTGGCAGATATAGAGGAACGGCTCGGGCAGCAACTGGCGCAGGGTGTTGATCTCGGAATCGTCGTAACTCGAGTCGCGGGGAAACGAAAGCAGGTAGCCCAGCACCTTGCCGGCGGCATCGACGGCGACGAGGTGAATGCCGTCGGGCGTCAGCAGCGCGGGGAGGTCGTGAGCCTCGACCGCGGCGAGCGCGGGACGGTTCTCCGCATTGAGCCGCAACACGGCCGCATGGTGTTCCTTCGCCAGCGGGCGGATGGTCCAGAGACTCGAGCTAACAGAATGCGGCGGCATGCCCGCGTAAGAGCGGGGGCGCGGGAGATTATTCCCGACGTCGCGGGACGGCGGCCAAGGGACTCACCGCCCTACCTCAACTCTTGCCTCTTACCGCTTACCCCTTGCCACCGTAATACGCCGGCTCCGCCAAATCCTCGAGCAGACTCGGCCCTTTCGGCTGCCACTTCAGAACCGACCGCGTGTGTTCGCTCGAGGCGGACATGTCCATGGACGCGAAGCCGGCGAACCAGCCGAAGTGCTCCTTGGGACGCGACTCGACCGGGACGCCGAGGCCGCGACCGATGGCTTCGGCGATCTGTTTGAAGGGGACACGCGGGTCGGCGACGGCGTGGTAGATCGGTTCCGTCACGCCCTGCTCGAGCGCGAGGCGATAGACCCGCGCGGCATCGAGACGATGCACACCGCTCCAGCCATTGACGCCTTCGCCGGGATAAGCCGACACCCCGCGTTCACGGGCGAGGCGGATCAGGATCGGCACGAAGCCATGATCACCGACGCCATGCACCGAGGGTGCCAGGCGCACGACGGCGACGCGGCCGCCCCGCGCGGCCACCGCCTGCGCCGCGGCTTCGGATTTTCGGAAGGAGGCCGGACTGGGCCGGTCGGTTTCGACCGCAAGCCGGCCTGACGCGAGCCCGGCAAGCCCGGACGTGACGAGCAGCGGACGCGGCGAACCGGCGAGCGCGTCGCCGAGCGTCTCGATCGCGCGCCGGTCCTGTTCGGCATTTTCCGCGAACTTCGAGAAGTCGTGGTTGAAGGCGGTGTGCACCACCGCGTCAGCCGCAGCCGCCCCGCGACGGAGCACGTCGATGTCATCGAGCGACCCGAGCAGTGCGTTCGCACCGGCCGCGGCGAGCGCGGCGGCTTTCTCCGGCGAGCGCACCAAACCGGTCACTTGGTGTCCGGCCGCGCGCAAATCATCGACGACGGCTGACCCGACCCAACCGCTGGCACCTGTGACGAATACATGCATGAGTTTTTCTCCTGGAAATTGAGCGGGATTTAGCCGAGCCACTGCGAGAGTTCAACGTCTTCGCCGAAGGAAACCGAGAGGTAGCCGTTGGCGCGGGAGCAGACGTGAGCCATGTATTCCGGACAGAAGTCGGCGTTGTCGGCGACGATCAGCGCGCCGGGGCGGAGCCGGCCTTTCACCAGGTCGAGGATGTCGAGGTAGAGCGACTTGGCGCCGTCAAGCAGCAGCAAGTCGATCGTCTCGGGCAGATCCGCGGCCAGCGTCTGCAATGCGTCGCCGGCGCGAAATTCCACCAGGTCGGCCAGCCCGCCGGCCGCAAAATGCGACCGAGCGCGGGCGAGCTTTGACGGTTCGAATTCCGTCGTGATCAGCCGCCCGCCGCCGTTGTCGCGCAGCGCGGCGGCGAGGTGCAGGGTCGAGAGGCCGAACGAGGTGCCGAACTCGACGATGGTCCGCGCGCGGGTCCCGCGCGCCAGCTGGTAGAGCAGCACACCGGTCTCCGGCGACACCGGCAGCGGAATGTCCTTCATCTGCGCATAAAATTCGCGGTATTCGGTCTTGCTGCGCAGGAGGCGGTCGCGCTCGGCGGCGGACAGCGCCGCAAACGCCGGCAGGTTCTGCGGCGAATTGGCGGCGGCTTCGGCAAAAAGGCGCTCCAGCAGGGGAGCGACGGGAGCAGTGAGAAGAGTGTTCATAAGGTGGATTGAAAATGTTTCTGGCGTGTCCCTATAATACGAATAATCCTTCGCATTCGCAATTCGCGTTCCGAAATCCCGCCATGAAAGCCCGCCGTTCCACCCCGCTCTCCTCGAGAAAACAGCCCCAGCAGGCCCGCTCGAACGAACTCGTCCGCGTCATTTTGGAAGCGGCGGTTCAGGTTTTGGCGCAGGAGGGCGCACACCGCTTCACCACCGTGCGCGTGGCGGAGAAGGCCGGCGTGAGTGTCGGCTCGCTCTACCAATACTTCCCGAACAAGGCCGCGATCCTCTTTCGCCTGCAGAGCGACGAATGGCGGCAGACCACGGAACTGCTCCGCCAGATTCTGGAAGACACCACCCAGCCGCCGTTCACCCGTCTGCGCACCCTGGTCCATGCCTTCGTCCGCTCGGAATGCGAGGAGGCCGCCACGCGCGTCGCGCTCAACGATGCCGCCCCGCTCTATCGCGACGCCCCGGAATCGAACGAGGCGAAGGCGTCGGGCGGGCGCGCCATTCGCGCCTTCATGCGTGAGGTCCTGCCCAAGATACCCGAGGCCCGGAGACTGCTCGCCGGCGACCTCGTCACCGCCACACTCAGCGCCGTCGGCAAGGACTTCTCCGAGAGCCCGCACACGTCCGCGGAGATCAAGGCCTACGCCGATGCCCTCGCCGACATGCTCTGCGCGTACCTGCGGGATTTGGCGCGAGGGTGAACCCGTTGTCCGGATTTTCTTTTGCGCCTCTTGCGCCTTCTTGCGGCCAATCCTCCTCCCCGCCCAGCCTGATTATTTCAGGTCTCAAGTCTCCGTAACGTTCGCTCTCTGTTTCCTCCGTTGCCTCCTGTGCAGTCGGTTTGATTGCTCCTGACAGAGGGTTGTCAGCACCCCGTGCTAGGATGGCGGCATGAACTCACGCCCTACCCCGCTGTTTGCCGTTTTGCTTCTGCTCGTCGTGACGCTGGCGCCGCTGTCGGCGTCGCAGGATCCCCTGACTCCGGCCAAGGTCGAAAACCTCACCGGCCTGCATGATTTCGATTTCATGTTCGGTGACTGGAAGGTGCACCACCGGATCCTCCGGGCCGGGACCAGTGCGTGGGTGGAATTCGAGGGCACGAGCAGCACGCGCCCGATCATGGGCGGCGCGGGCAATCTCGAGGACAACGTCCTCCACCGCCCGGGCGGCACCTACCGCGCGGCGGCTGTGCGCGCCTACGATCCGGCCACCGGCCAGTGGGCCATCTGGTGGGTCGACGGCCGCATGCCGCACAACCCGATCGATCCGCCGGTGAAGGGCGGCTTCGAAAAGGGCGAGGGCCGGTTTTATTCCGACGACACCTTCAACGGCCAACCCATTCGCGTGCGCTACCTGTGGCGCTCCCTCACCGCTGACTCCGCTCACTGGGAGCAGGCCTATTCCAAGGACGGCGGCAAAACCTGGGACACCAACTGGACCATGGACTTCACGCGCGTGAAGTGAGCCCCGATTCTTCGATCCATTTTACAGGAGGAAACAGAGAGAACTGAGACCGATCCAATGACTCTCGGTTAGCTCCGTTGCCTCCTGTGAAATGAACTAGCATCTGATTTTGCGCCTCTTGCGCCTTTTTGCGGCCAAACTCAGTACGCCAGCGGCGCAGGCGTCAGCATCTCCGCCAGCGCGGCGGCTTGCCCGGCGCTGAGCGCGTAACTGCTCCAGCGGTCGCCGGCTTCCACGAAGAGTCGTCCGGCGCGAGCGACGAACGCGAGGTGAACCGGCACTTCGCCAACGAAGTCGATCGTCCATTGAGAACCACGCACGCTGTTTTTCAGGAATTTCCCGACCGTCATGTCCTCGTCCTCCGCGTACAACCAGGAATCCTCGTCGTCTTCGGGCACGTCGGTGCTCGCAGCCAGCTGCAGGAACAGCGCACGCATCTGCGCTTCATCGGTGAATTCGGCGCGCTGCAACACCATGATGCCGTCGTCCGTCCAGTCGCCGAAATAACCCGGCGGGTAACTCGCCACCGGCACCTCCGGCGCGAGCAGGTTCACCCGGATCATCCGGCATTTCAGGTAGGCCTCGCCCAGGGCAGCGAGCGGAAGGACGAGCTGGTTTGGACGCGGATCCACGACTAGGCGAACTCCCATGCCGCCGCAGCCATGAAAGATGGAACGGCGCGGAACGATTCCGCCGGAGAGCGCATTCCCGGTACTGGCCTTCATTTGCTCCGCCAGCGTCGGGAACCGGGGCGTGGAGAAAACGATCGGAATCGCCGGCAGGTCCAGCTTCGGCGGCAAAACGACCGCGCGGGCCGGACGCGCCCGCGCCGCCAGAACCGGCGCACTCCACGCCAGCACCAGCAAGCCGGCGCAGCCGATTTTCACCGACCGCAACAGGGCAGAATGCGTTGTCATCACCTCTACCACGAACGAACCGGCGGTTTATTAGAGAGAGCCGACGACCTTACAGGAGGGAACGGAGAAAACGGAGAGATTGATCAGACGACCGGGGACGGAGGACAGACTTCCGAGGGCGGACAGCGGAGCGATTTGGGGTCCAGGCTTCGTGAAATCCGTATTCAGATCGATCCGTGTGATCGGTGGTTAAGGAACGCAGCAAATACCCCAAGCCACGACGCGACGCGGCGCGGCCTGTCGGCCATAGGCTCGGCGACGGCTGAAGTCCACGCCCTACCTTTCAGGTCTTCCGCCAGCATTTCGCTTGGCGAGAATGCGGGACGGACACAACCGCGGCCAGCAGGCCGACGAGGGTGCAGGTTTCAGGTCTCAGCCTTCCCGCTGATCGCTGCGATCAGCGATGCTCCTCGTAGGTCACTTCAATTCGCGCCGCGAAGGCCTGCTGCTTCGACGTGCCTTGGAAGCGGATGCTGTTGGAGCGGTCGTCGTAGATCCAGCCGTTGGTCGAGTCCGACGGGACTTCCTTGCCGTCCACGAGGACCTTGATGCTGCGCTTGTAGAGCGTGCTGCCGGTCGGAACGGTGTCGAGGGCCACGGCGACGGTGTCGGCGATGCGATCGCCGAGGGCGGCGAGCGGCGCGGAGAAATCGCTCTGGATGTTCAGCACGGTGCCGCCGGTGAGCTCGGCCGCGCGGCGGTGCGAGACGTTGTCCGGGGCGACCACCGCCTCCATCTCGATCTTGCCGCGCTGGTTGCCCTTCACGATGACGAACGGGCGGATCACCCAGTAATTGATGTAGCTGTCGAGCGTCTGGCGCTTGCCCGGATTGCGCTTGTTGAAGTCGCTCAGCAGGTCGGGCAGCTTGCCGTTCTCGAGCCACTCGGCTTCGCGTTCATTGTTCTTGGCGTCCTTCGCACTCTCCTTCCACACGGCCATGCGGGTTTCCTCCTCGTCCATGAAGAAGACCACGATGGTGGTGGCGTCGGGGCGCAGCAGCTGGTGCTCGCCGTGCTGGTAGTTCGCGACGAAGTTATAAACCGACGTGAACGCGGTGCGGTTGCTGTCGCCGTTCGTGCCGACCTTCACCAGTTCGGCGAAGACGCTGTCCGGCGTCGTGGGCGTCACCCAAGGCTGCGGCAGCACCGGGAGCGTCACGAGCGTGCCGTTGCTCGCGACCTTCTTCTTCACGGTCTTGGGCTGCTGCTTGCGGTCGAGCACCGGGTTGCCGGCCTTGTCGAGCTCGGTGCCGCGCACGGTCTTGTAGTAATCCTCGGAGCCGCGGCCGGCCTGCTTGTTGACGAAGTCGGTCGTGAGCACGCCGATGCGATAATCGAGATGGCGCTCGTCGAAGAGCGAGCGGAAGCGGCGGAGGTTCTCGGCGATGCGCGCCTGGTGCGGCGCCATCGAGGGCGAGTTGTTGATCACGAAGACGAGGTCGACCTGGCGGCTCTTCGTGCGGTCGGCCACGATCTTCTTGAAGTCGCGGATCGGCTCGACGCTGACCACGACCACGTTCTCCACGCCGTACTGGGCGTTGTTCTCGTCGTAGGTATAGTAATTGAAGCGATCCTCGCCGATGAAACCCGGATCCGGCGCATACGTGAGCTGGCCGGTGGCGCGGTCGAGCTTGGCGCTGCCGTGCTGCGGCTTGGTTTCGTCATCGAGGGAATAGGCCACCTTCGCGTTGGCGATGCTGGCGCGGTCCTCCGCCTTCATGAAATCCTCGTGGCTCGGCACCTTCTGCGTGAACGCCGTGTTGGGCCGGGTCGTCACCGCGACCGGATGCTCGGCCATCGGGCGTTCGCGCTTCTCGGTGATGACGAATTTCTCGAACTCGAACGCCTTCGGCGCCTTCACCGCGATCAGCACCTTGTTCTGGAACACCAGGCCGGAATCCACGTTGCGCACGCTGTAGGTGAACGAATCGTCGCCCACGAAATCCTCCGCCGGCTGGTACGCGAAGTAGCCGGAATGCGCGGTCTTGTTCTTGAAGACATCCTCCTCGTCCCCGCCCGACAGGCCCACGCGGCCGTTCGCCGGCTCGACGAGAAGCGTGTAGACCAGCGCGCTGCCCGGTTCGTCGATGACTTCCTGCGCGACGACGAGCTGCCCGCGCACCGTCTTGCCCTCGGCGTCGAATTTCATCGGCGTGTCGGACACGATCGTCTCCGGCATCGCCACCGCCGACGACGTCTGCGGCCCCGCCGAAGCCGTGGCGGCGGTGTTGTCGGCAGCATGCGCCGGCAGCCACGCCAGCGCGAGCGCCAGGGGGAGCGAGCGCAACCAGCGGGAAACGGAAATTCGTGAGTGCATCATGGTAAAGTGGGCCAACTTTAGTCTCCGCCAACCGGGGCAAGGTTCCATGAATGTGCCAGATGAGCAAGCCAACGGGTTGTATCCAAATCGGCCCCCTTCCGTCATCCTGAGCCGTGCGAAGGACCCAAGCTCTCCAATCCTTTTCACCACAGAGACACAGAGGCACGGAGAAATCCCCGAGACATAATCCAGTCCTTCCCGGTTTCTCCGTGTCTCTGTGCCTCTGTGGTTAACTGCCTTAGGCGCACCTTCGTTTCTTCGCTGCTTAGTGTTTTTCAGCTTGGTTTCCTATACTGCTCTAAGCTCTCGACTCTCGGCTCCAAACTGTGCCTTTTCACGCCTTCATGCCTTTCACCACGATCCTCACGCACCCGGGCAGCGCCCACAAAGATGAGTTCCTCGCCTGCTGCGTGCTGCTCGCCACAACGCCCTGCCCGATCGTGCGGCGCGAGCCGACCGACGCCGACCTGGCCGATCCCGCGACCGCGGTGATCGACGTCGGCCACCGGCACGAGCCGGCGCTGAACAATTTCGACCATCATCAGCTCCCCGACGACGCGGCGCCGACGTGCGCGCTCTCGCTCGTGCTGCAGCACCTCGGCCTCTACGCCGACGCCCGCGCGTTCTGCGAGTGGCTCGAGCCCGCCGAGTGGTTCGATTGCCGCGGGCCCAACACCACCGCCAAGTGGCTCGGCATCGAACGCGACATCGTCTTCAAGCTCTACTCGCCCCTCGACGGCACGCTGCTGCGCCGCTTCGCCGCCGCAACGAAACACTCCCCGGGCGAACCGCTCTGGGAAATGATGCGCCTGGTCGGCACCGACCTGCTCGACTACCTCCGCACCACCCGCGCGCGCCTGACGTTCATCGGCCAGCACGCGCAACTCTGGACGCTGGATGGCCTGACAACTTCCGCCGACAATGCCTCGGCTACAGCCGTCCTATTTTTGCCGCGCACCGAGCCGTTGCCGGAGGAACCGTCCGCCGCCGTCGATCGCTACATCACCGAACAAGGCCTGGACACGCGCGTCGTCGCCACGATCACGCCCGACCGGCGCAGCGCGGGCTACGGCTTGTCGCGCCACCGCGATAATCCGCGCCTCGACTTCACCCGGATCAAAAACGAACCCGACGTCCACTTCGCCCACGCCCGCGGCTTCGTGGCGAAGACGTCGGCGACGGATCCAAAGCGTCTGCGCGAGCTGCTACGACTGGCGACGGTTTGAAGGCCGATCCGTTTTTCACGCGAAGACGCGAAGGCACGAAGAAAACCAAAAGCAGGCCGGATCCGTGCAATCGGTGTAATCCGTGGTTAAAAACCGGCTTCAGGTTTTCTCTGTGTCTCTGTGCCTCTGTGGTTAATCCCGGCTTTGCAGCCGTTGGTCGGAAATTTCTCGTTGCTCGTGGGACTGGGCCGATTCGCAGAAATGTTTTGGAGGGAATTGCCAGAATTTCGGCGACGAAAAATTCGTGAAGTTTGGTGACAAAATTGTGACGGATCCTACTGCGGCGCTGATAGTTTCGCTTTACCCGGGCGCACGGCGTGACGTTATGAGCGATGCCATGGAGCAAGCTTCACCCACGCCCGAATTTCGCAACGCCGAGGACGCCCTCAAGAAACTCGTGGAAGCCGGGGAGCTGGAGGAAGTCATGCGCATCACGCGCCGCGCGGCCCGCGAGCTCACGCGCGCGGACGGCGTCAGCTTCATTTTGCGCGACGGCAACCAATGCCACTACGCCGACGAGGACGCGATCAGCCCGTTGTGGAAGGGTTACCGGTTTTCCCAGGATGCGTGCGTCAGCGGCTGGTGCATGCTCCACGCGCAGCTGGTCGTGATCGAGGACGTGTACGCCGACGCGCGCGTCCCGTGGGCCGCCTATCGCCCGACTTTCGTGCGCAGCCTGCTGCTCGCCCCGATCCGCCACGAAAGCCCGATCGGCGCGCTCGGCCTCTACTGGGCCAAGCGCCACCTCGCCACCGCCGAGGAAATCACGACCGTCAAAACCCTCGCCCACGGCGCCGGCCTGGCGCTCGCGAGCCTGTCGGCGTGAGCGGCTTCGCCGCTCTGTTATGAGTTAGGCGTTAGGGTTAGGTGGAAAACCATCCGACTCAGAACTCCTAACCCTTAACCGACGCGCGCAAAGCGCGCGTCACTGCTGAATATCCGGCTCGACCAGCGTCGCCAGCTGCAGGAGCGATTCCTGCCAGCCGAGGTAGCACATTTCGGGCGGGATCATCGCGGGAATGCCCGACTGCTCGATGTTCACCTCGGTGCCGCAGAGGACGGGTTTCAGCGTGACCGTCACGGTCATCTCACCCGGCAGGCTCGGGTCGTCGAACTTGTCGTTGTAGCGGAGCTTCTGGCCGGGGACGAGTTCGAGGTAGGTGCCGCCGAACGAATGGCCCTTCTGCGTCGTGAAATTGGTGAACGACATCTTGAACGAGCCGCCGACCTTGCCGTCGAAGTGGTGCACCTTGCAGGTGTAGCCGTACGGCGGCAGCCACTTGGCCATGGCATCGGCGTCGAGGAACGCGCGGTAAACTTTTTCGGGGCTGGTCTTGAGGACGCGATGGAAGCGGACGGTATTGGTGGACATGAGGGGTTTCTCCGGGGGATTGGCAGCAGACGTTGATGAGTTGGTTTCAAATACTCAACGAACGACCGCACCGCGAACGGACAATGATTTTTGACCGCGGATTACGCGGATTGCGCAGATTCAAGACACCGAAAACCCCTTCTTGGTTACCTTCGTTTTCTTCTGGGAGAAGATTGGTTCGTCATCCGCGCAATCTGCGTAATCCGCGGTTAAATAAAACAGCAGCTGACTTCAGCACCCCATCCACTAAATACCCCTCTTACCGCCCCCTTACCCCACGCCCTCCCATGCCTGCAAAAAAGAATCCGAAGGTTGATGCGTTCCTCGAAGACAAGGATGAAGCCAAGTGGAAAGACGCCTTCACCAAGCTGCGGCAGATCGCGCTCAGCTGCCCGCTCACGGAAGAACTCAAGTGGGGCAAGCCCTGCTACAGCGTCGACGGCAGCAACGTCGTGCTCATGCACGGCTTCAAGGAATACTGCGCCCTGCTCTTCCCCAAGGGCGCCTTGCTGAAGGATCCCAAAAACATTCTCATCCAGCAGACCGAGAACGTGCAGGCCGCGCGCCAGATCCGCTTCACCAGCGCGAAGGAAGTCACCGCCCAGGCCGCGACGCTCAAGGCCTACATCCTCGACGCGATCGCCGTGGAAAAATCCGGCGCGAAGATCGAGTACAAGCAGACCGAGGACTTCGCGGTCGCCCCGGAGTTCGCCGCGCGCCTGCGCAGCACACCATCGCTCAAGACCGCCTTCGAGGCGCTCACGCCCGGCCGCCAGCGCGGCTACCTGCTCTTCTTCGCCGGCGCCAAGCAGTCCGAAACCCGCGCCGCCCGCGTCGAGAAGTGCGCCCCGCACATCTACGCCGGCAAGGGCCTGAACGACTGAGCGGGCGCTGCCGCGAACGCGAAACCTGAAATTTTGATCTGGGATTTCAGATCTGAAATCTCAAATTTCTCGAATTGCCCCATTCGCCGCCCGGCCCACGTCGTTTGACGTCTCGCGTGCAGTGAGTACGGTCCGGGCGTGCGTCTACCCCGGCTCACTTTCGCACTTGGACTCGTTCTCCTCGGTTTGCTCGCGCCCGTCGCGCACGGCGCCGGCTTCGGGTTTTTCCGCAGCTACTGGGGCAACGTGATCGTCAACACCGACACCACCAAAGCCGGACGCGAACTCACGCCGCCCACGCCATCGGCTCCCGTTTACTACCTGGGCCGCTCGCTCGGCAGCAAACTGGGCTCGATCCGTGGTGACGATGAACCGGATCGCCACCAAATGAACCTGTTCATCGCCAAGATTCTCGCGCAACAGGGCTACCTCGGCGCCACCCCCGGTGTGAACGAACCCTCGCTCTACCTCGTGGTGCAGTGGGGTTACATGGATTCGCACTACACCGACCTGACGTGGTTCCTCGGCTACAACGCCGGTCGGGACATCGCCGCGCCTTCCTTTCCCGGCCAGCTCGGCCCGGAAATCTGGCGCCGCAGCTTCCGTTCCCAAGAGACCGAGACCATCCTGGATAACATGCGCGACCCCAATTACGGGATCATCATCACCGCCTTCGAGTACAAGACCGCGCGCACGCCCCACCCCGTCATCTACTGGCAGACCCGCATCGCCCTCCCCGCAAACGGCAAGAGCATGACCGAGGCGCTGCCCACGATGCTGTGGGCCGCCGCGGATTCCATTGGCCGCGAGAGCGACGTCCCCATCCTGCGCAGCGCCGACAGCGAGCGCGCCGGCCACGTGAAGCTCGGCGAACTCGAGATCCTCGGAGCCACCCGCTGACGCGGGTGGAGAAACCTGAAACCGGAAACCTGAGACCTGAAGGGAAATACGATTTCAAATCCGGGATGGCAGATCCGAAATTTTAGGTTTCAGGTTTCAAGTCTCAGGTTTCCGTCTTCCGTCCCATCCGCTTCCGCACCGCCCGGGCGTAGAAAATCACCGGCACGAGCGACAGCAGCGTGAGCACGGTGATGAATCCCAGCTGGTGCTGCTGGCTGCCGGGATCGGGCAGCAGCGCGCGCGCCGCAGCGTTGTTCACCTGCTCGGCAAAAGCCACCGACGCCAGCGCCGCGTGTTGCGCGATACCAAAACCGCCGCCTTGCGCCGAGTTCCAGCCCAGCGCGGACAACCACGCGAACGCATCATGGCCCATCGAGGCGCACCCGAGGGCCACCCAGCCGAGGGCAACCGTGCCGAAGCTGAACAAGCCCACGCTGAGATTGCCGAGCGCGATGATACCCGCCGACACCGCACCGACACTGATCGGCGCCACCGCGTAACCGCCCCACGCAAACAGCAGGCCGTAAGCCCGGTCTCCGCCCGCGAACCAGCCGAACACCGGCGGCTGACCTTCGTCGGGGGATGAAAACCGGCAGTGCACCAGCGGCACGCCCAACAGCGTCAGGCGGCTGCGATACTCGCCGGCCGCCGAGCCCACCTGGTCGCGCGCGTCGCGAAACAGCTCGGGATGCGCCTGCCGCTCCGACGAACGCAGGCGCCGCATGTGCCGCATGACGCGCACCAGACTCACCGGCCACACGACAACAAAAGCCAGCACCAGCAATTGGGCGACGACCGCGAACGCTACGCGCTGTTCCCACCAGCGCCACGAGCCGGCGCGCAGCAGCCACAAGGCGCCAAGAAATGCCAGCGCCCCGAAGAAATAAACAATCGTGATCTTGGTCACGGCGCGGCGCTCGCGCGAGGTGCGCGCCTGGTCGAGGTTGGCGCGCAGCGTTAGCACGGCGCTGATCGGACCGCTGAACGTAGCGATGAGCGTCGCGGCGAACGTGCCTTTCGCCAGCGCCCCGCCTTTCGCAGCCAAGCCACCGGCTCCCGCCGCGACGGCGGCTTGCGCCGGCGTGGGCGCCACCAAGGCCGGCAGCGCCGCGAGCGTCGCGATGGTGAAGAGCTTGCCCGGCGTGGAGCGAGCCAGTGCGCCCTCGACGAACGCGAGCACCTGCTCCTGCAAAACTTTCCGCCCGCGCGCGAGGCGCTGTTTCACGGCGTCCTCCGTCAGGTCGAGCGCCGCGGCCACGTGCTCCACGGAACGGTGCTCGCGGTAATAGAGGACCAGCGGCTCGCGATAAATCTCCGGCATGCGCTCGAGCGCGCTCCACATCAGCGCCTGCTCCTCCTGCTGCACCGCTTGGTCCGGCACCGGTTCGTCGGTCGACGGCACCGCCGCCGCTTCGTCGAGCGGGTCGGCCCGGCGCACGGGCTCGCGTCCGTCGGCGCGACGCAGCCGGCTCACCTTGAAACGCAGGATGCCGCACAGCCACGGCCGCAGCTTTTCCGGTTCGCGCAGATTCGCCAGCTGGCGCCACGCCTCGACGAACGTCTCCTGCGCCAGATCCTCACTCTGCGCCACGCTGCCGCTCGCAGAGAACGCCAACGAGCACAGCAGCCGCTGGTAACGCTCCACGATCCGCCCATACGCCTGGCGGTCGCCGGCGAGCGTGGCGGCAACCAGCTCGGTATCGCTGGTCATGAGATCGGTGGCGGACATGGCTTCGGAAGAGGTGCGCATAGGTTGGCTTACCTGCATGTGCCCGAAAAGCCCCGACTGGTGACAAGGTTTCGAAGATCTTTCTCCGCCTCATGCCTTGAACAGGGGCGGTGCACACGAAACGCCAAATGCCAAAAACCAGATGCCAAACAACTCCAAAGCCTTGGAAATTTTGAACCCTGAAGGCTGAAGCTTTTTTGGCATTTGGATTCTGGCGTCTGGCATTTGCCGGCCTTTACGGCTCGGCCCGAAACTTTGTCACCCGCGATCCGGATTTGGGCACTTGTGGGCGAACCTTCGTATGAACCCATCAAAATCCATTCCCATGAAATCCCTGTTCCCGGCCTCGTTCCTACCTGTCGCCCTTTTCCTCGCCGCCACCTGCGGTCCACTCGCCTCCCGCGCGTTTTCCGCCGACGGCGTGCTCGTCGATGATTTCGCCGACGCCGCCCACACTTCGCGCGGCGCGGGCCGGCTGTTGATCGACGACGCCAGCGCCGGCAGCAAGTCGCACGCGACGCAACGCGTGGAAAACGGCGTGCTCCTCGTCGCCGGTGAACTGGCCCCCGGCCGCGGCGCGCCGGCTTTCATCTCGGTCCCACTCCTCCTCACGCCGGACGCCAAGCCGCAGGACGTCAGCGCCTACACGGGCGTGCGCCTCCGCGTGAAGGTCACCCAGGGCACCCTCGTCATCCAGGTCGCGAGCGCCGACGTGGACAACTACGACTTCCACAGCGCGCCCGCCGTCGTGAAACGCGGCGAATTCGCCGAGGTGCGCGTGCCGTTCGCCGACATGAAGCGCGCCTGGTCGGCACAGACGCCGCTCAACACCAAGCTCGTCACCAGCGTCAACCTCGTGTCCTTCGCCATGGCCCCGGACAAATTCGCCTACGAGGTCGACGAACTCGGCTTCTACTGAGCGCAGCCTCCGATGACCCCCATGATTCCCACCCCGAGCTTCTCACCGCTCGGAACAGGTACCAAAGCAACTTCCGAAACATGTCATCTAATAGATGACATGTTTCCGAAACCCCCTCGGAAAACACCCTTTGGCGGCCGGCCACTAAGTAGTTTAATAGACTACTTACGGTTCGGTTGGTCGACTGGGGAAGCCGGGGCCAAGCCGACTGAGGAAGGGAACTCGAGCCCGGCGGCGAGCAACGTCTCTCCAGCGTCGCGGCTTGATTACCTCGATGCCACGCGGGCTTTCGCGTTGCTGCTGGGGGTAGTCTTTCACGCGAGCCTGTCGTTCTCGCCGTACTTCATGGGCTGGGCGGTGCAGGATGTTTCCACCGGTGCGATCATCATGGACTTCTTCGTGCTCAGTCACTCGTTCCGCATGGAGCTGTTCTTCCTGCTCGCGGGTTTCTTCAGTCACGGACTTTTCCATCGCCACGGCACCGGTCCGTTCCTGCGCTCACGCCTGATCCGGCTCGGCGTGCCGTTCGTGGCCGGATGGTTTCTGCTGCGACCGTTGCTGCTGTCAGGCTGGATCATGGGTGCGGCCAGCATGCGCGGGGACTATCATTTCTGGGCCGGGATCCGCGACGGCTTCGCGTCGCTCCGGCAACTGCCGGCGGGAATATTCACGGGCACGCACCTCTGGTTCCTCTATTACCTGCTGCTGGCGACGGGACTGCTGCTCGGCGTGCGACAGCTGGTGACGCTGAGCGCACGAGCACTCGGGGGTGAAGCTGGACTGGATCGGCTGCGCACCCGCGCGGACATTCTCACCGACTGGGTAGCTCGTTCGCCGTGGGGTGTGCTGGTGCTCGTGCTGCCGACGGCGGCGGCACTTTGGCAGATGCGTTTCTGGAACATGGACACGCCCGACCAATCGCTGCAGCCCCACCTGCCGGTGCTGGCGGTGTATGGCGGATGCTTTGCGCTCGGCTGGGTGTTTGCGCGCCGGACGGACGCCATCACCGCTTTCGGCCGCATCACGCTCGGGAAATTTCTGCTGCTCGTCATCGCGGCCGTCGCCACCTTTAAGCTAGGCGCGATCCAGGGCGATCCGGCGCACGAGCACTTCCAAGCCGCTCACCTCGGCTTCGTCGTGGCGTATGCGACGCTGATGTGGACGCTGGTGGCTCTGACGCTGGGAATTTTCCGGAAATTCGCTGCGCAACCGCGTCCGGCGATCCGCTATCTCGCCGACTCGTCCTACTGGATGTATCTGGTCCACCTGCCCGTGGTGGTGTGGCTGCAGGTCGCCGTCGCGGAATGGCCGCTGCACTGGACGCTAAAGCTCGCGCTCATCTCCGGCGCCACCATCGCGCTCGCGTTGCTGAGCTACGATCTGTTCGTCCGCGCCACCTGGCTCGGGCAAATTCTGAACGGACGCCGGCGGGAGCGCGTGCTGTTCGTTCGGAAGGACAACACGAAGAAACGAAGCAGCTAAGCCTGATTCGAAGATTTCCATCGCACGAAAGCGTCGGAGGAGTAGCGTCGCGGCTGATGAGCGAACCGGTCACCACGCCTGACCTTCCGGTGCTTGAACGCCTGCGGCTGAATCCGAACTGCTGCTACCAGGCGTGCCCCACGTGCAGTTCGCTGCGCCGGTTGCGCGAATTGCGGGCGCGGTTTCCGCACGATTGGGAAAAGCGGCTGCAGGGCTCGGAGCGGCTCCAGCTCCTCGCCCGCGATTGCGTGTGATCAGCGTTTCGCGCCGCTCCCGTGGCTGACCGGGCGCACTTCCACGATCATGCAATGGTCGAGGCCCGGACACTTTTTCGCCGCGGCGACGGCCTGCGCCGTGGTGCAGGGATTCAACAGCACGTAGCCACCCACGACTTCCTTGCCCTCGGCAAACGGGCCGTCGGTCACGACGGATTCACCCACCGGGCCGCTGACTCTTTTGCCCGTCAGCTCTAATCCGTTGGTCGCGGCCACGCGCTTCTGCTTTTTCAGCCCATCCATCCACGCGCCGAAGCGGATCATGATTTTTTCCATCTCGGCTGGCGAAGGCTGGACCGCGCCGGGCGGATACTGAAGAAGAAGGATGTGCTGGCGAAGTTTGGAGGAGGCCATGTTAAGAAGGGTTCATCAATACAACGAACGTACCGGGCCGAAACGGACACTTTCCCCCAATTTTCCCAAAAAAACCAGAGTGCGAATCAGCATTCGCGGGGAACCGAAATTTCCGTCAAGCAGGAGTCGTGAAATCCCTCCTCGTGTTCGTTGCCTGTGCCGCCGCGTTGACCGCATCCGCCTCCGGGCCGTTTACCCCGTCGGGACCGATGGTTAAACTCTGGCCGGGTGCCGCGCCGGGCTCCGAGGGCCAGACCGCGCCGGAACGCTGGATCGATGGCGCCACGCCGGACCAGTGGCATCGCGTGACAGACATCCATGTGCCATCACTGACCGTTTATCTGCCGCCGGCGGACAAGGCCAATGGCACGGCCGTGATCATCGCGCCCGGCGGCGCGCATCGTTATCTCGTCGTCGATCTCGAGGGCGAACTCGTCGCACAGAAACTCAACGCTATCGGCGTCGCGGCGTTCGTCCTCCGCAGCCGCCTCGCCAAAGCGGAGGGCTCGACCTACCGCGTCGAGGTCGAATCGCTCGCCGATCTCCAGCAGGCCATCCGCGTCGTGCGCAGTCGCGCCGTCGAGTGGCACGTCAATCCCGCGCGCGTCGGCGTCATGGGCTTCTCCGCCGGCGGCCACCTCGCCGCGCTGGGCGAAAACAACTTCACCGCCGACACGCGCCCGGACTTCGCCGTGCTCGGTTATCCGGGCTTTGGCGCGGCCGGCATCCCGGTCATCGTGCCCAACGCGCCGCCCACCTTCCTGTTTGTCAACGACGACGACCCGCTCGCCACCGGTTCCGGCGAATACTACCTCGCGCTCCGGAAGGCGAAGATCCCAACGGAATTCCATGTCTTCCGCCGCGGCGGCCACGGCACCGGCGCCACCGGCCGCAGTCCCGGCTCCGGCTACGAGAAACTCGGCGCCGCCAAGTGGCCCGAGTTGTTGACGATCTGGCTCGGCGATCTCGGGCTGCTGCGCTGAGACCGGCTGCCGAAAAGAATTGGCCTCGCGCGTCGCAACGCGCCTGATGACGGCATGGAACTTTACTTCATGCGCCACGGCGAAACGGCCTGGTCGCTCACCGGACAACACACGGGCCGCGCCGACCTGCCGCTGACACCGCACGGCGAGGCCGAGGCGAAGCTGCTGGGCGCCGGGCTGCAGGGCGTGGTGTTCGACCATGTCTTCTCGAGTCCGCGCCAGCGGGCGCGTCGCACCGCCGAACTGGCGGGCCAGGCCAACCCGATCGTGGAGCCCGATCTCGCCGAGTGGGATTACGGCGACTACGACGGGAAAACGATGGCCGAGATCCGCGCCACGCGGCCGACGTGGGACATCTACACCGACGGCTGCGCCGGCGGCGAATCCGCCGAACAGATCACCGCACGCGCCGACCGCCTCATTGCGAAGCTGTCGAAGCTCACCGGCCGCATCGCCGCTTTCTCGCACGGGCACTTCGGCCGCGTGCTCGCCGTGCGCTGGACCGGACTGCCCGTGACCCACGCGCGTCACCTCGCCATCGACACCGCCTCCTACGCCGTGTTCGACCGCGATCCCGGACGCGACCACCGCCCGCGCCTCGTCCGCTGGAATATCACGCCGGGACGGCCGGCGTGACCGGCGGCGGCTCCCGCCGCCGGAGTTCGGTGTTAGGAGTTATGCGTTGGGAGGACCGGAATCACATTACTCCTAACTCTTAACTCCTAACTGCGGCGCAGCCGCATACTGCGACTCGCTCACGTGCTCCAGCCAGTCGACGGCCTTGCCGTCGAGCGTCTCCTGAATCGCGATATGGGTCAGGGCCGTGGTCGGCGCCGCACCGTGCCAGTGCTTCTCGCCCGGCGAAAACCAAACGACGTCACCCGGACGGATTTCCTCGATCGGCCCACCCCACTTCTGGGCGCGTCCGGCACCTGAGGTGACGATCAGCGTCTGTCCCAGCGGATGCGTGTGCCAGGCCGTGCGGGCGCCCGGCTCGAATGTGACGTGAGCCCCAGCGGCACGCGCTGGCGCGACCGGCTGCAACAGCGGATCGATCCGCACCGTCCCCGTGAACCAGTCGGCCGGGCCCTTGCCCGACGGTTGTGAACCCGCCCGTTTGATTTCCATGCCCCAGACTTAAGCCGGAAACCTCCAGAAGCAAAGCAGCCAAACCAAGGGAATCGCCCGGATCCGATTTCCTCTTCGCTTCCTCGCTACTTCGTGTTTTCTTCCCGCCATGCCCGTCAACGAACTCAAAACCGAAGTTATCACCGCCGGCAAAGGCGCCGCCCCCAAGAAAGGCGATCTCGTCACCGTCCATTACACCGGCACGTTTGAAGACGGCCGGAAGTTCGACAGCTCCGTCGATCGCGACGAGCCGTTCCAATTTGTCCTCGGCGCCCGCCAGGTGATCGCCGGCTGGGATCTCGGCGTCGCGCAGATGAAGATCGGCGACAAGGTGAAGCTCACCATTCCCGGCCACCTCGCCTACGGCGAACAAGGCTACCCCGGCGCCATCCCGCCGAACGCCACGCTCGTCTTCGTGGTCGAGCTGCTGGCGATCGGCTGAGCGAGCTAAGAGCCCAGAGCGAAGAGTAGAGAGCCCGGAATTTCCGAGCTCTCTTTTTTGCGCCTCTTGCACCTCTTTGCGGCCAACCTCAGGGCCGTGCGGCGCCTAGGCGGCTTTTGCCGGTTCCGCCACGAGCTTGTGCACGCGGTACATCAGCACGATCGTAACCAGCGTCGCGATCGCCACGGCGATGCCGATGCGCGGGTAGTGCTCCATGTGGCCGCTGGCACTCTGGTGCACGAGCAGGCCCGCGCAAAGGGAGGCGATGCCGCCGGCCAGCTGCTGGAGCGAG
This sequence comes from Verrucomicrobiota bacterium, assembly GCA_048498955.1. Taxonomy (GTDB): domain Bacteria; phylum Verrucomicrobiota; class Verrucomicrobiia; order Opitutales; family Opitutaceae; genus Lacunisphaera. The sequence continues at coordinate 25,372 of JBEHWZ010000010.1, read as the reverse complement.
GAACTGATCGACATGTAGGCGCCGCGGTCCTGCGGCGCGGGCACCGCGGAGTTCAGCGCGCCCGCGGCCGTCATGCGGCCGGTGACGCACGCGAACATCACGATGCTGATCACGATCAGCTCCCAAAACGGCGCGTTTTCCAAGGTCGTGTAATAGAGTACGATCACGACCACGAGGGCGCTCGCCACGCAGAAGGTCGCGTATTTGCCGAACCGGTCGCTCAGGCGCCCGATCAGCGGCCCGAGGATCATCGAGCAGACACCCGTGATCATGTAGAGCAGCGGCAGGCGATCGAGGCCGATGTGCTGGTTGTTCACCGTGAAGGCGCTGGCGAACGGCATCAGCATGAAGCCACCGGTCGCGAGCAGCATCGTCGCGAGAAAACCGATGCCATAGCGCGGCGAAGTGGCGGTTTTCCAGAGATGTTTCACGGGGCTCTGGTTTCTGGTCTGCGCCAAGTGCGCGTCCACGGGCTGCATGCGCCACATGATCACGCCGCCGACCGCGAGCCCGACCGCGGCGATCAGGATGAAGGGCGCATGCCAGCCGAAATGCGTCGCGAGATAAATGCCGATCGGGATGCCCAGCACCTGGCTCGCGCCGAACGCGGTCATGATCAGGCCCATCACCCGGCCGCGCATGGCGAGCGGGAACACGTCCGCCACGATGGCGAAGGCCGCCGCGCCAACCACGCCGCCGAAGAGGCCGGTCACGACGCGCGCGGCGAGCAGCGCCGGATAATTCGGCGCCAGGCCGCAGAACAACGTGCCGAGGAGAAAGCCGCCGTAGAAGAAGAGCAGGAATTTCTTCCGGTCGTAGCGGTCGGCGAAACCCGCCGCGAGGATGCCCGACACCGCGGCCGAGATGGCGTAGACGGAGACGACCAGACCGAACTGTTTCGTCTCGATCGAGAGCACGGGCATCAGGATGGCGCCGAGCGGCGACAGCACCATGAAGTCGAGCACGATGGTGAACTGAAGGAAGGCCAGCATCGCGACGGCGAATTTCTGGTAGGACGTGAACTTGGGCGGGGCCGGATTGGCCACGTCGGGCGGAGGAGCTTCTTGCATGGTAAGGGGGAGTTGGGAATTTAAGGACGGACCGCGCGCAGCGCGCCTTGCAGCGCAGCCTCGAGCATTTCGTCGGTGAGAGTGAACTTGGGATAGCGGCCCATCGCGCGGAAGAAGCCGCCTTCCTCCTGCGAGAACCGGATCAGCTGGTAGAGCGGCGCGTACGCCAGCGCCCAGAAGATCTCGGGTGGCATCGGCCGCATTTCCTTGCGGGCGATGGCATTCATCGCGAAGCGCCGCATCGTGTCGGAAAACGTCTGCGCCAGCTTCGCCTGGAAGGGCGTGAAATACGGCGAATGCCGCACCTGCTCGAGAAACTTCGCCTCAAGGGGATGCTCGAGCGCATGCCGCGCCCGGTTCTTCCACTGCACGCGCAGCCCGTCGGCAAAGGAGCCCTCGGGATCGAAGCCCTCCAGCACCAGGCTGGTCATCAGCTCCACCTGCTCGCGATAGACTTGGAAGAGCAGGTCGTCGCGGTCCTTGAAATAGATGTAGAGCGTGGCCGGCGACACCCGTGCCGCGCGGGCGAGGTTCTGCATCGAGAAGCCATCGAGCCCCGCGCGCACGATCAGCTCCAGCGCCTTGCGGCGGATGGTGGCTTCTTTTTTGGAATCCCGGGTGCGCACGGCGTTGATAAATGAACAGTCATTCACTTATGTCAAGCGCGGCCGTGCCCGGCGCGGTGATTTCAAATTTGAGATTTGAGATCTCAGATTGAACCAACCGACCTTACAGGAGGTAATGGAGGAAACAGAGAGAGTCCTCCGTTTTCTCCGTTCCCTCCTGTGAGGTCGATGCCTTGGCGACAAACCCAAGCAAAAGCCCGGCTTCCCGTGGGACGCCGGGCTGAAAGCTGACCGCTCTATGCTGCGCAACGCTCAGGACTTCTTCGCGTAGGTGATGCTGTCGCGCAGCGTGCGGATGTGATCGTGGGCGGCCTTGACCTCGGTGTACTGGCGGCTGATCAGGTCGCGCGTCGGCGTGTCGATTTCGCGGTGATCGAGCGCTTTCCGGTACGCAGCGACGGCGGCGTCCTCCCCGCGCTCGGCCTCGGCGAGGACGGCGTGCGGCTCGTTGGTGGAGAGCGCGGACTTGATGTTGATCCAGGTGCGGTGGAGATCGCCGGTGACGCTGCCGTGCTTCTCGACCTTGGCGCCCAGGTTGTTCACGTGCGCCTGGAGCTTGGAGGAAAATTCCGCGCGCTGGCGGGCATAGCGCTCGAAGATCTTCGCGAGCTCGGGCGCCTTCACGTCCTTGGCCGCCGTTTTGTACCCGTGCTCCCCGTCCTTCAGGATTTCCGTCAGGTCGTTGAGCGTTTCGATGGTTTCATTGATCGTGGAGTTCATGCCGGTGAAGACCGCAGCGGCGCGAAGCGCGTTCCGAAGAAAACCCGCCGCAAAACGCCGGGCCGTCGCGTCGCAAATTGCGAGCTGGTTTGGTTCCCGGTTTGGAAACTCAAATTTGAGATTTCAGATGGCTCCGCGAATTTCGCGGGCCCGGTATTTCCGATCTGAAATTTCAAATCTCAGATCTCAAATCCCCCACCCTCACGCCGCCACGTCCACACTCGGCGTCCGTTGGCGCACGCGCTCGCGATACAGCAGGTACAACCCTGAGGCGATGACGATGCCGCCGCCCAGCAGCGTCCACCGGTCGGGCACGCTGCCGAAGACAAAATAGCCGGCGACCGCAGCAAACAGCAGCTGCATGTAGAAGAACGGCGAGAGCACGCTCGCGGGCGCGTGCTTGTGCGCGAGGATCAGCAGCCAGTGCGCGACCGCGCCGCCGAGACCGAGGATCGCGATCACCAGCCACGTCTGCGCCGTGGCCGGGGCCTGCCAGACCGGCAGGGCAATCGGCACGCTCACCACGGTGCCGATCAAGCCGGTGTAGAAGTGCGTGGTCTCGGAAGCGTCGTGCCGGGACAGCAGCCGGGTGAGCAAATAATACGTCGCCCCGCAGACGGCGGCGCCGAGCGCGAGCCACATCCCGGGTTGGAAGCTGGCCGTGCCCGGCCGCGTGATCACGAGCACGCCGATGAAACCGACGATGACGGCCACCACGCGGCGTGGGCCGATCTCCTCCCCCAGCACCGGCCCCGCCAGCAACGCCACCAACAGCGGCGCGGCAAAGGCAATCGACGTGACCACCGTGATCGGCAGGGTGCGCAGCGCGGTGAAGCCGCAGAGCGAGGTGAGAAACATGAGCACCCCGCGCACCACCTGCAGCCCCGGCCGCGAGCTGCGGAGAATGCCGGGTCGCGTCCACGGGTTCAGGAAAATCGCCGTCAGCAGGAAGCTGCCGAGATAGCGCACCGCCACGGTCTGCAGCGCGTGCTCGCGCTGGTTGAGCCACTTGGCCGAGGCGTCCATGCAGGCGAACCCGGCCACCGTGAGGATCAGCAGCAGGATGCCGCGCACGTTGCCGCCCGCTTCCTTGGTTCCGCCTGCGGCGGTCGCACCCGTTGTGGCCATGCGACACCGTGGCGGCTAGGCCGCCCGGTGCCAAGGGCAGGTTTAATCAACCGTTTAAGCGATCGCCTTGACGAGACCGCCCTCGACGCGGATCGCGCCGCCGTTCATGCCGGCCGCGAGCGGGCTGCAGACGAAGGCCACGACGCTGGCAATCTCGTCGACCGTCTCGAAGCGCTTGAGCAGCGAGGTCGGGCGCACCTTCTCGAAGAATTCCTTCTCGAATTCCGCGAACGGCTTGCCGCCGCTGAGCTTGTCGACGAAGTCCGCCACGCCTTCCGAGCGGGTCGGGCCGGGCAGCACGGAGTTCACCGTCACCGCGGTGCCGGCCGTGAGCTCGGCCAGGCCGCGCGCCACCGCGAGCTGCGCGGTCTTGGTCATGCCGTAGTGGATCATCTCCTCCGGAATGTGCAGGCCGCTCTCGCTCGAGATGAAAATGATGCGGCCCTTGTTGCGCTGCAGCATGCCGTCGAAATAGAGCCGGCTCAGGCGCACGCCGCTCAGCACGTTCACGTTGAAGAAGCGCTGCCACTCGGCGTCGGCGATGTCGCGGAACGGCTTCGGGTCGAAGATGCCGAGGTTGTTGACGAGGATGTCGATCTGCGGGAACGCCGCGGCCAGCTGCGTGGCGACGGACGCCTGGGAGAGATCGCCGGGAAATTTCTCGAGCTGGGCGCCGGGCACCGCCTCGCGGATTTTCTTCACCGCCTCGTCGACGCCCTCGGCCGTGCGGCCGTTGACGATGACGCGGGCGCCCTCGGCCGCGAGGGTGCGGGCGATGGCGTGGCCGATGCCTTTGGTGGAGGCGGTGACGAGAGCGAGTTGACCGGAAAGTTGGAGGTTCATGTCCTCACCCTAGCCCGGACCGGATTTCCCGCAAGCGGACAGGCAGAAACGCGCGGCGTGCGCACCTGGTTCCTCAGCGGAACAACCGGCGGCGCAGGCCCGCGAGGCCAGCGAGCGCGAGCAGAAACCAGGCGGAAGGTGCGCCACCGCCGCCGCTGCCGCCACCGCTGGAAGGATTCGGCGTGGTGGGCGTCGCGGCGGCGGAAACCACCAACTTCGCCGTCGTGCTCGTCGTGCTGCCCAGAATGTTGGTGGCGACCACGGTGTAATCACCGGCATCCCCGGCGCGCGCATTGCTGAAGCTCAGTTCGCTGCCGGTGGCTCCCTGGAAGGCGGCGCCGTTGAAATACCACTGGTAAGTCGGGGCCGGCAGGGCGGTGGCGGCGACCGCGAAGCGCACGCTCTCCCCGGCCTTGACGCTGGCGCCGGCCGGTTGCGTCGTGATCGCCGGCGCGGCGGCGGGCTGGCCCTTGTGCACGGCCCGACCGGCGGCGAGGTACAGGGCGCCCTTGGGGTCTGCGGCAATGCCGCCGGTTTTCTCAAACTGAATGTCCTGTCCCGTGCTGCCGTTTTTTCCGTACGAGGCATCCTTGGCCACCACGGCGGACTTAACCCCGGACGGACTGATCTTCTGCAGCGTGGGACCGGCAATATAGACATTGCCCGCGGCGTCGACCGTGAGGCCAGTCGCGCCGAGGCTGTCGGCCACCGTGGTGACCACGCCGCCGGGCGCGATCTTCCGCACCACCGCGCCATTCACGCGGCGATCGAGGACATAAAGATTCCCTGCCGCATCCCGCACGATGGCCGTCAGATTGTAGAAGCGCGCGTCCGGGCCCGTGCCGTCGGCCTCGCCGAACGCATGCGGATTTCCCGCCACGGTCGAGACCACGCCGGCGGCGGTGATCTTGCGGACAATGTAATTACCCGAATCGCAGACATAGATCGCCCCGTCGGCATCCACCGTCAGCGCGATGACCCCGTGGAAGGCGGGCGAATCGCCAATGCCATCGCGAATGTCGTAGGCGCCGGTGAGCCCCGTCAGCGTGGAAACCACGCCGGCCGGCGTGATCTTGCGGATCCGGTCGTTACCCAGGTCCGCAACATACACCGTGCCATCCGGACCGACCGCCACGCCAAAGGGAGCGCTGAAGCGCGCGTCCGCCGCAGCGCCGTCGGCGTAGCCGCGCAGGTCCATCCCGCCGGCGAAAGTGAAAATCTTCCCGCCCGCCGGCACCTTGCGGATGACGTCGTGCAGGTAATCCGCGATGTAGACATCGTTGTTGGCGGCGATCGCGATGCTCGTCAGCGGCGCCAGCGCGGCGGCGGTGTCCGGACCGTCGATGCTTTCGAGCGCATTGTCGCGGCCGACGCCGACCAGCGTGGTGACGACACCGGCCGGCGTGATCCGGCGGATCGTGCCGTCCACCGCATCGGTGCCGAAGAGATTTCCCGCCGCATCGCTGACCAAACCGGAGAGCTCAAAGAAGCGCGCCGCGCCACCCGTCCCGTCGATGCTGCCCACCAGCCCGGCCGATCCGGCAAAGGTCGAGACCGCACCCGCCGGCGTGATCTTGCGCAGCGTGTGGTTGGCGTTGTCCCCGACGAAAATGTTGCCGCTCGGGTCCAGCGTGATGCTGCGTGGTCCGTTGAAACGCGCCGCCGCGCCCTGACCGTCGGCCGAACCGGCGACCCCGGCGCTGCCGGCGAAGGTGGTGACGACGCCGGCCGACGTGATCCGGCGGACCGTGTTGCTCCCGCCTTCGCAAAGATACAAGCCGTTGCCGCTGTCGACCGCGAGCGCACTGATGGAAACGAACCGCGCCGCCGCGCCGGAACCGTCGATGCTGCCGGACTGGTCCGCGCTCCCGGCGAAAGTGGTGACATCACCCGCCGGCGTGATCTTGCGCACCGTGTGATGCTGGCTGTCCGCGGCGTAGAGGTTGCCCAAATGGTCAAACGCCAGCGCCGTGATTTCCCCGAAGCGCGCGTCCGCGCGCGGACCGTCGATCGTGCCATCGGTGTTCGCCAGGCCCGCGTAGGTGGTGACTTCGCCCGCCGGGGTGATTTTGCGGATGGTGTGGCTGTCGGCGACAAAGAGATTGCCGCTGCCATCCATGGCGGCCGCCAGGATCGCCTTGAAGCGGGCCGTGGCCGCAGGACCGTCGATGACCGCGTACTCACCGGTTTTTCCCGCGAGCAGCGACACATCGCCCGCGGAAGTGACCTTGAAGACCGAGGCCATGTCGCCGTCGACCACATAGAGCATGCCGGCCGGGTCGATCGCGAGGCCGAGCGGCCAGGCGAAGCGCTGCAAGGATCCCATTAACGGAGAACTGCCGGCGATCGTCGTGAAGATGTACGGGGTGTCCGCCGCGATCAGGCCGAGCGGCAACAGGACGGCGATCAAGGCGGCCGCAAGCTGGCGGCGGAGAAGGCAGGAGAAGCGCATGGAAGGAATGGGGTGTCGGCGGGAAACCCGCCTTCCCTTCCGACAACCCGCCGGCCCAAACCCGCCATCACGCGCGCGAACTCAGGCCGCGCGGCCCGCGACGGCCGTCTTCTTCGCCCGCGCGTCGAAGTCGCGCCGCGACCGACCGATCTCCTCGAGGTGCATCGCCGCCCAGACCCACACGCCGCAGAAGGCTTCGCCGAGGCTCAGGCCGAGCTTCGTCAGCTTGTACTCCACTCGCGGCGGGATGACCGGATGAATTGTCCGCTGCACCAGGCCATCGCGCTCCATCTGCCGCAGGGTCTGCGTGAGCATCTTCTGGCTGATGCTCCCGATCGAGTCGGAGATCCGCGTGAACCGCATCTCGCCCTTTTCCGCCAGCAGTTCGAGGATCAGCATGGTCCATTTGTCCGCCACCCGGCCGATCAGGTCGTGGACCAGGGCCTCGACCCGCGGGTCGATCTCCAGGTTGGAAGGCGTGTGCGCGTAGTAGGCCTTGGCCTGGCGAAGTTGTTTTTTTGTCAGCAAGTGGTTCATGGCGTTTCACTCTCTTTTAGGTACCTATGGCTTAAAAAGGTGCCTACTATTCATTGGTACGTGTAAGTGGTAGAGTGCGGGCCGTCCGACACAACCGGCAAATTTCCAACCATGAAAACCTCCCACAACACCATCCTCATCACCGGCGGCGGCTCCGGCATCGGCCGCGCGCTCGCCGAAGCCTTTCACGCCCGCGGCAACCAGGTCATCATCGCCGGCCGCCGCCAGGCCGCGCTCGACACCGTCACCCGCGCCAACCCCGGCATGGCATCACTCGTCCTCGATATCGAAGACGCCGGCGCGATCCGTGATTTCGCCGCCCGCGTACTCGCGGCGCATCCGGCGCTGAACGTCGTTATCCACAACGCCGGCATCATGCGCGCCGAAAACTTCGGTGGCGCCCCGGAATACCTGCCCACCGCCGAGGCCACCATCGCCACCAACCTGCTCGGGCCGATCCGCCTCAACGCGGTGCTCCTTCCCCACCTGCGCCAGCAACCCGCCGCCACGATCATCACGGTTACCTCCGGTCTCGCCTTCGTGCCGAGCGCCAACTTCCCGACCTACTGCGCCACCAAGGCGGCGATGCACTCGTATACTGAGTCGCTCCGCTACCAGCTGAAGGATACGAAAATCGAGGTGCTCGAACTCGCGCCTCCTTACGTGCAAACCGAACTGATCGGCGCGCAGCAGGCCACCGACCCGCGCGCGATGCCGCTGCAGGCCTTCATCGACGAATCGATGCAGCTGCTGTCGGCCACGCCGACGCCGCCCGAAATCCTCGTCGAGCGCGTGAAGCCGCTGCGCTTCGCCGCCGAGGGCGGGAAGTACCCGGCGTTCTTCAAAAACTTCAACGACGCGCTGGCCGCGGCGCCGCACTAAGCGAAGCCAAGGCCGTCGCCCTTACAGGAGGAAACGGAGCAAACCGATTTCCGATACCCCAGGTTTCAGGTCTCAGCCCTCCGCCCTCTATCCCGCCCTCCCCTTCGCGCCAAGCAGGCGCGCAGGGAGCATCAGGATCGCCGTCACGAGCGCGAGGATCGCGTTCATGGCGGCGCCCACGATCCGGAACGGAATCGAGAGCAGCCAGAGGACCGGCCACGCCAGCAGCACGAGAAAGGCGAGCGGCCAGCACAACACGAGGAGCACGGACCAGAGCAGAAGGGAGAGAAGAAGTTTCATGGCGATTTCCTTTTCCTCATAACCCGGCGCCCGCCGATAAAGTTGCAGCCGTCGTCATCCGCGCGGGCGCGAACGAACCTCGCATCCGACTGATCCGTGAAATCGGTGTAATCCGTGGTCAACCTGCAGTTTCGCCACCGCACCACGGTGAAAAACTCGTTGCCCTGAAAAACACCTGAAGTAATCAGGAAGCGACGGGCCAACACGTCATGGAAATCAAAGAATGCTACCGGGTTCTCGAGCTCGAGGTCGGCGCTTCCCGCGAAGCCGTCGAAACCGCTTATTGCCGCCTGCTGGAACGCTGGCATCCCGATCGCATCAAGCCCGCCGGCGACCCGGCCGCCATCCAGGAGGCCAACCGGATGGTGCAGCAGATCAACGAGGCGTACCGCACGCTGGACAAGATCGCGCCGGTCACGGCCAAGCCGCCGGTTTCCGCCCCGCCCGCGAATACCCCGCCGCCGTCCACGCCCAAGCCCACTTCCACTCCGCCGCCACCGCCACCTGCGCCGGCGCCGAAACCCGCGCCGGCTCCACGCGCGCCCGAACCGGCTCCCGCCACCGTGGTCCGGGCGGAGCCCGAGCCCGCCCCCACCGGCCGGCCGAAGGACGCGTGGTCGCCGCTCGACGCGGTTCTCGCAAAATTTCCGCCCGGCTCCGCCGCCCGCAAGTATGGCCCAATCGGCCTCGCAGCCGTCGTCGTGCTCATTCTCCTGCTCTGCGTCACGATGTGCTCGTCGAAGCCGACGCGCCGCAGCAGCACCCCCAGCGCACCGGACCCGAAGACCACCGGCAGTCTCGTGATCAAGACGAACCGCCCCGACACCAGCGTCGAGGCCACGCGCGTGCCCGATGCCCAATCGCCGGCCGCCGACACCTTCCGCGCCAGCGGCGCCGAACCCACTTTCCCCGGCCTGCCCGCGGGCAAGTACACCGTGGTCGCCAAATCCGCCGGCTGGCCCGACCTCAAACAGGAAACCACCGTCGTCGTCGGCCAGGCCGGCGCGCTCGCGGTTCATTTCCAGAGCGGCTCGCTCAAGCTCGATTCCGTACCTTCCGGCGCGACGGTGCGCTGGGGCGAAAACGAACTCGGCAAAACCCCGCTCACGATCCCCGCGCTGCCCGTCGGCGAAATCCCGCTCACACTCGTGCTGGCCACTTGGCCCAACCTGCCGTTCAAGGCCACCATCGCCGAGGGCACGGAAGCCTCGCAGACCGTCCACTTCCCCTTCGGCCGGCTGGTTGTCGAGACCACGCCCGCCGGCGCGACCGTCCAGCTGGAAGCCCGTGTCGTCGGCAAGACGCCGCTGACGCTCGACCAGGTCCCGGCCGGCGTGATCAAGGTCACGCTCCGCGCCGACGATTACACGCCCGTGGCCTTCAACGTCACGGTCGAGGACCACGGCGAGGCCAAGCTCACGCAGACTCTCGTCTCCAGCATCCCCGTGCTCGACCCGCCGGCCCTGCTCGCCGCCGTGTGGGTGGAAACCGCCGCCGAGGATCCGAACCGTCTCGCGCCCGGCTTCCGCGACACCACCGGCTACCAGTCGCGCAACGGCATCGTGAAAAACCTGAATCGGAAAAAGCTCGTCGAGAACTGGCTCGCGAAACGCTTTCGCTTCACCGGCACCGTGAAGTCCTACGACCGCGATTCCGGAAAAATCGACTTCATCGACGCGACCAACGACCTGGCCAAGTACCACGTCACCGCCAACCTTTCGATCAGCTCGCGCCAGAACAAGGAAGTCGTCGCGCAACTCACGAAGGGCGCGACGTTCTCCCTGCTCGGCAAGCTCGACGCCGTCGAGGAACCGCGCTGGCCCGCGAAGACCATCTCGATCGAGATCATCTCCGCGGATCCGCAGAAGTGACAGCTCGCTTTTTTGTAGCCGGGGTCGTTGACCCCGGTCGATCGTGTCGCCGCGCACGTTCCGGGGTCAACGACCCCGGCTCCAACCGCCCTCGCCTCAGCGGACCAAGTGCCGCAGCTTGTCCGGATTGCAGAAGATGTAAATGTGCCGCACGCGGTCGCCCTCCACTTCGAAGGAAAACGCATACTGCACCTCGCCGTGCAGAAGCATGAGCAGGCCCGGCGTGCCGTTGATGTCCACGAAGCGACGCTCCAACTCGGTGACGAACTTCGGCCAGATCCCGATGAGGAAACGGCTGGCGTGATCCGCGCCGATGATCGGCCGGCCCGCCGCTTTCACCCGGCCGCCGCCGTCGCTGTAGACCGTGCTTTCTTCCGAAAGCAAAGCCAGCACCTCGCCCACCTCCCCGCTGGCCGCCGCCGCGAGGAACTGCTCCACCAACCGGCGCGCGTGGTCGGTCGGCGGGGCCGGCGGCTTCGGGCCCGCCTGCAATTGCGCCTTGGCGCGGCGCACGATCTGCCGGCAGTTCGCCTCGCCCTTCCCCACGATGGTCGCGATGTCGGCGTAGTCGTAGTCGAAAACCTCGCGCAGCAAAAACACCGCGCGCTCCACCGGTCCGAGCGAATCGAGGATCAGCATGAACGCCATCGTCAGCGAATCGCCGATCTCCGCCGTTTGCGCGGGATCGGCGGCCGTCGCGGCCATCAACGGCTCCGGCAGCCAGACGCCGTAATACTCCTCGCGCGTCCGCCGCGCCGCGCGCAGCTGGTCGATGCACAGGCGTGTCATCGCCGCGGTCAGCCAGGCCTTGGCGTGGCGGACTTCCGCCGGATCCTGCCGCTGCCAGCGCAGCCACACTTCCTGCACCATGTCCTCCGCCTCGGACACGCGCCCGAGCATGCGGTAAGCGATGCCGAAGAGCAGCGAGCGATGGGCGTTGAAGGTTTCGAGCATGGCGCGGAAGCGGAGCGCTTATTTCTGGACCGGCTGCGCCTTGAGCCAATCTCCAAACCGGATCGCACCCAGACGCGGCGCCGTGCCCGACGGCACCAGGCTGCGGTCGTCGACCGGGATGTTGCCGAAGTAACCCGCCTTGGAATCGGTGACGACCGTACGGGCATCGTTCGTCGCGCGCAGGTAAGTGCGCACGAGTTCATCCTGCCGGATCGCTTCCGGCCCGGCGATTTCGACCTGACCGTTGACCGGCGCAGCCACGGCCACCGTCACCAGCGCGGCGGCCACGTCGGCCGACGCCATCGGCTGCATGAGCGCGGGCGGCAGGCGGACCGCCTGGCCCTGCGTGGCGACGTAGGCGATGCTCTTCACGAATTCGAAAAACTGCGTGGCCCGCACGATGGTGTACGGGATCTTTCCCGCCTTGATCAGGTTTTCCTGCACCAGCTTGGCGCGGAAGTAGCCGCCGGCGAGCATGCGCTCGGTGCCGACAACCGACAGCGCCACGTGATGCGCGACGCCCGCCACCGCTTCCGCCGCCAGCAGGTTGCGGGTGGATTTGTCGAAAAACTCCAGCACCGGCTGGTCGTCGAACGACGGCGAGTTGGCAACGTCGACCACGACCTGCGCACCCGCGAGCGCGGTGGCGAGGCCTTCGCCGGTGACCGCGTTGACGCCCGAGGAGGGCGAAGCCGCGACGACCTCGTGACCGAGTTTCTGGAGACCGGCAACCACCTGGCTGCCGATCAGGCCGGTGCCGCCGATCACGACGACTTTCATGTTTTTGCCCGAAGGCGTGGAGACGGATTTTGTGTTCATCACCCAGTCAGACGAAACACGCTTTCGTTTTGTGACAGCCAGGATGGAGGCGGGACTATCAGTCCGCGGGGTATTCGCATCGCGGCGCATGCCTCGCGGGACTGGATAGTCCCGCCTCCATCCCATGGCGCCAAAAAAGCGTTTCGTCATCTCCCGTAACCAATAACGCCGAGCCAATAACCAGGACGCGCAGCGCCCTTCCAACGGCTGTCACAAATCAGTCAAATCTCCCGCGGAGGTTTTACCGCGCGCTTACTGGAAACGACGTCGCGGCGTTTGTGTCTATTTCAGGAGGACCGATGTTTAAGCCATGAAAACGATGGTGCGTCTTTTCCTCCTCAGCCTGCTGCTCGCCGGATCGCTCGGCGCGGCCGCGCGGCCGCAGACGAAACAGCAGTGGGACAAGATGAAGGTCGGCATTTCGGCGCAGCAAACCGTGGCCTTGCTCGGCCAGCCGCTGGGCCAGCGCCGCGGCAAGGGTTTTGAAACCTGGACCTACGACCACGGCGCCGAGGTTCTGCTTTATGGCGGCAATTCCGTGGTCGGCTGGACCACCCCGGCCTCCGCCAGCCTCGATGTCTGGAGCCTGACGCCGGACAAGGAATCCTATCCCACTTTTTATTCCGTGCTGGAAGACTCCGATCTCCTGCCGCACAACCGCGTCACGCCCAAGGCGGACAACCGGACTGCGACGGCGAGCACCCGTCAGGGCTACGAACAGTTTCTGCGCGGAACCGAGTCCGGTCAGCTTTAGGCCTCGCTCCCACCCGACGAACTCCTGTTCCCTGCACTTAATAGGTGACGTGGGCGGCAAGCCCCGCTGTGCTCGGCGGATCATTACCCGCCGCGCATGTCCCGCCTGAATTTCCAACTCGAACGCGAAGCCTCCGGCACGCGCGCACGGGCGGCCCGCTTCACCACGCTCCACGGCGAGGTGCAGACGCCCATCTTCATGCCGGTGGGCACGCAGGCCACGGTCAAGGGCCAGACGATCCACTCGCTCAAGGCCGCGGGCTCGAACGTCCTGCTCGCGAATACGTTTCACCTGCTCCTGCGGCCGGGTCCGAAGGTTTTCGAAAAGGTCGGCGGCATCCATAAGTTCATGAACTGGGATCGCCCGGTGCTGACCGATTCCGGCGGCTTCCAGATTTTCTCGCTGGTCGGCGATCGAAAAATGGAAGAGGCCGGCGCCACCTTCAAAAGCTACGTCGACGGCGACCTGCACCTGCTCTCGCCCGAGACGAGCATCGCCACGCAAAAGGCGATCGGCAGCGACATCATGATGGTGCTCGACCAGTGCATCCCGTCGACGGCCGGACACGCCGAGGCGCTGGCCGCCATGGAGCTGACGCACCGCTGGGCCGTGCGCTCGCTCGCGGCGCGCGGCGATTCCCCGCAGGCGCTCTTCGGCATCGTACAGGGGGCGTGTCACACCGACCTGCGCGAGAAGAGCGCCGCCTTCCTGCGCCAGCTGCCCTTCGACGGCCTCGCGATCGGCGGCCTCGCCGTCGGCGAAACGCCGGCGCAGCGCTACGAGTTCACCGGCGTGGTCACGGAGCACCTGCCGAAAAATCTCCCGCGCTACCTCATGGGCGTCGGCACGCCGCTCGACATCCTCGAGGCGGTGCACCGCGGCGTCGACATGTTCGACTGCATCATTCCCTCGCAGCTCGCGCAGCGCGGCACGGTGTTCACCTCGCACGGCCGCCTGCACCTGCGCCGCGCCACGTACAAGTTCGCCGAGGAACCGCTCGATGCCACCTGCGACTGCCAGGCCTGCCGCGAACATTCCCGCGCTTACCTGCACCACCTGGTGAAGTCTGACGAACTCCTCGGCTGGCACCTGCTCACAATCCACAACCTGCGGTTCTACCACCGCCTGATGGCCGCGATGCGCGCGAGCATTCTGCAGGATGCGTTCCTGCCGTTCTACGAGAAGATGCGCGTCGAGCTCGGGCGCGAGGACATGGACAATCCCGTTACGCGCCCTAAGCCGGCGACGCCGTTCCATTACCCGCGCCTCGGCGACTACGAGATCCACAAGGGCCCGAGCGGCTTCAACAGCGTGCGACAGATCAGCTCCGGCGAGGTGATGCATTCCGTCAACTCGCCCGACGAGGAGGCCAACCGCCTGTACGTCGAGCAACCCGCGCTCGCCATGCGCCTCACCACGACCGCCGCGGAATCGGACGAACTCGTGATCTGGGATGTCGGCCTCGGCGCGGGACACAATGCGATGGCCGTGCTGCGTTGCTTCGAAAAGTGCCTGGCCGAAGCCGGCGAAAACCCGATCCGCAAGCTGCGCGTCGTGAGCTTCGAGTGCGACCTCGACCCGCTGCGCCTCGCCGCCGGTCGCGGCGCGTATTTCGCGCACGTGCGTCACGCCGCGCCCAAAGCCATCCTGAACGACGGCAAATGGGCGCACGCCTCCGGCGCGATGCACTGGGAGCTGCACCACGGCGATTTCCTCCAGTTCATCGAGCAGGTCCCGGCGCCGGACATCATCCTGTACGACCCGTTCTCCGCCAAGACCGACACCCCGCTCTGGACCCGCGAGACCTTCGCGCGCATCCGCGCCGCGTGCGCGGCGAAGTCCGCCGAACTCTACACCTACTCCGCCGCCACCGCCGTGCGCGTCGCGTTGCTCGGCGCCGGCTTCCATGTCGCCGCCGGCGTCGGCACCGGCCCGAAAGCGGACACGACCGTCGCCTTCACCCGCGCCGAGGGCGCCGCCGCGCATCCGCGCACGCCGGCATTGCTCGGCGAAGCCTGGCTCGGACGCTGGCGCCGCAGCGATGCACGCACGCCCGCGTCCCTTTCCGCCGAGGATCGCGCCGCGCTCGAAAAGCAGATCGAGACGCACCCGCAGTTTGGGCCAAAATGAATTGTGTAGGGCCGGCGCTCGTCGCCGGGCCGTGTACGCAGCGTGCATGCATCCCCCACACACCCCGTCGCTGCGCGCCACCCCTCTTCATAGAGGGATTTCAAATTTCGGTTTCGTGGTCCCCTCTATGAAGAGGGGTGCCCGACAGGGCGGGGGGTGTGGGGAGGCCACGTTACCCGCGCAGATCCCGCGGCCCGGCGACGAGCGCCGGCCCTACAAAAAAAACGCCCACCGGGAAGGCGGGCGTTTTCTATGAGCTTCGAACTAAAGCCGTTTGGCCGGCTTAATTGAGCTTAATTGATTTTCTTGTCCGTCTTGGCCAGAGCCAGGTGCTCGCGGAGCGTCGGCAGGTACTTCTGCGCGAAGGCCGCGATTTCCGGATCCTTGGACTTGGACGCCTTCTCGAACAGGTCGACGGCGTCCTTGTGGTCACCCACCATGGTCGCGAGATATTCGTCGTCCACGTCCTTGGTGTTGTTGGCCCACTTCTTGGCGACCTTCTCGCTCGGCGACGGGAGGGTGACGCCCTTGCTCATGGCGAGGGAGGCGAGCTCGGCGTTCACCTTGGAGTGGTCGGCGATCACCATGTTGGCAAAATCACGGGCGGACGGGCTCGTGAGATGCGGCAACGCCTCCTGCGAGATCGTCACCTCGTTCTCACCGGACTTCGCCGCCTTCTCAAAAAAGTGGCGGTCGGCGCGGTCGAGTTCGGCGTGGGCAACGGCAGCGGAAACCAACATCGCAGCCGTGGCCGCGAGGGAGAGGATGAATTTGGGAGTCTTCATGGTTCTCATTCAGACCGACCTCCCCCAATGCGGTTGCCGGATAAAAAATCCCGCGCGCACACCAATCCGGGAACCCGCGCGCGAAAAAAGTTGTCGCGCCCGCGTCTCGCAAATTGCGAGGCCAAGACGCGGCCGTGATCACCATCTCCCTCCCGCGCATTTGTTCGTAATACGAACATTTGCCAGGAGCGGGAGCCAGCGGTGGAGGGTCTCGATTACGGACGGTTTAGTCAGAACGCAGAGCTTCCAACGGATCGAGTTTCGCCGCGCGGCGCGCGGGGAGCCAGCAGGCGAACAATGCCGCGAGTCCGACCACCGCCATCGCGAGCAACAGCAGCGGAACGCTGATGCCATTCATCTTGTAGACGATCGCCTTTAGCGCGAAGGACAGCGCGATGCTGCCGGCGAGGCCGATGGCCAGGCCGATCCCCACCCACCTGCCGCCCTGTGCAAATACGAGGCGCACGATGTCGCCCTTCACCGCCCCGAGCGCGGCGCGTACGCCGATCTCCCGGGTGCGCTGCTGCACATGGTACGAGAGCGTGCCGTACAAGCCGACGGCCACGAGGCCGAGCGCCACCGCCATGAAAAAGTTCACGAGCCCCGCCACCGCGCGCTGGCTCTTCATCGAATGGCCGACGACCTCGCGCATCGTGCGGATGTCGCGCAACGCCAGCTCGGGATCGATCTGCGCCAGCTCATTCCGCAACAGCGGCGCGAGCTGCGCCACGGACTGCGAGGTCCGCAGCACCAGGATGATGCCATGGCCCCAATGGCCCTCGGGCGCGGTGTACATCTCGGGCTGTACGTCCGCCGTGGCGCTCCATTGCTTCACGTCCTCCACGACGCCCACCACGCGCACCACGTACCAGGGTTTCTCCGCCTGGTTGGCGCGCATGATCTGGCCAATCGGGTCCTTGTCCGGCCAGGCCTTGGCGACGCAGGCTTGGTTGACCACCACGCCGCGAATCTCGCCGGTGCGGTCCTCGGTCTGGAGCGTGCGACCCTTGATCAGGCGCAGGCCCATCGCGGAAAAATAATCCTCGGTCACGGAAGTGCGCTCCACCTGCATGCGCTGGATCGTCGGGTCGTATTTCTCGTCATTGACCAAAGCGTTGGTGTTGCTGCCACCCTCAAGCGGCAGCTTCGAGGTGACCGCCGCCTTCGTCACACCCGGCAGCGCCTGCGCGCGGGAGACGATGTCGTACCAGAAGCGCACGCGGGCATCGTCCTTGTCGTAGCGCGAGCCGTTCAGCGAAATCTTGGCCGTGATCACCTGGTCCGAGGACAGCACGCGGTTCTCCTCCGCGATCTTCAGGTAGGCCCGCGAGAAAAGCACCGCGCCGTTGGCGAGCACGAACGCCACCGCCACCTGCGCGATGATGAGACCGCGCAGCATGCTGTGGCGCGAGCGCGAGCCCGTCGCGCCACGGCCCTCGCTGCGCAGCACGGTGACGACGGAGGTCCGCATCGCCGCCAGCGCCGGGGGCAGGCCGGCCAGCAGTGCGGTCAGCAGCGTCGCCGCAAACCCGAAACCGAGAGCCGGGGCATTCAGAACAATGGCCGCCTTGCGCGCCGCCGTGACCGGCGCGATGACGCGCAGCACTTCCACGCCGGCCCAGGCCAGCGCCACGCCGAGCAGCGCACCCGCGACGGCCAGCACGAAGCTTTCGGCCAGCGCCAGTTTCATCAAATCGCCGCGCGCGGCGCCCAGCGCCACGCGGATGCTGAACTCGCCCTGCCGCCGGGCGCTGCGCGCCAACAGCATGCTGGCCACATTGCCGCACGCCACCAGCAGCACCAGCGCCACCGCGCCGAAGAGCAGCCAGACCTGCTTGCCGAGGTCGCGGGTCATCTCCTCGTGCAGCGGGCGCACCAGGAACAGCTTGCGCGTATTCGAGTCGGGATACGCCGCGCTCAAGCGCTTGCCGATCGTCTTGACCTCGGCGTCGGCGGTGCCGACCGCCACGCCGGGTTTCATCCGGGCGATGCCGAGCAGATAATGGCTGTCACGCTGCTTGATCTCGTCCGCATCGAAAATCCGCGGCGTCCAGATCTTGACGTCGTCCTGGCGCATCCACGGACAGACAAATTCAAAATCCTCGGGCATGACGCCGACAATCTCAGCGTCGGTGCCGTTCATGCGCAGCTTGCGGCCGAGGACACCGGGGTCGCCGGCGAAAAGCTGCTGCCAGAGGACATGGCTGATGATCGCCACCGGCGCCGCGCCCACCGCATCGTCCGCCGGTTCAAAGAAGCGCCCGAGTTGCGGCCGGACCCCGAAGGCCTTCAACACATCGGAAGTACCGCTGATGCCGGCCACGGACTGGGCCTTTTCCTGGCCGACGTTGTAGGATTGCGGGCTATAGACGCCGAAGAACTCATAACTCGTGGTGTCCTTGCGCAGGTCGACCGAGTCGGCCGGCGACAGCGGCCAGCCCTCGCCCGACCACACGTGCACCAGACGGTCGGCGTTAGGATACGAATAGGGCTTGATGACGAGCGCCTGCAGGGCGCTGAAGATGGCCGTCGAAGCACCGATGCCGACGGCCAGCGTGAGGATGGCGATGAACGCAAACCCGCGGGATTGGGCGAGCGTGCGCAGGGAAAGACGAAGGTTGGAGAGCATGTGCGTGACCTGAAAACCCTGGCGCGGGGGAAAAGTTACCAACTTTTCCGCGCCGCGGTTACGAGTTAGGGGTTGGGAGTTAAGAGGCCCTGCCCTCGCAGCTCCGTGGAGCTACAATTCGACTTTCAGCGGTCTATGACTTCAAGGGCTCCACTCTTAACACCTAACCCATAACTTCTAACGTTCCATGACTCCCCACCACGCCGAAACCGTCCAGCGCACCACGGATCATTTCTCCGCCCAGCCCGGCGTGCTCGGACTGCTGCTTGGCGGGTCGCTGGCGCATGGGTTTGAAACCCCGGAATCGGACGTCGACGTGATGATCGTCGTCTCGGACGCCGAGCACCGCGAGCGGATGAAAAAGGGCACGACCTGCTTCTTCAGCCGCGAGCTCTGCACCTATCCGGAAGGCTACGTGGACGGAAAGTACACCTCGCTGGAATTCATGGACGAGGTGGAGGCGCGCGGCAGCGAGCCGGCGCGCTTCGCCTTCCAGGACGCACGCGTGCTTTTCTCGCGGGAATCCTCGCTGGTCGGCCGCATCCAGGGCATCGCCCGCTACCCGGTGGAGGAAAAGGCCGCGCGACTCTGGCGCTTCCAGGCCCAGTTCGAAGCCTGGCACTGGTACTGCGGCCAGGCGCTGGCCAAGAACAACCTCACCCTGCTCCGCACCGCGGTTGGCAAGCTGGTGCTCTTCGGCGGGCGCATCGTCCTCGCCCACAACGAAACCCTCTACCCTTTCCACAAATGGTTCCTGCGCGTACTCGAAGCCGTGCCGCACCAACCGCCCGGCCTGATCGCGCAGATCCACGGGCTGGCGCTCGAACCGACGAAGGAGTCGATCGATGCCTTCGCGGCGACCATCCGTGGCTTCCGGCCGTGGGAAGTCAGCCACGCCACCTGGCCCGCGCAGTTCATGGCCGACAGCGAGAACAACTGGCTGTCGCAGCCGGCGCCGGTGGATGATATTTGAGCTGCTACGCACCGGGCCTTATTCGCTGTCATCATTCGCCTTCTTTGGCTCTCCGCCGGCTTTTAAGCACTCGCCTCCGCGCGGCGTTCGCGCAGCCTGTGCGGTGCCATGCAAGCATCGCTCGCCGATCCCGCGCTCTGGCACCGCGTCCAGTTCGCGTTCACGATCACGTACCACTACCTGTTCCCGCAGCTGACCATGGGACTCGCGTGGTTCCTGGTGTACTGGAAATGGCAGGCGCTGCGCACCGGCGATGAGAAATACAACCGGGCCGCGCGCTTCTGGGCGAAGGTCTTCGGCCTCAACTTCGCCGTGGGTGTGGTCACGGGCATTCCGATGGAATTCCAGTTCGGCACCAATTGGGCGGGCTTCTCCCATTTCGCCGGCGGCATCATCGGCCAGACGCTCGCGATGGAGGGCATGTTCGCGTTCTTCCTCGAGAGCGCGTTCATCGGCGCGCTGATCTGGGGCGAGAAACGCCTCGGGCCAAAACTGCATTTCTTTGCCGCGGTGGGCGTCGCCACCGGCAGCTGGCTGTCGGGCTACTTCATCATCGTCACCAACGCCTTCATGCAGCACCCGGTCGGCCACGAGATCCAGGCCGACGGCAAGCTCGCGCTCGCCAGCATCAGCGACTACTTGCTCAACCCGTGGGCCTTCGTGCAATTCGCGCACAACCAGTGCGCGGCGCTCGTCACCGGCTCGTTCGTCGTCGCCGCCGTCGGCGCGTTCTACGCCCTGCGCGGCTCGCATCGCGAACAATCCCGGGAAAACCTGAAGGCCGGCACGCTCGTCGGCCTCATCGCCTCGATCCTCGTCGCCTTCCCCACCGGCGACGCCCAGGCCAAGCTGGTCGGCCGCCACCAGCCCGTGACCCTCGCCGCAATGGAAGGCCGCTTCGAAGGCGGCAACCTCGCCCACCTCGCGGTGATCGGCCAACCGAACGTCGCCGAACGCCGCTTGGAAAACCCCATCGTGCTGCCGGGCGCGCTGAGCTTCCTCGCCTACGGCACGTTCCAGAGCTACGTGCACGGCCTGAACGAATACCCGCCGGAACAATGGCCCGATAACATCGAGCTGTTGTACTACTCGTTCCACTTGATGGTCACGCTGGGCACGCTGTTCATCCTGCTCATGGCGCTCGCGACCTGGCTGCGCTGGCGCGGCCGGCTCGAAACCAGCACCGGCGTGCTCTGGCTGATCATGCTGGCGTTTCCGTTTCCCTACATTGCCAACACGCTCGGCTGGATGACGGCGGAACTCGGACGCCAGCCGTGGCTGATCTACGGGCTGTTCCGCACGAGCCAGGGTTACAGCAAGGTGGTCAGCGGCGGTGACGCGCTCTTCACGCTCATCGGCCTCGTCGGCCTGTACTTCGTGGTGGGCGTGATGTTCCTCTTCCTCATCGGTCGCGAAGTCATCCACGGGCCGGAGTCGCCCGACGGGGAGGCCCACGCATGATCGCGCTCTGGTACGGCATCCTCGCCTTCATGCTGGCGACCTACCTCGTCCTCGACGGACGCAACTTCGGCGTCGGCATTCTGCACCGCGCCGTGGCCCGCACGCCGGAGGAACGCCGGCAGGTCATCGCCGCGCTCGGTCCACTCTGGTCGTGGCACGAAGTGTGGCTCGTGGGTTTCGGCGGCGTGCTGATCATGGCTTTTCCGCGCTTCATGGCGGCAGCGTTTTCCGGCTACTACCTCGCGCTGTTCCTCGTGCTCTGGTGCATCCTGCTGCGCGGGCTCTCGATCGAGGTCGGCGGCCACCTCAACAACAAGCTGTGGCAGGATTTCTGGGACGTGGTCTTTTTCGGCAGCAACGTCCTCCTTGCGATCCTCTTCGGCGCCGCGCTGGGCAACGCCGTGCGCGGCGTGCCGCTGAAGGAGGACGGCACGTTCTACCTCACGTTCTTCACCAACTTCCGGGTCACCGGCGAGGTCGGCCTGCTCGACTGGTACACGCTGTCGGTCGCGCTGTTCTTCACGCTGGTGCTCACGGCACATGGCGCGACCTACCTCGTGATGCGCACCGAAGGGCCCGTGCACGAGCGCGCCAAGCGCTGGCAGGTCCGCCTGTGGTTCGCGGCCGTCCCGGCGTTCGCGATCATCTCCGTGCTGACGCGCACCGTGCGACCCGAGCTTTTCAACCAGATTTCCGGGCGGCCGCTCGCCTGGCTCACGCTACTCATCGCCGCCGCCGGCGCCGTGGCGCTCGCCACCGGCCTGCGCGGCGCCCGGGAAAAACGCGCGCTGGTCGGATCCACGTTCTCCCTCTTCGGCCTGATCATGACCGGAGCCGCCGCGCTCTTCCCGGTGTTTTTCTTTTCCACCCAAGATCCACACGTCCAGCTGCTGGCGGCCGACAGCGCGGCCCCGCTGGGCAACCTGCGCATCGCGTGCTACTGGTGGTTTCCCGCCCTCGCACTCGCCGTGACCTACCTGCTGGTCATCCAAAAGCACTATTCCGGTAAGGTAAACGTGACGAAGGATAACCAAGGTCTCTACTGAAACATGTCCGACGAACCCAATCCCCCGCGCAAGCAGTACGGCTTCAAGGACCGGGAGTTCAAGCGCGACAACCGCCGCGCCTCCTCCGTGCCGCCGATGCCGACCGCGCAGGACTTGGCGAAGCTGGCCGGCGGCCCGGTAGTTTCCGGCCCGCCGAAGAACACGCCGAAAGCGGATGACCCGAACGACGTTCACGCCGTGCTCGCGGCGAACCTCGCCGTGGAGCAGAAATTGGGCGGCAACGAAATCGTCATCAAGCAGGTCAGCAACCGCCGGCGACGCGATTACTGGATCGTATTTGGCGCGATCGAACTCGTCGGCGGCACGGTCGTCGCCGCCGGCATCAAGCAACACAATCCTGTGGTCATTGTCTTCGGTCTCGCGGGCATGGTCTTCTTCGGCCTAGCGATCACGTGGATCATGTTCCAGATCGTGGAGAAGTACTAGCAGGGCACTGCGTGCCCTGCGGCTCGGAGTTAGATGTTAGAAGTTAGGAGGGATGGCTCCTAACCAATAACTCTTAACCCTTAACTCCGGCGCGTTACGCGCCGGCCCGGGCTGCCACCGCCCACCCATAAAGTTGCACGTACTTCGGCGCGCTCGCGCGCCACGAAAAATCCTGCGCCAGCGCGCGCTGCTGGAGGGCGGCCATTTCCTGCGGACGATCGTAATAAGTCGCACACGCCCAGCCGATGGTATCGCGCAACGCGCCGGCGGTGGCGTCGTGAAAGACGAAGCCCGTGCCGCGCGCCTGGCCCTCGGCGTAATTCTCAACCGTGTCGATCAGGCCGCCGGTCGCGCGCACGATCGGCAGCGTGCCGTAGCGCATCGCATACATCTGCGTCAGTCCGCACGGCTCGGTGCGGCTGGGCATCACGAAGAAATCCCCGCCGGCTTGGATGAGCCGCGCCAGCTTGCCATCGAAACCGATCTGCACGCCGCAGCGCCCGCGATAGCGCTCCGCCATCCCGCGGTAGGTGTTTTCCAAACCGGCGTCGCCGTTGCCGAGCAGGACAAACTGCACCTTCAGGTTCTCCATCACCCACGGCAGCGCGTCCGCCAGCAGGTCGAGACCCTTTTGCGACGCGAGGCGCGAGACCACGCCGTACAGCGGAACCTGCGGGTTCTGTTCGAGGCCAAAGCGCTCCTGCAGGCGCGCCTTGCACGCGGCCTTGCCGGTGAGGTTGGCCGCGGAGTAATTCACCGGCAGCGTCTTGTCGCGCGCCGGATCCCACGAGGCATCGTCGATGCCGTTCAGGATGCCGGTCAGGTCGCCCGCGCGAAAACGCAGGAGGCCGTCGAGGCCGAAGCCACCGGACGCCGTCTTGATCTCGTTCGAATAGGTCGGGCTGACGGTCGACAGTTTCGTGGAGTGCGTGAGGCCCACCTTCATCAGATTGACCATCCCGCCGCGCTCGAGCTCGTCGCGCTGGAACTCGCCGGCCGGCAGCCGCGCGAACTCGATCACGCGTGACGGCACGTAGCCCTGGTACTCGAGGTTGTGGATGCTGAAGACCGTTGCCGTGCGCCCAAGCGGCGTGTGGCGCAACGTCGTGTTCAACATCATCGGCAGCAGGCCGGTCGTCCAGTCGTGGCAATGAATGACATCCGGGATCCAGCCGAGTTGCTGGCAGAGCGCGAGCGCACCGCGGCAAAAGAAGGCGAAGCGCTGGTCGTTGTCGCCATGCGCACCCCACGGCCCGGTGTAGACCTCCGGGCGCGCAAAGTGTTCGTGGTTCTCGAGGAAATACGCCGGCACCTTCGTGCCGGGCAGCACCGTCTCCCAGGTGCGCGCCCAGTGCGCGTCGGTGCCGACATCGACGCCGAGCGGCTCGGGCAGCGCCTTCCATTCGCCAATGCGCTTCACCGAACCGTAAGCCGGACACACGACGCGGACGTCATGGCCGAGCGCGGCGAGATCGGACGGCAGCGCGCCGGTCATGTCGGCGAGGCCGCCGACCTTGACGAACGGCTCGACCTCCGGCGTGACGAACAGGATCTTCAGCGCGGCCACGGCGAAAAGATCAGGCGCGTTTCGCCACCGGGTAGCTGCCGAGCCATTTCACGAGCGGGCACTGGCGGTGCAGCGCCTTGAGGGCGGCCTGCATCGCGGGGTCCTCGTAGTGGCCGGCAACGTCGAGGAAGAAGATGTAGTCCCACGGACGCAGGCGGCTCGGACGCGACTCGATGCGAGTAAGGTTCAGCTTGCGCTGGTCGAACGGCTGGAGCGCACGGAGCAGCGAACCCGGCTCGTGGCGGAGCGAGACGAGCAGGCTCGTCTTGTCGTGGCCTTTGCCGGCGGGACCGGACGGCTCGCGGCCGAGAATGCCGAAGCGGGAAGTGTTGTTCTTCTGGTCCTGGATGTGCGCGGCCTGGATCGGCACGCCGTAACGCTCGGCGGCCAGCGGCGGGGCGACGGCCGCGGCGCCCTTTTCCTTGGCGGCGTGCTGCACGCCGAGCGCGGTGCTGTCGATGTCGATGAGCTGCGCATGCGGCAGGTGGCGCTGGAGCCAGCGGCGGCACTGCGCGAGGGCCTGATCCTTGGAGTAGACCTTCTTGATCTTGGAGAGCGGGGACCGCGAGATGAGCGCGTGGTCGATGGAGAGCTGGACCTCGGCCACGATCTTCAGCGGCGTTTCGACAAAAAGGTCGAGCGAGTCGCGCACCGAGCCTTCGGTGGAATTCTCGATCGGCACCACGCCGTAGTCGGCCTCGCCCTTCTCGACGGCAGCGAAGACGTCGGCCAGCGCCTGCATCGGGCGGTAATCGACGCTCGCGCCGAATTTCCGCAGCGCGGCCTGGTGGGTGTTGGTCGCCTCGGGCCCGAGGTAGGCGATGACGAGCGGCTTTTCGAGCGCGATGGCCGCGGACATGATCTCGCGGTAAATAGCCTGGAGCGCGGCCTCCTTGATCGGGCCCTCATTGCCGGCCTGGACGCGGCGGAGGACATCGGCCTCACGCTCGGCGACATAGATGCGGGTGTGGGAGCCGCGCTTCAGTTCGCCGATCCGCTGCGCGAGCTTCAGGCGCTGGTTGAGCAGCTTGACGGCCTTCTGGTCGAGGGCGTCGATACCGGCGCGAATCTTGGCGAGTTCCTGCTTGAGGTCGGATTTCATGACGAGAGGGCGGTCAAAGGGGAAAGACGGCGGCCAGCATGGAGCGGGCGCGGGTGATTAATCAACCCCGCAGGCGCGGGGTGACGTGACGATTGGGTTTGGGTGTTGTTCATGGGTGGAAAACGAAAAAGCCGCCCGGGTGGGCGGCTCCTTTGGCAAATGGTCTGGAAAATCAGTTCAGACGTTGCGTGGGGACATGCCGCCTCGGTTTTGCGGGGCAAAATAGCCCGCAAAGGTAAAGCTGAAGAAGGCGGCGAAAAGATTCACGAGCGGGAT